>NZ_CP088953.1:2234166-2870833 GCF_021165935.1 Microbulbifer elongatus | reverse complement strand
GACAAATTCTTCCGCGTTCTGCTGCCAGTCGACATCCGGATAGGCCGACAGGTGCGCGTTATAGTTGCCCACCGCGCCATTGATCTTGCCCAGCAGCTCGACATCGTGAATCTGCTTTACCTGGCGACGCAGACGCGCGACAACATTGGCGAGTTCTTTACCGACGGTGGTGGGGCTGGCGGTCTGGCCATGGGTGCGTGACAGCATCGGTACGTCGGCAAAGTTTTGCGCAAGTGTGGCTATTTCACTGACAATCTGGTTCATCGCAGGCAGCAGAACCTGATCGCGGCCAGCGCGCAGCATCAGCGCATGGGACAGGTTGTTGATGTCTTCAGAGGTACAGGCGAAGTGAATAAACTCGCTGACGGCATTCAGCTGTTCGTCGCCCTTTACTTTCTCTTTCAGGAAGTATTCCACCGCTTTCACGTCGTGATTGGTGGTGCGCTCGATTTCTTTGATGCGTTCGGCATCCTCCACGGAAAACTTGGCAACGATATCGTCGAGGATCTGGTTGCTGTTGCCGGCAAAGGGCTGCACTTCGGTGATTTTTTCATGGCGGGCCAGTTGTTGCAGCCAGCGCACTTCGACCTCGACGCGCGCGCGGATCAGGCCGTATTCGCTGAAAATATCACGCAGTGGGGCGGTTTTGCTTTCGTAGCGTCCATCAATGGGGGAAACCGCGGTAAGTGCGGATAGCTCGACAGTCATTGTGTCTCTCCGGTAGTGAGCTCTTGCCGGAATAGTTGTCCGGCGTAAAGGTGGTAAATCAGTGTTCCAGGGATTCGTATTTGGATATCAGTGCGTCCATTTCTGCGATCAGTTTTTTACGCTGAAACAGCAGATGCAGCCGGCGACCCCCAAGTTGACGCCACAACATGGCGGAACGTACACCGGCAAACAGCATGGTGCGGATCTGATTGGCGATACGCTGCTGCTGCAGGTAGTTAAAGTCACCGAGAACCTGAATGCGAAAACGGAAGGTGCTCAGGGTATCGCTGTAAATACTGGCCAGGTTGGCAAACACGTTTTCGTGGCCAATGCCGAAATGGTCCATCTGCAGTTGCGCCTTTTCCAGGCGACTGCCAATAATGGAAAGCAGGTCCGGCTTTTTCGCCAATTGGCGCTGCAGGTAGAGAATCGACAGCACATAGCGCAGGCAGTCGGCATATTCGGGGTGGTTGCGGGTGGCGATCAGCTGACGCGCGGCGCGCAGGCCCGGAAGCAGTTTCTCGACACCGCCAAACACGTCCTCGGTCGTCTCAGGGTTCTGCTGAAACAGACTGTAAACCGCAGTTTCCATCTGCTCCGCAGGCGCAGTGCCGGTCTTTGCGAGTCGCTCCACAAGGATCGCTGACTGAAAAACGCCGGCCAGGGCCAGTGCTTGGTCTCGCCAATTACTCAAAAGTTGCTCCCTGCGGATTGATTGACTTCTGGCGTACTCGCCACTTTCGCTTTCGGTGGGTGTTCCGGGCCTGCACTCTCTACATCGCCGATGCCGGTAGCACGGTCGATCACCGCGCCACCAAGACAGATATCGCCCTGATAGATGACCACAGACTGGCCGGGAGTGACTGCCCGCTGCGGTGTGTCGAAGGCCATGCTGATCTTGCCATCTTCACCAACGATGACCTCACAGTCCTGATCGCTCTGGCGATAGCGGGTTTTAGCCGCAGCGCGAAAGGTGCTCGCGGGTGGGGCACCGTTAATCCAGTGTGCCTGGGTTGCCTCCAGGCCCGTGGCGTAAAGTAACGGGTGGTGCTTCCCCTGAGCGACCAGCAGAACATTGCGCGAGAGGTCTTTTCCGACCACGTACCAAGGCTGGTCACCAGCGCCTTTGACGCCACCAATACCCAGCCCCTGACGCTGCCCAATCGTGTGGTACATCAACCCGGCATGCTGGCCCATGACTTCGCCGTCGGGGGTTTGCATTTCACCGGGCTGCGCAGGGAGGTACTGCTCGAGGAAGTCCTTGAAGCGGCGCTCGCCAATAAAGCAGATTCCGGTGCTGTCTTTCTTGCTGTGGGTGATAAAACCGTTTTCTTCCGCGATACGGCGGACCTCGGGTTTTTCGAGTTCACCCAGTGGAAACAGTGATTTGGCGAATTCCGCTTCGCCTACCGCGTGGAGGAAGTAGCTCTGGTCCTTGTTGGGGTCCAGTCCCTTGGCAAGATAGGTATGGCCGTCGCGATCCAGCCTGCGCGTGTAATGCCCCGTAGCGATGGCGTCGGCGCCGAGCATTTCCGCGTACTCGAGAAAAACTTTGAACTTGATTTCCCGATTGCACAGGATATCCGGATTGGGTGTGCGCCCGGCCTTATATTCGGCCAGGAAGTACTCGAACACATTGTCCCAGTATTCCGCGGCGAAGTTTGCGGTATGTAATTTGATCCCCAGGCGTGCGCAGACAGATTCCGCGTCCGCAAGATCCTGTTTGGCGGTGCAGTATTCGGTGCCATCGTCTTCGTCCCAGTTTTTCATAAAGAGACCTTCCACCTGGTAACCCTGCTGCATAAGCAGCAGGGCGGCCACGGAAGAATCGACGCCCCCGGACATACCGACGATAACGCGCTTACCCGCGGGCAATAATGTTGAAGATGCTGAAGACACAGGTGATACCGACTCTGACATGAACTACCGGGTTGTATCAGTGAGGGGGCAGGCCGGGTTTTCAACCCTGTGAAGCCCGCTAAATCCCACTGGGACGGGAAAATGGGGGCGCATTTTACCTGTGAATGAAGTCAGTGACCAATTTCGCCATGCCGCCTCACGCTTACGGCATACCCCAGGGGCCCAATCAGGTGAAGCCGAGACCACGTGGTCAGGGCAATCGGGGCCTCAGCGATCTCAAGGGAGCCTATAAGCAGCGTAGCCTCCGGTGTGGTCAGCGGCGTGGTTTGCGCGTGCGGGAATTGCGGCCAGCGCCGGGGGCGACGGCGTTGCGCGGGCGCTTTCGCCGGTTTCCCGATGGTTTTCTGGAGCGGGGCTTCCCCGGGGCCTCGGGAATTGCCGGCATTTTCACCTGTTCGCAGCGGCTCTCTCCCGGCGCCAGGCCTTCGAGTGACCAGTCGCCGATCGCCCGGCGAACCAGGCGGAGCGTAGGGAAGCCCACCGCTGCCGTCATGCGCCGAACCTGTCGGTTGCGGCCCTCGGTGATGGTCAGCTCGATCCAGGAGGTGGGAATGGATTTACGCTCCCGGATGGGTGGGTGGCGCCGCCAGATGGTGGGCGCTGGTATGCGTCGTGCCTCCGCCGGGGCGGTTTCCCCATCCTTGAGGGTGACCCCGAGTCGCAATTGAAGCAGGGCGTCGTCGGTGATCTCGCCCTCAACCTGTGCCCAGTACACTTTCGGTAACTTATTACTGGGGTGTGCAATGCGGTGCTGCAGGCGTCCGTCGGCGGTAAGTAACAGCAGGCCTTCCGAGTCAAAATCCAGACGGCCGGCCGCGTACACACCGGGCTCGGAAATAAAGTCGGCGAGCGTGGGGCGGCCCTCCGGGTCGGTAAATTGACAGAGAACCCCGTAGGGCTTGTTCAGCAGAATCAGTTTGCTCATAGCTCTCAGTGTAAGTTGGTGCCCGGGGGCCGCCGCGACGAGGCATCCTGCTATTAATGTAATGAAACTACAAAAGTGGTCGGATGTTGGTATAATCCCGCCGATTTTTAGCCAGCTCGGCGTATGCAACGGCGCAAACAATGGGCGGCAACCATGACCGGCAGCGGAATTTGGGCGCATTATGCCGAGATTTCCCCGAAAAAGCCGGACGTTTAGTCAAAGAGTTACGGGAGTCAACTTAATGGGTCATATCCAAGTGCCGGCCAACGGCGAAAAAGTCACAGTCAACGCAGATGGTTCTCTGAACGTACCGAACACCCCGATTATCCCCTTTATCGAAGGTGACGGCATCGGCGTGGATATCACCCCGGTAATGCGCAAAGTGATCGACGCCGCGGTTAGCAAGGCGTACAACGACGAAAAATCCATCGCCTGGATGGAGATTTTCTGTGGCGAAAAAGCCGCTGAAACCTACAGCGGCGACTGGTTCCCGGCAGAAACCCTCGAAGCCATCAAAGAATACGTTGTCAGCATCAAAGGCCCGCTGACCACGCCGGTTGGCGGTGGCTTCCGCTCCCTGAACGTTGCTCTGCGCCAGGAGCTGGACCTGTACGTATGTCAGCGCCCGGTGCGCTGGTTCAGTGGTGTACCTTCTCCGGTAAAAGAGCCGAACAAGGTAGATATGGTGATCTTCCGTGAGAACTCCGAAGACATCTACGCCGGTATCGAGTGGAAAGCAGGCACCGACGAAGCCAACAAGGTTGTGAAGTTCCTGCAGGAAGAAATGGGCGTTAAGAAAATCCGCTTCCCGCAGGAAGTGGGCATCGGTGTTAAGCCGGTTTCCGAAGAGGGCACCAAGCGCCTGGTACGCAAAGCCCTGCAGTACACCATCGATCAGGATCGCGACTCCCTGACGCTGGTGCACAAAGGCAACATCATGAAGTTCACCGAAGGCGCCTTCGCTGACTGGGGCTACGAACTGGCTCGTGAAGAGTTCGGCGCTCAGCCCATCGACGGCGGCCCCTGGTGCAGTTTCAAGAACCCGAACACCGGCAAGGAGATCGTGGTCAAGGACGTAATCGCCGACGCCATGCTGCAGCAGATCCTGCTGCGTCCGGCCGAGTACGACGTAATCGCCACTCTGAACCTGAATGGCGACTACCTGTCCGACGCACTGGCCGCACAAGTTGGCGGTATCGGTATCGCACCGGGTGCGAACCTGTCTGACGACGTAGCGCTGTTCGAAGCGACTCACGGTACTGCGCCTAAGTACGCCGGTCAGGATAAAGTGAACCCGGGTTCACTGATCCTTTCTGCTGAAATGATGCTGCGCCACCTGGGCTGGAACGAAGCGGCCGAGCTGGTTGTCAAGGGTATGGAAGGCGCGATCGAAGCCAAGACCGTAACTTATGACTTCGAGCGTCTGATGGACGGCGCGGAGCTGAAGTCCTGTTCCGAGTTTGGCGAGGAAGTCATCAAGCACATGGCTTGATTGGCCCGCTGACCAAAAAAAGGCCCCGCACCGAAAGGTGCGGGGCCTTTTTTATTGTATTGACGGCAATATCGGTTCGGGTTGCGGATTTTGTTTGGGACGTGTGTGCCACTGCAGGGGCGTCAAGCAGCACTGGCTCATTGTGAGCCGCAAGGAGTGGACTTGCGTCACCAGTGGGGGCAGGGCGGGTGCGGTAGCGGAAACGTTGCCGCCGCACCGCGGTCAGTCAGTCCAGGACTTCTTCGGCTTCCTGTTCCCTGACCGTTTCAGTCTGCGCGACAGGCGCTGCTGCGCTGGGTGCCGGGCGGGCCGCGTCCAACGCACTGATATTGGCTGCGTGGTAACCCTTGTCTCCCTGAATAATGTCGAACTGTACCTGCTGGCCAGCCTTCAGGGTGCGATACCCATCCATCTGGATTGCAGAGTAGTGCGCAAACAGGTCTTCTCCACCTTCGTCAGCAAGAATAAATCCATATCCTTTGGCATTATTGAACCACTTAACGGTACCGGTAGGCATGGCGAAATCCCTCTAATATTGCCGGGGCGACTGCAGGCCGCCTATACATGTTGTCATTATTGTTATCGCGCTTCATGCGCTTGATTATTCGGACAAAATCATTTGTACGATTATTTCTGTACCTTCGCTAACCACATGGCGTGGTTACTATCTCTTGTAGCCAACAGCCCCGCACTTGTCAAGTGAATGCCATCCGGTGCGATGTGCGGCATACCATTTGCGGTTACAATGCCCGCTCGCCACTTCCAATTCAGTGACTGCTTCCGAGCGGCTGGTTTCGCCTGTTTCGGGCGGCAGCGATCTCGGTGCCAGTACTGTGAACTGATTCCTGACGATTGATTGATTAGCGCTATGGGAAATTCACAAATCATTAAACTACACTCGAATCAAGGCCCTGATAACGACGACTTTGATTTCCATGAGGGGGGAGGCGGCACCGCACTTGCGGAAGCCCGGCCGCAGCTCAAGCGCCCCCCGATGTACAAGGTTGTCATGCTCAATGACGACTACACGCCAATGGAGTTTGTGGTCGAAGCGCTGGAGCTTTTTTTCTATGTGAATCGCGAGCGCGCCACACAGCTGATGTTACAGGTGCACACTAAGGGAAAAGCGATCTGCGGTGTCTATACTCGAGATATAGCGGAGACCAAGGCCGCGCAGGTAAATCAATTTGCGCGAGACAATGAACATCCATTGCTGTGTGAGATCGAAGCAGATGAAGACGACGAGCACGGCGAGGAGGGTTGAACACGCTTTCGAGGTCGCTGGCTGGTAAGCCGGTGCCGTTAAACCCGCCGGGGTAACCGGCAATACTTCAGGAATGCCGGGTGTACTCAGCGACAATCCGGATGACATTGGCCAGTAAGGTTTTTGAGGTTTAGATGCTCAGCAAGGATTTAGAGGTAACGCTCAATCTAGCGTTTAAGGGTGCACGGGCGAAACGCCACGAGTTTATGACCGTTGAGCACCTGTTGCTGGCGCTGCTGGACAACGAATCTGCGGCAGATGTTCTGCATGCCTGTGGTGCGGACCTCAGTGCGCTGCGCCGGGAGCTGCTCGAGTTTGTCGACTCAACCACGCCGCTCATTCCTGAAAATGACTCGGAGCGCGAAACTCAGCCCACTCTCGGTTTTCAGCGTGTCCTGCAGCGGGCAGTTTTCCACGTACAGTCGTCCGGCAAGAAAGAAGTTACTGGCGCGAATGTGCTGGTGGCCATCTTCTGCGAACAGGAAAGTCAGGCCGTTTACTACCTGAAGCAGCAAAGTGTTGCCCGTATCGATGTGGTGAATTACATCACCCACGGCATTTCCCGGGTGAGCTCTGGCGGCCACAACACCCACAACAACCCGGACCCATCCCCAGAGCAGGTCGATGAAGAGCTCGGGAATACGGCGGAATCCGGCGGCTCCGACCCACTGGAAAGTTACGCCACCAACCTGAATCAGGAAGCGATTCTCGGGCGTATCGACCCGCTGGTTGGCCGCGCACCGGAAGTGGAGCGCGTCACCCAGGTGCTGGCGCGGCGCCGCAAAAATAATCCGCTGCTGGTGGGTGAATCCGGAGTCGGTAAAACGGCGATTGCCGAAGGCCTGGCCAGAAGAATTGTTGACGGAGAAGTGCCCGAGCCCCTGAAAGAAAGCACCATTTACTCCCTCGACCTGGGCTCCTTGCTGGCGGGCACCAAGTATCGTGGTGATTTCGAGAAGCGCTTCAAGGCGCTGCTTGCCGAGCTCAAAAAGCGCGAGCATGCCGTACTGTTTATTGATGAGATCCATACGATTATCGGTGCCGGCGCGGCGTCTGGCGGCGTAATGGATGCCTCCAATCTACTGAAGCCGCTGCTCTCCAGCGGTCAGATGCGCTGTATCGGCTCTACAACGTTCAATGAATACCGCGGGATCTTTGAGAAAGACCGCGCGCTGTCCCGTCGCTTCCAGAAGATTGACGTCCACGAACCCTCGGTCGAGGAAACGGTGCAGATTCTGCAGGGCCTGAAATCCTGTTTTGAGGATCACCATAAGGTGCGGTTTACGGATTCCGCCCTGGAGGCTGCGGCACAGCTTGCCAACCGACACATTACCGAGCGATTCCTGCCGGACAAGGCGATCGACGTGATTGATGAAGCCGGGGCCTACCAGGCGCTGCTGCCCGCCGATCAGCGCACCGATACCATTACCGTCACGGAAATCGAAAACGTCGTGGCAAAGATGGCGCGCATCCCTGCGAAGAGTGTATCTGCGTCCGACAAGGCGGCGCTCGCCAAGCTGGATGAAAACCTGAAAATGGTAGTGTTCGGGCAGGATATGGCCATTGAGGCCCTCAGCACCTCGATCAAGCTGGCCCGGGCAGGCCTGGGTGCAGAAGAGAAACCCATCGGTTCCTTCCTGTTTGCGGGTCCCACGGGTGTCGGTAAAACCGAGCTGTGCCGTCAATTGGCGCAGGTCATGGGTATTGAGCTGATCCGTTTTGATATGTCCGAATACATGGAGCGCCACACGGTTTCGCGCCTGATCGGCGCGCCTCCGGGCTACGTCGGGTTTGACCAGGGGGGCCTGCTGACCGACGCCGTCACCAAGCACCCCCACAGTGTCGTGCTGCTGGATGAAATCGAAAAAGCGCACCCGGAAGTGTTCAATCTGCTACTGCAGGTCATGGACCACGGCACCCTGACGGACAATAACGGCCGCAAAGCCGACTTCCGCAATGTCATTCTGATTATGACCACCAATGCCGGTGCCGAAGTCATGAGCCGCCGCTCGATCGGCTTCGCCAACCAGGATCACAGCAGTGACGGCATGGAGGAAATCAAGAAAATGTTTACTCCCGAGTTCCGCAACCGCCTCGATAGCATCATCCAGTTCGGTGCGCTTGATATCAGTGTGGTGAAAACGGTGGTGGATAAGTTCGTGGTCGAACTGCAGGCGCAACTCGATGAGTCCCGCGTAACCCTCGAGGTGGACGACGAGGCGCGCGAATGGCTGGCGGTGAATGGTTACGATGAGAAGATGGGCGCGCGGCCGATGGCGCGGCTGATTCGTGAGAAGTTGCGCAAACCATTGGCTGAAGCCGTTCTGTTCGGCGACCTGTCAGAGGAGGGCGGTAAGGTCGAGGTCACTGTTGAGGATGACCAGTTGAAGATCAGGACGGCGGAACCGGCCCTGCACTAGCCGGCCCCTACCCAGAAACGCAAAAAGCCACCTCTTGAGGTGGCTTTTTTATTGCAGCTGCAACCTGGAAAATTGCAGCGTGACAATCAGCGGGCGCGGTAAGTGATGCGGCCCTTGCTCAGGTCGTACGGAGTCAGCTCCACTTTGACCTTGTCACCCGTCAGAATGCGGATGTAATTTTTGCGCATTTTTCCAGAAATATGCGCGATCACCACGTGTCCGTTCTCCAGTTTTACCCGGAAAGTGGTGTTGGGCAGGGTGTCGATCACCTCGCCTTCCATTTCAATGTAATCGTCTTTTGCCATGCGGCAGCAACCTTTGATTGATGTGTACTAGCTATTCCGCCAAGCCGGCGGTGCGACGGGCGTGCATTTTGCACGAAAAGCGCCCGCAGGCCAAGTGAAACCGGGAATTGCTGAGGAAAAGCGGGGTAGGGGGTCAGCCGGAGCGATCTGACCTAAGCGTCCAGCGATTGTCCACCAGGTATTCGAGCGGCTGAAACTGATTTTTATAGGCCATTTTCTCGCACTGACGTATCCAGTAACCGAGATAGAGGCTCGGTAACCCCAGGCGGCGGGTCCATTCGATCTGATACAGGATCGCGTAAGTGCCAAGGCTGCGCTTGACCTCGTCCGGGTCAAAATAGGTATAGATCGCAGAGACACCACCATTCAGTACGTCGGTGACCGCGACGCCCACCAGGCGATCGCGAGCGCGGAACTCCAGATAACGCGTGCTGCCCCAGGCGTTGTTCAGAAAGCTGCGAAACTGTTCGCGACTGGGCGGGTACATCTCCCCATCCCGGTGGCGCTGTTCGATATAGCGGGCGTAGAGAGCATAGTGCTCATCGGTGTCGATATCGTGCTGATGGAAGACGTCCAGGTCGCGGTTACGGCGCCAGCAACGACGCTGGTTGCGGTTGGGCACAAACAGTTCCACCGGAATGCGCGCGGGCACACAGGCCTGACAACTGGTGCACTGCGGGCGGTAAAGGTAATTGCCGCTGCGGCGAAAGCCCAGCTCCGAAAGGCGACTGTAAAGTCGTTGATCCACAGGGGTTTGCGGATCGACAAACACGGTGGTGGCTTCCTGATCTTTCAGGTAGCCGCAGGGGTGTGGCATGGTCGCGAGCAGGCGCACGGAGTCCAGCTGAGAATACTGGCTCACTGAACGGCCACCTGCTTGCCGTATGTACTGCGGAATTGTCTCACGCCGTCCCCTTTGCCTGACCACTGTTACCAGACCCGAGGGTAATTTGTAGTCAGCAAAAACTCAAACATTCTGCAAAGGGGTGAGACTGTTCAGTCGCCGTCGAACAGGTCCGGTGCCGGTACATTTGGCCATTGAGTGGGAAATGGAGTGTCGGCAACCCCCAGCGCCAGGTGTCGCTCAAACTCCTCGCGGGGCATTTCTTCCGCGCCCAGGCTCATGAGGTGTGGGTTGCTCACCTGGCAGTCAATCAGCTTGCAGCCCCAGGTCGCCAGTTGTCGCACCAAATACGCAAACGCCACCTTGGATGCGTCGGTGGCCCGGTGAAACATGGACTCGCCAAAAAACACCCGCCCGATACTGAGCCCGTATAGTCCCCCAACCAGCTGGCCATCCAGCCAGGCTTCCACGGAATGCGCATGACCCCGGGCGTGCATTTCGAGATACGCCCAGTACATGTCGCCGGTAATCCAGGTGCCGGAGTCATCGCGTCTTGGGCCGGCGCATCCGCGCATGACATCCGCGAAAGCCTGATCAAACGTGATGGTGAAGCGCCGCTGGCGAATGACCTTGCGCAGGCTGCGGCTGAATTTCAGTGCTTGGGGGCGGACTACGCAGCGGGGGGAGGGTGACCACCACAGAATCGGCTGATCATCGGAAAACCAGGGGAAGATACCTTTGCGATAGGCGGCCAGCAGCCACTCCGGCGTCAGGTCGCCGCCCACTGCCAGCAGGCCATTGGGGTCAGACAAAGCCGTTTGTGTACTGGGAAACTCCACCCGTGCCGGGTCCAGTAATGAAAGGATGTCATCCATGCCGTTCGCTCATACACCGGATGCGGGCCTGAAGAAACAAAAAGGCGGCTCGAAAGCCGCCTTCGTTATACCACCGGAAACGCGCTTTCAGGAAGCGCGTCCGTGGCTGATCGCCGGGAGAGATCACTGCGCGTCGAGGTACCGCTCCGCGTCCAGTGCAGCCATGCAGCCGGTGCCGGCGGACGTGACCGCCTGGCGGTAGATGTGATCAGAAACATCGCCCGCAGCAAATACGCCAGGTACAGAGGTCTGAGTGGCGTTTCCGTTGAGTCCACTTTCAACCACGATGTAGCCACCATTCATTTCCAGCTGGCCCTCAAAAATATCCGTGTTCGGCTTGTGGCCAATGGCGATGAACACACCGGAAACATCCAGCTCCTTGGTGGTGCCGTCCTGCACATTTTTCAGGCGAACACCGGTAACACCGTTGTCGTCGCCGAGCACCTCGTCCAGAGTGTGGTGCCAGCAGAGGTTGATATTGCCGTTTTCGGCTTTTTCCATGAGGCGATCCTGCAGGATCTTCTCGGAGCGCAGCTCGTCGCGACGGTGGACCAGGGTGACTTCCGCGGCAATATTCGACAGATACAGAGCTTCTTCCACCGCAGTATTACCACCGCCGACCACGATTACTTTCTGATCGCGATAGAAGAAACCGTCACAGGTGGCACAGGCGCTTACGCCGCGGCCCTGGAAGGCTTCTTCCGAGGGGAGGCCGAGATACTGGGCAGAGGCACCGGTTGAAATGATCAGTGCGTCGCAGGTGTAGGTCTCGTTGCCTTTGAGGGTAAACGGGCGCTGTTTCAGGTCTACTTCGTGGATGTGGTCGAAAATAATGTTGGTGTCGAAACGCTCAGCGTGCTGCTGCATCTGCACCATCAGGTCAGGGCCTTGCAGATCGTGCACGCCACCGGGCCAGTTCTCGACTTCTGTCGTGGTGGTCAGCTGACCACCTTGCTGCATACCGGTGATCACCACCGGATTCAGATTGGCGCGAGCAGCGTAGATGGCTGCGGTGTACCCAGCCGGGCCGGAACCGAGAATGATCAGGCGGTGATGGTTGCTCATAAAAGAACTCACTGTACTTCAGTTTTCGGATTTGGAAATCGCAATGCTGCGCTACTCTGCGCAGCCTTTCCCCTTGTGGCCGCCGCCTGAAACCAACTGGTCCGGTGTCGGTAAAGGGTCGCGGGCAGGCAGGACGTGCCGACCCAAGTTCGCGGGCAATGATAGGGGATGGGACTATGGTGACCAATAGTTTGACCTAATTTATATCATTGCACTTCTTTATTGCGTGACCGTATCGCCAACAGTGCAGCGCCGCATACCGTCTCCCTCAATCACATTAAGAGTACTGGAGGTTTGTCACATAAGTTATTGTTTTTTCACTTAAAATATTAACTTAAAGTAATTTGTGAAGTTGTGTCCCGGTAGCATTTGCGGCACGCCTGTAGTACACAGAGCCCCAGACAACCTGAAGACCTGCATGCAGCGCGCTCTTCATGATGAATGAAATAACCGAGGTGGCCATTGAAGGCTGAGAGTGAAACTGAATCCGGGGCCGCGATTCCGGAATCCCTGATTGCGCGTATCGTGCGCGAGGGTGCCTTGATTGCCTTACTGGCTGGTGCTCTGCTGGTTGGTATAAGCCTGCTGAGTTACAGCCCCGAGGATCCGGGGTGGTCCCATACCGGTAGCGGTGTGGAGGTTGAGAATGCCATTGGCCCCACCGGTGCCTGGCTGGCCGATGTGTGCCTGTCTTTGCTGGGCTGGATGGCCTACCTGTTTCCCGTGCTGATTGGCTGGCGCGCGTATCGGATACTGCGCGATAAGAATGCGCGTTTTCACGGCCCATTGTTTGCGCTGCGCGTTGCGGGCCTGTTGCTCTTGCTGGTAGCCGGTGCCGGTATCGCCACACTGTGTTTCAGTGAGTCCGCACAGCCCCTGCCGTTTTCCAATGGCGGCATCATCGGTGCCGCGGTTTCCTCGTTTCTGGAGCGGGGACTCGGCTATGTGGGCGGCACCATCTTGCTGCTGGCCACGTTTGCCATTGGGGTCACGGTATTCACCGGCATGTCCTGGCTGCAGCTTTTTGAGGATATTGGCCGCAGCGTGCTGTTTGTATTCAACTGGATTGGCAGTCGATTGGCGCGCGCGAAGAAGGCGCGGGAAGAACAGCGTGTCGCCCGCGAAGCGATCGTGGTCCGCAAGGCCGCCGTCGAAGAAGAAAAACAGCGCACCGCCAAGCGCCAGCCACCTCAGATAGCGCCTACCGCACCGCCGCCCAAACAGAGTCCGCGGGCCGCGAAAGAAAAGCAGGGCGAGCTGTTCAAGGGGCCGGTGACCGGCACGCTCCCCGCACTCTCATTGCTCGACGCCGCGGACACTAACAAAAAAGCCGGCTTCAGCCGCGAAGCGCTGGAAGCACTTTCCCGCCTGCTTGAATTGAAGCTGAAAGACTTTGGTGTGGTCGCTGAGGTGGTGTCGGTTCTCCCGGGGCCTGTGGTGACCCGGTTCGAGATTCAGCCCGCGCCCGGGGTCAAGGTCAGCCGCATCACCAACCTGGCCAAAGACCTGGCGCGTTCCCTGGCAGTAATCAGTGTACGGGTCGTCGAGGTAATTCCGGGAAAATCGGTGGTGGGGATCGAGATTCCCAACGAAAACCGCCAGATGGTGCGCCTCACCGAGGTTATCGGTGCGGAAGTCTATGAGAAATCCAGTTCTGCCCTGACCCTGGCCCTCGGGCACGATATCTCCGGGCAACCGGTTGTCGCCGACCTGGCCAAGATGCCGCACCTGCTGGTTGCCGGTACTACCGGTTCCGGTAAGTCCGTTGGTATCAACGTGATGCTGTTGAGTCTGCTCTACAAATCCACCCCGGACGAAGTGCGCCTGATCCTGGTGGACCCCAAGATGCTCGAGCTCTCGGTCTACGAGGGCATCCCGCACCTGCTCACGCCCGTGATCACCGATATGAACGACGCCGCCAACGGCCTGCGCTGGTGTGTGGGTGAGATGGAGCGTCGCTATAAACTGATGGCCGCAATGGGGGTCCGCAACCTGGCGGGCTTCAACCGCAAGGTAAAGGAGGCCATCGCCAGCGGCGAACCGCTGGAAGACCCCATATGGCAGCCGGATCCTATGTCTAGCGTGCCGGAGGCAGAGCAGACTCGGCCGCATCTGAAGCCACTGCCGGCAATTGTGGTAGTGATCGATGAATTTGCCGACATGATGATGATCGTTGGCAAGAAGGTGGAGCAGTTGATTGCCCGTATTGCACAGAAGGCGCGGGCGGCCGGTATTCATCTGCTGCTGGCTACCCAGCGCCCGTCGGTAGATGTGATCACCGGCCTGATCAAGGCCAACGTACCCACCCGCATGGCCTTCCAGGTGTCATCCAAGGTCGACTCGCGCACCATTTTGGATCAGGGTGGTGCGGAGCAGCTGCTCGGCCACGGCGATATGCTCTATCTGCCGCCGGGTACAGCGGTACCCATAAGGGTGCACGGGGCCTTTGTGGATGACCATGAGGTGCACCAGGTTGTGGCAGACTGGTGTCGCCGTGGGGAGCCGGAATATATCGACGGCATTGTTGACGACGCCAACAACAGTATTCCAGTACCCGGCATGGCCACCGAGGGTGGCGAGGACGACCCGGAAACGGACGCACTCTACGACGAGGCCGTGGCGTTTGTGACCAAATCTCGTAAGGCGTCCATATCCTCGGTTCAGCGCCAGTTGCGCATCGGCTACAATCGCGCCGCCCGCATGATCGAGGCGATGGAAGCGGCTGGGGTGGTTTCGCCCCAGCAGGCCAACGGCAACCGCGAGGTGCTGGGGCCACCGCCGGCCTGACGCTCGCGCGCGGGACCGGCACTACCGGTACCTCCGCGGGGGATTTTTGCCGGTTCAGGTCGGGTTCACTTGTGTCCGACTAGGCTTTAGGGACAGATCAGCAAACTGGAAGGCATCCAATGAAACGCACACTGAGCATTTTTCTGATCGCGCTGGGCTTCACTTTCGGCACCGCACATGCGCGTGCCGACGCCAGTGAGGAACTGAGCCGGCTGCTGCAACCCCTGGGGGCGCTATCCGGTAATTTCCGTCAGACCCTGAAAGACCAGAAAGGTAAAACCCTGCAAAAGAGCAGCGGCAACTTTTCCGTTCAGCGCCCGGGGCGCCTGCGCTGGAAAACGGGCGAGCCGTATTCTCAGCTGCTGGTCACCAACAACAAGCAGCTGTGGCTGTATGATCCGGACCTGGAGCAGGTGACCATCCGCCCGGTCGACAACCGCATGAAAGAGACTCCCGCGTTGCTGTTGGGGGGTAAAGTTGAAGACATTCGCGGTTCGTTTACGGTGGAGAGCAAGAAGGGGGCCTATTACCTGACACCGAAGCGTGCTTCTGCGCCCTTCAAATCCATGGTCATTCGCTTTGACAACAAGGGGCTACCTTCCGCCATGACCGTACGGGATGGTATGGGGCAGACTACGGACATTCGCTTTAACGGCATGCGTGCGAATCCGAACCTGTCATCCCATATGTTCAACTTCAAGCCGCCCAAAGGGACCGACATAATCCGCGATGAATGATCTATTCCGGTCTCCGCGCCGGCATCAGCCCCTGGCCGCACGCATGCGGCCCGACACTCTGGCCCACTATGTGGGCCAGACGCATTTATTGGGTCCCGGTAAACCGCTGCGCGAGGCGGTGGAGCGGGGTCAATTGCACTCCATGGTGCTTTGGGGACCGCCCGGTGTCGGCAAAACCACCTTTGCCCGATTGCTGGCACAGGAGTGCGACGCGCGCTTTGCCACGCTGTCTGCGGTACTGGCCGGGGTCAAGGAAATCCGCCAGGCCGTTGCCGAAGCGGAACAGCACGCCGCCCAGAGCGGTCGCGGCACCATCCTGTTTGTGGACGAGGTACACCGCTTCAACAAGTCCCAACAGGACGCCTTTCTGCCATACGTGGAGGAGGGCACGGTCACCTTTGTCGGCGCCACCACCGAGAACCCGGCCTTCGAGCTGAACAACGCACTGCTTTCCCGTTGCCGGGTGTATCTGCTGCGCAGCCTGAGTGAAGAGGAACTGTCGGGGATGCTGCGCCGGGCACTGACGGAAGACAGGGAGCTGCGCGAGCGCAGTATCGTGATTTCCGATGAAGTGCTGAACAAAATTACCCTGAGCGCCGATGGGGACGCCCGCAGCGCGCTCAATCTTCTGGAGGTTGCCTGCGATCTGTCCCGGGAGGAGGGGGGCAAGCAGATAATCGATGAAGAAGTGCTGGCAGAGGTGCTGACAGCGGACGTACGCCGCTTCGACAAAGGCGGTGACTTTTTCTACGACCAGATCTCCGCTCTACACAAATCGGTGCGCGGTTCGGACCCGGATGCGGCACTGTACTGGTTTGCCCGCATGGTCGATGGGGGTTGTGACCCACTGTATATCGCGCGCCGTGTGGTCCGGATGGCGAGCGAGGATATCGGAAATGCCGATCCTCGCGCCCTGGAAATTGCGCTCAATGCGTGGGATGTTCAGGAGCGCCTCGGCAGCCCGGAGGGCGAGCTGGCCATCGCGCAGGCCGTTACGTACCTCGCGGTCGCAGCGAAAAGCAATGCGGTGTATAGCGCGTACAAGCGCGTGCTGGCGGACATTCGCCGCGAACCCAGCTACGAGGTACCGGTACACCTGCGCAATGCACCCACCAAGCTCGCCAAGGAAATGGCGCACGGCGCAGACTACCGCTACGCCCACGATGAACCGGACGGGTTCGCGGCGGGAGAAAACTACTTTCCCGAGGCCATCGCCAGCCGGCGCTACTACGAGCCCGTGCCCCGGGGGCTGGAGCTCAAAATCGACGAAAAACTGCAAAAGCTCCGTGCGCTCAACCGCGCCAGTGCACGGCAACGATACCCGGCACCGGAAAAGCGCTAAAATCCGCCCTTGTCACGCGGAGCGTCACTCGAGTCCCGACGCCTCCTTTGGACAGACCGCAATAACAACAAAAGGACCTGACTCATGCAGTGGATAGCAATTGCCCTGGGCGGTGCAGTCGGCGCGCTTTTGCGCCACCTGATCAGCCTGTGGAGCTACCCGGTGTTTGAGCACCGCTTCCCGCTGGGTACTCTGATTGTCAATGTAATCGGGTCACTTCTCATCGGTATTGCCTATGTGTTGATTGTGGAACGCGGCGTGCTCGGGCATGAGTGGCGCCTGCTGATCATGACCGGCCTGTTCGGGGCTCTCACCACCTTTTCGACCTTCTCGCTGGAAACTGTGCTGTTGTGGCACAATGGCCAGCCTTTAACAGCGCTGGCCTATGTAGCGGTCAGCCTCCTGGTCTGTGTGGCGGCAACCGCAACCGCCGTCACGCTGGGAATGAAATATCTGTAACGCGGTAATCAATTAATCATGCTCGACCCAAAACTGATTCGTACCCAACTCGACGATGTCGCTGCCGCCCTGGCCAAACGCGGTGTGCAGCTGGACACAGCAAAGCTGGAACAACTGGAAGAACAACGCAAGGAACTGCAGGTGCGCACCGAGGCACTGCAGAACGAGCGCAACACCAAGTCGAAGAATATTGGCCGCGCCAAAGCCGCTGGTGAAGATATTGCGCCGCTGTTGAAGGAAGTTGAATCCCTGGGTGGGCAGCTAACCGAGGCCAAGCAGGCGCTCGGCGAACTGCAACAGCAGCTGGACGATATCCTGCTGGCAATTCCCAACCTGCCGCACGAATCCGTCCCTGAAGGCGAAAGTGAAGACGATAACGTCGAGGTGGCCAAATGGGGCGAGCCCCGCAGCTTTGACTTCGAAGTGCGCGACCACGTGGATCTGGGCAGCAATCTGGGTGGGCTCGATTTTGAAGTGGCCAGCAAGATCACCGGTTCCCGCTTTGCGGTCATGACTGGGGAAGTGGCAAAGCTGCACCGCGCGTTGGCACAGTTCATGCTAGATCTTCACGTAGAAGAGCACGGCTATACAGAAGCCAATGTGCCGGTAATAGTAAATAGCGATTCCCTGTACGGAACTTCCCAGCTGCCCAAGTTTGCGGAAGATCTGTTCAAACTGGAGGACGAGCGTAGTTTCTACCTCATTCCTACCGCAGAAGTACCGCTGACCAATTTGTACCGCGACGAGATCGTCGATGCCGATCAGTTGCCCCACAAATACGTCAGCCATACCAACTGCTTTCGCTCCGAAGCCGGCTCCCACGGGCGCGACACCCGCGGCATGATCAGGCAGCATCAGTTCGAAAAAGTGGAACTGGTTTGCTTCTCCCGCCCTGATCAGTCCATGGACGCGCTCGAACAGCTCACCAGTCATGCAGAAAATGTTCTGCAAAAACTGAACCTGCCATACCGCAAAGTGGTGCTGTGTGGTGGCGATATGGGATTTGGTGCAACCAAAACCTATGACCTGGAAGTGTGGATTCCGTCTCAGGACAAGTACCGTGAGATCTCCTCCTGCTCCCTGATGGGAGACTTCCAGGCCCGGCGTATGAAAGCCCGCTGGCGCAACCCGGAAACGGGCAAGCCAGAACTGCTGCACACCCTGAATGGATCCGGGCTGGCAGTGGGCCGTACGCTGATCGCGGTACTGGAAAACTACCAACTGGCCGATGGTAGTATCGAGGTGCCGGAAGTACTGCGCCCCTATTTGAAAGGCGCGACAAAGATCGGCTAGCAGTATGGAACAAGACCTTGCGTTACCTGCCTCTCGCTTTTGATTTGAAACACCGCCCCTGTCTGATTGTTGGGGGCGGTTCCATTGCCACGCGCAAAGCGCGGTTACTCAACAAGGCGGAGGCCCGCCTGCTGGTGGTGGCTCCGGACATTACCGACGAGCTGCGCCAGCTGGTCATGGCCAGCGGTGGCGAATATATCGTCGGTACCTACCGCAAGGAACTGCTCGACAACGCCGAAATGGTGGTCGCCGCTACCGCCGATGGCGATGTCAATGCGCGGGTATCTGCCGACGCCCGCGCACGTCGGCTGCCGGTGAACGTGGTCGACTCTCCGGAACACTGCACCTTTACCTTCCCTTCCATTGTCGAACGGGGCCCGCTGGCCATCGGCATTTCCAGCGGCGGTTCCGCGCCGGTTCTCACGCGCATGCTGCGTGCGCAAATCGAAACCTTACTTTCCCCGGGTCTCGGGCTGATTGCCGAATTGGCGGGCCGCATGCGCGACAAGGTGAAAGCAGCCTTGCCAGAGGCCCAGCGCAAAGATTTCTGGCACTGGGTATTCAACGGCCCGGTAGTTGGTCAGATTGAGCGCGGACACAAGGTGGAAGCCGAGCAGTCGATCCTGGAAGAGCTGCAACGCTGGGAAGAAAAGCCGGCGCCGAGCGGGGAGGTGTATCTGGTGGGGGGCGGCCCCGGTGATCCGGACCTGTTGACCTTCCGCGCCCTGCGACTGATGCAGCAGGCAGACGTGGTGCTGTACGATCGCCTGGTTTCCACCGAGGTGCTTGAGCTGGTGCGCCGGGATGCCGAGCGCATCTACGTGGGCAAAATGAAACAGTTCCACTCCGTGCCCCAGGACGATATCAATCAGCTGCTGGTGGACCTGGCGAAAGAGGGCAAGAAGGTGCTGCGCCTGAAGGGCGGTGATCCCTTCGTATTTGGCCGCGGTGGCGAGGAGATCGATAAGCTGGCGGAAGCGGAGGTGCCATTCCAGGTGGTACCGGGTATTACCGCGGCCATTGGTTGCTCCGCCTATTCGGGCATCCCACTAACCCATCGCGATCACGCACAGTCCGTACGTTTTGTGACCGGTCACCTGAAGCAGGGCGATCTGGTATTGCCCTGGGACGAGCTGATCACCAAGAACCAGACACTGGTGTTCTATATGGGCCTGACGGGTCTTCCCACCATCTCCGAGAAACTGATTGCCAACGGCATGGAGGCGGATACGCCGGCGGCGCTAGTGGAGAAGGGTACCACCCGGGATCAGCGGGTGATTGTCGGCACCATCGGCACTCTGCCGGAGCTGGCCGAGACCCACAAGGTCGAGGCGCCGGCATTGACCATTATTGGCGGGGTGGTGAAGCTGCGCGAAAGTCTGGGCTGGTATCAGTAACCGCCTCGGCACAAGCTTAGGCATCCACTCCACCATCCATTGGCAAACCCCTATCTATACTGAAAGGGAGGTTTGCCAATGGTGGTTTTATGTTGTGGATGTTGTTTCGCTTTTACTGCACTCTTCTGGTGCGGAGCTTTCTGCCCCGGGAAAGTGAAATCGCGCTGCCCGACGAAAACGACAGCCACCTGCGCCGCTATTCCCGCACTTACAAGATCAAACGCAATTGGGTGAAGAACCTCTGGATAGCCGCGTCTTTGCTAATGATCTGCTTTCCGTTATTGCCCTTTATCCTTGGCCTGGGGCTTTTCACTTCTTTCCTGTCTTTCGCGATTCTTGACGAAACGGCCTGATCTCAGCCTCGTAGCACTTTGAGTGGCGGTACCGCTACCGGGTACGACCTTGCAAGACACGCCGTGAACCCATCCATGGGGGCTCTTCCGCGAGGTCCCTCTCGCGGAAGGTCTTGCAAGGTCGTACCCGATATCGCCACCTTCGCTCCAACTTCAGCGAAACATCAGTCGCGCCAATTATTTCAGCATGAGCGTGTAGGCCGTTTCCTTCTCGGTAAAGCTCGAGGCGCTTCCTTCCACCCAATCCTGGTGGCCGTTCCCAAAGAATGGGGAGAGCGGGTGCGCGCTCTGGCCAGTCGCCATATGGAAGATACCCAGCTCCTCGTGTCCCGGTGCCACAACCAGGCGCTCAGAAGCGCCATTGGTGGCCGACTGGAAGCGGGGCATGTGGGAATCCCCCGGGAGCGGGTCGGCGGGCATGGCGGTGAACCAGTTTACCGCGGAGACCGCACGCCCCAGCGGGTGCTGGATCTTCGCCGCGTTCTGCACGCCCCAGGTCTGCTCGGATAGTGGCAGGCCATCTTCCGCCATTTTTTCCAGAGTCAGATCCAGTGCCGCGAATTTCAGATCACGCCAGCTGTCGTATTCCGGGTTCAGCAGGTGTGCCGGCTCATTGGCAAGCATCTCCCAGGCCGGGTACTCCACCTGGCGGTTCACTCGACCGAATTTGAAGTCTTCGTCGTGGCGCTTCATATAGGTGAGCACCGGGGCCGTGGCCAGATCGATAAAGCGCAGACGAAAATTGCGCACGATGCGGTAGCCCACGGAGTCGGCGCTGGCGCGAGCGCCCCAGTTTTCCACCTGTTCCAGAACGTCCGCATACTCCGCATTGTCTTTCAGTAACCCGGCCAAATGTTGCTGCCAGCGCTCAAGGAATACGGCGCGGTCATCCAGCTGGAGATCAAGCAGGTCCTGCTCGGTAAATTCCTCTTTGGCGAACAGGGCGTCGCGAATCTGCTGCTGGCGGGCGCCCAGTGCATAACCTCCGTCGCCCATCACCCGCAAATACTCGCCGTCCATGGTGCGGGAGTTCGCAGTCCAGATTCGGTGAGAGGGCGGGTTGTAAATATGGGGCTGCTCTTCCAGCGAAAGGTAACCATCCCAATAGGCCGTGCCATCTGCCCAGCTCACCGAGCGATTGCCCTCCAGCCCCACCCGGCGGGGGATCGGGCCCGCCACGGTCCAGCCGATATTGCCCTGACTGTCGCCAAGCACGAAATTCTGGTGGGGGATGCCGAGTTGTGGTGCGAGATCCATGGCCGCGCGGGTAGTGCCTGCAGTCTCCATCAGCAGCAGGTTCATATTGGCTCCACGGATATCGTGGGCAACCCAGCGGTAGGCGAGGGGAGTGCCGGTATGGTCCTCTCCAATCACGGGCCCCCAGATGGTTTTGCGCACCTGCAGGACTTCGGCGGGCGCTCCTTTGACCGCGAGGGATTCCTCAACGGTCTCAAATGGACGCCAGCCTTCCGGGGTACGGTACTGCGCGCCGTCTTCAGAAAGTTCCAGAGGGATCAGGTCACCCCAGTCCGCAGTGGTGTTGGTAAAGCCCCAGGCCACCTTGCCATTACTGCCCGCCACGATGATTGGGCCTCCGGGCAGGGTAGCGCCACGCATCTCGAAGTCGGTACCGGGCACATTCCAACCGGCGCGATACCAGATATTGGGTACGGTAATTGCCAGGTGCATATCGTCGGCGACAATGGCCGCACCGTGTTCAGTCAGGGCGCCACCGACCACCCAGTTATTACTGCCGAAGATCATGTCTTCACTTTCCATGGGCTCGTAAGCCATCGGCTCACCATCTTCAACCAGAGCGGCAATATGAGTTCGCGGCAGCGACAGTGGGCCGCGGGCGTCGCCGATCAGCGGGGCATCCCAGATGCCACCTTTAGGAACAAAAAAGTGGTACAGGTCATCGGGCAGCAACTGTGCCAGTGCGTTGTCCCGGCGTTCGAAATTTCCGGAATTGCTCTGCAGAGTCATGTACATGCTGAAGATGGTCAGCAGGCTGTCTGCGGGCACCCATTCCCGGGGGGCGGTCTGTAGCAGCGCGTACTCCCAGGGAGCCGCACCGAGCTCGGCAAGACCAAAATTTACCCCCGCGGTGTACTGCAGTAGCAGCTGCTGCTGGTCTTTCGGCATAGCCGCGACATTGCGCTCCGCGCGCTTGCGGAACTGGTGCAGGCGGATTTCCCGGTCGTGGGCCAGCGCTGCCTCGCCAACCAACTCGGACAGCTCGCCGGCGGAGTTGCGACGCAACAAATCCATCTGGAAAAAACGCTCCTGTGCGTGCAGGAACCCGAGTGCAAACGCGGAATCCGTGCGCGTATCGGCGTGAATAAAAGGTATGCCCTGAGCATCACGTTCAATGGAGACCGGTTTCTGGAGCGCCCCGGTCTCCAGCGCCCCCTCGAGAATCGGCAGGCTCTGACGCAGCCAGAACCAGGTCGCCGCAAGCACAAGTAACAAAAGGACAAATGCCGCAATAGCGCAGCGCAGCAGTCGCCGTGGCCAGGGATTCGAAGTCAACATCACGGGATCTCTCGAAGTTTGATTGGTCGTTGTTATTTTGGGACAGCTGGCGCCTTATAACCAAAGTGTGCCAACCTCCGATTCAGCGAGTCTATCAGCATATCGCACCGTTGAAATGGTTACCGACGGACACCAATCGGTCACGATAACCCGCTTTCTGTAGTGTTATGCGCCAAATTGGCGCAGAATACCACCCAGAAATACTGCAAAACTGACCGGTCACAAGAAAAAGGTCACAACAAGCTTTTATTGGGACCGAGGTAGACGTAAGATGGCCCAACATAACTATCAATAACGACCAATTTCCATCACGCTTTTCATATAACTACAAACGCGAGGACGCGATGATGTACAACGCCGATCAGTCCGGAAAAAACCGTTCCTTTTCCCTGACCACTCTCTCCGCTGCCATTGCTGTCACCACGGCCATGAGCAGTGCCGCTTACGCCGCAGAAATTGAAGAAGTGGTTGTAACCGCGCAGAAGCGCGCGGAAAACCTGCAAGACGTGCCTATTGCCATCTCCGCATTTACCGGCGACAGCATGAAGGCCATGGGTGTCAAGAATCTGACGGACCTGGGTAAATTTACCCCGGGTGTGGAAATGAACAATGACACCCCGCTGCAGCCTACCTACAGCGTGCGCGGTATCGAGACCGGTGACTTCACCGTGGGCTCTGACCCCGCTGTCGCCGTTTATGTTGATGGCGTGTACACAGGCCGTGGCGCCGGCGCCGAGATACCCCTGGCGGACATCGAGCGTGTGGAAGTACTGAAAGGCCCGCAGGGTACACTGTTTGGCCGAAACGCCACCGGTGGTGCCATTCACGTCATTTCCAAGAAGCCGCAGGCCGAAAATACCGCCGAGCTGAACCTCACCGCGGGTAACTACGGTCGTATGTCGACCGACCTGCTGCTGAATAGCGAGCTGGCCGACAACCTGTACGGCCGCTTTACGGCTTCTACCAACCGTCGCGACTCTTTTGCCGAGAACCTGGCCAACGATTTTGAAGTCGGGAATATTGATACCCAGACCTACCGCGCTTCCCTGTTGTGGGAGCCCACTCCGGACACCGAAGTGCTGTGGCGCGCGGAATATGGCGTGATGGATCAGGGCAGTGCGCTGCGCACCTCGATTGTGCCTTCACTGCAGGCTGAAGCTGGTGGTACCGACGTGTTCGGCGACTACGCACTGGATACCCCGACCATTGAGGATCGCGATTCCTGGGGCACCTCGCTGTCTGTTGTTCACGACTTCGATAACTTTACCTTCACCTCTATTACTGCCTACCGCGGCTTTGAAGCCCATCTGCAGCAGGACGAAGACGGTACCGCGAATCCGGATTACATGTTCGGCTCCGCCAACTTTGACGATCAGACCCAGTTCTCGCGGGAGTTCCGTCTGAACGGCGTGACCGATACCCTGAAGTGGACCCTGGGTGCTTCATACTCCCGTGAAGAGCTGGAGCACACAGCAGATGCCTACTTCACTGCCGGCTCGCTGGAATCCTTCGCCGTATATGAAGGGGTAAAAGCGCAGGTAGAAGCACTTGGACTGGACCTGACCACCACGGAAGTGGAAGAGATGGCATACCAACAACGCCAGGCGATGATCGCCGGTGGCCTCGAAGGTGCTGCCGTATCTACTTTCCTCTACGACCTGATGGTGCAGTCTGGTCAGGCTGATGCACTTCTGGCCAGCCTGGGCGCGCCTGCGGGTATCACTGCCAGTATGCTGAATCGTGAGCAGATGGCTGCTCAGCTGATGGCAGGTATTACCCCTTGGGTCATGGCCGATACCCCCTGGAATGAATCGGTACTCAATACCGGCGACTACCGCTCCGCAGCGATTTACGGTGATGCCACCTGGAGCCTGACCGACAAAATGGACCTGACCATCGGTGCGCGTTATACCGCCGATGAGAAAGATTTCTCCATCGTCAGCTCCTATCAGAATACTCTGCCGATCGCGCTTGCGGGCGGGCTGGTCGATATCATGGCGCCGGATGGCAGCGTGATGATGCAGATGCCTCTGCCAGCCGTGCCGTCCTGCGATAACGCGGTAGCGCCGCCGTGTATTCCGGCCGAGCGCTTCGGTATGGCATTCAACAACAATGGTATTGCCGATCTGAGTCAGGATCTGAGCGACTCCTGGAGCGATCTCTCTGGCCGTATCGTTCTGGATTACCGCTGGAACGACGACGTAATGACCTTCGTCTCACTGGCGGATGGCTTTAAGGCCGGTGGTTTCAACAGCTTCAGTGCAGCGCCGGGTATCGACCCATCCTTTGACCAGGAGGGTGTCACCAACCTTGAAATTGGTCTGAAGAGCAGCCTGTTTGACAACGCGGTTCGCTTTAACGCCTCCGTATTTGCGTACGATTACAAAAACCTGCAGCAGCTGGACCTCGTTGGTGCGCCAATTCCGAACTACTACCTGCGCAATGCCGATGCCGAAGGTCGCGGTGCGGAGTTTGAAGTTCAGTGGGCCGCTACCGACAGCCTGTTTATCGCAGGTAACTACTCTTTCCTGGATACCGAGTACACCCGCTATCAGATCATTGAAGCGATCGGTGAAACCGAAGAAGAGCATTCCCGTGTAGGCCAGCCCCGTGTGGGCACCCCGGAGAACAAGTTCAACCTGATGGCGGAGTATACCTGGGAGCTGGCAGCCGGCGGTGACGTGGTACTGCGTGGTGACTACAACTGGACCGACGAGCGCGTTGGCTCCATCAGTGACCCGGCCCGCGTGATTCCGGACTACCAGCTGATGAACCTGCGTGCCGGTTGGAACAGCGCTTCTGACCGTTACTCTGCGGCTCTGTGGGTGCAGAACGTCACCGACGAAGAAATTGCCGGCGGCTACGGCGGTACCGGTGCGGCCATCGGTGCCAGCCCCGCATGGCGCTTTATGCCGCGTATGTATGGTGCAGATTTCACCGTGCGCTTCTAAGTTTGGGTTGTCTGTCAAAAGTTGGCGTTTCGCGCCAGAGAAAGGGTCGGCTAAGCCGGCCCTTTCTGCGTTCTGGGGCAGGGCGCCGCGCTCCGTGGAAGAAGTGGCGCCAATTACTGCGCCAAAGTGGCTTCCTGCATGGGAATCCACGGTAATGGATGTATGATCAAAAGCACCTAATGCAGTTCTCGGGACATGGAATGAACCTGACCTCGGAGTTGGATTCCGCTGTTTCATCATCGGATGTGAATGACCAAGCCTCACTTTACTGGGGCGATGACGAAGGACGCGATCTCAGCGTCGACGAGCGCGTCGCACTGTTGAATCAGTTTCAACGCGTGCGCGCACAGACTGAAGCGCTCACCGAACCATTGTCTGCCGAGGACCTGCAACTGCAGTCCATGGCGGATGCCAGCCCCGGCAAGTGGCATATGGCACATACCAGTTGGTTCTTTGAAACGTTTATCCTGCAACCACACGCGCCAGCGTACGATCCCTTTGATCACCGCTATCATCACCTGTTCAATTCCTACTACAACTCACTGGGCACTCCCTTTGCCCGCCCACAACGGGGTCTGCTCTCGCGGCCCGACCTGCACGAGATTGAGCGCTATCGCCGCTATATTGATGTGGAAATTGAGCGCTGGTTGACGGAAGAAGAGGTCAGCACGGATCTTGCCAACCTTCTGCTGCTGGGCCTCAATCATGAACAGCAGCATCAGGAGCTGCTGCTTACGGACATCAAACATGCGCTGTCCATCAACCCTCTGTGTCCGGGTTACCGCGACCACGTTGCGGTGCAAGACCGTGATGACGAAGAGCCGGCGGTAGATCAGCACTGGCTGCGCATCCCCGAAGACAACTACACCGTCGGCAGCGACGGACTGCAGTTTGGCTTTGATAATGAGGGGCCGGCGCACCAGCGCTTTCAGCCAGCCTTCCGCATTGCCACCCGCCTGGTCACCAACCGGGAGTATCTGGCATTTATGCAAGACGGCGGTTATCGGGACCCACGCCTGTGGCTTTCGGATGGGTGGTCCGAAGTCACGCGCTGCGGTCGTCACGCGCCGCTCTACTGGCAGGAGCAGGATGGTGAATGGCAGCATTTCACCCTTGGAGGATTGCGCCCGATCAATCTCGATGCGCCCGTATGCCATGTGAGCTTTTACGAGGCGGATGCATTCGCCAGTTGGGCGGGGTACCGGCTGCCCACCGAATTCGAATGGGAAATTGCCGCCTGGCTGCATTGTCATAAAAACGCGCAACGCACCGCCAATCTTCTGGAATCCGGACACTTTCACCCGGTCCGCGAACAGGAAACGCTTCCCCATAGCGGCGCAGGGGATAGTGCGCAATTTCTCGGCAATGTGTGGCAATGGACGTCAAGTGCGTACCAGCCATATCCCGGGTTCCGCGCCAGCAGCGACGCGGTCGGTGAGTACAACGGAAAATTCATGTGTAATCAGATGGTGCTGCGTGGCGGATCCTGTGTGACACCGCGCAGCCACATCCGTATCAGCTATCGCAACTTCTTTTACCCCCATCAAGCCTGGCAATTTACCGGCATCCGTCTGGCAGGAGATGATTTATGAATATGGCGGCACAGGGATTTGCCGTAGTACAGGCATTTGAGCAGGACGTGTTGGCGGGGCTCAATGCCGCGCAAAAAACGCTCCCCTGCAAATACCTATACGACGAGGCGGGCTCCCGCTTGTTCGAAGAAATCTGCGCGTTGGAAGATTATTACCTGACGCGGACCGAAGCCGATATATTCGCCCGGAAAATTGACGCCATGGCGCAGGCACTTGGCCCGGACGTCACGCTGATTGAGCCGGGTGCAGGGAACTGTGCGAAAGCAGAACCGCTCCTGCAAGCGATGCACACGCCTGCTGCCTATCTGCCATTGGACATTTCACCGGAGATTTTATTCGCTGCGCGCGAGCGTATTCAGCAGCGCATGCCGGAACTGCCGATCTCTCCGGCGGTAGGCGACTTTACCAGCCCAGCCGTATGGCGGGAGCTGCCAGCGACGGCCGGCCCCAAAGTTGTGTTTTTCCCTGGCTCAACCATCGGCAATTTCACCCCGGAGCAGGCGCGCTCGTTACTGTGCCTGTTTGCGGACCAGGTGCAGACAGGGGATGGCCTGCTGCTGGCGGCAGACCTGGTAAAAGATTCAGTGGTGCTTGAACGGGCCTACCACGACAGCAATCACGTCACAGAAGCATTCAATAAAAACCTGTTACACCGAATTAACCGTGAACTGGATGGTTCATTCAATATCGACGCGTTTGCACACCGCGCATTTTACCATCGGCTGCGTCGTCGGGTGGAAATGCACCTGGTAAGCCTGAAAGAGCAGGTGGTGGAAGTGTGTGGCCGCCAGTTCCATTTTGCCGAAGGCGAAACCATCCACACAGAGAACAGCCATAAATATACGCTGGCAACGTTGGAAGAGTTGTTGCATTCAACCGGATTTCAGCCCCAGCAGTACTGGACCGATCACCAACAACACTATGCGATTTACTATGCCGAAGCTGTCTGAATTTCTGGGTTGTGCGAAATACGCACTGAGCTGTCTTGTAATTTTTTCGTTCATGAGCGGGTGCACATCAACCACCAGCGACACTGCGCGACCCAGCACAACGGCACAGGCCGGCGAACAGATTACCGTGTATAAGTCACCGTTTTGTCTATGCTGCAATGACTGGATCAAACACCTTGAAAGCAACGCCTTTGCCGTCACCAGCGAGAATGGCCTGGATACCGCCAGCGTCAAGCAACAGTGGAAGGTCCCACCCCCGATGCAGGGCTGCCACACCGGGGTATGGAATAACCAGTATGTGTTTGAAGGCCATGTACCCGCGCGACTGATTCGTAAATTTCTCGCCAATCCCCCGAAAGACAGTATCGGGCTGGCCGTTCCCGGAATGCCGCAGGGAAGCCCCGGCATGTACCGGGGGAAAAACTTCGAGCCTTATGTGGTGTATGCCATTCAATCGAACGGCGAATACCGCTTCTACGAAAAGGTCACGGCACCGGAAGCCAGTTAACGAATGCGCTGTGGGCTGGAATCGGCGCCCGCCAGGGGCTACTCTAGCGGCCCGAATACGCCACCACCAGGGCACAGCGCATTTTGAATCGATCCATCCCCGCAACCGGCGAGTCGCAAGCATTCGGCGAAGCGTTTACCCCCGGAATAGGGCTCGCCAATTGCCACCTGCAAACAATTTTTCCGGTATTTCACCGCGCTAAACCCTGGGTGCGTACCCAGGCCCAGTGGCTGGATACACCGGATGGTGACCGCATTGCGCTACACACACCCGCGCGCCTCGCAGACGATCGTCAACGTCCTATCGTACTTATACTGCATGGGCTGGAAGGTTCCGTGGAATCCCCCTATGTGCAGGGCTTGATGCCCGCGCTTACCGCAGCGGGCTTTCAGGTGGCCGTCATGCACTTTCGCGGTTGCGGGGGGGTACCAAACCTGTTGCCCAGGGCGTATCACAGTGGCGATAGCGAGGATCCGCGCTGGGTAGCCGGCCGGCTCAGGGCCCATTATCCCAATACCCCGTTGATGGCGGTGGGCTATTCCCTCGGCGGAAACGTGCTATTGAAGTGGCTTGGGGAAGATGGCGCGAACAGCCCGCTGAGCGCCGCGGTGTCGGTATCGGCGCCCCTGGATCTGCACCTGTCCAGCCAGCAAATGAATACCGGGTTTTCGAAGGTTTATCAGAGACACCTGCTGGAGAGCCTGAAAAAGAGCCTGGGCCGCAAAGCCCGGGACCCGCAACTGGCCCGCCAGATGCCGCCGCTGGATCGCCCCCGTGCTTTCAGCAACTTTCGGCACTTTGACGATCACTTTACCGCGCCACTGCACGGTTTCAGGGGTGTGGATGACTACTACACCCGGGCCTCAAGCCGACCCCACCTGATGGATATCGCGCGCCCAACCTACCTGATCCACGCCCTCGATGACCCGTTCGTGTCGCCGCGGGCGGTGCCAGGGGCGTCGGATGTCAGCCCGTCCGTCACCCTCGGGATCAGTAAGCGGGGAGGGCATGTGGGGTTTGTCAGTGGCAGTCTGTGGAAGCCGCGGTATTGGCTGGAAAGTGCCATTCCGGCCTTTCTGAAATCCCAGAGTCCAGCGCTTTTCTCCCGGGTTTGACTTTCCAGACACATTCCCCTAATTTCGCCCCCGCGATATGAGGTGCCTTCTGCCGTCGTTCCCGATCCGGGTTGGGTTCTGGCTGAGAAGGTTAAACGGGAAGTCCGGAAATCCGGCGCTGCCCCCGCAACGGTGATCTGCTTCGTCCACGTCCGGCGAGCAGTAAGCCCGATACCGGCCTCTGATCGAATCACGATGGAGCGGAGGGCTACCATCCTGCAATACGACCTCCTGCGCCTGGCGCACCGCATTGCTACGCCTCCCTCGATCCCATGTGCTTTTGTCCTTAGGGGTTGAACCTTGAATAAGACGTTATTGAGCTTGGCCGTTGCCTCGGCAGCCAGCGTACCCGCTTTTGCCACTACCACAGATACCGCTTCTGTTACCGAGCGCGCTATCCCTGATCTCGAAACCATCATTGTGGTGAGTAGCCGCCAGAGCGAGCCTCTGCGGCAGGTAGCCACTTCGGTCTCGGTACTGGAGGAGGCGGACATCAAAGCCCGCGGCTTTATGTCCCTTGCGGATGTGCTTCGCAGCGTCCCCTCCGTGTCAGTCTCCAACTCCGGTGGTATGGGCAAGGTCACCACCATGCGTGTACGGGGTGAGGACGGTTTCCGCACCCTGGTGCGGATTGATGGCGTTGATATATCTGACCCCACCAGCACTCAGGGCGGCGCCCATATCCAACATATCCTGACCAATGATCTGGCGCGTGTGGAGTTGCTGCGCGGCCCTCAGGGCATGCTGTACGGCGCCGATGCCGGCGGGGTTCTGGATATTTCCACACGCCGCGAAGAAAGCGGAAATCGGATGACCGTGAACGCCGAGGGCGGGAGCTTCGATTCAAGGCGCTACAACGCCAGCGCCGGCGGAAGCAGCGACGCATTGGACTATTTTGTCTCTGCCGCCAAAGTGCATACCGCGGGATTCAATACCAGCAGCAATGACACTGAACTTCGCGACAAAGATGGCTACAACAACCAGACACTACACGCCCGCGCTGGCTGGAACCTGTCGGAGCAGTGGCGCCTGGACGCGGTACTGCGGGATGTGGACGCAACCGGTGAGTACGACCGCTGCGGCTGGCCGGTTACCCAGGACCAGTGCTCCGATGCGTTCCGTCAGAAAAATGCCCGGGTCAGCCTCGCCCACAGGGGAGAAGGCGGACAACAGGAGCTGTCCTATTCCCGTGCAGACCTCAGTCGCACCAGTTTCACCCAGGGGGTTGCTTCCTATGATACCGAGGGTGATATCCAGAAACTGAACCTGAATGGCAGCATGGAGCTCAGTACCAGTCAGGGAATTGTCTACGGGCTTGAGCACCGCGAAGATGCCGTACGGGACCTGAAGCGTGATCAGTGGGCTGTCTATTCGGAATACCAGGGCCGTTTTGCCGAGCGGGTGTTCTTTACCTTCGGCCTGCGTCACGATGACAGCGCGGATTTCGGTAGCCACAATAGCTTTCGGGCCAGCAGCGCCTACCTGATAGACCAGGTGGCAAACGGGGCAATCAAACTGAAAGCCAGCTACGGTACCGGCTTCCGTGCACCGAGCCTGTTCGAAATTGATTACAACCGGGCCCAGAATAATCCGGCACTGGGGGCACTTACACCGGAAGAAAGCCGCGGTGTGGACCTCGGTATCGAATACTTCGGGGAGAATACACTGCACCTGGAACTCGTACTCTTCGACCAGATTATCGACAACGAAATCGAGTTCGACCTGAGGGACTACACCTATCGTCAGTACGGTGCCGAAAGTCAGTCCCGTGGGGTAGAGGTTATTGGCGATATTCAGCTCACTGACACCCTGCAGCTTTCTGCCAACTACACCTATACCGACACAGAAACCGCCGACGACACGCCCCGCCCGCGCCGGCCGAAGCAGCTGGCGAACCTCGGTGTCAGCTATCAGCCACTTGACCGGGTGAGCCTTGCGGTGAACCTGCGCTCCAGTGCAGACGGTGTGGATATTGACGGTTCCAGAATGGATGATTATCAGGTACTGGATGCCAGCGTCCGCTATGGATTGAACGACGTCACCACCGTCTATCTGCGCGGTGAAAATCTCACAGATAAAGACTATGTGGAAATTGCCGGCTTCAACACCGCCGGTGCGGCGGCTTACGCTGGTGTAGAGTTCAGTTTCTAAATCGCTGTTTGCAGCGTTTTACCGCCAAGAGGTGACCATGTCGGAAGACGAGCAGAAGAAAAATGCACGGCACAAACAGGCCATGCAGAAGCAGAAGGCCAGGGTGGATGCACATATCGCTGCGGCAGACACCGAGCGCGGTGTCGCCATTCTGCTGACCGGCAACGGCAAGGGAAAGTCCAGCTCGGCTTTCGGCATGGTCATGCGCGCGCTGGGTTACGGTCAGAAAGTGGGTGTGATCCAGTTTATCAAAGGCGCGCAGCTGTCCGGGGAGGAACTCTACCTGAAAAATGCGTGCCCTAAGGTCACGCTGTACCAGATGGGTACCGGGTTTACCTGGAATACGCAGGATCGCGCCGGTGACATCCGGGAAGCGGAGAAGACCTGGGCAGAAGCGAAAAAGATGCTTACGGACGCTCGCTACGATCTGGTGGTGCTGGACGAACTCACCTATATGCTGGCTTACAAATATCTCGATGAACAGCAGGTGCTCGACGCCATCGTACAACGACCGCCGGAGCAGAGTGTGGTGGTCACGGGCCGCGGCGGCGGCAGTGCACTACAGGCCATGATGGATACGGTTTCTGAAGTCAAGGATGTCAAACACGCGTTCAAGGCGGGAATCAAAGCCCGCAAAGGCGTGGACTTCTAGGAGCGGGCCGCTATGTCAGTACTGATGGTTCAGGGCACCACATCCGATGCGGGAAAAAGTACTCTGGTGGCGGCGCTGGGCCGGTACTTCGCCCGGCAGGGTGTGCGTGTTGCGCCATTCAAGCCACAGAATATGGCACTCAATAGTGCCGTCACCTCCGATGCTGGGGAGATTGGACGCGCTCAGGCGCTGCAGGCCCAGGCCTGTCACGTTGCGCCGCACACGGACATGAACCCGGTACTGCTGAAGCCCGCTTCGGATACCGGAGCACAGGTAATCATCCAGGGCCGGGCCATCGGCAATATGCAGGCGCTGGATTATCAACAGTACAAAATCATTGCTCAGTCCGCGGTACTCGAATCATTCCGACGACTGCGGTCGCAGTATGACCTGATTCTTGTGGAAGGTGCCGGCAGCCCCGCGGAAATCAATCTAGGGGAAAACGATATCGCCAATATGGGCTTTGCCGAGGCGGTGGACTGCCCGGTGATTCTCGTCGCCGACATCGATCGCGGTGGCGTTTTTGCCCATATTGTCGGGACACTGGAATTGCTGTCAGAGACTGAGCGCGAGCGCGTGGTGGGTTTTGTCATCAATCGCTTTCGTGGTGATATCAAATTGCTTGAGTCCGGCCTCGACTGGCTGGAAGACTACACCGGAAAGCCGGTACTCGGCGTATTACCCTACCTGCACGATCTGTATATGGATGCGGAAGATGCCATCAGCACCCAGCAAACCGGCGCCAGTGGCAAACTGAATGTCGTGGTGCCGGTGTTGCCGCGTATCAGTAACCATACGGATTTTGATGCATTGCGCCTGCACCCAGAGGTGAACCTGCAATTCGTCAGCGCGCGCACTCCGTTGCCCGACTGTGACCTGGTCATATTGCCCGGCAGCAAAAATGTGCGCGGCGATCTTGCATACCTGAAAGAAAATAACTGGCAGCGACAACTGGATCGCCACCTGCGCTACGGAGGGAAAATACTCGGTATCTGCGGCGGATTGCAGATGCTCGGTCGCTCGATCCAGGATCCCGAGGGCGTCGAGAGCGAACCGGGTAGTGAAACGGGGTTCGGCTACCTGGATTTCACCACCATCTTGACGCCACAGAAAGCGCTGAAGAACGTGTGCGGTTTTCTCACCATGGACAGCTGCGAGAAGGAGATTCCGGTTCAGGGCTACGAAATTCACTGTGGCATCTCACGGGGGCCGGCACTGCAGCGACCTTTGACCCAGCTGGTGGCCGATAACGGCCAGCGTAGCGCCGATGGTGCCATCAGTGATGACGGGCAGATACTGGCCACGTATCTTCACGGGCTATTTGACGCGGGTGCCGCGCAACAGGCACTTCTGCGGTGGGCCGGTCTAAGCGAGCCCCGTTCACTGGATTTGCAGGGGCACCGGGAACGCCAATTGGATCGGCTCGCGGACACCGTTGGCAGCGCCATGAATTCCAGCTGGCTTAAGCAACTGGCGCATCCCCAATGACCCTTACCCGTCGCCGCACGTTAAACCTTGCCTGGTGGTTGCTGCCCGTATTGCTGGCGGCAAGCTTTTTAACCGCACTGGCCATTGGCGCGGTATCGCTATCCCTGACCCAGGTTGCCAGTGCGATGATGGGACTGGGGGAGGGTGGTTTGGCCGCAGATATTGTACAGGCTATCCGTCTGCCTCGGGCTTTGCTTGCCGCTGCAGTCGGCGCCGTGCTGGCGATCTGCGGTGCGATGCTGCAGGGGCTGTTCCGCAATCCGCTGGCCGACCCATCACTCATCGGTGTTACTGCAGGGGCTTCTCTGGGGGCCAGCCTGGCAATTCTGTTTGGGACACAGGTGGCTTCCGCGTTTGGCAGCTTACCGGTTGTTTCCATCGCCGCGTTTTGTGGGGGGCTGGTGGCCGTAGGTCTGGTCTACCAGGTGGCGCGCAGTGCAAGTGGCACTTCAGTCGCCACCATGCTGCTGATGGGAATCGCGGTATCTGCGTTCTCCGCCAGTCTCTCCGGGCTGATGGAATATTTCGCCGACAATGCGATGCTGCGCCGGATCAGCCTTTGGCGTATGGGCGGACTGGAATCCGCCAGTTACACCCGCGCTTTTCTGATTCTCGCGGTACTTACGGTTCTGATCGCCACCATGATGCGCTTCGGCGCGTCCCTCAATGTTCTACTGCTCGGGGAATCTCAGGCGCGTCACCTTGGCGTCGATGTGGAGCGAACTAAAACCTGGCTGATCGTACTGGCTGCAGCGGGGGTCGGCACTTCCGTTGCTGTCGCTGGGAGTATCGCGTTTGTCGGGTTGGTCGTGCCGCATATGGTGCGATTGTGGGTGGGGCCGGATCACCGCCAGCTGTTACCCCTGTCGGCACTCGGCGGCGCGAGCCTGCTGTTGATTTCCGATACATTTGCGCGCTCCGCGATCGCGCCGGTGGAGATTCCGGTGGGCCTGATTACCGCACTCATCGGGGTGCCATTCTTTGTGTCCCTGCTGAAACGCAACCGGGAGGCGCTCTGATGGCCCTGTTAGCGGTGCAGAATGTGACGGTGCGTGTGGCACAGCGTTCGTTGGTTCGCGATGTAGACCTGAACATTGCCGCCGGAGAGCTCATCTGTGTAATTGGTCCCAACGGCGCGGGAAAATCCACCCTGCTGCGCGCAATCTGCGGGGAATCGGCGCCTAGCTGTGGGCAAGTCCTTTTTAAAGGGGCGCCGATCCAGAGCCTTTCACCAAGAGCGCGGGCCAGCCAGATCGCCGTATTGCCACAACACAATCCGCTTTCTTTTGCGTTTACCGGTCTCGAGCTGGTGGCTCTCAGCCGCAACCCTCACGCTACCGGACTCGCCCGCGACCAGGAAATCTGTATGGATGCCATGGCGGCCCTCGACGTCACACATCTGGCGGGTCGCTTATACCCGACACTGTCTGGCGGTGAGCAGCAGCGCCTGCAGCTGGCGAGAGTGATGGCGCAAATATGGTGTGCGGAAGAAGCGGGCGACCGCTTGTTGCTCCTCGACGAGCCGGCAACAAGCCTGGACATCGCACACCAGTACGAAATGATGAAAGCCGTCAAAGCATTCGCCCGTCGCGGGGTAGCGGTGATAATGACGGTACACGATCTTGCTTTGGCGAGCGGGTACAGTGATCGTATCCTCGCGCTCAAGGAAGGGCGCTGTATGGCCTATGGCGACGGGGAAACAGTGCTCACCGCAGCAAACCTTTCGGAGCTATATGGCTACGGGGTAACCGTAGTGACGCATCCAATCACCGGTAAGCCACTGGTATTAGCAAATGAGTAACGATTCTGGTCAATGCCATGTCCGATAACCTTGTCAGGCGAAACAGCTTTTCACCCGCAGCCGGGCTGCTCAGCGCTATCGGCTTCCTTCTGGTGCTGTGCGCCTCCAGCGCCATCGCCGGACAGCCAGTGCGAATCCTGGATGCGAGTGGTCATTGGTTGGAGCTTCCCGGGCCCGCGCAACGTATCGTCGCGTTGGCACCGCATATCGTAGAAAACCTGTACAGCGCCGGGGCAGGGGACCGACTGATTGGTGTGATAAGTCACAGCGACTTCCCCGCGGCGGCGCGGCAGCTACCCCAGGTCGGCAAATACAATTCCATCAGCTACGAAACGCTCATTGCCCTGAAGCCCGACCTCGTGATCGCCTGGGGTTCCGGAAATGGCGATGCCACGATAACAAAACTGCGCGATTTCGGATTCAGGGTATTTGTCACCGAGTCTCGCACGCTGGAGGATATTCCTCGAAATGTTCGGCTTTTTGGCACGCTGGCCGGCACTCAGGGCCACGCAAACCGTGCCGCTGACCGCTGGCTGTCACGGTTGCGGGCACTCAGGCAGGCACATGAGACGTTACCGGCAGTGAGCGTGTTGTATCAGGTGTGGCATGATCCTTTACAGACGCTGAATGGTGACCACCTGATCAGCGACGTGATTGAAGCCTGTGGAGGACGCAATGCCTTTGCCGATGCGGCTGTTCTCGCGCCGAAAATCAGTATCGAAGCGGTGCTTGCGCGGAACCCCGAGGTGATTATCGCCAGCGGTATGGCGGAAGCGCGCCCACAGTGGCTAAACAACTGGAATGCCTATCCGGGACTGAGCGCGGTCAAAAACGATAACCTCTACCATATCCATCCAGACGTCATTCAGCGGCATACCTTTCGCATACTCGATGGTATGGAGCAGGTATGCCGCAATCTGAACGCTACACGTGCAAAGAGCGCCACTCAAAATCGTTCGCACACGGCACCGTGAAAATCATTTTTCCTGCGCGGAGTAGCTTTGCATGAGATTCGCATACTGCGGCAGATGGTCCGCCAATACCCCGCCGAAGCCGTCGATATCGTTGCGCCAGTCCCGATGCAACTCCCCGGCAACACTAAACCAGTTCATCAGTTGCGCGCCGGCCTGCTGCATGCGCGCCCAGGCCGCATCACGGGTGACACTGTTGAACGTACCTGACGCATCTGTCACGACGAATACCTCGTAACCCGCTTCAATTGCCGACAATGTCGGGAAAGCCACACAGACGTCGGTTACCACACCAGCGATCAACAACTGTTTTTTGCCCGTTGCTTTTACTGCCGCCACAAAATCTTCATTGTCCCAGGCATTTATCTGGCCAGGCCGGGCGAAGTAGGGCGCATCGGGAAATGCCTCTTTGAGCTCTGGCACCATTGGACCGTTGGGTCCGCCTTCGAAACTGGTGGTCAAAATGGTCGGGATCTTGAAAAACTTGGCAATATCAGCCAAAGCCAACACGTTGTTTTTAAAGTCATCCGGTGAAAAATCTCGCACCAACGACAGCAAACCCGCCTGGTGGTCTACAAGAAGCAGTGTGACATCATCTTTATCGAGTCGCTTGTATTCAAAGCTCATTGTTACATCCCTATGTCGATGAAAAATATGGAATTGAGAACCGGTATTGGAAATTTGGCGCTGACCAATTCGCCGGATTTTGCGTGAACTGTGTTGCGCTACCAATCGTAGTCGTCCGTCGTAGTGGGGGCACGATCAGGTCGGTCATCGAGCGCAAATACTGGCACAGTGCCACACCGAATGACCCTGGACCGTATTTGAGTCGGGCGGGGTCACTCACTCTATCTATCTGCGTTGTTTTTCCTGTCGATTGCCGGGCGGTTCGCCACACCTAAGAGAACGGCTTATACAGCGCGCGACCTATACGTTAATGATCTAGTACCCGCATGCGGCTCCGCACTACTGTTCCTGCCAGGGATGCATACCGCTTCCCGGAACCCGCTCAAACTTTTTGCAACGGTTGAATAGGTGACACCATGAACCCCACAGTACTTTCAGCATCCTCACTTGAAGGTGATTCGGTGAAAAATGCGCAGGGTGAAGATCTGGGCAAGATCACAGAGATCATGATTGATACCGAAACCCATGAGATCGCGTACTACGTGCTTTCCTTCGGTGGTTTTATGGGAATGGGTGATGACCTCTTCGCGGTACCGCCGGAAGCGATGACGGTAGATACCGCAAACAAGTGTTTTGTCCTGAACGTTGAAAAAGACAAGCTCAAAAATGCCGAAGGTTTTGACAAAGACCACTGGCCAAATATGGCTGACCAGACCTTCCGCAAAAATACCTACGCTCAATACGGGCTGCGGGAAGGTGGTCATCGCGCTCACTGAGTGCGGTCTCGAGCGCCTGCATGGACAATTGATTTCACTTTTCGATTGTCACTTCCACAAAGCCCCACCGAAAAGGGTGGGGCTGTACTTCAGGCAGATTGCACACTTCGGGAGAGAGAACCATGCCGCAGAATGCCATTGAAATTCTGAAAAAGGATCACGAACATGTGCTCCACCTACTGGATCAATTGACGGATACCACCACACGTGCAGTCAAAGGACGTAAAGAACTACTGGAAAAAATTGCTGACGAGCTGTCGATCCATACCACACTGGAAGAGGAAATTTTCTACCCGGCATTCAAGGACGCCACCAGCAAATCAAAAAACAAGATGTACTATGAAGCGTGCGAAGAGCACCGCGCGGTCGAATCCCTGGTATTGCCGGACCTCCAGAATACCGAGCCTGACTCAGTATCCTTTTCAGGTCGCGCCAAAGTGCTCAAGGAGTTGGTCGAGCACCACGCCAACGAGGAAGAGGAAGATATGTTTCCGGTGGCGAAAGAGGTCATGACCTCGGAGGAGCTGGAAGAGTTGGGTGAAAAAATGCGGAAGCGCAAAAATGCGCTGAAGAAGGGACATTAAGTCTCTTCGACCTTTCGGTCACCGTCACCCATTCATGATCCCGCCACAATATACCTGTCCCGTGGCGACGAAGTGATTCCCGAGCGCGGTGAGTGGATAGGATCTCGTGAAACCTTTTGTTGAGCGACCGCTCAAATATGGTTAGAGTAGAACGCTGCTCTGCTTTACAACCATCCAAAAGGAATCACGAGAATGCACAACGTAATAAAAAAACTCAGCCTGATCACTATCCTGGCGCTCGGTTTGGCCACAAGCGCAATGGCGCAGCAAAACGAACCTTTTGATGAGGCACGCTTCAAGGCCTTGAAGGCTGCCGGAGAGGTGGTCCTGGTGGATGTTTTTGCCGAATGGTGTCCAACCTGTGCGAAGCAGCAGGAAGTGCTGAAGCAATATCGTGCGCAGAATCCCGATAAGCAGTTTCATGTACTGGTGGTGGATTTCGACCAGGACAAGGAATGGGTACGCCATTTTCGTGCACCGCGCCAGTCCACACTGGTTCTCTTTGTCGGCGAAGAGCAGACATGGTTCAGTGTGGCGGAGACCCGCCCTGAGGTCATTGCTCGGGAGCTGGATAAGGCGATTGCCGCTGCACAAGGCGATGCGTGATGGGGCTTGAGCTGGCCGCCATACCCTTGGCGTTGATCGCCGGCATTGTCGGCATTTTGTCCCCATGCGTGTGGCCACTGGTCCCGATCGTCATGACCTCCGCTACCACGGGTGGCCGCAGTGGCCCCTTTTTTATGGCGCTCGGGCTCGCAACCGCCTTCGCTGTGGCCGGCACCGTGTTGACGCTCCTCCTCATCAATCTTGGTCTGGATCCTGTCGCCTACCGTAACGTTGCTGCGGTACTGCTGATCCTGGTGGCGCTGACCCTGTTGTTTCCGCAACTGGGGAATTGGTTGAGCGGACAACTGTCCCGCTTGACCGGACGTTTCGGCAATGGTGGCGGTGGCGACCACACCACTGCTGGGGGACAGTTCCTGGTCGGCGCGCTATTGGGCCTGGTATGGCTACCCTGCGTGGGGCCCACGCTGGGCGCGGCCATCGCTCTGGCATCGGTCGGGCAACAGATCCCCTTAGCATTCGTGGTCATGTTCGCCTTTGGCATTGGCACCGCGGCCGCGCTACTGGCAGCCGCATACGTCTCAGGCAAGCTATTGGACCGCTGGCGTGGGAACATCATGACCAATGCCGACCGTGGCAAAAAGATACTGGGGGCAATGCTACTCGTTCTAGGACTCATGGTGCTGACGGGGCTGGACAAAGTATTGGAGGCGTTTGCACTGGGTATTCTGCCCGATTGGGCGCTCACTCTGTGATCAAGCTTTGCCCGCGACACGAACTTAATTCGAAACGGCGCCGCAGGATTTCTCCAGCGTCGGCGTCAAACCAAATACAGCAGATAATGTAACCGTTATGAAAATTTATCGATTAATACAGAAGATTGCCATTGCAACGCTCGTGATTTTTTCAGCGTCCGCTATCGCACAGGAGGTTTCAGGTATGGATAAGTCATCCACTGCAGTGAAGAAGCTGCCGAAAGTCATCGTCTTTGATGTGAATGAGACACTACTGGACCTGGAGTCCATGCGCGCGTCGGTCGGTAAGGCACTGGAGGATAGGGAAGAGCTGCTGCCACTGTGGTTTTCCACCATGCTGCATAATTCGCTGGTTACCACAGTGACCGGTGATTATCACGACTTCGGTAAGATTGGGGTGGCCTCTCTGATGATGGTCGCCAAAAATAATGGTATCGAGCTCTCGGAAGGGGAGGCGAAAACCGCAATCGTCACACCGCTGCTCAGTCTGCCACCCCATACGGATGTGATCCCGGGGCTGAAGTCCTTGAATAAACAGGGGTTCAAACTCGTCAGCCTGACCAATTCCTCCAACAATGGCGTCAAGACCCAGTTTGAAAATGCCGGCTTGACGCAATTTTTCCAGGCACGTTACAGCATCGAAGATATCCAGATCTATAAGCCCGATTTACGTGCGTACCGCTGGGCATTGGCACAGCTGGGTGTACAGCCGGACGAAGCGCTGATGGTGGCTGCACACGGATGGGATGTGGCTGGCGCGAAGGCTGCGGGCATGCAGACCGCGTTTATCGCGCGCCCCGGAAAAGCGCTCTACCCACTGGCGCCGGCCCCGGATTATGTGGTGGACAATGTCACAGAACTGGCCGAGATACTCCAGCAGGCCAAGGGCCGCTAACGCTATGGTCGGAGCGAGAGAATCGGTACCGACAGACGGTACTGATAGGGTGTAACGGCATTCCCACAGGGTCGCGGCTGCAATGAGGCGCGACCACACATTTTACCGCTGTTTGCGGAAATTGCGCTCCTGTTGTTCCTGGCGGGATTTCTCCTCAAAGGAGAGCTCGGCCGTGGGGCGCAGCAGCAGTCTTTTCAGCCCGATCGGGTCGCCGCTGACCTCACAATAGCCATAACTGCCGTCATCGATTTTATCCAGAGAACGCTGAATCTTGCGCAGTAAAAGGTATTTTCGCTCCGTGAACCGCAGGCACTGACGGTTTTCCTCTTCCGCCACCGCGCGATCGAGCTCATCCGCTGCATGCAGATCTGCGGTAGCGATGGCCTCGCGGGCACTATCAATTTCGGTGCGGGTTTCCTGCTTTAGCTGCTGCAGCCGGTGGCGGAAAAACGCCAGTTGCTGGGCATTCATATACTCGGTCGCTGGCATCTCCAGCAGCTCTTTCTCGGAGATCAAAGACATAAGGGGCGTCACTGCAGTTGAATATTCCTGTTTCTCGATGATATGGTGTAACATCAATATTATGCAAGTGTGTGACTCCGGGTTTTACCCTAGTGAGCGCGCAGCATAGGCGGAACATCGACTTCGACATACACTGGACGGACGGTATCGACATGAGGCCAAAAGACGTGACCAACTTGCCCAGACTGACGCTCTTTTCCATGCTGCTGATGGCAGGCGATGTCACCGCGCAACATGGGGCACATGTGCACGGTGAGGCACTGTTAACCATTGCCGCCAGTGAAGACGCGCTGCATATTGCTTTCGAGTCCCCAGGTGCCAACCTGGTCGGGTTTGAGCATGAGCCGCAGAATCAGCAACAGCGCCAGGCGCTGGTTACAGCTGCTCAGAAGCTCGCTTCGCCGGCAAAACTGTTACAGTTTGGTGGGGCGGAATGTCAGCTACAGGAGGCGGATGTGACGTCCCCATATACGGGCGGCAGTACTGAGGTCGCGCCCACGCACCACGCCAGCCACACGGAGCACTCGGAGCACTCGGAGCACTCGGAGCACTCGGAGCACTCGGAGCACTCGGAGCACTCGGAGCACTCGGAGCACTCGGAGCATACGACTTTCAGTGCCACTTACCACTATCGCTGCGACAGGGTAAAGACGCTCGACAGTGTCTACGTCAACCTGTTCGACCCTTTCCCGGGCATCCAGTCAATTGAAGCCCAGTGGCTCACCGCCACCCGCCAAGGCGCTGGTGTACTTACCTCGGAAAACCGCCAGTTGAAATTGCAGTAGTCGATGAATGCGAGCCAAGTAAAACAAACGCTCGGGGCCGCCGAGGACTCCTGTCGAGCGACCGGGGCGCGCCTGACTGAAAAACGCAAGAATGTGCTCGCGGTGTTGTTGCGCTCCAGTAAACCACTTTCCGCCTACGATATTGTTGATCAGTATCTTCAGGACTACGGTGAGCCGATACCGGCGATGTCCGTCTACCGAATGCTGGATTTTCTTGCGAAAGAAAATCTGGCCCATAAACTGAACTCCGAAAACAAGTATCTAGCCTGCGCGCATATCAACTGCGATCATCATCATGGCACCCCGCAGTTTCTGATTTGTGGGGGCTGCAACAAGGTCAGCGAGATCGGTATCAGTCCAGAAGTCATTTCCGCCTTGCGCGACGCAGTATCCGGTGCCGGGTTTCAATTGAAATCCTCCCAGCTGGAACTGGATTGCCTATGTGACGAGTGCGCGCGACAGGCCACCCAATGCTCAGAGTCATAAAATGATTCAGAAAGTACCAACCAATGTCATTACCGGCTTCCTTGGCGTAGGTAAGACCACTGCAATTCAGCACCTACTGGCAAATAAGCCCGCCGCTGAACGCTGGGCTGTACTGGTCAACGAATTCGGTGAGGTCGGGGTTGATGGTGCGCTATTCGGGCCGGAGCAGGACAACGAAGTCTATATTCGGGAAGTCCCCGGGGGCTGTATGTGTTGTGCTGCCGGCTTGCCCATGCAGGTCGCGCTGAACCAGCTTCTTGCAAAGGCGCGACCTCACAGGTTGCTGATTGAACCAACCGGACTTGGCCATCCACGGGAAGTCCTTGAAACGCTATCTGAGGGAGCCCGGAACGGCGTATTGGACCTTCGCGCGACGCTCACCCTGGTAGATGCACGGTGCATCATGGATGAGCGCTATCTACGTAGTGATACTTTTCGCCAGCAGATTGAAGTCGCCGACCTGGTTGTCGCGAACAGATCGGATCTCTACGGGAGTGAGGACCTGAACAACCTGCAACGCTATCTCGCGTTCCTGCCCGGCGAATCCCAAAAGCCGCTGAAAACCGTCGAGCAAGGCCAAATTGAAGCGGATTGGCTACGGCCTCCCAGCAGTTTCCAGCAGCCCGAAACTCACGGTCATCATCACAGGCCGCCGCCAGTAGTGGAAGAGGCGCCTCTACCTGAATGCGGCTACCAGCGCGCAGAGAATGCGGGCGAGGGCTACCATAGCTGTGGATGGCGTTTCGGCCCCAGCATTGTTTTTGACTACGACACTCTCTTCTCGCTGATCAGTGGCTCGGTGAGCGAGCGCCTCAAAGGGGTTTTCATCACCGAACAAGGGGTTTTCGGATTTAACAAGGCTGGAGCCGTATTAACGGTGGTTGAGCTTGATGACACGCTTGAAAGCCGTGTCGAGATGATCCACCCGGAACGGCTGGACTGGACCGCCATTGAAGCCGACTGGTTGGCATCAACACAAGACTGAAACGACAGCGTGTACCCCAGAAAACCGGCAAACACCCAACGCGCTAGTGGCTTCCGGGCCGCCTCCAGGCCTGCTGGAGAATAATTCTGGCTGATAAGACACCCGCAAGATAAATAAATGCATATACCTCCACAGGTAGGATGAAGCGCCACATTTATGCGATAAATCAACATATCGCATGGTTGCCCTCCAGCAGCACATTGATATGATGTAACGTCGATGTCATATAGCTGGAAACCACCTAATGAAGCTGAAACTTATCCCGCGTCTGTCGGCGGCGCTCCTTGCCCTTACACCAATGGCTCTGACCCAGGCCGCAGATCCCTTGAATGTGACCGGGGATAAGTTCCGCCAGCTTGATGAGCTGCTCCCAACAGCAAACGTTTACCGCAATGCCGGCGGTGAACCCGGACATGCATATTGGCAGCAACAAGTGGACTACCGTATTGATGTCCGCCTCGACGAAGACAAGCGCGCACTCAGCGCCAGCCAGGTCATCACCTATACCAACAACTCCCCGGATACACTCAAATTTCTATGGTTCCAGCTGGACCAGAATCGTTTCCGTCTGGACTCTATGGCAGAAACCACACTCGCCTTTGGTGGACTGGGCAATCGTGGACCGGGCACGCGTTCAGAGTCTCCCGAAGCACCCGCAGGTATCACCTTCGGGGAGCTCCGTCGACAGCAGTGGCTGGCGGACAATGAAGTTGGCTACAGAATTCGCAACGTGAAGGATGCCGATGGCACCGAGCTGCGCACAACGATTGTCGGAACCAATATGCGTCTGGACCTCGCGCAGCCTCTGAAACCCGGCGAACAGATCACCTTCAGCATGGATTTTGCCTTTAATATCCTGGAGGAAGATGCGGTATCCGCGCGTTCCGGCTATGAGCACTTTCCCGATGATGCACGGAAAGGTGGCAATGATATTTTCCTGCTGGCGCAATGGTTTCCGCGCTTACACGCCTACACCGATTACGAAGCCTGGACCAACAAAGAGTTTCTCGGCCGCGGTGAATTTACCCTTGAGTTTGGTAATTATGAGGTCAACCTGACGGTCCCGGCGGACCATATTGTGTCCTCGACCGGTAGCCTTCAGAACCCCGAAGAAGTATTGACCGCAACACAGCGCGAGCGCCTTGAGAAAGCTCGCAAGGCCAAGCGGCCGGTATTTATCGTCACCGAAGAAGAGGCTTTGGAAAACGAGAAAGCGGGTACCCGTAAAACCAAAACCTGGAAGTTCAAGGCCGACAGCGTCCGTGATTTTGCCTGGGCGTCTTCTCGCAAATTCATGTGGGATGCCCGGGGTTATCAGCAGGGCGGAAAGATCATGCCCGAAGTGATGGCAATGTCCTTCTACCCGAAAGAGGGCGGCGATCTGTGGAAGAAATATTCAACGGAGGCCGTCATCCATACCATGGAAGTCTATTCGCGCTTCTCGTTCGATTATCCGTACCCGGTAGCGCAGAGTGTGAATGGCCCTGTGGGTGGTATGGAATATCCGATGATCACCTTTAATGGACCTCGCACTACCTTACACGAAGATGGGAGCCGCACCTGGACGCAGGCAGAAAAGCGTTTCCTGATCGGCGTCGTAATCCATGAAATTGGCCACATCTACTTCCCAATGATCGTCAACTCTGACGAGCGTCAGTGGACCTGGATGGATGAAGGCCTGAATAGCTTCCTGGACGGCGTCGCTGGGCGCGAGTGGGATCCGGAAATGCCCTGGGGTGTCGAGCCGAGGGATATCGTCGACTACATGAAGTCCGATATTCAGGTTCCCATCATGACTCAGTCAGATTCCGTGCTGCGTCTTGGGCCCAACGCCTATACAAAACCAGCCGCAGCCCTGAATATTCTGCGTGAGGTCATTCTCGGGCGTGAACTGTTCGATTACGCATTCAAAGAGTATGCGACACGCTGGCAGTACAAGCGTCCGACCCCGGCGGACTTCTTCCGTACTATGGAAGAAGCCAGCGGTGTGGATCTCGACTGGTTCTGGCGCGGTTGGTTTTACACCACCGACCATGTAGACATCAGTATCGATAACGTACAGCAATTGCGTCTCGATACACTGAACCCGGATATCGATTTTGAACGACGTCGCCAGGAAGAAGCGGACAAGCCCCAACCGCTGTTTGAAAAACGCGAACGCGATGCTGGCAACAAGACCTGGGTGGAACGCAACAAAGATATCCGTGACTTCTATGATGACAATGATCGGTTCACCGTCACCAACAAAGAGCGCAATGAGTACGCGCAAATGCTGGCGGACCTTGAACCCTGGGAGCGCAATGCACTGAAGCGCGCACTGGATGAAGACAAACATTACTACGTAATGGACTTCTCCAACCTGGGTGGCCTGGTCATGCCGATCTTGCTTGAGCTCACGTTCGAAGATGGTAGTGTGGAAGAGCGCTATATTCCCGCAGAAATCTGGCGCCGCTCTCCAGATGCCGTCTCGAAACTGGTGGTGACGGATAAAGTCCTTGAGCAAGTAGTGGTTGATCCGCGCTGGGAAACCGCTGATGTCAACAACGATAACAATCACTTCCCCCGCAGAATCAACAAGTCGCGCCTGCAAATTTACAAGGAAGAAAAGCGCACTGACCCGGTCTATCGGGACATCATGCACGACTCGAAAACAAAGAAAGAGGAGCCCAAACCGGGCTTCCACAAAAAGTAAACGGGGAGTAGGGCACCATGCGGAAACTGATCTTGCTCTTTACCATGTTGATAGCCTGCACAGCGCAGGCTCATCAGATGAAAACCGCCATTACCAGAGTGGTTTTCAGCGACCAGACTCAGAATGTTGAAATCATGCACCGGTTTTACGTGCACGATGCGGAGCATGCGCTAAGCGAATTGCTCGGAAAACAGGTATACCTTTCTGAGAACAAAGAAGCGCAGGCGCAGTTCGCGCGGTATATCTCTGCGCACTTCCGCATGGGCGTGACGGAAGGGACTTCGCTGCCCCTGACGACCGTTGGTGAGGAAGTGGATGGAAAATTTATCTGGGTATATCAGGAAGTGCCGCGCCCAGACAACGTCTCGGAGCTCTGGTTTGCATTTGACGCGCTGCAGGAGCGGTGGCCTGACCAGGTAAATCAGATAAATGTCGAGGGATTGGGTAAAGTGCGATCCCTGATTTTTGATCGCCACAGCAGATGGCAATCGCTCAACTACTGATGAGTGCACACCTCATTATTCAAAGTGCGTCAGCGAAACCTCGCTGATGCCCGTAACAACTTCTATATCGGAGAACAACATGCGTAAATCCCTGCTCGCGGTTGCAATCGTGGCGATGACAGCCTGCTCAGAGTCACCTGAATCTGTCGTCGACAAAGAGAAACAGGTCACAGCTGAGGAGAACGCCCAGGTTACTGCGGAATCCTCCGCCACTTCCAATGAGAACAACCCGCTGCTGAAGGCAAGTACACTTCAGTATCAGGCGCCCGATTTCAGTAAAATCAAGGATGAGCACTTCGAGCCGGCATTTGAGCAGGGCATGGGTGAGCACCTGCAGGAAATCGAGGCCATCGCAACGAACGCGGACAAAGCGAGTTTCGCCAATACGATCGTTGCCATGGAGAAATCTGGCGCATTGCTGACCCGCACATCACGCGTCTTTTTCAACCTCTCTGGCACTGACAGTAATGAAGCGCGCCGCGCCCTGCAAAGCAAGCTTGCGCCGAAACTTGCCGCCCACTGGGACAGCATCTATCTGAACGATGACCTGTTCGCCCGTGTTTCATCCCTGTATGACCAGCGTGTTGCGCTGGAGATGGATCCAGAGTCAGAACGTCTGCTCGAAGTGTACTACGACAACTTTGTGAAGGCCGGTGCAAAACTGTCTGCAGATGAAAAAGAAACACTGCGCGCGCTCAATGAAGAGCATTCCAGCCTTACCACTAAATTCAGCCAGAACCTGCTGAAGATCACCAAAGAAATCGCGGTGGTCGTCGACGACAAGGCGGAGCTTGAGGGGCTTTCTGAAAGCGCGATCAAGGCTGCCTCCCAGGCCGCGGCAGATGCCGGGCACGAAGGCAAGTACCTGATCAACATCACCAACACGACCCGTCAACCGGTCCTCACATCGCTGAAAAACCGTGAGCTGCGTCAGCGCATCTGGGAAGCGTCGGCCAATCGCGGAACTTCCGGGGAGTTGGATAATCGCCCGATCGTCCAGCGCCTGGTTCAGATCCGTGCACAGAAGGCCAAACTGCTCGGCTATGACAACTGGGCGGAATATCAGCTGGTAAACACCATGGCTGAAAAGCCCGAAAGTGTGCTGAATATGCTGAGCTCCATGGTCCCGGCAGTCGTCCGCAATACCAAAGCGGAACAAGCCGATATTCAGGCGATGATCGAGCATGAAGGCGGTGACTTTGAAGCCCAGCCCTGGGATTGGGCTTACTACGCTGAAAAAGTCCGTCAGGACAAATACGACCTGAATGAACAGGAAGTACGAGAGTACTTTGAATTTAATCGCGTTCTGAACGACGGCCTCTTCTACACCATGAACCGTCTCTACGGTATCCATTTCGAAGAACGCCCGGACCTTCCGGTCTACCATCCCGACGTGAAAGCATACGAGCTGTTTGATCACGACGGCAAAAGCCTGGCTATTTTCTATGCGGATTACTTTGCCCGTGATGGCAAACGTGGCGGCGCCTGGATGAGTTCTTTTGTTGGCCAGTCCGGCCTGCTTAAGCAGAAGCCGGTGGTGGTGAATGTCATGAACATTCCCAAAGGCCCGGAGGGCGAGCCCACGCTGGTGAGCTATGACCACGTGACTACCATGTTCCACGAATTGGGTCATGGTCTCCACGGCATGTTCTCCAATGTCCGTTACCCCAGCCTGGCTGGCACCAGCGTATCCCGCGATTTCGTCGAGTTCCCGTCAACCTTTGAGGAGGACTGGGCTGGATTGCCGGAAGTACTGGAAAATTACGCTTACCACTACAAAACCGGCGAACCTATTCCGGCAGAGCTACTGGAGAAGGTGCAGAAAGCCAAAAACTTCAATATGGGCTTCGACACGCTGGAGTATATGTCTGCAGCCTTGCTGGATATGGAATTGCACGCACTGCCAGCGGACGCGGAACTTCAAGACGTAGAAAAGTTCGAGGCAGCGGCACTGAAAAAGCATGGTGTTGATCTGGCCGCAGTACCGCCACGCTACAAGTCCACCTATTTCGCCCATTCTATCGGTGGTGGCTATTCCGCCGGCTATTACGCATACATGTGGAGTGAAATTCTGGCCGCCGATGCCTTCGCGTATATTCGAGAGCGCGGTGGTTTGACGCGTAAGAACGGAGACTGGTACCGCAAGAATATCCTTGAAACCGGAAACTCCCGCCCGCCGATGGAATCTTATGTCAAATTCCGCGGCCAGGAACCCACCACTGAAGCGTTGCTTGAGCGCCGTGGTCTCAATTCAGAAGGCTAACGTGTGGTGGAAGCGCATGTAAAAGCGACGTGAATTGAACGTAAAAAGCGGGCCATTTGGCCCGCTTTTTTTTACCTGCGCTGTAGCGAGGTTTGACGCCCACCTGCATGCGCGGGAATTTTCGCTATTCCCACGCCGGAAAAGGGTCGGGCATGGTTCGCCAGACTATCTCGCCAGCTTCCATTTCAAGGTCGTTTAGCAGGCACTGATCCAGCCGTTCTCGGATCCATGCCTCGGGAAGATTCTGGCCGATAAACACCAATTCCTGACGGCGGTCACCGAACGGCTCCTCCCAGTTATCGAGAATATACTGTTGCTGCTCGGTGTTTTCCGGCCATTCGTCCCGCGGTACAGACACCCAGAAATAGCCGGCCGCGCCGTGCTGGGCGATCCCGCCAGCCTGGCTCCAGGTGCCAGCGTAATGGGGCCGGCTGGCCAGCCAGAAGTAGCCTTTGGAACGCAGCAACTTGCCGCTCAACTGGGGATCGTTAAAGAAATCGAACAGCCGCTGTGGGTGGAAAGGGCGGCGCGCGCGATAGGCGAAACTACTGATACCATATTCTTCGGTTTCCGGGGTGTGCTCACCACGCATCTCCTTCAGCCAGCCCGGCGCCTGCTGTGCCTGATCGAAGTCAAATTTTCCGGTCATCAGCACTTTTTCGATGGGAACGCTACCTTTTTCCATCGGTAGAATTTCTGCCCGGGGGTTGAGGCTGCGCAGAACGGCTTTCAGCTCTTCCAGTTGTGCATCGTCAATGAGGTCGATTTTGCTGATCAGTAGAATGTCACAGAACTCAATCTGATCCACCAGCAAATCCGCTACATTGCGCTCGTCTTCGTCGCCCAGATATTCACCGGCCTCCTTGAGCGACTCTGCCGCATGATAATCCTTGAGGAAATTGGCCCCATCCACCACGGTAACCATGGTATCCAGCCGCGCGACCTCAGACAGGCTCTGTCCGTCTTCGTCGGCAAAGGTAAATGTCTCGGCCACGGGCAGGGGTTCGGAAATTCCAGTGGACTCGATCACCAGACAGTCGAAGCGGCCTTCTTTCGCCAGTTTGGTCACTTCCAGCAGTAGATCTTCGCGCAGGGTACAGCAAATGCAACCATTGCTCATTTCCACCAGCTTTTCTTCTGTACGGTTCAGCTGCACCTCATTGTTCACGAGCGCTGCGTCGATATTGACTTCGCTCATGTCGTTGACGATGACCGCCACACGAAGATCCGCACGATTGTTCAGGATTTGATTCAGGAGTGTCGTTTTTCCGGCGCCGAGAAAACCGGAGAGCACCGTTACAGGTAACTGCGTAGTCATTTAGATAATTCCGAATATGACAGAATGGAAAGCGTTGGGGTGTTACCCAGTAGAATCGTGGAATTACAGGCTGGGATGTTTTATTTCTTCACTCGCGCGCACAAACCACTCAAGGGTGCGCTGGCGTTGCGCCTCGCCATAGAGCTCAACAAAGCGCTTGGTCATGTAGTCCGACTCGTTCTTGAGTGACTGTATGCGGCTGTTGATAAAAGTTTCCGTCAGCTCCAGACCACAGGTGACGGTAATGCAATGCCGCCACTCTTGATAGCTCTGCGGTATAAAAGACGCTTCCATATCGCTCTTCCTCTTGCTTCTGGTTGACTGCTTAACGGCCGGCGTTAGCCGGCGGTTAAGCAATGGATGGGGTGGTATTTTCTGACTGAAGACTAGCTTGGGCTACCTTCCAGTAATTCCGTCAGTTCCGCTTGTCTGCGCGCACGAGCTGCCTCGTCCGGTCCTTGTGCTTCCTGCGTCAGCAACGCAAGGGCTTCCTGCAAGGGCAGGGTACCCAGATCCTCACCGTCGCGACTGCGAATAGCGATGGTACCGGTATCACGCTCTCTGGCGCCGGCTACCAAAAGGAATGGCACCCGTTGTAGGGTTTGCTCGCGGATCTTGTAGCCGATCTTTTCGTTGCGCACGTCAGACTCAGCGCGCACCCCGGCTCCACGCAACAGCTGTGCTACGTCTTTCACATAAGTCGCGTGATCCTCGGTAATTGAGAGAACCACTGCTTGCACCGGCGCCAGCCAGGTAGGCAACTTTCCTGCGTGGTGCTCGATCAAAATACCGGTGAAACGTTCAAGCGAGCCGAAGAGGGCACGGTGCAGCATGACCGGACGCTTGCGCTCACCGTCTTCAGCAACATATTCAATGCCGAAACGCTCCGGCAGGTTCATATCTACCTGCAGGGTGCCGCACTGCCAGTCGCGTCCAATGGCATCGCGCAGCACAAACTCGAGTTTTGGCCCATAGAAAGCGCCTTCACCAGGATTTATCTGATAAGGGAGTTTCATGCTTTGCAGTGAGCGCACCAGGGCGCCCTCGAGCTGATCCCAGGTCACGTCATCACCCATGCGGTTCTCAGGGCGAGTGGAAAGCTTGATCCGTACGTCCTCAAACCCAAATTGACGGTAGATTTCCAATACCAGCGCAACCACCTCGCGGCATTCCTCGTCCATTTGCTGGGGCGTACAGTAGATATGCGCGTCATCCTGGGTGAAGTGACGCACACGCAGCAAGCCGTGTAGCGCACCGGAAGGTTCATAACGATGCACTTTACCGAATTCGCACATACGGATGGGCAGATCGCGATAGCTCTTGAGTCCGTGACGATACAGCAGCACGCTACCCGGGCAATTCATTGGCTTTAATGCCAGTGCGCGACCGTCTTCAGTCTCCGTAGTGAACATATGATCGCGGTAGTTCTGCCAATGGCCGGAAATCTCCCAAAGACTGCGATCCATTACGTCGGGGGAGTTCATCTCTACGTAGCCCGCGTCCTGCTGACAACGACGCATATACGCAATTAGCTGCTGGAACACGGACCAGCCTTTGGGGTGCCAGAACACGGCACCTGGGGCATCGTCGTGAAAGTGGAACAGGTCCAGTTCACGACCAAGTTTGCGGTGATCACGCTTTTCAGCTTCTTCGATACGCTGGATATAGGACTTGAGCTGCTTCTTGTCGGCCCAGGCGGTGCCGTAGATACGTTGAAGCTGTTCGTTATTGGCATCGCCACGCCAGTAGGCGCCAGAAAGTTTGGTCAGTTTGAAGTGCTTCAGAAAGCGTGTGTTCGGCACATGGGGGCCGCGGCACATGTCCACGTACTCTTCATGAAAATACATGCCCATTTTCTGCTCAGCGGGCATATCCTCAATCAGGCGCAACTTGTAGTCTTCACCGCGCTCCGAAAAGATACCGATAACCTCCTCGCGGGGCAGTACCCGTTTGATCACGTCATAATCCTTGGCGATCAACTCGCGCATGCGCTTCTCGATCGCGGCGAGATCCTCATGGGTAAACGGGCGCTCGAAGGCGATGTCATAGTAGAAACCCTCGTCAATCACAGGGCCGATGACCATTTTCGCACTTGGGTAGAGCTGCTTCACTGCGTGCCCAATCAGGTGCGCGCAGGAGTGACGGATAATCTCCAGGCCCTCATCATCCTTCGGTGTGATGATCTGGAGCGCCGCATCTTGCTCGATCGGGTCAACAGCGTCGACAAGCTTACCGTCCACCTTGCCCGCGAGCGTATTTCTGGCTAGCCCGGGGCCAATGGCCGTCGCGACCTCGAGAACGTTCGTCGAGCGAGGAAAGGCGCGCTGGGATCCGTCCGGGAGTGTTACGAAAATGGTGGATGCGTTTTCAGTTTCAGACACGGATGACATGGTTCAGATTTCCATACGAAAGGGCAGAGCTTACAGGAGGCACAAAAACACCGTGTATTAGAGGTTTTTCCCACAGCATTTCTTGAATTTCTTACCGTTGCCACAAGGGCAGGGGTCATTGCGCCCAACCTTTGGGGTCGACCGTGTAACGGGCGCTTGAGGCGCACAGCAACTTTCGCTACTGCAGCAACTCGCCGCTTCCCTATCTAGCGCTTCGGTGGAGCGATTGATTTCTTCGAACATAGACCTTTCACTTCTCAGTTGTTGACCCGCAATCGTGGCACGGTTCAAATTGTTTCGAGGGATTAATCGATACAAGCCTTTCGATCGATCACTACAGCGTTATGTGCATGGAGGCTTTCCTGATGCTCGACTTTGAACCAGTAGTCTTTTACCCAGGTCGACTGCTCCAATACTGCCTTGATTTTTCGCGCTGCATCTTCGCAAAACATCAGGTTATTCGCGTTCAGCCGCGCGAATTCCTGTTCATCGCTGCGCTTGACCATGGTCTGGACCGGTGTACCGATCGCTTCTTCGAAACTGAAAATAAGGGATGGTAACGATGGCCAGCTGCTGTCACCCAATGTCAGGTCCAGGTAAGCATAAGAGCGCTGGCTATGGGGTGTGGCAACGCTCGCGGCCTGTACCTGCGTCAGCAGTGCCTGCTTCTCAACTTGCGGGGTGGTGAACGCCTCATCAAGGGCGTTTGCCAGCAGCTGACGTGAAAGTGCGGCGGAACAGGGACAGGTACTGGAATAGGGGATCGTTACCTGTAACCCATAGTCGTAGACGCCTTTGCAATATTGACCACTGATCGCAACGCGATAGGTCTGGTAGCCGGTCTCGTTACTCAACAGCGACGTTTTGGGCAGCAGCAGGTCGAAAGCCAGATCAATTTTTGCGCTTTGGCTGATTCCCGACTGAGATTCGACCATTTTCCCCAGAAGTGTATCCAGGCCTTCTTTGTCACAAGTGGTCGCGGCCAGCTCGTTGAGGATCGCATGTAGCCGCGACATATGAATGCCTTTCTCGGCGGCATCGTCGAGGCTGACATATACACTCGCTGTGGCGGCAACCACCTGCGCCTGGCCTCCAGCCAGAGAGAGAGTAAGGGGAACGGCGATACCTTCCATGCCAACCCACTGCAACGGGTAGGCTCCCGTTTCAATCTGGGTTTTGGCGATATCGGGGAGGGATCCGGTAAACTGCATGTAACTCTTGCCTAAATCTGAAGATTCAAAAGACTCTAAGCCCGTCAACGATGTGTTGAGGGGCCTTGGTGTGGCACCGTTGATCTATGGGTGTTTGAAGCACGGGTTCTCAGCGGTCAAAAGAAAGGGGCATTGCGGCTATTTCAGCTGCGGCAATACCATCCCTGCTGTAGACCTGTCGGCCATTGACCCAGGTGCCAACAATTTGCGAAGAAAAATCGTGTCCCGCAAACGGTGACCAGCCGCAGTGATATAAGGTGTTCTCGTTGGATACCGAGGTAGCGGTGTCTGGATCGACCAGTACCAGGTCGGCAAAGTAGCCTTCGCGGAGGTAACCTCGGCCAATCACGCCAAAGCGAATCGCGGGGTTGTGCGCCGTTTTTTCGACAACCTGCGCCAAACTCATACGTCCGTGTTTCACGTGGTCCATCAAGGTCAGCAGGGCATGTTGCACCAGGGGCAATCCTGCCGGTGCCTGTTCGTAATCGACCTGCTTTTCCTCCCACGTATGGGGCGCATGGTCGGTAGCAATAATGTCGATCTGGTTGCTATGTAACGCCTGAATCAAAGCATTGCGATCGCGCTGGCTTTTGATAGATGGATTACATTTGATCAGATTGCCGAGACGCGGGTAATCCTCGTCGGAAAACCACAAGTGATGTACGCAGGCTTCTGCGGTGATTTGCTTGCCTTGAACCGGCCCGGGCTCAAAAAGAGCCAGCTCCTTTTCCGTGGTGATATGCAATACATGTAATTGACTACCGTATTTCTTCGCCAAATCAACCGCGTAGGAAGATGACGCAAAACACGCATCGGTATCACGTAGCTTTGGGTGATCTTCGATCGTCAGCACCGATTTAGAACGCCGCAATGCCGCGTGGTTTTGACGAATGATCGGGCTGCTTTCACAGTGGGTAACGATCAGCGCTGGCGACTCGCGGAAAATCGCATCCAGCGCCTCCGGGTGTTCTACCAGAAGGTCGCCGGTAGAAGCGCCCATAAACACTTTTACACCGCAGTGTTTCGCCGGATCGAGCCGCTTGATCTGTTCGAGATTGTCCTCTGTAGCGCCCAGATAGAATGCGAAATTGGCGGCCGAGCTCGTGGCAGCTATCGCGTACTTGTCTTCGAGAGCTTCAATGGTGGTGGTGGCGGGGTTCACATTTGGCATTTCCATATAGCTGGTAATGCCGCCGGCAACCGCTGCTCGGGATTCGCTGGCGATAGTGCCTTTGTGGGTAAGGCCGGGCTCGCGAAAGTGCACCTGGTCGTCGATCATGCCCGGCAGCAGATAGGCCCCGTCTGCATCGATCACGCGATCGCCGGGCGTTGCGGCGATTTCCGGGCAAATTTTTGCGATCCGTTCGCCAACAATGCGAACATCCGCATCGATCACATCGCCTTCGTTGACCAACCGCGCATGCTTAATCAATGTCGAGGTCATACGGGTACAGGATCTCCGGTTACCCAGATTTTTCGCTGCTCCGAATCGACCTGCAGGTAAAAACAAGACCGCCGTCCAGTATGGCAGGCGGCGCCTTGCTGCTCTACCTGGCAGAGCACCACATCGCCATCGCAATCGAAGGCCATGGAAACCAGGGATTGCACATGGCCGCTGGTCTCGCCCTTGACCCACAACTGCTCGCGACTCCGGGACCAGTAGGTAACGCGCTGGGTCTCTATGGTGGCAAGCAGGGACTCTTTGTTCATCCAGGCGAACATCAGAACCGTTTTGCTCTGCGCATCCTGAGTAATTACCGGGATCAATCCCTGCTCATTAAATGCCAACTGTTCGATAACATCGTGTAGCGCCAAAGGGGCATCCTTGGGGTGCGTTTCGAGCGCGATAAAATAATCCCGTAGCATTGCCTGTCTCGCTTAACTGTTGCTGGAGGTGGGGCAGGCACAGTCAGAGGGCTGCTGGCACAGGCGGTAATTCCACAGATGTCCGAATGCTACCAGGCTGGCACCGGCAACCGTCAGCAGCTTCTCACCCAGTTCTCCTGCAGACTCACCCAGAAGAACCGCGGTGGCGAGTAATCCCAGGCCGGCTCCGCCGAGCACAACAACACGGTAACGCTTGTGTTGCTTACACCCCATGGTCAGGGCGTACACACTGGTGGGTATCACCGCCAGCACCATCCACAGGTGGAACGCCTCGTTGTCCAAGCCTAGTGCCGCCATACTGGGTACCAGTGCCAACACCAGCGGCAACGCCAGACAGTGGATGGTACACATTGCAGATAGACCAATGGCGATCTTGTCTGTCGCTGCTGTTGTTGGTTTCATTACTACTTTTCCTTTTCCCTGACCTGGGCTCAGGTCAAATTCGAGAAATATTTAAATCAATTAAAAAGTGCTGCGCATGCCAAGGCTGAAACTACGGCCCGGAAGCGGGGCGCGGTTTTTCAGGAAGGAGGCATGTACACGGGCTTCTTCATCGGTGAGATTGTGACCTTTCAGGAATACGGTCGTATCACCGAAGTTGCTGGCGAAGGTATAGCCCAGCTCCGCTTCCACAAGGGTGTAGCCATCGGTAGCCGTTTCCAGCTCCGCCAGTTTGTCCTGCTCAAAGTAGTGGGAGGCGCCGAAGCCAGCTTCCCAGCCGTTTTGCGCGTAAGTCAGTTGCCCACCGAGGCGCACTGGAGGAATACGCGGCAGATTACCCCCGTCTTTTAGCTTGCCGCGAATGCTGTCACCCCATAGGGTCAGGGTGAAGGGCTCGGAGAATTGCCATGCGAGCTGCGCTTCCATACCGTAGAGCACGCTATCCGCTTGCTCAAAGACATAGACGGGCAGGGCACCGTGGTCATGGGCGTGCTCGTGTTCTTCCCCTTCCTCATGTGTATGCTCTTCATGATCGTGCTCTTCATGATCATGGCCTTCGAAATCTTCACTGGTAAAACCGGTGTCGCGCTCGTAGTAGAAGTTGCCTACCTGGTTATAGAACAGGTTCACTACCCAGCCGATGTCTCCGGAGTGCTTTCGCAAGGTCAGGTCGAGGTTATTGGAAACCTCTTCCTGAACATCGCTGCCGTAATCGAAGTGAGGCTCGTCGGTAACGTGCAGGTCAAACAGTGCACCCACTTCAAAGCTACCGGTGCCGATATGCGGGCCGTAGGAGAACAGTTCTGATGCGCTTGGAGCGCGCTGAGCGTGGGTCAGAGACAAGCCGGCGTTGTAGTCGGCGGCAAAATCCCACACCACACCTGCGGACACGCTGTAAGGTGTGAAATCAAGCTCGTCGAATTCCAGCAGCGCTGCTTCTTCGTGCTCATGCTCTTCGCCTTCGTGTTCTTCTGCGTGCTCATGCTCATGAGACTCCCAGGCAATAGGATCGGCCTCGATGGTGACCTTTTCGACACGGGCGCCTAGCTGCCACAGGAAATCACCCATGTGCTTTTCCTGCATCAGGGCAATCGCGAGTGTGTCAGTACGACTGGGCGAGGTGAAAGCCTCTTCGCCAACTGCGGAAAAATCACTCGACTTACCTTCAATAGAGACGGCACCGCGCCAGCCGGACATTTCCTGCAGCAACAGATCCACACGGGCCTGCACCGTCTCGTTCTGGAACAAGGTGCCAGTGGTGTTGTTCTCAATTTCAACATGTTCGTAATCGGTGTAGCCGATGCGCGTGTTCACGCCGCTCAACAGGTTGTTATCCAGGCTCAGTTCGCTGATCAGCTGCCAGCGGTCCTGCTTCAGATCGGAGAGCACTTCCGCTTCTTCCTCATGGGCGTGCATCTCGGATTCCACGTGTTCTTCCTCGTGCAGCTCTTCGCCGTGCTCGTCGTCCCCATGGGCATGGCTGTGACCAGGAATACCATTTACACGCTCCAGACGGCCATACGCCAAACCAATAAAGCCGTTGTCCAGCAACCAACTACCGCCGAGGTTGAAGCCTTTGCTGTCCGAGGCACTGTTTTCCAGAATGCCAACACTGTGCTCTTCGTGTTCTTCATGCGCCTCGTTTTCATGGTCATGGTCGGACGCAAGTTCAGCTGCGCCAGGAATTTCGTAGTTGTCTCCCTTGCGGGTAAAACCGTCCACATGAAACGCAAACTGCTCGCCGCCACCGGTGTAGGCGAACGAGGCATCTTCCTCGCTGTTTACCGTGCTGTGCCCAAACTGAAAGGCACCCTTGGACTCACTGGAAGAGGGCACGCGGTCATCAACCACGTTCACCACACCGCCAATGGCGCCGGAGCCATAGAAGAGGGTGGCGGGGCCGCGCAGAATTTCGATTTGCTGTGCGGTGAGCGCTTCGGTGGCTACCACGTGATCCGGACCGACGCGGGACGCATCACTCACATCCAGGCTGTTCTGGGTGATCAGCACGCGGGGGCCGCTCAGTCCACGAATAACCGGGCTGCTGGCCACAGGCCCGAAATAAGTCGAATGCACACCGACTTCGTTCTTCAGGGTTTCCCCCAAAGTTGCCGCCTGCTTGCGACGCAGACCATCGCCGGCCAGAACGGTTACCGGCTGCGCAGATTCCATGGTGGAGGTGTGCAGCGGGGTCGCCGTGACGTCGATCTGCTCAATTACCGAGCGACGCAGGGTGATGCGCAACGGCGTCGCATCGCTGCCTGCAAGGCGCAGGGTCCGGTGACTGTAACCAGGTGCATTGATATGCAGTTCGTTCGCGGATTCGCTTGCGGCGTCGAGAGAAAACCGCCCCTGTTCGTCGGTACGGGTGTGCAACTGGCTGCCGATTACTTCTACCGCAGCACCGCTGATGGGATTTCCGGCAGCATCTGTCACCTGGCCAGAAAGTGCATTGGCCAGGCCAGAAACGGTCATCAATGCGAGGGAGAACGCGGTTTTTTTCATTATCAGTCCTTGAAACAAATCGTTCAGAATCAGTCGTCAGAAGACGCAAAATCAAAGGTAAGAATCAGGCGCTGACTGCCGGGCGCCACTGCTGGGGATCGGTGCACGAGACCCGCACCTTCATTGCCCGCCCACAGCTCGCCTTTCAGTAGTGCTACCTCGCCAGCAGCCAGTGACTGAATGGATTGGGTAGAGGGATAGAGGCCACTTTCCGCATCGCTAAGCCCACCGCCGCCGGCACCCAGCTTGCTGCGATCCAGCTGATCGTGGGGCAACCATTCAGTCGCCACACCGGAATACGTGGTGATCAGGCGGCAGGGCACCCGGTCCACATGAAACCGCGGGCACATGGTGTCGCTCAGCACACTCAGACGGATGCCAATGGCATTCAGGTCAAACAGGCAGGTGAACATATCGGCCAACAGCTCGATATCCGCGCATAAATTCGGGAACGCATCGAGACCCGGTATCACGTCGCCCAGGTTTTGGATTTTTGCCGCTGGCACCACCAGCCGATGACTGTTGAAGCCTTTCTGATCCAGAAAGGCTTCACACTCTGCGGTCAGTGCCGGGCTGAGCTGGCGCTGCCAGACCGACAGGTGCACGTCCTCCTCGTAGATATCCGCAAATGCATCTGGCGTGGGCGTAAATACCGTGCGGCGAGAGACCGACTGGACTGGCTGGCCTCCATCATTGTGTGGCACTACGGCAGGGGAAACCCCGGCCCCGACTGGCGTAACCCGGGGCAAGAGGCCAGGGACGGCCGCCCCACCAGCGACGTTTTCGGCAATATCGACAGAGCGCATTCCATCCTCATCCGGCGCACAATCCGCCAGGCTTTTACATAAACGATATAACGTATCATAATGTTCGAAGAGCCTGGAGACAACCGAAACTTCTCGCGATAAGCCCGCCCTCAGGGGCGAGTCAGCAAGTCAGGCACAGACCGAAAGCCAATGGATAGCGAACAGCAGACAATGATTTTCAAGGAAACTTCAATGAAGAAACACAGTCCCAAGGATATTCTTGATCAGTGGATGCAGGCGGTTAACAGTGCAGACGTAGACAGTCTGCTCAACCTGTATGACCCGCACGCCGTCCTGATCCCTACGTTTTCAAACCGGATCTTGAACACACCGGAAAAACTGCGCGACTATTTTGAAAAGCTGGGAAGCCGGCCGGAGTTGAGCATTGCGCTCCATGAAAAGACTCTGACCGTTCAGGAAATGAAGAGTGACCAGTATACGCTGGGAGGCATCTACAACTGGCGCTTCGCAGTTGACGGCGAACTGCTCAACTTCGAGGCGCGATTCAGTTATGTGATCGACCTCGCCAGCCCCAATCCGATTCTGCACCACCACTCATCGCAGATTCCCCGCACACTGTAGTCTGCAGCCCATAAAACGCGCGCGCTCCCATTAGGGGGTGCGCACGCCACGGTTTATTCTTCGTAGGCAGACACCCGCGCTACGTTCATGGAGTAGGCCGCATTGCCGCGCTCGGTATCTTCTGGCAGCGTGCGCAACTCTCCCTCGATGTACACCGGGTCATAGAGAAATTCCACCTGGAACCCTTCGGGGAAGTTAGCGTAGATCACCTGGTTCGGCGGCGGTGGCGGCAGGTGCATACAAGCGCCGAAGTAGGGCACCAACAGGAAACTGGTAATGGTCTGATCGTCATCAAACTCCAGCGGCACCACAAAGCCGGGGATACGCACCTGTTGGCGGTCGAACTCCGGCTTGATCTTGGTTGACTGGAGCGCCTGCTGGTAGCGCGCTTCCTCAGCGCTGGCGGGGCCGTCGATGGTCAGGGGCTCTTCCTTGGGGAACATATCTGCATCGGAGCCCTCGGCGATGGTGGCCAGATAAGCCGGCGGGTTGAGCAGGGCCTCCAGGTCTTCCTGGGGAATCAGTTCCTCCCATTTGACCTCCCGGTAGTCCACGGTTTCCTGCTCGGCCGACGCTTCCGGTTCGCCGGGGGCTGGTACGTCAGCGTTAAGATCAGCGGCGACAGTGGTCTGAGCGTCGCTTGCGCGCTCCGCATCGCGATTTTCATCACTACAGCCAACACCCAGTGAGGCTGCTAGTATGAGGGTGAACGATAGTGAACGGCCGGTTCTGTTGTTTCGATTGAGCATGGCGTGTAAATGTCTGATCTTTTACGATATGTTGCATCGTACAGCTTAGCGTCCCTGAAGGAAACGCCATAAAAGGTCGATGCAGCCAGTCGCGATTGCTGTCTGATTGGGTTGGCAGTGATCTTGCAGAGTCGGTCTTTTCAGGCGCCATCGCGATATAGGCAAGCGCCAATGCAGTACCTGGCCACCCAGGCAGAACTTTTCGCGACATTTGCGGTATAAAGTCTAATCGGTGGGCTGATCGCCCGCAGAGCCAAGCACACAATAAACCAAGTTCCAAAAGAACAAATGAGTAATAAATGATGCGATGCAACCAATCTTCCTACTCCCGCCGTAGCTGGTATCTGGGGGCGCTTCTGACGGCCCTGTTTGGCCTTACCGCCTGCGGTGGCCCCTCGGAGCCCGGCACAGACACCAGTACCCCCGCAGCAGCACTCGACCCAACCAAACTCGCCGCAGATCAGACACTGGTGCGCGGGGGCGGCTCAGAACCAGAATCCCTGGACCCGCACAAGATCTCCGGTACCGTCGAATCCGCACTATTGCGCGATCTGATGGAAACACTGGTGATTGCCGCTCCGGATGGCGGTGTCCGTCCGGCCGTCGCGGAAAGTTGGGAAACCACGGACAATCAGACCTATATCTTCAAGCTGCGTGATAATGCCAAATGGACCAATGGTGATCCGGTCACCGCTGACGACTTCGTCTATTCCTGGCGTCGCCTGGTGGATCCGGCCACCGCTTCCAAATACGCCTGGTATCTCGCCGCCGCCAAGGTAAAGAATGCCCAGGACATCAGTGAAGGCAAGGAGCCGCCCGAGAATCTCGGGGTAGAGGCCCTGGACCCGCAGACCTTGAAGGTTTCTCTGGAAGCGCCGGTACCGTATTTTGTCTCCATGCTGGTACATGCCTCCACTTCACCGGTGCATCAGGCAACCGTGGAAAAATTTGGCGACCAGTGGACCCGGGTAGGGAACTACGTGGGCAACGGCGCCTTCAAGCTTACCGAGTGGGTAGTCAATGAACGTATCGAGTACGTAAAGAATGATCTTTACTGGGATGCGGCCAATGTAAAACTCGAGAAGGTACGCAACCTGCCCATTGCCTCACCCAATGCGGAGCTGAAGCGCTACGAGGCCGGTGAAATCGACTTTGCTTACTCTATTCCCATCGAACATATCGGTCGCCTGAAAAAAGAGCGCGGGGACGAAGTCAAAACCACCCCCTACATCGGTACCTATTACTACGAATTCAACACCACACGCCCGCCGTTTGACGACGCACGCGTGCGCAAGGCACTGGCCTTCGCCATCGACCGTGACATCATGGCTTACAAGGTGATGGGGCGCGGCGAGGAACCTTCATTCCATCTTACCCCGGGTGTGGTCAAGGGCTTTGACGCGCCGCCGACGCCCTGGAGCCAGAAGAGCCAGCAAGAACGTGTTGCCAAGGCCAAGGCACTGCTGGCGGAAGCCGGTTACAACGCAGACAACCCGCTCAAATTCAGCGTGCTGTACAACACCAATGACAACCACAAAAAAGTGGCCGTCGCCATCAGTGCCATGTGGAAACAGAATCTGCAGCATGTGGATGTCACCCTGGAAAACCAGGAGTGGAAGACCTACCTCTCCACCCGCGCCAATACCGATTTCGATATTGCCCGCGCCGGCTGGATTGGCGATTACAACGAACCGTCCACCATGCTGAAACTGTTGCTGACCGACGGTGGCAGTAACTACGCCAAGTACAGCAACCCCTCCTACGACGCATTACTGGCGAAAAGCTCCAAAGAAATGGATATGGGCAAGCGTGCGGAATACTACGCGCAGGCGGAAGAAATTCTCGCGGAAGATATGCCCATCGCGCCGATTTACCAATACGTCATCCAGCATATGGTCAAGCCCCATGTGGGCGGCTACGCCGCTGATCCGCTGGACAACTACTACTCAAAAGATATGTGGATCATCGAGCACTAACCAAAAACCCGGAGCTTCAGAGCGGGCTCCGGGCATTTTTTAGCAGAGAAGCCAGTCACAACAAGAACGTTACCAACAAAAGCTATAAAAGAAGTTCCATATGCTCCGATTTATCATCAAGCGCGTGCTGGAAGCCATTCCCACGCTGTTTATTCTGATTACGGTCTCCTTCTTCCTGATGCGCTTTGCGCCCGGCAATCCTTTCTCCGCTGAAATCACCATGACCCCAGAGGTGATGGCGAATATCGAGGCAAAATACGGTTTCGACAAGCCGGTCTACCAGCAGTACTTCAGCTATCTCGGTGGTCTGCTGCAGGGTGATCTCGGTCCATCCTTCAAATACAAAGACTTCAGTGTGAACGAGCTGGTGGCGCAGGCCTTACCGGTCTCGGTCAAGATCGGCCTGTTTGCGTTTATTGTCGCGGTCACCTGCGGGGTGTGCTTTGGCACCATCGCCGCGCTGCGTCAGAACACCTGGCTCGACTACACCATCATGACCAGCGCCATGGCCGGAGTGGTGATCCCCAGTTTTGTACTCGCTCCGTTACTGGTATTGATCTTCGCCATCTGGCTCGACTGGCTTCCCGCCGGTGGCTGGCACAATGGTGCGGCCCAGTATGTGGTGCTGCCGGTGCTGGGGATGTCCCTGTACTACATCGCGTCCATCTCCCGCATTATGCGCGGCAGCATGATTGAGGTGCTGAACTCCAACTTTATCCGCACCGCCAAAGCCAAGGGCCTGTCCATGCCCTATATCATCGTGCGCCACGCACTGCGGCCGGCCATTCTGCCGGTGCTGTCCTATCTGGGGCCGGCGCTAGTGGGGATTATCACCGGATCGGTGGTGATCGAGACCATTTTCGGTTTGCCCGGAATCGGCCAGTTGTTTGTCAACGGTGCCCTCAACCGCGACTACTCCATGGTATTGGGCCTGACCATTCTGGTCGGCGCGCTCACCATCACTTTCAATGCGATTGTCGACATTCTGTACGCAGTGGTCGACCCCAAAATCCGCTACGCGTAAGCTGAGGTCACCCAGATGTTATCGACTACTGCCAATAGAGAAGCGGTTGAAAATCTTTCTACACAGCTGGAAGTCAAAGGCCGCAGCTTGTGGGACGACGCGCGCCGCCGCTTTTTCAATAACCGCGCCGCCCTGACCAGCCTGATCATTCTTGCACTGGTCACGCTGTTTGTTTTTATCGGTCCGGCTTTGAGCCAGTTTGCGTTTGATGAAGTAGACTGGGGCGCAATGCACGCCGCACCTTCACTGGCCTCCGGCCACTACTTCGGCACCGACTCACTCGGCCGCGACCTGTTTGTACGTACCGCCATGGGCGGACGCATCTCACTGATGGTGGGTGTGATGGGGGCGCTGGTGGCGGTCCTGATTGGCACTCTCTACGGCGCCACCGCAGGCTTTGTCGGCGGTCGCACCGACCGTGTCATGATGCGTACGCTGGAAATTCTTTACTCTTTCCCGTTTATGTTCTTCGTCATCCTGCTGGTGACGTTCTTCGGTCGCAATATCCTGCTGATCTTTATCGCCATTGGCGCGGTCAGCTGGCTGGATATGGCGCGGATCGTGCGCGGTCAGACCCTGAGCATTAAAAGCAAAGAGTTCGTCGAGGCGGCCACCGTTTACGGGGTATCCAAGTGGGCCATGATTACCCGGCATATTGTTCCCAACGTACTGGGCATCGTCGCGGTGTATGCCACGCTGCTGGTGCCCCAGATGATCCTGTTCGAGTCCTTCCTCAGTTTCCTGGGACTGGGTGTTCAGGAACCCATGACCTCTTGGGGCTCACTGATGAACGAGGGCGCGCAGACCATGGAGATCGCCCTTTGGCAGTTGATTGTGCCCGCGCTCTTTATGGTGACGACCCTGTTCTGTTTCAATTTTATCGGTGACGGCCTGCGCGATGCGCTGGACCCGAAAGATCGCTAGAGAGGTACCCATGAGCTTACTGAATGTGCAAGACCTCCGCGTCGAGTTCACCACGCCGGAAGGGGCTGTTACCGCCGTCAATGACCTGAATTTCTCCCTCGAGGCGGGAGAAACCCTTGGTATTGTCGGCGAATCCGGATCCGGTAAAACCCAGACTGTATTCGCGATGATGGGACTACTGGCGAAGAATGGCATTGTCAGCGGCAGCGCCAATTTTAAAGGCCAGGAGATTCTGGGTTTGCCCGAACGCGAATTGAACCGGATTCGCGCCAACAAAATCGCAATGATTTTTCAGGACCCGATGACTTCGCTGAACCCCTATATGAAAGTGGGCAATCAACTGGCGGAGGTGCTGGTCAAACACAAGGGATTGAGCAAAGGGGACGCCCTTGTCGAAGCCAGGCAGATGCTCGATGCGGTGAAAATTCCCGAGGCGCACAAACGCCTCAATATGTACCCTCACGAGTTTTCCGGCGGCATGCGTCAACGGGTAATGATCGCCATGGCGTTGCTGTGCCGCCCGGAACTGCTGATTGCCGATGAGCCCACCACCGCACTGGATGTGACGGTTCAAGCGCAGATTCTCACGCTATTGAACGAACTGAAGCGGGATTTCAATACCGCCATCATCATGATTACCCACGACCTCGGCGTTGTGGCCGGTGCCTGTGACAAGGTTCTGGTCATGTATGCGGGGCGCACCATGGAATACGGCAGCGCCGACGATATTTTCTACCGCCCCAGCCATCCGTACAGCGAGGGGCTGCTGCAGGCGATTCCACGGCTCGATTCAGAAGAGGGGGCTTTGCCCACCATCCCCGGTAATCCACCCAATCTGCTCAATTTACCCAGCGGCTGCCCATTTCAGGAGCGGTGTCACCGAGTACAGGAGCACTGCCGCCAGCAGGCCCCTTCGTTGACCGCTTTCGAGCAAACGCGCATGCGTGCCTGCCACGCCGATCTAGCCGAAATTCTGGAGGCCAGCTGATGCGGAATATACAACGCACCGATAACGAAGTTTTGCTGGATGTCCAGGCGCTCAAAGTGCACTTTTCCATCAAGCAGGAAAACGCCTGGCCGTGGACCAAACCCGCCAACCTGAAGGCGGTGAATGGTGTGGACCTGAAGCTCTACGCGGGAGAAACCCTCGGTATTGTGGGGGAGTCCGGCTGCGGTAAATCAACTCTGGCGCGCGCCATTATCGGGCTTACCAAAGTGACCGATGGCAACGTCTTGTGGCTCGGCCAGGATCTCACCGCGCTGGATGAAAAATCCCTGCGCGCCACCCGCAAAGACATACAGATGATCTTCCAGGATCCCCTGGCTTCACTCAATCCGCGCATGACCATCGGCGATATTATCGCCGAACCGTTACGCACCCTGCGCCCGGACGTTCCCAGGGAGGAGGTCAGCGAAAAAGTGCAGGCCATGATGAAGAAGGTGGGCCTGCTGCCCAATCTGGTCAACCGATACCCCCACGAGTTCTCCGGTGGCCAATGCCAGCGCATCGGAATCGCACGGGCACTGATTCTCGACCCGAAGCTGATCATCTGCGATGAGCCGGTGTCTGCACTGGACGTTTCGATTCAGGCGCAGGTGGTCAATCTGCTCAAACAGCTGCAACGGGAAATGAACCTGTCGCTGATCTTTATCGCCCACGACCTGTCGGTGGTAAAGCATATCTCCGACCGGGTCATCGTCATGTACCTCGGCAACGCCGTAGAGGTTGGTACTAAGGACAAGCTCTTTGCCGACCCCAGGCACCCGTACACCCAGGCATTGATGTCGGCGGTGCCGATCCCAGACCCCCAAAAAGAAAAGCACAAGCAGATCCAGTTGCTCGAAGGGGATCTGCCATCGCCGATCAATCCCCCAAGTGGCTGCGTATTTCGCACCCGCTGCCCCCATGCAGCCGAGATCTGCGCTGAACAGGTGCCGGTCTTGCAGGGAGAGCTGGAGCATCAGAACGCCTGCCTGCGCAGCACGGAATTAGCGACTTAAAGGAACTATGAACGCGATTGCAATCGAACAGCTCTGCTTCGCATACGCCGGCGGCACGCCGGTATTGGAGATTGCCGATTGGCAGGTGCCACAGGGCAGCCGCGTGTTTCTGCGCGGCCCCTCCGGCTCTGGTAAATCCACTTTGCTGAATCTGCTTTCCGGCACTCTGGTCGCGCCGAACAAGCAAGGAGGGCGGAAGCTACAGATCTTTGGGCAGTCGCTGAGCGCACTGAGTAACCGTGGACGGGACCGGTTCCGCGCGCAGCGCATCGGTGTGGTGTTTCAGCAGTTCAATCTGATTCCCTACCTGAGCGTTATGGACAATCTTCACCTTGCGGCCCATTTTGGCCGCGGTGGGGATGTGCGCGAGCACGCTACCCACTTGATCACACAGCTAAAACTGCCAGTTGACCTGCTGAAACGGCCCGCACAAGCACTTAGCGTGGGGCAACAGCAGCGAGTGGCAATCGCCCGTGCGCTGATCAACCGGCCTCAGCTGTTGCTGGTCGACGAACCGACGTCCGCACTGGACCGGGATGCCCGCGATGCATTCGTGCAACTGCTGATGGAGAATTACGCCAGTGAAGAGAGCACGCTGATCTTTGTCAGCCACGACACCACACTGGCGCAACATTTTCCGGTGACCGCCGACATGCGCGACCTGAACAAGGCCTGGAATCCGGAGGCCACGGATGTTGCTTAAGCTGGCCTGGCGCAGCCTGATGCACCGTCGCGGCAGTGTGCTGCTGGCAGTACTTTCCGTAGCCGTGAGCCTGACGGTATTGCTCGGGGTCGAGCAGATACGTAATCAGGCCCGGGACAGTTTCAATCGCACCGTCTCTGGGGTAGACCTGATCGTCGGTGCACGCACCGGAGAGATTAATCTTCTCTTGTACAGTGTATTTCGCATCGGCACGCCCAGTAACAATATTTCGTGGCAGGCATATCGCGATATTGCGGAGCAACCACGGGTTGCCTGGACTATTCCAATTTCCCTCGGCGATTCCCACCGCGGCTACCGGGTGGTCGGTACCAGCGAAGCATTTTTCAATCACTATCAGTACGGTCAGGGCAGGGCGCTGACCCTCGCCAGTGGACATCCATTTGCAAAGACCCACGATGTGGTACTGGGTGCCGCGGTGGCAACGCAATTAAAGTATGAGCTTGGCGACTCTGTGGTGCTCGCCCACGGCTTGGGAAGCACCAGTTTCAGCCATCACGAAGAGCACCCATTTACCGTATCCGGAATACTTGAACCCACCGGTACCCCGGTAGATCGTGCCCAGTATATCAGCCTGGAGGGAATGGAAGCGGTTCACAAGCCGCACGGTCAGGTGCACACTGATCTGACCCCCAGCAGTGTTACCGCCTTTATGCTCGGGCTGGACTCCCGCGTCGCCACTTTTCAGCTACAACGACAGATCAACCAATACCGTGGAGAACCGTTACTGGCCATTTTGCCAGGTGTGACTCTGTCGCAACTCTGGCAGATGCTGGGTATGGTGGAGAAAATATTACTATTGATTTCCGCGATGGTGGTTCTTGCGGCGTTGCTCGGTCTTTGCATTATGTTGCTGACCTCCATGCGCGAAAGGCGCAGGGAAATTGCACTGCTACGGGTAATTGGTGCGGGGCCACTGCAACTGTTTTTGCTGATTCAGGCGGAGGCACTATTGGTGGTGCTGCTGGGAGCAGCCGGAGCATTTCTGGCGGTATTCGCGGGTCAATGGCTTCTGGAACCGTTGCTCAGCGAACGTGTCGGTATTTATCTGACCGGTACGCCATTGATTAAGCAGGCTGTAACATTGATCGGCGCTGTGCTGGTAACGACGTTTGTCGTCGCCGCCGTCCCGGCCATCAGCGCCTATCGGCAGTCGTTAAATCAGGGGTTGCAGACGCAACCCTGAGTCATCGGATGGATTCCATTCCTATTCGGCTTTTCCTATTTCCCGATTGAAAAAACAATACCTGTGCCGTCGCTGACTGGCACAGGTATCAGTAATCAGAACTGGTGCCTTAGGCCCAATATCAGATTACGGCCACGCAATGGAGACTGCTCTTTGACGAAAGATGTGTGCATAAATGCCAGCTCGTTCGTCAAATTCACCCCACGTAGATAAGCCTCCGTCGCGTCGTTATTAAACTGATAGCTAATCGTCATGTTCGCCATATTATAGCCATCGGTCGGTGTCTCATACGAGGCAACACGGTCCTGACTGGCGGTACGATAGTACTCAAGATTCGCCGCGAAAGGACCGGATTCCCAGTCGTAGCGCACACCAAGGCGGCCAGGTGGCATCCGCGGCAATCGGTCGTCCTCGCTTTTCAAGTCGGCATCGACATAGTCACCAAAAACGGTCACTCGTGATACAGGCGAGAACTGATGGCTGATCTGACCATCGATACCAGTAAAGTCTGCGTCTGCAGCCACGTACATCAGGTAGTTATGCGCAACACCCGTCGCATCTTCGGTTTCGAGGTGACGGGCAAAAATGTAGTCCGTCACATCCTGGTAAAAGACACCAACTTCAAATTGCGTGTCACCGCTGGTTTTGCGGAAGGTGAGATCAAGCGAGTCGGCAGACTCCATAATATCCGCGGAGTTTTCAGGGAACGAACTCGATGCCCGGTTGCGCTGGGTAAGCCCCAGTTCATAAGAGTTCGTGGCCAGGTTATTACCATAGGCATAGAGTTCCCGAACATTCGGCGCGCGCTCCGTACGTCCAATCGATACAGATGCCGAGTAGGCCTCGTCAAAATTCCAGGTCGTTGCGAACGATGCCGATAATGGACTGTGTTTCGAGCCGGGGTTGTTCTCTATGAAATCTTCGGCTGCCTCATCTCTAAAATTGTCAATCCAATTTTCCCCATAAAGGCTGACAAACACCGGCAACAACATTTCATAGCCGGGGCGAACATTCTCAATCAACTCCGGTACCGGCCGGGAAATCTCACGATGATCCTTCCGGATCGCGAATTCCACATCGAGCTGACCGAACGACCGGCTCTCATTCAGAAATACCGCATAGTTCTCGGTCTTGTACTCAATGGGCGGGCCATAACTGGTGAGTGCCATGTAAATCGAGGTTATCAAACCGGAGTTTTGTACCAGATTTACATCCAGTCCCGAAAACGTACCATCGGTGTATTGCACACCGAAAATACCGCTAAAGCCGAGGAGGGGCTCATGAGTGAACTCCAAACGCGCATCATAGACTTCATTCAGGTACTGGCTGAAAAGCGAAGGGCCGTCGATTTCCTCGTGCTCATAGTCCGTATACGAGAGGCGCATACGTGTATGCGCAATACCCGGTAATAATTGCGCGTAATCGGCCCGCACATCCACACGTTCACTGCGCAGATCGATATAAGCCGTATGGTCGTCGGACGAACCAAAAGGATCTTCGAATTCGTCATGTGCCTCACAGTGCAGATCCGCCCCATGCGTGTGGCAGACACCATTCAAGTGGCTGTGGCCAGGCAGACCGTATTCGGCGTCCTGCCGCGTATAAGCGGCGCCAATATACCCCTTGTCATTGATCCACGACGCACCCAGACTAAAATTTGAGCTTTCGGAAAAGGAGTCGGCCAGCTCATCGGCACCGAACTCGCTGGGAATATCGTAGTTCTCGCTTTCGCGGCTCGAACCTTCAACGTGGAAAGCCACATTACCGAGCCCCATTGTCATCCGTCCCACAGCAGTCTGCTCTCCGTCACCAGACCCCAAACGCACCTCCGTCGCGCCGGAAACTCCCCCTTCCGGGACCGCCCGCGGGACTTTACTGTCGACAAGGTTTACCGCGCCGTTGATCGCGCCTCCGCCGTAACGGGTCGCTGCTGGTCCGCGCAACACTTCGATTGCATCGAGCAACAGTGGATCGGTAACAATGGCGTGGTCTGGAGACACGGAAGAAGCATCAAATACATTCGCGCCATCCATCAGAACCTCAATCCGGGGTACCGTCTGGCCACGAATCACAGGGCGCGAGGCTCCCGCACCAAAGTTATCAAGGTGTACACCGGGCAGGGCATTGAGCGTTTCACCCAGTGTACCCTGGCGTCTCTGGGCCAATTCATCACCGGTGAGAACCGTCACCGGCTGTGTCGTCTGGCTGTCCAGCCCGCGATAGGTTTCTCCGGATACCTGCACGTGCTCCAGTTCGTTGGACTGGTGGTCATCATTGTTCAACTCAGTATTTTCCTGAGCAATCGCAGAGCCGTGCGTAAAAATCAGGCCGGAAAATACCGGTAATGCATGGGCCAGTAGCCGTTTTGGAAAGTTATTCATCTGGATCCTATAGAAAATAGACTCAGTGGCTTCCGCAGTAACACGGAACATACTGCGGAATAAAGGCACGATACATCGTAACTATTACGATGAAATGGATATACGCCGAAGTGGACACAGCTTCGGCAGGGCGTAGCGAGGTACCCAGTGACTGAAACATCGCAGATTTGTTCAGCAGGTGCCTGCGCCGGCCAATTCTTCGTCAAATAACAATCTGGCGCCCAGTTCTACGTACGGCTTCTTATTTTACTCTCGTGATGTTATACCGCAACATAATTGCGACGTGGTAATGAGGAATTCATTCAGCGGTACCTCCAGTCACGCTCATCCCATCGATAGCTGGATAAAAAACGATCAAGGCGGAAGATTATGTCGAAAGTAAGATTCAATGCGCTGCTAACAGCGAGTATGGCAGTCGTGTCTTACACGAGTATTCCTACATTGGCTCAAGACCAGAGCGGGGCTGAACAAGGAGAGAAGCCAGACGCGAGCGCGAATGTCGAGCCGATGGAAGAGGTAGTGGTTATCGGCAGTAATATTCGTGGTATTGCTGCAGGCGGCGCTTCCCCCGTGATCAGTTTCGACAAGACCGATATCGAGAATACCGGTGCGGCAACCATGCAGCAGTTTTTTGAAAAACTGCCACAGAACTTTGCCGGTGGCGCCAATGGCGCAAATGTCGGGAACCTGGGGGTCGACCGTGATACCGGGAACAATTTTGGGCAGGGAACCTCCATCAACCTCCGAGGACTCGGTACCGGCACCACATTGACCTTGATCAACGGGCACCGGGTATCGTCGTCTAATCGCTATCAGTACGTCGACGTATCCCTGATACCAATGAGTGCGGTGGAGCGTGTAGAGATCCTGACCGATGGTGCCTCCGCCATATACGGGGCAGATGCGATCGGCGGGGTGGTCAATATCATCATGCGACAGGACTTTACCGGGTATGAGACCAATATGCGCTACGGCGCGGTCACCACCGGTGGTATGAACGAATATCAGGTATCCCAGGCGGCAGGGTGGTCATGGGAGGGCGGCCGCGCACTGGTCAACTACGAATATCTGGGACAGGACAACCTTTCCGCATTGGACAAGGATTTTTCCAGTGACGTGGCATACACCCCCTATGATCTGTACCCCGCCTCAAAGCGCCATAGCCTCTATATGGACGGGCTTCAGCAAATCAACGATTTTCTGACTCTGAATCTCAGCGCATCCTATGCCGACCGGGAAATGGATACCAATATCGCAAGCCAGTGGGATATCACAAACCTGTTTCCGCAGACCCGGCAATACGACCTGTTTGCAGGACTTACCCTGCAGTTACCCCAGCAATGGCAGGCGCGGCTGAACGCCGGCTACGGTAAAAACGAAGTCCGCTACGAGCGCACAACCATTGAGGATGGCGTAGCCGAAACCGCACCGCCGACGGATACCAACTCGACGATTGCCTATCTGGACCTAATTGCGGATGGGGACCTGTTCTCCCTACCAGCTGGCGCCGTGCGTGCTGCCGTAGGCACCAGCTTTCGCCGTGATGAGTACGACCTTATGGACTATCGCGGACTCGAAGACCCCTACAATCCGAGTAGGGATATTTCTGCCGCGTTCAGCGAATTGAATATCCCGTTACTGAGCAACCAGCCAGGGGCCCACAATCTATCCCTGACCATCGCCGCCAGGTACGATGATTACAGCGATTTTGGTTCTACTACCAATCCCAAGTACGGCGTGCTGTGGGAAGTGAATGAGAGTCTCGCGTTTCGAGCCAGTTATGGAGAATCGTTCCGCGCCCCCGTATTCACCGATATGAAAACAAACAATGGAGCCTACGTTTTCAGCCTGCCCAACGCCAATGCACCCAGTGGCAGAACCAACACCTTGATGCTTTCCAATGGCAACCCGGATCTGGAGCCTGAACGCGCTGAGACCTGGACCGGCGGATTTACTTTTTCGCCGCAGTCGATTTCAGACCTCACCATTCAGGCAAACTACTATCAGATCGATTACGCAGACCGAATCGATGTCGGGTATGTGGGCAGCATCGGCGCACTGTACGCGGACTCCACGGATCCTTATACCTCCATATTGACATTCAACCCGACGGCGGAAGAAATCGAGGCCGCACGACAGATGGGACTCACCGGTGGTGCATTTCGCGTGATTCGTGGCGGCCCCTATGCTGTTCCCGAGGATCAGGACGAATTCGACACCGCAGCCATTCTTGATAATCGGGTTCGCAACAATGCAGAAACTTCGCAACGGGGCGTTGACCTTGATGTGCAGTACAACGTCGACGTTGGTGACAACCAGGTTGGTCTCAGCCTTGCGGCCTGGTACATCATCGACTCCACGCGCCAGTTGACCAGCACTTCGCCGGAATCAGACGCCCTGAACATGGTGTATCTCCCCGTCGACCTCGAGGTGCGCAGCGGTGTGACACTTAACCGGAACAAAGTGACCGGCGGCGTATTTCTGAATTACGTAGACAGCTACCGCGATCCATCCAACATGGATGATCCAAAAGTAGACTCCTGGGCGACGGTGGATATGAACCTGGGCTACGACTTTGTGGGCGAAACGAATCTCACCCTGAACATTCAGAATGTATTCGATGAGGATCCACCCTTTGTCCTGAATGCCCGTGGTACCGGTTATGATCCCACCAACGCCACTGCGCTCGGGCGATTTGTGTCCCTTTCCATGACCTACGAGTGGTAGGGCAGTAGCCGTGACCAGTGCCAACGTAAGTTGCCGATGCTGACGGTAGCCGCAACACAACTCAAGCTGATGTGGCGCGAGCGCCGTTTGGCCTGGCTCGCGCTCGCCATCGTGTCGCTCGTCGGGGCATCACTGGCTACCAGTGCCGCGCGCCTGTCGTCCGAGGCACAGGAACGGCAGGCTGTCGCGCAGGAAGAAGGGCGGTTGTGGGATAGTCAGGGCGTGATAGATCCGCATGAGGCAGCTCACGTAGGGCGGGCCGTGCCAGCACCGGTACGTCCTCTGGCGGCCTTCGACCCAGGGTTGACGGAGTATGTGGGCACCTCTGTCTTTATCGAGGGGCACGCGCAAAATCCGGCTCGCCACAAACCCGCCGAACGAGGCGCCGCAATCAGTCGCTTTGGTGGCTTCTCGGCAGCGTGGACACTGCAAGCCATCGTACCGTTGCTTGTCATTCTCGCCGGGTTTTCCACCATGTCTGGCGAAGCAGCTCGCGCCCGTCTTCGCCAGGAACTCGGTGCCGGAGCGAACGCGATGGTACTGGTCGGGGGAAGGCTACTGGCCCTCGTAATTGCCGCAGGGCTGCTGGCGATGATTCTGATTAGTGCGACCCTGCCCGCGATCGCAGCACCAGAAGCGGGCAAGGTTGATACGATAACTCTCATTGGTTTGGCAGCGGGCTACATGCTATATCTGCTCATATTCTGTGCCATCACGATAGCCATATCCGGTTTGTGCGCGTCGGCGCGTACTGCCCTGGTGTTGTTGCTCGGGTTTTGGGCAGTATCCACCGTACTGGTACCCCGTATTGCACCAGCGATCGCTGAGTCGCTGGAACCGACGCCTTCTGCGGCGGCGTTCAGGGCTGCGGTCAAGGATGAGGCCACGCAGGGTGTCGATGTCCACAACGCGAGTGACGAGGGGGTAATCGCCTTTAAGGCGGAGCTGATGGCACGCTTTAACGTCACCCGGATAGAAGACCTGCCTATTAACTTCAGAGGCGCCGCTTATGAATATGGCGAACAGCTGTCAACGGATCTATACAATCGTCACTTCGAGCAACTCTATGATCTGTACCAGAAACAGGAGTACATAAAGCGCACCTTCTCGGTGATGTCTCCAACTATTTCTATACAAGCCTGGTCCCGCGCCCTCACGCTTACAGACTTCGGTGCCCACCTCAATTTCTTACGTGGTGTCGAGGACTACCGATACCGCCTTGTGCAAACCTTGAACAGGGAAATCAAGAACCAAAAGCCCGTTGGCGAGGACCGGAATCACCATGCAGATATAGCTTCGATTACGCGGAGTGTTACCTATACGGAGCAGCAGGCACCGACCGGCCAGCTATTGAATACTCAACTGCCAAATCTTGTAATCCTTGTTTTATGGGCCGCGATCGCACTGATTCTGGTCGCTGTTTCCGCGCTACGCCTGGGACAGCGGGTATGAGCAAATTCCTGGTAATCGGCGGGTACGAATTCCGTCGCATGCGTCGCGACCGCGGGTTTCTGGCGCTTTTGCTTCTGTTGCTGGCACTCAGCAGCTATGCAATCTGGAATGGTATTGAGTGGACCGATAAACGCCATGCGGCCATTGACCTCATCAAAGCAGAGGAAAGAGATCGACGGGCCTTCGGCCGTCGATTTGTAGAGTCGCAGCTGGTGATTCCCGCTACATTGGCAGTACTCCCGCCCACCGAGATGTCCGGAATTTCGATCGGGCAGGCAGATGCCTACCCATTCCACGCAGAAATTTATCCGCTGCACGATTACTCAACCCTGTTCAAGCGTGTATGGGGAGACATTGGCAGTCCGGACGTGCGCGCAGCCGGACGCTTCGACCTGGCTTTTGTGATCGTACTCCTGCTTCCCCTGGTTCTTCTCGCAACTACCTACGATTTGTGGTCGAAAGAGCGAGAGCGCGGCATCGCCGCACTGGTGGTGTCACAGCCCATTGCAATATCCCCGTTAATCTGGGTCAGGGCTGTCACTCGTGGAGTGTTGATACTCGGACCATTCATCGCATGGATTGTGAGTGCCTCGATATGGATGGGCGCGAGGGACCTGGCCAACCTGGTCGCACTTGCCTGTATCGTTTTCATATACGGTGCTTTCTGGATCGCCATTGCCGTATTGATCAACTGTATTACCCGTCGCTCGGCAGAAGCGGCAATAGCTGCCGGTGCAGCCTGGCTGCTGATTGTGGTGATGGCGCCTTCACTAACTCTCGCTGCCGTCGATGTGATCAGGCCGGCACCATCTGCAATGGGCTTCGCGACGGCCCTCAAAGCGCGCAAGGCTGCGGTTAGCAAGCAACTGCAAGAGACTGCCGAAACAATCACGATAAAGGTCCGGGAATCATCACCCACCATTCCTGACCGTCTGCGTGAACGCTACGGGGAGCGAGTGGCATTGGACGAAGCGCTGTGGCCATTGATCAGCGCGCATAAACAAGCCGAGCGTACGCGCCGCGATCTGCTCGATACCATACGATTCTTTTTGCCAGCCGTCGCCATACAGGATGCGTTAGATCGTGTCGCAGGATCGGATGCAGATCGCGCAATAGTTTTCGAGCAGCAGGTACGCGCCACACAAATGGCTCTGCGGCAGCGGTATAAGACACACCTGGATAATGACACTCTGCTTACGCTCGCAGAATACGACCGGGAACCGGGGTTCCAGTTTAAGGAGAGTGATAAAGTGTTTGAGACAAGGCTTGTGCTGGACCTTTTAACAGCCCTGATCGCAACAATTCTTATTGTGGTCGCGGTGTTTTCCCTGCGCAAAAAATTAGCAACACCTTAAAGGACCTTTTATGCTTTCTGCGAAGGCTTTGAGCAAAAATCATGGCACGCATTGCGCCCTGAACAATGTCAACTTTACCGTGGGGCAGGGGGAAATCTACTGTCTCCTCGGTGCAAATGGAGCAGGCAAGTCCACAACCATTAAACTGTTTCTCGGCTTTATGAAGCCAACATCGGGTATCGCCGAGGTCGATGGCTTCAATCCGGAAGTTGACCCACAGGCCGTAAGAAGCCGCCTTCTCTATATTCCGGAGACCATCGCACTCTACGATGAGCTCACAGGTTACGAAAACCTCGATTATTTTGCACGACTGGCCAATGTAGAAGATCCGTCTCGCGCCCGATTACGGGAGTCCCTGTCCGCTGCAGGTCTCCCGGCGGACAGCTTCGACCGACGAGTAGGGCACTACTCCAAAGGAATGCGCCAGAAGGTTGGTATCGCGCTGGCAATTACCAAAAATGCGCGGGCTCTGTTGCTGGATGAGCCGACCTCCGGCCTGGACCCGAAGGCTTCCGCTGAATTTCACGAATTGCTATTACGACAGCGCGATCGCGGTACGGCCATTCTTATGGCCACCCACGACTTGTTTCGCGCGCGGCAGGTTGCCACCACCATAGGTCTGATGCGAACCGGAGAGCTGCGCCATTCGGTCGATGCATCTAAGATCACCACAAGTGATCTGCAAGACCTCTACCTTGAGGCAATGGCTGACGCAGTCTAATTGCGAACAAGACCCACATCAGCACAGGAGCTCGACCACTTTCGCAACCAGACTTCAACGTTCAGTTGCGGGCCAAAAACCCCAAGAACCTGCGACGCGTTGTCCGGGCAAATGCCCTGGATGCCCGATTTCGCCAGGCGCCTATTGATATAACCTTTTTCAGCCAGAATTCCGTCAACCAACATATCCTTGATAAATTCTCGATGGTGCTGTGTTACTGCCACCGCATGATCATCGAGATAACATTTAACCTTTCGGGAAAGTATGGGTTCCGGTAGTAAGCCGGCAAAAGCACGCCGCGCGATGGTTCTGTCTTCAGCATCCGCCATGAGAATATAGAGCGGGATTCGAGCGAAAAGCTCGACCACCGGCTGTGCACTAATCGGAGAAACACCGTGCCAGCCTCTCGCGCCCTCAAACGGGTCGAGAATATTGGTGGGGAAAACCATTCTACTTATGTGAGTGATCTTACTGGGTGAGAGCGCGATCCCATTGTCGAGACCGTGGCGCAACCAGGCAGGTTGGAATTCAGATTGCTCCGCGTCAATACGAAGCCAGTCGCAGGGGCTACCCCAGCGTTTGTTGACCGTGAGCGGCTTCTTTTGCACGCCATAGCGGATGGCATCTTTCATCACACCATAAAAAGAATCACCGGCTTGCGCCGTTTCCAGAGCTACCCGCAACAGTCCGGGGTTGATCCCGTGCCGCCATGCATAATCAATGGCTCCGCCATTTCCTTTGAAACGCAGGAAAACCGCATCGCCCCCAACGCCAGTAAATCGTGTGGCAACATCATTCAGAGCGCTTCCCATGCCCACATCCCGGTGAAGCAGGTGCCCAGAGCAGTATAAAAGTCGCGCAGTACGCGGGAAATCGAGTATTTCCTCCAGTGAGCAGTGAGGCTGGCGTTCGAACTCTACGAGCTCGCAGCTTCGACCGGAAGAGGCGCAGGCTCCGGCAACCGCCATCCGCGCAAATTCACGTTCATCCGCTCCGATACCGGCATCGTAGTGATGGATGCACTCTATCTCAGGTCTCGAAGGGGCATGGAGTAAACCCGCCAATACGATTGATGAATCAAGCCCACCGGAAAGTTTAAGCTGAATATGGGAATGCTGACCTGCCAGTGCGCCAATACAGCCGAGTAGTGTAGAGCGAGCAAGCCGAACGGCTTCTTCTACATCGGTAATGGGATTCTCGTACGCCATCTGCATCACGTCCCAGTTGCAAATGCGGGAAACAGGCTTGCCATCTTCAATAATCTGAGATTCCGCCACGTCCAGGGTGATCACTTCATTGAACCCGGTCTGACCGTTGTCTCTAAACGGTAGTCTGAGTGCATTGATCAGGTACGACCAATTGACAGAAAACCGTGTAAGTCCCAATTTCAGTATGTCTTCCATATTCGAAAACAGCACTGTCAGACCATCCACGGTAATCATGTGGCAGGGAATCTCTCCCGTCGGGTCGCGCATGGCAAACCAGTTGCCCTTTACGGGATTTTTACCGAAAGCGACGTACCGCCCCCAGAATTCCTGCACAAGGGTGTGGCCGTGGCTCAGACAAATCTCGTCCGCAGATCTCTCGGTGAATGTCGCAGGCTCAGGTACGACACCATCGCCAAAGTTCTTGGTAAACGCTTTTCCCAAGACGACCAGAGGGCCCTCGGTAACGCAATCAAAAACACTATGATCATCGCTCGCGTAAAAAATCGCCGCATTGGGATCAGACAATACCTTCTCGACCCCTGGAATCATCGCGCCAATTTTTTCTGCAATGAGCGAGGCATGTCTGTTGGAAGTATCCAGGGTTCCATCCCAGAAGAGGGCAACAAACCGATACATAAACTCTCCGCCTTCAGATAACGAGAATCGGGGTCATCCGTCGCAAATTAAACGGGATATCCGTCAATACATAGCTTTCGTGTTGTAGCCAACAGTGTGCGGCAAAGGGCTGTTCCAGGACTGCAAATACCCAGCTCGGATAAATACCGTATTTCCCAAGAAATCGACTCAATGCCCAGCAGTACAGAAAGCACTCATCCGTTTTCTTGAAAGCGAACGGCCGTAGCCAGTCAAATATTCGTACAAGTGCAGCAAGTGATTCGATACTGACAGATCCAGCCGGCGGCGCTGATTTCCTGCTCTTATCAGCCAAAGAAACTATTTTCCGAAAATGAAGAAGCCTCTTGGACAATACTGCATAGCCAACAGATACAAAAAACCGGTATATATCGACGATCTTGAACTGAGGTCGACCTCGAGGCTGCCCATCTCGCAGCCAGGTCATCGGGAGGCTGACTTTCGCTGGAATAGCAGATTTGCCATGCGCGGGATCGTTTGTCACCAATCCCTTATCGATCAGTGCCCGGAGAATAGGCGGGGGAGTACAGCGATCGGATACTATCGGCCAACCCAGAATATGCGTCGAAAGGCATGCCGCACTCTCCCGGGGGAGTGAGAGGTACTTCCCACTGGCCTCATCAAGTAAAAACAATGTGTTTCCAGCAAGCGCTATGTGCGTTTGCTTTGAAAGAAAGTAGGGGGGAAATTCCGCCGATCCCATCTGGACCTCATTCTGGTGATGCCAGAGCAAGCGATGCCTCGATGAAAAGCACCGCTTACCGTTTACGTTGGCGTATTAACGTGAGAGGGAGTCCGGGGATGTGGATGGCAGAGTGTCATCCATTTTACTGCCATGATCGTGGGCTTTAGTCTCCGAGACAACCAGGCCAAGGTCTCTGAGCTCATAGTCAGCCAATGCATCAGAGTTTTTAGCGCTCTTACCAGAGTTCATAACACCGAGTTCAATTAATTCATTCATTAGTAATTCCTTTATACTCAAATTATTGGGTTACGCAATCGGCAATTCTTTGCCAAATGCATTTTTAACACTACGGTCATCCAATCTCGCTGTCGACTAACAGTTTGACATATCGTAACGTTACGTTATATCCTTTTATTATTGGGTAATGAACCAGATCTCAGATGAACACAGGAATGTGAAAACAGATGACGACCAACTTAGACGGTGGTACCAATCAGACCGTCGTTCTTAAAGGGATATTCCCTCTGCCAAGATTCATTCGATTTATAAAAGAGCGTTGCCCTCCCCGAAGCTTTCACGACCACGCGTTAGTGGAAGAATGGCGAGAGGCGAGAGCTACGGTAAAAATCCTGGTACAGGAAGAGAGTGGGACCGCTGATCTAATCGACGAGCGCGAGTTACCAGAAGAAATGCGAAGCCTGGCAGATAAGGTTCTTCAGGAACCATCGATGCACAGAATGGTATCGATGGTGCCCAGGCGTTGGTGCATGGTGGAAATTGACCGTCTTGTTGTGTTTCAGGATTCAATCAATCTGCATCATGTCGAGAAAATCAAAGAAAACCTATCCTCCGACCCAAGCGCAGAGGAAATCATCGAACTGGCGTCCAGCAGTGGAAAACACTCAAATCCAGAAATTCGATGCACACAGTCCGACGGCGGATATATGTTTAGCTCCGCTTCGAACGATCTTCGATTTCTGGATGTGACAATGATGGATCCCAACGCGATTCGCGACTTCACGCCAATAGGATCTGCGAGTCACGCGATTGTTGTGTATGTCGGATTTAGTGACAATGTCATCACAGCAACTCGTTCCGGAAACAGGATAATTCTTACCAATGGGTCGCATCGTGTATACGCACTGCGCGAGCTGGGCTTTCGGTACGTACCTTGTCTGTTAATCGATGCAACAGAAGGTGATGTATCGGATTTCCTGCTGCCAGCGGCGGTCAAACAGGATCGAGCTTTCTATCTAGAATCCTCGCGACCGCCATTATTCAAAGACTACATCGACAAAAGACTGACCACCAGGGTGCCGGTAATACGCAAGACATCTGTGCTGAAAGCGAAGCTGGATTTACAAAAATCTTCCGTTCCCGCGCTATGACGGCTCGGGAACTTCGGCGGCCAGAAGTCTGCCATGTTCCAGTTTCAATATTCGATCACCAAGATGGAAGTAGCGGTCATCATGGGAAATCACCAGTACCGTTTTCCCCGCAGATTTCAGCTCCGGTAACAGTTCTCGGTAGAATACATCTTTGAATGTGGGGTCCTGATCTGCGGCCCATTCGTCAAAAACCAGAAACGGCCGATCTTCCAGATGTGCTACGACAAGGGCCAGTCGTTTGCGTTGACCTTGAGAAAGTGACTGTGTGGAAAACGCACCATGGCGCATTGTTACTTTGTGTTGTAGCTGCAATTTACTTATTAGGGCATTACCTGTTTCGTCGAGTTCGGGACAGCCCACTTCCATTAATCGCTCGAATAAATGGAAATCTGAAAAAACCGCAGAAAACAACTGGCGATAGCCATCACGATCAGCATCGTCAATCGGTGTATCATCGACAAATATAGCGCCCGATTCCGGAGCATATAGCCCCGTAACCAGCTTTGCCAAAGTAGTCTTTCCGCTACCATTCCCTCCCACTAGAAAAGTAACGGTACCTGGTCGAAACTCCAAATTTACCGGCCCCAGTTGGAACAACTCATTGCTCTGTTCGTGATAGTAGCGATGGAGTACATTTTTTAAGCGAATCGAGGTGAATGACGCTCTGCGTATACCTTGCACAGGTACAGCGGCAGCTTCCAATTCTCTGATAATGTCGTCAATACGGTCGGCAGCCACACCAGAGACTTTCGCACGCGGGATGGCTCCCAACAACCCCTCCAGTGGCCCCATCATGAAAAAGAACACCAGCGCAAACCCAGTCATGACCTGCTCGCGGTTTGAAATATTCTCCGAGAGAACAAACAGCACCAGGCCAATGAATGCATATATAAGAAAGTTTCCCCAGCGTGAGGAAATCATGAAGAGTGAAGCGCCGGCGGTACGATTTTTACGAACGGTCTCAATCGACTTACCCAATAGATCGTCTCGGAAGACGCGGCGCTTCGACTCATTGAGCCGTAACTCTTTTGCACCATCCGTAAGCGCTCGGAAATAGCCAAAAAGTCGATCCTGTTCGATAGAGGAGCGTCGCAAGAATGCGGTCGCTTTTGCTTGTGCGACGAAATGCCCGAGAGATCCCAACCCAATCATTACGAGAGCGGCAAGGAATATTTGCCAGGAAAGCGCCAACATGTAAATCATACAACCCACCACCACAACCGAATGATTCAGTAGGGAGGGGAGGGTAACAAAAAACTGTACAACACTTGCGCAGTGCTCACTCAAGGCGGAATGCAATCTGGCACTACCAATCAACTCTAGCTGCCGCAACTCTGCAGTGAGAATTTTTCCAGCTATATACCTTCTCAATTCGGCCATGGAATGTTGCGCCAATCGCTCAAACAGCGCAGAAGACAAAATACGCCCGAGCATTAACAGAACAATAAGCCCAAAAAAGCTCCACATCAGGACTGGGGTATGATTATCAGCTGTGAGGGCAGTATTGATCCTGGATATCATCAGTACCCCACAAATAGCGGAAACCACACTCGCTATAGATGCGGCAATCAATAGCAGACGGGATTGACGGATCAGATAAGAGAGCACGATATCCTCACTAAGATGAACGGGGAAGTGAACAGAGGTTACCCAGTCGATGGTTGCGGCTATTCGCGATTCAGTGCAGCAACAGGGTGAAGTCTGGCCGCTTGTCGGGCAGGCATTAGGCCAAATACAACACCGGTAATCACTGCACAGGCAACAGCACCCAACAAAGCATTGAGCGAGGGTGCCACCGGGACCTCTAGCAACGCCAGTGCAGCAATAACAACCACGCTCAAGAGAATGCCAGTGCCCCCCCCCACCAGGGATACCAGCGTTGCTTCAACAATGAACTGCCGATGGATATCCCGCTGCCTGGCACCACTCGCCAGGCGTATACCGATTTCCCGGACCCGCTCGCGTACGGTCATCAGCATTACATTCATTACACCAATACCGCCTACCAATAATGAAATGGCCGCGATGAGCGCCAGCATCATGGTCAGACTATTACGGGCCTCGAGCTCGGTTTGCTGCCTTGCAGCGGCATTATTCAACCAGAAATCCGCACGGCCATGGCGTGCCAGTAGAAGGGTTTCAATATTTTCTTGCGCCCTGTAAAGCTGCTCACTGTTGACTACTTCCACTACGAGATAACTTTCATCTCGCTGATCGGGGAATACTCTCACCATACCGGTACGACGGGGCACGTATAGGCGCTCGTCGTGATTGATATGTCCGGATTCGGAGGCCTTCTCACTCATCACACCAATAATTTCATACGGTGCATCCTTGATCAGAATCTGATGTCCCAAGGGATTGCCAGCGTCGGGGAAGTAGTACTGGTAGGCGCGATAGCCGAGAACAACCACGGGCGCCACATTGCGGTTTTCCTCCCGTGTGAAAAAGCGCCCATGTAGTACGGGCCAGCGGTTCACCTCAGGCATAACCTCGGTAGGTGCAAGAACTTCAAAATTGCGACTGAACGACCCAAACCGAACCAGTGCGTCGTCGCGCAATATTGGCATAACCCGGCGTACTTCCGGTATTTTCGCGATGGCTTCTATATCTTCTTCAGTGATAACCCCACGAGGGCCACCGGATTTAGGGCGCGAAGAGCCAATCTGCAGCAGGTTCGAGCCCATGGCATTCAACCGGGACATGACTTCGCGCTTGGCGCCTTCGCCGACTGCGAGCATTGTCACAACCGATGCGACGCCAATAATTATGCCTAGCAGCGTGAGCAAAGTGCGGGCGCGATTGGTGTTCAAGACGCGCCACGCCGCCCGACAGGCATCCGTCACACCGGGTAGCAACCTCCCCAACGCTCTACCGGGTGGATGTATTGGCGTGCTGCCAAGAGAGGTTTCATATCCGGTATCTGTCCTTGCGACCGCGGCATCTTGTACATGCTTCATCCGCGGATTGCGCATATCCCGCACAATCCGCCCATCCTGGATCTCGATGATTCGGTCGGCACTGGCGGCTACCTGTTGATCATGAGTAATCAGGACTACGGTGTGACCTTCTGCCGCAAAGCCCCTTAGCAATGTCATCACCTGGTCGCCGCTTTCCCGGTCCAGCGCCCCGGTAGGTTCATCGGCGAGAATTACTGTTCCACCGTTGATGAGTGCGCGTGCAATCGACACACGTTGCTGCTGGCCGCCGGAGAGCTGTGAAGGGCGATGATCAAGGCGCTCGCCCAGCCCCAGACCAGAGAGTAGCTGTATAGCCCGTGCCTGGCGAGTAACCTCATCGATGCCAGCGTAGATTGCGGGGACCTCGACGTTTTCGCGCGCACTTTCGGTGGGAATCAGGTGATAGGCCTGGAATACAAAGCCAAACACCTTACTGCGTAACCTTGCGAGCTGGTCACGACTGAGGGAGGCTACATCCTCGTGCTCAAAGAGGTACTCGCCGGAAGTGGGCGTGTCGAGGCACCCGATGATATGCATCAGGGTCGATTTTCCGGATCCTGAGGCGCCGACAATCGAAACAAATTCGCCACGATCAATGTCCAGATCAATACCGCGTAATACCTCTACCTTCGGCGCCTCGCCATAGCCGCCGTAGTGTTTGCGAATATCTCGGAGTGAGATGAGTGGCATTACCAACTGTCCCTGCGGCGCTGATACTGTTGTGACCCTACGATCAAAAGCTCCCCAGCCTCCAATCCATTTATGACCTCCGCATGCAGACGGTCGCGGCGTCCCACGGTGACTTTTCGCTGTTCGGTCTGGCCGTCTGGTAATAGTATTTTCGCGAGATAGGTGCCACTCTCAGCGGATTCAGGCATCAATGCCGCAAGTGGAGCCACCAGCACTTCCGGGGCAGCGGTCACGACAAAGTCTGCCTCGGCAGTCATACCTGGCAGCAAGGCACCATCGCTGTTGTCTACATTGAACAGCACCGCATACGTCACTGCTTGCAGCTGAGAGCCATCTGTATCCGCTTTTGGGGGCATTGGCAGTATCTGTTCAACCTGGCTTTCCCAGACGCGCCCGCTATTGCCGAGCGTATTGAAGCGGACGGGCATACCGAAGCGAATACGATGAATGTCCGCCTCAGACACATAAGCCCGAATGCGCATGGTGGCCAGATCGGCGATCTGGAGTAGGGTAGGCGTCTGGTAAGCCGCATTCAGCGTTTGCCCCTGTTTGACCGCAATGGTGAGTACGGTGCCGGCCATGGGCGCATAAATGCGGCTGTAACTGAGCCGCGCCTCATCGGCCCTCAGCTGCGATTGCGTCTGTTGAATACTGGCTTGTAACTGTTTGACCCGAGCACGTGCGATTGCAAGATTCGCTTCAGCCGTTTGTAGCTGCTCCTGTGATGTGGCTTCCGTACCAAACAGTTTTATCTGACGCTGCTGTTTTTGTTCCGCCAGCGTTACTTCTGCTAGCCGCTCCTGGAGCTGGGCCTTGAGCATTGCCAATTCGGCACGTCCGGCCTCCACTACCGCGGTCAATACCCTGGCATCGATCTCGGCGAGCAGCTGCCCCTGCTTTACCGTATCCCCGGGCTGCACATGAATTCGTGTAATTTGCCCGGAAACCTGTACGCCAACATCAACGGAATTATATGGTTCCGCCGTCCCAATAGCGGCAACCACCGACTCGATATCCCCAATGGCCAGGGCTTCAGTTTTGTATATCGAAACCGGGCGCCCACTCCACCACCAGAAAGTAGTCGCACCCAGCATAAGAGCTACAGCAATTACGATCCAAAGCCGCTGCTTAATGTTAGTCACCATACGCTAAATCACTTACTTATTATTTGGAGTGAAGCCGGCGTCTGTCGATGTCGGTGATACGGCTATGTATCGACCTCGCAGATGTACTTCTATCCCTGAAGATACTGCTAATAAAAGGGCTAATGAATTTTGAACGGAGGATAGTATTCCGCTCAGAAATATTTAACCCACCATAAATCGGTGCTGTGCTTGAAGCGAGAGAAAGCCCGAGTCGGGAAGTACAGCACGATGACGAGCACCGCAGAAATTAACCAGACCCACCCGATATGATCGACCCCGAACAGGTCTCCATGATTCGGCCCAAACAGGGCAATGACAATCTGATAGAGAATCAGCAGCACATAAAGATGCAGCAGATAAAAGAACATCGGCGCCGACCCGAACACTTCCAGGGAATCCAGCACGGCGTTTTTACGCGGTTCAAACCAGGCCAGTAACAGGAAGGCGATGCCCAGCGTCAACAGCAGAAAATCCAGAGATGGCGGATACTTGGTGAAATTCAAAAACGACATGACCGTTTGCATCGCCGTTGCACCGGCTTCCCAAGGCAGGGTTTCGCCGTAGATATTGAATCCGCGCAATAGCAGCAGCAATGCCAGGCAACCAAGGCCCAATCCGATCAGGGTTTTACGACGGGTGATCGCATCCACCGCACGCCCATATAGAGGACCGGCAAAATACCCCAGGGCGATGACACCGATCCACGGCAATAGCGGGTAGCTGATTTTGATACGCAGCGCTTCGGTATCCAGCAAAAAACCACGGTCATGGAGGATGGTCCAGAGGCTGTAACCAAATTCCCTCGGCTGAAAGGTAATTGGTGTCAGCAGGTTGTGGCCGAACACAATGGCGAAGCCGATGGCGCCTACCAACCAGCGTGGCAACATGACCAGCACGGAAAGTGCAATCATGCTCAGGCCGATAACCCAGATCACCTGTAACCAGAAAGTTCCGAAGCTGCCCGCCCAGGAAAAATTCACCAGTGTGACTTCCAGCAACACCAGAAACAGGCCGCGCTTGAATAGAAAACCACTCGCCGATCGCTGGTTGCCGCTACTGGGGTGCGCGTAGAGCCAGGCGGAAAGCCCGGTGAGAAACACAAAGGTCGGCGCACAGATATGTGCGGAAAGCCGGGTAAAGAACAGGGCAGGATCGGTACTGTTCACGTCCATCGGATCGGACACCTGCATATGCAGGTAAAAGCGCTCTCGCACATGGTCGATCAGCATCAGTACAATCACCAGACCGCGCATGATATCAATGGACGCGATTCGGCGCTTCACTGCGGTACCCGGGGACTGCGGAAGAGGCCCGGCAGAGTTTAAAGGTGTAGCATCAGTAGCCATGAAATCTACTCCGTGAAGCGCCTATCGATCATCTACAATCGATCATCAATATGGTCTAAAAGCTGTATCGAACGCCTACATTATAGGTGCGCGGTGCACCCGGCATGGTCCACAGCTTGTGGTAAGAATTCGCGTAATAGCGCTTATCAAACAGGTTATCGATATCCGCCAGCAGTGTGACCTTGCTGGTTGGTGCGTAAGTGGCAGATACATTGGCCAGCGTATAGGCAGGCAAAATATAGTCGGGATCGACGGTTTCCCCCAGGCGCTCGTCCACATAGCGAATACCCAGCGCTGCCGATGCCGGTGCGCCACGGAATTCAAAATCCCGGGTGAGCGACAGGCTGCCGGTATGCTCCGGGATATTCAGCAGCGGACTCCCGGCCGGAATTTCCACACCCCAATCAATATTCACCATATCGGTACTGGTCATTGCATCGACGTATGCGTAAGACAGCACCAGGTTCAGGTCTTCCGCGATCTGGGTGGCAATATCCAGCTCCACACCGCGACTTTCTGCCTGTCCCAGTGCGGTCGAAAAACCGGGGTTCGCCGGATCCACGGTGAGCACATTGGATTTCTCCGCCTGGAATAGGGCAAGGGTACCGCTGGTCCGACCGTCGTCGGTCTCGAGTTTTATGCCGGTTTCGTAGGATCTACTTTCCTCTGGTTCAAAGGCAGCACCGTAGAAGTCAGAACCAGTGTTAGGGCGGAAGCCTTCCGCGTAGCTCACATAAAGCGACAACTGGGATGTTGCCTCGTACACCAGGCCGACACGCGGGCTGGTGGCAGTTTGCGACATAGTGCTACGCAGTCCGCTCAAGCGATCATCAATGCGCTGTTCAAAATCGTCGAGACGTACACCCAGTAACATCTTCCACTGTTCGGAAAGATCAATCTGGTCCTGCAGGTAAACACCCTGGGTGCGCTGAATCTGCAGTTGATTGATTTGTGCTGCCGGGTCCGGGCGAATGCCATCGTACACGGGATCAAAGATGTTGACTGCGTAACTGTCGTCCATGGAGCCCCAATCCACGCGCCAGCGGCCGAGATTGAAATCCAGTTCGAATTCGTAGGCATCGGCTCCCACCAGCAGGTGGTGAGTGAACGGCCCGGTATCGAAGGTTCCGCTCAATTCAAAGCGTCCGGAAAGATCTTCCGCGGCGTAATCCCGTGAACGGCGCTGACGACTCAATGTGGTGCCGTCGGTGTAAATCAGCTGCCGGCCGTCAGAGAGCTCGGCGTCCGCAGACAGCCCTTTCTGAGTCGAATCCCGATAACCGAGCGCTGCAGAAAGGTGCCAGCCGCTGTCCAGGGTGTGCTGCAGAACCAGCTGATGGCCGAGCGCCTCAATTTCAGTAGCGCCGTTTTCCGGGTCGCCGAGAAACTGGGTTACAGGCACTTCCGGAACCCCATCAACCACGATGATGCCGCGATCAAACAGCGCCTGCTGCTTGATTGCCTCCATTTCATATGTCAGTGACGTCGCATCCGACAGGCTGAACAGGAGGGAAGGGGTCAGGGCATACTTGCGGGGGTTGGTATTGCGGTATCCATCGGCATCCTTAAAGGCACCATTGATCCGGAACGCAATATTCTCGGACAGAGCCCCGGTGTAATCACCCTCAAGGCGGCGGCTGCCGAAGTTGCCGGCGGAAGCCTGCAGATAGCCCTCAGTTTCAAACTGGGGCTTCTTGGTAACCAGATTGATGGTACCGCCGGGCTCCCCACGCCCGTACAGCGCAGACCCGGGGCCTTTCATGATCTCAATTCGCTCAACATTGGAAATATCGCAACGTCCACTGTATCCGCGCCCGGCGCTGAAACCATTGACCAGGTAGCCACCGGGCATGGTTTCATCACCGGCAAAGCCCCGAATGGCGAAGGTATCCTGAATACCACCCAGGTCGTTCTGGCGAGAAATACTCGCAGACAAATCCAGTGCGGATTGGAGGTCCGTGATCTGGTGCTGATTCAGTAAATCTTCCGACAGCACCTGCGTGGATTGCGGCAGCGATTTTAATGGTACATCGCCACGATACGGCTGTCGGTGCCCGGTAACCGTGATTTCCTCGATTGACGATGTCGTCGGCGCGGATACGGTAGCCTGTGCCGCTACGTGGACGCTCAGGCCAAGTACAGCAACAAGTGGTGACAACGCAAAAGGAGTGGCGAACGGCTTGGCGAGCAGGTGCTTCGAGTACATAAAAACGCTTCAGGCTACGCAAAAGCGCGATGTTACATTATCACCTTACTGCCGCCAACTAATACTAGGCTTGAGGCCACGCGCGTCAAGGAAGTCTCTCGCAATGCAAGCTTGGCTTAGTGGTTACCCGCTGGTGGAATTGTGAAGTCCAGAAGCCAATGCGTGGAATGCGTCTACCGCGAGCGGAAGCGCTTCCTCCGGCTGATCGCTCGCAGCAACCCAGAGGGCAGCGTTCAGCGCCGCGCCATTCAAAAGACGGGCGGCCGGTTCGACGTCGACGCTTTTCACTACCTTCTGAGAAATGAGCTTGGAGAGCATCTCTTTGGTGGCCTGAAGACAGCTATTTTGGCTGGGCCATTGAGAGGGATCCCCAAGTACCGCAGGGCCGTCCAGTAGCACGATGCGCTGAACATCCGGGTTTAACGCAAGCTCGATATAAGCCGCTCCTTCCGCGAGCAAACCGAGCCAATCGTCACCGGTTTCGGCGCCTTTCCTCTTCGCAAATAGCGCCATTTCAGAGTCTATCTGGTCGACAACTGCAGCGAATAAGCCCCGTTTATCGCCGAAATTATGATACAGGGCACCACGGGTCAAACCCACTGCAGAGGTCAAGTCATCCATGGACGCCGCGGCATATCCTTTTTCAGTGAAAGCCGCTCTGGCGGCCTTGATGAGCTTTGCCCGGTTCTCTGCCATTTTTTCTGCGCGTTTGTTCATTCCACTCCAACCCACAAACAACTTCTCGCGATCTCAGGATATTGACATACGCAGCGTATGTGAAATATCTTACATACGCTGCGTATGTGAGATCCACCATTCATACGGCTCGTATTTGACCACAACGCATACGGAAACACGCGGCAACCTTGAGAAAAGAGCCTGAAAAATACAGCAACCTCATAATTTGACTGGAGATTTACAGAAAATGATGCAACGCAAAGCGATATTCCCGGCAAACCGGCATGCACTTTATGAAGAACATGGGTACTCGGCGGCCATTCAGTCCGGTGACCTCCTGTTTGTATCGGGGCAGGTCGGCAGCCTGGAAGATGGAACGCCTGAACCCGACTTCAAACGCCAGGTTGAACTTGCTTTTGAAAATCTGGAGCAGGTACTAAAGGCGGCGGGTTGTAAACTGAGTGACATCGTTGATGTGACCACCTTCCATACCGACCCTGAGAATCAATTTGGGACGATTATGGAGGTGAAAGAGAAGGTCTTCAGCGAAAAGCCATACCCGAACTGGACTGCCGTGGGTGTCAACTGGTTGGCGGGCTTTGATTTTGAGATCAAGGTCATTGCAAGAACGCCATAACCTAAGGGCCGAGCCCTGCCACGTCTTTTGCTTTTTCAGCCACGAAATCTACGAATGCTTTCACCTTTGCGGGCTGTACAACAGAGGGTTTCCAAATTGCGTAGAGCGGCTGAGATGGTAAATCCAATTGAGGCAGAAGCTCTATGATTTCACCACTTTCAATATACTTCTGATACGCCCACCGGGGCCCCATATTCAACCCATAGCCTGCAAGAACAGCTCTGATAATCGAGTTCACGGCGTTGACGGTAATTTTCCCGTCACATTGAATCCGGTATTCCTCTCCATTTTTATCCGTAAGAATAAGAGGTCGCTTACGGTTTCTTTCACGAAAGAAAACGAAATCGTGGCCCTCAAGCTCTTGGGGTGTACTGGGCGCTGCATGTCGACTCAGATAATCTTTCGACGCGACAAGTATCCTTGGGACAGACGCGAGTCTGTCGAGCAATAAGTGCGGAGTTTTTCAACGCTCCAATTCTCAACCCCACGTCGATCTTATCCATGGAAAGATCTTCAAATTCACTGGAAAGGTTCAGCTCAACCTGAACCTTTTGGTATTGCTTTTGAAACTCTATGATCCATGGCATCACAAGTGTCTGCCCGAAATCAATCGAAGCCGTTACCTTTAGAAGGCCCTTGGGCTCGTCAGCCTCACCGGCAATTTCCGCTTCCAAAGCATCAATCTCAGCCAGCAGCCCGGCCATCGCTTTGTAATAATAGATACCCGTTTCGGTTATTTTCGAACTAGCACCTGTCCGATCCAGTAACTTCACACCCAGGCGGTTTTCGAGCGCGTTGATCCTACGGGAGATACTGGATGGCTCGACGGACCGTTCTTTTGCCGCTGCGCGGATCGAACCCAGCTCCACCACGCGGATAAACGCCCGTTCGTCGTTGTATGCCTGCCTAAGTTTCATCAAACACCCACGTGTTGCGCCCAGAGCAACATCATTTTGCATAATTGTATACGGGTTGCAACATATGCAACATGCTAGCCTGTGCACTCCTGGTACCCATGAGGTGGAAAATGAAAAACTCGATCAGAAAAACAGCCATTGTGACCGGAGCATCACGGGGAATCGGCCGCGAAATCGCCATAAGACTGGCCGAGAACCGCTTCAATATCGTCGTGAATTACGCAGGAAACGACACAGCGGCCAGTGAAGTAGTAAGCGCCATCAAAGCGCGTGACGTGGACGCCATCCCCATCAAGGCGGATGTCGCCGACCCTCAAGCCGTAAAACGGATATTTGAGCAAAGCATTGAGCATTTCAAACGGGTGGACGTACTCGTAAATAATGCCGGAATCATGAAACTCGCAAAAATCTCGGACTGCAGCGACGCCGAATTTGATAGCCAAGTTTCCGTCAACCTCAAAGGCTCCTTCAATATGATGCGAGAGGCTACAAGAAATATTGCTGAAGGTGGCCAGATCATCAACCTGTCGACCAGCGTTGTGGGCCTGAACCTGGAAACCTACGGCATCTACGCCAGTACAAAAGCAGCAACTGAAACACTGACTCGGATACTGGCAAAAGAACTGCGCGGTCGAAATATTACCGTAAATGCAATTGCACCTGGCCCCACCGCAACCGATCTCTTTCTATCAGGTAAATCTGAAGAAACGATCAACAGACTGGCAAAAATGTCGCCGCTCGAGCGACTAGGAAAGCCCGAAGATATTGCAAAAATTGTCACATTTCTGGCGAAGCAGGAGCAGTGCTGGATTAACGGCCAGGTCATTCGCGCCAATGGCGGAATTATCTAACGAGGACATGTTATGAATTTTACTGACCTTCGGTTTAACGGTGCCACACTCGCCGCAGCGGTATTTGCCGCTTTCGCAGCGGTAACCACTGCAGTAAACGAGCTTCCGGTTTGGGCCATGTTTGTCGGTTGGGTTGCGTACGTGACGGGCCCAATGAACCTGAAAGGCGCGGCGCAAAGCTATATCTGCTTGACACTAGGTATCGCCATTGGTTTGGCCGCCGCGCTAGCGCTAAAGGAGATCACGCCCACTATGGGGGCTTACTCGCTGGCGCCCGTTGTATTTATCGTTGCCTCACTGGTTCTATCATTAAGAGCCGCACCACCGTTAAATCTTGTACCTGCATACTGGCTCGGGATTATTGTTTTCTTCGCAGCGCACACCGAACCGAGACTGGCCTCCATCTTGAAATTATCGCTTATTTCAGGCTTTGGAATTGTCATTGCTACCATTGTGCATTTTCTGCAAATGAGGATCCTGCGGCGATAGGTTGCCTCCCAAAAGCATCCGCTACCGATATAACATCATCAACAATGTAGCGAGGCGGGCATGCTCGAATGAGAAGCCCGCTGCGACCTGAAAGGGTCACCGCCCCGAAAGCAGAACCGAAGCATCGCCTTCGCTGCTCAAGAGTCGTTCCACATCACGCCTAGGTGGCAAGCCAAAGTAGCTGGAATACTCGCGGCTAAATTGAGAAGGTTCATTATATCCGACTTTGAACCCCGCACTCGCCGCATCGAAACCATCGACAACCATTAAACGTCGTGCCTCAATTAACCTGAGTCGTGCTCGATAGCGCATTGGCGATGTTCCGGTCAGCGCCTTAAACTGAGAGTAAAATTTCGACTGACTCATGCTGGCTCTGCCGGCAAGGTCCTGGCAGGAACTTGATTCAGCAAAGTGCTTCTCCAGCCATGCAAGAGTGTCATAAAGGGTACGGTAGTTTTTCGCCCGCCTCACCATCTGTGCGAGCATTAGGGACCGTAGGCCTATCACTCCGAATAACGGAAAGGTTTGCCAGTGAGGTTGTAAATATCCCTTCTCGAGGCGCCAGATTCAGCATGATATTTTTTAAATCGATTAGTGATCTCACACTAAAAAGTCCTAGCTGGGCCCACTTTTTGAACAATCTGCATGTTCGCATATGTAGGATAGTACAAGAAACCCGAACAATTGCCCATGTGGACGAACATGGAAGTAAGTCAATATAGACATTCAAAAGCACTTGTTTTCAAAGTTCATAGGAGAGCGTCACAGTGGCAAAAACATGGGTCATTACCGGAGCGTCCAGAGGTATAGGTAAAAGTATCGTTAAATCAGTACTATCAGTACTATCAGTAGGCGACAACGTGGTCGCGACAGGAAGAAGTGTTGATGGGTTAATAAATGCGTTTGGAGAGGAACACAGTCAGCTCACATTCGCGAATCTGGATGTAAACGATCAAGATGCGGCAATTCGAGCCGTAGAAATAGCAACCGAGCGTTACGGCGGAATTGATGTACTCGTCAATAATGCTGGCTATGGCCAGCTTGGGCACTTCGAAACCATCCGCGCTGAAGATATCGAACGTCAGTTCGAGACAAATGTGATGGGCCTGATGAAAGTCACTCGGGCGGTGCTTCCGATAATGCGAAAGCAAAAAAGTGGTCACATTATCAACTTGTCGTCAATCGGTGGCGCCGTAGGGTTTGAAGGTGCATCCGTTTACTGTGCTACAAAGTTTGCTGTAGAGGGGTTTTCTGAAAGCCTTGCTTTAGAGGTCAACGCCTTTGGTATCAAGGTAACAATCGTCGAACCGGGATTTTTTCGAACCGATTTTCTAGATGCCTCATCGGTGCGCTATGGAACCATTGACATCGGCGACTATGCGTCTGCAACCAAGACTCAACAAACGCAATACGATCAATACAGCCATGCGCAACCAGGTGATCCGGAAAAGTTGAGCGCACTCATCGTAGGAGTTGGACACGCGAATTCAGTACCACTCAGACTTATTGCCGGATCTGACGCGCTGGAGATGTCCAGAGCAAGCTTGCAGAGCAGGGCAGCTGAGATGGATGCCTGGGCAGAAAAATCGATAACCACGGATTTTGAACCTGCCTGATTCCGCGTAGCTGAATTGTAGAAAGCTTACAGGTAGCAGTTCAGACTTGACCTGGCAGCTTGCCAATATTGCTGGGTAATCTATCAGGTCAAGCTGAATGGCTACGAAATGATGCCACACAGCCGACACTGACAATACAGCGAACTGTCGAGCCGGCCCAAGGTGCCTTGAACGGGTGCGCAGCGTGTTTACCGAATTGCAGATTGCCAGGTCAGAGAGGCTGTATTGCGGCACCTCGTTATGTCCAATACTGTTTAGTGTTCGACAATATATGTAGAGGCGGGTAGAATGGGCTTTTGGCTCCGCAAACCAACAATAACCACGCTCAGGCTCCAGATATGGCGATACCGAAACCCGTCGCGCTGTACCCAACTTATGACGCGATCAAAGGCTTCAAGCCCATCAGTCCGGATAAAACCTTCTTTGGCGACTTCCCGGAACTGAAAGACTTCCTGATCTCCGGCGAGCCCTGGTGGATGGAACACTGGCTCTGGGGCCAGGAATTTCTCAGCTACATCGGCCGCAACAAATCCGAACACACCTTTACACGGTTTCGCAATGAGACCGAGCGTTTCCTGCTGTGGGTGCTTCAGGTCAAGCAGAAACCCATGGATCGTCTGCGCAAGGCCGACATTCTGGAATACGCGGATTTTTGCTGGCAGCCACCACTGGATTGGATCTGTCTGGCAAATCACGAGAAATTCCAGCTAATCAACGGCCGCTATGTGCAGAATCCAGCCTGGGCGCCGTTTCGGCTGAAGCTTCCAAAAAACCGGCCAGCCCAGGATGAAACCCCGGATAAGAAGAAATATCGTCCATCCCAGCAGACCCTGACCGGTATCTTTACCGGTATCATCGCGTTCTACAAATACCTGATGAATGAAGAATACCTGTACGGCAATCCTGCGCAGATTGCCAAGGGCGATTGCCGGCACTTTATTAAAGATGCCCAGGTCAAGGAAATCCGACGCTTGACCGAGGCCCAGTGGCAATATGTATTCAACGTGGCCCATTCGATGGCGGACGAAGACCCTATCTACGAACGCAGCCTGTTTATTATTTGTGCGCTCAAGACGCTGTTTTTGCGGATATCCGAGCTTTCCGAGCGCCGCGCCTGGTCGCCGCTGATGAGCCATTTCTGGCAGGATTCCGATGGTAACTGGTGGCTGAAAATCTACGGAAAAGGGCGCAAGTTACGGGATATTACCGTGCCCCCGAGTTTTATTCCCTACCTGAAACGCTACCGCCATTACCGGGGACTGCCCCCCCTGCCCGCCACCGGTGAAAACCACCCTATCGTGGAAAAAATCCGCGGCCAGGGCGGCATGACGGCACGGCAACTGGCACGGATTGTCCAGCAGGTATTCGATCGCGCCTACGACGATATGCGCCAAGCCGAGGGTGAAGACAGCGCGCGCAAACTCCGTGAGGCCTCGACCCACTGGCTGCGTCATACCGGCGCCAGCATGGAAGTTGAGCGCGGCCGTGCGCTCAAGGATCTATCTGAAGATTTAGGCCATTCCAGCATGGCTACAACCGATACGGTCTACGTACAGACGGAAAACCGGGTAAGGGCGGAAAGCGGTAAAGGTCGTGGCGTAAAATAGCCTGTCAGCAGGGCGGGCCCGTCACCTGGCCCACCGGTCGCCAGGGCTTTTGACGCCCTACCGCAGCCAGCAGTGACCGGCCTGGCGTCGCGCGCATCCTATGACCGGTTGGTTACAAATTTTGGCAGCCGATTCATGCCAAAGGGCCCACATCGTATAGGTTCCGGGCTACGTAAACGCTAGGATGCGCCGCTCGTTTTACTCGGGGGGAGCTTTATGTCCATCGGCCAACAAATCTATTTCGCTATTGAACTTTTCGCACCGGAGCTGGCCCATCGAGAGCGCTTCTGCCGACGCATGACCCGCGTGTTGACGGACTTTGGCAGCGCGCCCCTGGTTGCCCGTCAAATCGCCACCGTGCTTGCCGACGCGTTGCCCAGCCAATGCGCGGACTACCATCTGGAAATGGCCCACCTGATCACCTTTCACCCGCCTTTGAGCGCCCTGCTTGACACCGATCAGCAGGCTGCGAGAGCCATGCATTTTTATATGACCTACTTTCTCGATATCACTGCCCTACCCTCTGGGCAGGAAATGCGTTACGCGGTGAACTGAGGAGCGCACTGAGCGAGTCAGCTTTCAAACTGAAAACCACGCACCTTTTCCTTAATGGCATCGTGTGCCGCTTCCTGCTCGTGAAGTAGCTTGCGACGCAACAGCGCAGCCTCGAAACGCTGCTTCTCGACAACGGTCTTCGGTTTGAGTGGTGGTACCGGCGCGGGTTTTCCATTGTCATCCAGTGCCACCATTGTGAAATAACAGCTATTGGTATGGCGTACCACGCGGGTCCGGATATCTTCGGTGATCACCTTGATACCCACTTCCAGTGAGGTATTGCCGGTATAGTTGACGGACGCCAGAAAAGTCACCAACTCCCCCACATTGATCGCCTGCCGGAACACCACCCGATCAACCGACAAGGTGACCACGTAGCGCCCGGCATAACGGCTGGCACAGGAATAAGCGACTTTATCGAGATAGGACAGCAGGTCCCCACCGTGAATCTTGCCGGTAAAATTGGCCATATCCGGGGTCATCAGCACGCTCATGCTGAGCTGGTGCTCGCGAGAATCTTCCATGGGTTTTCCTTATGGTTTCCGGAGAATACTTCTACTTTTGCGGGTATTTATCGGGTATCTGCCGGGCGCTGCGAGCGCTCCAACTGTTTGAGGCGCCCCTGAAGCTCGGCCTTTTCCTGCAGTACAGTACGATTTTCTTCGCGCAGGTCTTCCACGGTCTTACGGAGGGTGACAAGCTCCTCTTCCAGCCTGCCAGCCAGTGACCGCTGCCATTCTGCCTCCCGCGCAGCGGCAGCATTCTGCACCTCCTGCGCACGCAGCTGCGACTGAGCCTGCTCACATTCGCTGTGTTTCCGCTCCAGCTGGTGCTGGAGATCTGTTACAAGGCGCACATTTTCCGCGGCTTCCACCCGGCTCGCTTCTAGGTCCCCAACCAGTGATTGGTTTACACGCTCAAGTTCACGGCCACGGTCGCGCAGTTCTTCAATCTGCTGCTGGAGATTTCCCAGTTCGCGATCCCGCACACTGCACTGCTCACTCAGCTGCGCCAACTGGCCGCGCAGTTGGTCCGCCACCAGCCGTGCCTGATCCCGCTCCTGCTGTCGATCTCCCGCACTGCGCTGCTGAAAATGCTCGAAGTGCTCGCGGATATCGCGGTTTTCCGACTTCATTTCTTCGACGGTGGACTTGAGCTCGGCCACACGCTTGATCCCCTCGCCCCGCTGGAACTCACTCTTCTCCAGATCCGATAGTGCGGTTGCCAGGCGCTGGGTAAGACGCCCCCCCTCCTCTTGCGACTGCTGCAACTTTTGCTCCAGTTGCTCCAGCTCCTGATTGCGGGAGGAAAACGCACTCCGGGCCAGAGCCAGCTCCCGCTCAAGATTGTCCTGCTTGGATTGCGACTCTTCGCGAACTTTCTGCACCTCGAGTTCCGCCTGCGCCTGAATGCGCTCATATACATCTCTGAGCGCATCAACCAGCTCTCGCGGCAAGCCAGCAGTATCGACCGGATCTCCCTGAACTTCGGTACGCCAGCGCTTGAGCAGGGGCGCGATCGTACTTTTGCTGCCGGTGCCGAGCTGTGCGCGGACCTTGTCAACTGTGGGCTCTTCGCCGCGGGCCTTCAGCCCTTCTGCGGCTTTGGCGACGTCAACATACCCGACTCCAGAACGAGCCATGTGGTGCTCCTACGATTTAGCGATTATTTCGTAATGTAATACATATTACGTGTTATTACATTATTTAAGAGTGGTAAGGCAATATTTGATCGCACATTTATAACCGACGTTAATTAAACTTATCATCGGTTAATTTCCCGAATCCGGAATTCGGGTTCCACGCGCCGGTACAGACCGGGCGGCTACACAGGTAACAACACCCAATGCACCATCCCCCAAAGTCCCCGCCCGACACCACCCGGACAACGACGGCACCCGCCGCACCAACAGATGCGGGAGTAGTTGCGGCGCCATTACAGCTACGGGAATACCTCAATGCCGCCACGTCTGAGAGCACGCGGCGGGCCTACCGCTCGGCCATCCGGCAGTTTGAAAAATGGGGCGGAAGATTACCCACCAATAGCGAGACACTGGTGCGCTACCTGATGCAGCGGGCTGAAGCAGTAAACCCGCGCACCCTGGACCTGCATCTGACCGCCATTGGTCAGTGGCACCGCTACCAGGGTATGGACAATCCCACACTCGAGCCTCTGGTACAGAAAACCATGCGCGGTATCCGCAGACTCCACGGGCAACCGAAACAGAAGGCCAAAGCCCTGCGACTTGAACATATTGCGGCGCTGACCCGCTATATCCGCAGTCAGCCGGACAGCCACAAGCAACGGCGAGATCTGGCCCTGATTCTGCTGGCATTTTTCGGCGCCTTTCGGCGCAGCGAGCTGGTTGCGATCCGGGTCGAAGACCTCAAATGGGAGGAAGACGGGCTCATCGTATTTTTACCCCGGTCAAAAACGGATCAGACCGGTGAGGGAGTGGCACGTGCCCTGCCCTACGGCACCGCTGAGATCTGTCCGCTACGCGCGCTACGACGCTGGCTCGAGCACGCTGCGATCCAGGAGGGCCCGATCTTTCGCGCCGTCACGCGCTGGGATCGGGTTCAGGAAAAACCGCTCAACCCCGGAGCGGTCAACCACATTCTCAAGGGATTGGCAGCAGCCTGCGGTTTCGACTTTGCCGACAGCCTGAGCAGCCACAGCTTTCGCCGCGGCATGTCTACTTCCGCGGCACGGGAAAAAGTGGATTTCGAGCTGATCAAGAAACAGGGGGGATGGAAGAGTGATGCGACCGTCTGGGAATATATAGAAGAGGGACAGCGCATGACAGATAACGCGGCCACGACGCTAATGGCTAGCCTGGCCGACAAACTGAACGAGATGGAGCGTCAATAGCGCCTGAACCGTTGCGGATTTTTCCAAGCATCGGCTACACTGCCGCCCGTACTGACGCCCGCCCTATGCACTCGCGCCACACTTGAATCCTCAACCTGATAACCACCCGTTCAGCTGGAGTGGCGCTGGCAGCAACCCGTGCCGACCAACGTTTTACCGAGCCATCAATGAATAGCGAAACCCTTCGCCAACTGCTGTTAGACAGCCAACTCGCCTGGAGCCTGGCGCTGATCGCCAGCGTCATCTTGGTCCGCTACCTGTTGACCCACGCGTTCCGAAAAACGAGCTGGCCGCGCCAGGATATCCGCCGCCGGGTCCACATGGTGCACAATTTTGGCAACCTGATCATGGTGATCGGGCTGTTTGCGATCTGGGTGTCAGAGCTGCGTAATTTCGCCCTGTCGATTGCCGCTTTCTCCGTGGCCATTGTGATTGCTCTGCGCGACGTGGTGCAGTGTCTGGTTGGGGGTATCTACCAGGCCGGCATGCGCTCTTTCACCATTGGTGACTGGGTCAAAATCGGTGAGCAGTTCGGTGAGGTGATCGACAATAACTGGCTCAGTACCACCCTGCTGGAAATCGACCCGCACGGTCTTGGTAACGGCTATACCGGCACCACGCTCTATGTGCCGAACAGTGTGTTCTTTTCCCAGCCGGTTAAGAACCTCAACTTTATGCGCCGCTATATTGAGCACACGTTTTCCATCGTGCGCGAAAACAAGGGCGAAAATCCCTTTGCCATCAAGGCGTTCATTACCCAGCGTGTGCTGGAGCACTGCGAGTCATTTAAAGATGTTGCAGAGCGCTACTGCAAACTGATCGAGAGCCGTATGGGCGTTGATCTCGCTGGTACCGAACCCAAAATCAAGATCACCACCAGTGAACTGGGCCACGATGTCGTGACCATTACCCTGTTCTGTCCCCGGGAAGACGCCACGGATATCGAACAGAAGGTCACCGAAGACTTCTACCGCTTCTGGTATGGGCCGAAAGCCACCGATACCGCTTCTTCCACCCTGCCTGCCGCAGGGGTCTAACGGTCTTCGTTCTCGCCGCCCCGCGAGGCCGAGCCATCAACCGGATCTGGAGGTTGGTGGCCGGTATCGCTTTTCGCGTACGCCTTGGCCAGATCGCGCAGCGTACCCATCTGCCGGCCAAAATTGCGGCAGCCACGGCACATCATTAGGTGCACCCTGAGACCGAACTTCTCTCGCGGGCTGAGCTCCCGCTCCATACGCTCCGACAACAGCCGCGTTGCCTGTTTACAGTTCATCATGACGACCCCCCCGGATTGTCCGCCGGTTCGAACCAGCCATTCTCGAGACATTCCCGCAGCCGCAAACGCGCGCGATACAGAATCACGTGCAGATTGCTAGTGGAAAGCGACAACTGATCGCAGATCTCGTCGGATTCCAGCTCGATAAATTCCCGCATCATAAATACTCTTGCCTGCTTTTCCGGTAGGCCATTCAGACAGGCGTCAAACACCCGCCAGAAGTGATCGCTGTGGACCCCGCCCTGAGGCCCCGCCCAGCTGCTGGGGCGCTCGGCCTTGTGCCAGTGGCCAGCGTGATTGAACAGTGCCTCCGAGAATGCCTCTTCCCGCTGGGCGTCGTCCCCCAGTTCGCTGGTGGCGATCACTTTCTGCCGATAGCGGAGAATGTCGGTAATCTTGAATTTGAGGATGGAAAACACCCAGGTGCGCAGCGCCGACTGGCGGCGAAACGAATCGGCATTTTTCAATGCACCGGCCAATGCCTCCTGAACCGCATCCTCCGCCAGGTGCTCATCGCGCAGCTGTAGACGGGCAAACTTCAGCATCTGCTGACGCAGTTCAGCAAGAAATCGCGCATCCTGAAGCGCGGTTCCTGCCTGTTCCGGTTCAGGCAAAATGCCAGCACTGCTACGGATATCGGGCGTACTGTCGGTCATCGGTAATACTCGTCAAGGATGGCCATGGGGAGGCACCACGGGTTTTCGTCGTATAATGCGCTACATTCTTACACTTCACCAAAACACCGGCCAGGAGAGCAACCGTGCCGAGACGGTATCTACAGGGATGGCACAGAGTGATCCGCGCGATGGACCACTGGATCGCCCGCGCGCTGCTCGGGGTGACCCTCGTTGCGGCCCTCCCGGCTGCCCATAGTGACGAAATCACCATCGCCGTCGCCTCCAACTTTTCCTCCCCCATGGGCGAGATTGTCAGCGGATTTGAAGCAAGCAGCGATCACCGGGTGCGCGTAGCCCTTGGCTCTTCAGGAAAGCTCTTTGCACAGATTCGCCACGGTGCCCCCTTTGCCGCATTTTTTTCCGCAGACCAGGACAAAGTGCGCGCTCTGGTTGCCGCTGACGCTGCCGATGCCAGCAGTCGCTATACCTACGCCCTGGGACGCCTGGTGCTGTGGACTACCGATGCCGAACTCGCGGGCCGCGAGCGCCAGGCTCTCGAGGCCGGAAAATTCCGGCATCTGGCCATTGCCAACCCCAGGCTCGCCCCGTATGGCGCGGCGGCCTTGCAGGTTATAGACGCACTGGGTTTGGCAGAAGAGACGAGCACAAAACGCGTTGTGGGTGAAAACATCGCACAGACCTATCAATATGTCGCCAGCGGCAATGCGCAGCTGGGAATGATCGCCCTGTCTCAAGTATTCCGCGATGGGGCCATCACCCATGGCTCCGGTTGGCTGTTACCCGATACGCTGCATCATCCCATTCAGCAGGATGCGATTATCCTGAAACGGGCCACCCAGGATGGCAAGCGCACCGCAGTGGACGCCTTCTGGACCTATCTGCAAGGGCCAGAGGCACAGCGAATTATCGAAAGTTACGGCTACCGGGTAGCCGCGACGTCATCGATAGACCGGGGACCACTGAATGCTGAGTGAATCCGATCTTGCAGCCATCTGGCTGACCCTGAAACTGGCCGCGACGGTTACCCTGCTTTTGCTGATACTCGGTACCCCATTGGCCCACTGGCTGGCAAATACGCGCTCCCGCTGGCGCGGCCCGGTAAGCGCCCTGGTCACGCTGCCGCTGATATTGCCGCCCACCGTGCTGGGCTTTTATCTGCTCATCTTTATGGGTCCGGAAGGCCCCATGGGGAAATTGACCGAGTCTGTCGGACTCGGCACGCTGCCGTTCACCTTTCCCGGGCTGGTCTTCGCATCGCTACTCTATTCACTACCTTTTGTGGTGCAGCCCATCCAGAACGCCATCGAAGCGCAGGGCCGCCGACATGCCGAGGTGGCCGCGACCCTCCGAGCTGGCCCCTGGGATCGCTTTTGGCATATCACGCTGCCACTCGCCAAACCCGGCATTGTGACCGCTGCGGTCCTCGGCTTTGCCCATACGGTGGGTGAGTTCGGGGTAATCCTGATGATTGGCGGCAATATTCCCGGTGAAACCCGGGTAGTGTCGGTACAGATTTATGACCATGTGGAAGCACTGGAATATGCGCAGGCGCACTGGCTGTCTGCGGCCATGCTGATCTTTTCGTTTTCGGTTCTGCTGGCGTTGTACACCTTGCAGCGTCGGCGTGCGGCGAGCGGGTGGCGCTATGGACCCTAACCAGAATACGCAACCGAAGATCGCGGGGCGCTTTCTGCTGCCGCTGCGCAGCGATGCGCAGGGTGAACCATTTACGCTGGACGTGGATTTCGAAATACCCGGTCGCGGAGTAACCGGTATTTTCGGGCCATCCGGGTCTGGAAAAACCACCCTGCTCCGCTGCATTGCCGGCCTACAACCCTGCGAGCACGCCAGCCTCCAGGTAAATGGGCGCCACTGGCAAACAGCGGATGACGACCGTACGCCACTGGCGGTACATCGGCGCCCATTGGGGTATGTATTTCAGCAGCCCAGTCTTTTTCCCCACCTCACCGCCGCTGGGAATCTCGCGTTTGCGCGCAAACGGGCGGCACAGAAGGTGACCGCCGATGAGTACGATAAAATCGTGGCGCTGATGGGCATCGCACCACTGCTGGAGCAGCGACCGCATGCGCTGTCTGGGGGTGAACAGCAGCGGGTCGCCATTGCCCGCGCACTGCTGGTCAAACCCGAACTACTCCTGATGGATGAGCCGTTGGCCGCCCTGGACCAGATGCGCAAGCGGGAAATCCTGCCGTACCTGGAACAGCTCCATCGCACACTGAATATTCCCATCCTGTATGTCACCCACGCGGTAGAGGAAATCGCCCGGCTCGCCGACCATGTACTGCTGATGGAAAACGGCAGGATTCATCGCGCCGGACCTGCCACCGAACTACTGTCGCGCACCGATTTCCCGGTACAACTGGGGGACGATCTGGGCATATTACTGGAAGCGGTGGTGACGGCGCGCGATCCTGAGTGGAACTTGATGCAGGTGCAGTTTGGCGGTGACACCGACACCCTGTGGCTACGGGACAGTGGCGAGGCGTGCGGCGACCGGATTCGCGTTCGCATTCTGGCGCGGGACGTAAGCCTGACCCGCAGTGAGGATCAAGATTCCAGCATCCTCAACCGACTGCCGATGTGTGTGCAGGAAATATCGGCGGATGCGGATCCCGCAATGGTTCTGGTGCGACTGCGGCCACCGCGCAGCGGGACGGCGAAAGCGTCCGGCATCATTGCCCGGATCACCCGGCGCTCAATGCACCTGCTGGACCTGCGGGAAAATACAGCCGTGTGGGCACAGATCAAATCCGTAGCCATCGTGCGCTGAACCGCGAATCGCTCGTCGGACATAAAAAAGGCCGGGACGCTTTCGCAATACCCGGCCAAGGTTTACAGACGTGAGATCGGTTTACGCGGGTTCCGAGCGCCGCTCGGATTGTTCTGAATCAATCCCGAGCTTACCGACAAAATTTTCACCATCGGCACCGTCCGTGGGCACCGCCTTTTTCCCGAACAGTCTCTGCACCACGACAAAGAACAGTGGAATAAAGAAGATACCCAGCAGAGTACCCACAATCATTCCGCCAAGCACGCCGGTACCAATGGCCTGCTGAGCACCGGAACCTGCGCCAGACGCGATTGCCAGTGGCAATACGCCAAGCCCGAATGCCAGCGAGGTCATGATGATCGGGCGCAAGCGGTCTCGTACCGCCGCCATGGTGGCTTCGACCAGGGCCATACCGGCTTCCAGATTCTGCTTGGCAAACTCCACAATCAGAATCGCGTTTTTACTGGTCAGACCCACGGTGGTGAGCATCGCGACCTGGAAGTAGATATCGCGCTCGAAGCCACGCAGATTGCTCGCCACAATCGCACCGAGGATCCCCAGGGGCGCGACAAGCAGTACCGCAGTGGGTACAGTCCAGCTCTCGTAGAGGGCCGCGAGACACAGGAACACAATCAGGACAGACAGTGCATACAGCAGCGTGGTCTGCGACCCGGCCTGCTGCTCCTGATAAGACAGTGCGGTCCATTCCAGGCCAAAGCCTTCCGGCAGCTGGCTCACCAGGCGCTCCATTTCCGCCATCGCATCACCGGAACTGACGCCCGGTGCGCCCTGCCCCTGAATCTGCACCGCCGGTACACCGTTATACCGCTCCAGACGCGGTGAGCCGTAATCCCATTCGAAGGTCGCGAATGAAGACACCGGCACCATTTCCCCGTTGCTGTTGCGTACGGACCACAAGCGGAAATCCTCCGGGTTCATACGGAAAGGCGCATCCGCCTGCATATAAACCCGCTTGATACGGCCACGGTCGATAAAGTCATCGATGTACTGGCCACCCCAGGCAACCCCGAGAGCGCTGTTGATTTCACCAATCGACACACCGAGAGATGCCGCCTTCGCATTGTTCACTTTCAGCTTGAACTGCGGTGTATCTTCCTGCCCGTTGGGACGCACGCCGGCCAACAGCGGACTCTGGGCGGCCATACCGAGCAGCTGGTTGCGTGCGTTGATCAACGCCTCGTGCCCCTGATTGGCATTGTCCTTCAGATACATGGCAAAGCCTGCGGAAGTACCCAGCTCCGGCAGTGCCGGTGGCGAGAACGCATAGGCAATGGCATCTTTGATCTGGCTCAGAGCGCCCATGCCCCGCATGGCGACAGCGCCCGCCTGCTCTGATTCTTCCTCGCGCTCACTCCAGTCCTTTAACTTGATAAACGCCATGGCGTTGTTCTGACCACTCCCGGCAAAACTGAATCCCTGAACGGAGAACACGGATTCAACCAGGTCGGACTCATTCTCCAGGAAGTGATTTTCCAGCTTCTCCACCGATTCCATGGTGCGCTCCTGTGTCGCGCCCACCGGTGTCTGTACCAGCGAGAAAAGCACGCCCTGGTCTTCTTCCGGCAGGAAGGAACTCGGCGAACGCACAAACAGGAAGACCATCAGTGCGCTGAGCAGTGCGAAGATCACCATAAAGCGTCCACTGCGGGCCAGAATGCCGCGCACACCGCGCTGATAGGAGGCCGCACTGCGGTCAAAGTTGCGGTTGAACCAGCCGAAGAAGCCTTTCTTGGTACCGTGATCACCGGGTTTCAGCATGGTGGCACAGAGGGCCGGTGTCAGCACAATGGCAACGATCACCGAGAAGGTCATGGCCGCCACAATGGTGGCGGAAAACTGGCGATAGATAATACCGGTGGAGCCATCCATAAAGGCCATGGGTACGAATACCGCAGACAGCACCACACCGATACCAATCAGTGCGCCGGTTATCTGCTTCATGGATTTTTTGGTCGCCGCCTTCGCCGACAGTTTTTCTTCATGCATTACCCGCTCGACGTTTTCCACCACCACGATGGCATCATCCACCAACAGGCCAATGGCCAGTACCATGGCAAACATGGTGAGCATATTGACGGAAAAACCGAGTATCGACAGCACCCCAAACGTACCGAGCAATACAACAGGTACCGCGATCGTGGGAATAATGGTGGCGCGTAGGTTCTGCAAGAACAGCAGCATGACCAGGAATACCAGAATGACCGCTTCCACCAGCGTCTGGATCACGCCTTTGATCGACACCTCTACGAAGGGGGTGGTGTCAAACGGAATAACCGTTTTCAGCCCCTCGGGGAAATTCGGCTCCAGTTCCGCGAGTTTTTGCTTTACCGCTTCGGCGGTTTCCAGCGCATTGGCGCCGGTAGCCAGGGAGATGGCCACACCGGTGGCCGGCGCGCGGTTGTAGCGGGTCAGAAAGTCATAGCTCTCGGTGCCCATTTCTACCCGCGCAACATCCCCCAGACGCAATACCGAGCCGTCCTCATTCGCGCGTAAAACGACGTTGCGGAATTCTTCCGGCGTCTGCATGCGGCTCTGGGCGGTAATACTGGCAGTCAGCTGCTGGCCCTCGACCGCGGGCGTGCCACCCAGACTGCCGATCGCCACCTGCGAATTCTGATTGCGCACCGAGGCGATAATATCGGTGGGGGTCAGTTTGTAAGCATCCAGTTTGTTGGGGTCGAGCCAGATACGCATGGCATACTTGGATCCGAACACCTGAATACTACCGACACCGGGCACTCGGCTCAGCGGGTCGACCAGGTTGGATACCACGTAATCCGCAATATCCTCCTTCTTCATACCGCCATCGGTGGAAACAAAGCCCGCTACCATCAGGAAGCCCGCACGGCCCTTACCCACGGTAAGACCCTGGCGCTGTACGATTTCCGGTAACAGCGGCATGGCGAGCTGCAATTTGTTTTGCACCTGCACCTGCGCGATATCCGGATCGGTCCCGTTCGCAAACGTCAGCGTCACTTCCGCCGTACCAATGGACTGACTGGTGGCCGACATGTACAGCAGGCCGTCGAGACCTTTCATGTTCTGCTCGATGACCTGAGTCACCGAATCCTCGATGACCTTGGCGGACGCGCCGGGATACGCGCCGGTAATGGAAACCACCGGCGGCGCAATATCCGGGTAGCGCTCCACCGGCAATTTGCTGATCGCGAGGCTGCCAAACAGCATCACGACAATGGCGATCACCCAGGCAAAAATCGGGCGATCGATAAAGAAGCCTGCCATGTCAATTACCCCTTGCTGGCGTCGCTCTGCGCGTTTCCTGCGGTTTCGTTTTTCGGAGCCGGAAGATCAACCGGAGCGGGCGTCGCCGCCTCACCGGCGTTTACCACAATCCCGGGACGAATCTTTTGCAGCCCCTCCACAATCACGCGGTCACCGGCTTTCAGGCCACTTTCCACCAACCAATTGGCGCCAACGGTCTGGGATACCTGAACCGGGCGGACTTCGACGGTGTTCCCTTCACCGACCACCATGGCCGTGGTATTTCCCTTGGGATCCCGTGCAATCCCCTGCTGTGGAACCAGCACCGCATTTTCGCGCTGACCGCTGCCCACAGAGGCCCGCACATACATTCCCGGCAGCAGCAGATTGTCCGGGTTCGGTACAACCACCCGCAGACGGACGCTGCCAGTGGTCGGATCCACACTCACCTCAGAGAATGCGAGTTTTCCAGCGTGGGGGTAGGGAGTGCCGTCTTCCAGCAGAATCGTTACCGGCAGGTCGTCGGTTTCCTGCATAGTGCCCGCGGCCAGTGCCTTGCGCAGATTCAACAGCTCGCTCACGGACTGGGTAAGATCCACGTAGATTGGATCCAGCTGCTGGATCGTCGCCAACGGTGCTGCCTGATTGGTGGTAACCAGCGCACCCTGGGTCACGGAAGAAATACCAATACGACCGCTGATCGGCGCACTGATTCGGGCAAAATCCAGCATCACCCCGGCACGCTGCACCGCCGCCTTGGCGGAGGCGACGTCCGCTTTCGCCTGTTGCAGTGCAGCAATCGCGGAATCGTTGTCCTGCTTGCTCACTGCACCGCTCTTTACCAGTTCTTGGGTGCGTTCCGCCTGCAACTTCGACACATTCAGAATGGCCTGGGCACGCTCGAGCGCCGCCTTGGCGCTGTCGTAATCGGCCTGGTACCGGGCATCATCCAGCTGATACAGCGCGCCACCGGCTTCCACCAGGCCGCCCTCTTTAAACAACTGATCTTTGACGATGCCATCGACCTGCGGGCGCACTTCGGCCACCTTGAACGGGCTGGTGCGACCCGGAAGCTGCCGGGTCAGCGTCACCGGCTGGGTGCCCAGTGTGACGACCGTGACCTGCGGCGTTTGTCCCTGCATGGCCGGCTGTTTTTCCCCGCAGGCTGCGAGCAGCACTACGGCAAGCAACAGGCTGCCGGAGATCAACGACTTCTTTTTGTGCAACATGACGACCTCTTGATAGCGTCCATTCCGGTGCCATCGGCACCACCGCGATTGAAAAACAGATAAAACGACGCCGCTCGGGCGAACCGGAGCGGCCAACGTAAAAAGAGCGTGACAGGCTGACTGATTGACCCGTTCCGCGCGTTGCCCCCAAAGGAGCGAAAAGAAAAGCGCCTGCCGAACTGACCTGACTTTTGTAGACAGCGTGGCAACCTGGTGCGATTTAAATACATTCATGAATGAATATCAACTATTTATTCATGAGTGAATGTAAAGTAAGATCTGCGGCCGTAACCATGCGCCCGAACAACCCCGAACAACATCGTCCAGTACGACGCGCAGTACCTATCTACAGGATTCGATCATGGCCAAACGCACCAAAGAAGACGCTCTGGAAACCCGCGAGAGGATTCTGGATGCGGCCGTCGAGGTCTTTGACCGGCGCGGTGTTTCGCGCCCGTCCCTTACCGAAATCGCCGAACTTGCGGGCGTCACCCGCGGCGCCGTCTATGGCCATTTCCAGAACAAGGCAGACCTGTTCAGCGCCCTCGCCGACCGCATCCAGCTGCCGGATGAATCCCTTTGCCAGGGGTCCCATCAATCCTGTGACCCGCTGGGAGAGTTGCGCAATCGCTGTCTGTTCATGTACCGCGAGGTCATGTCGAACGAACAGTGGCACCGCATATTCGCCATTATTCTGTTGCGCTGTGAATGGGTACCGGAGAATGGTGAGATCCACCAGCGCTGCAGCGAGGGGCACGCCGAAGGTACCGAACGTTTGCGTACTCTCATCCAGGGTGCGGTTACTGTGGGGCAGCTGCCAGCGGATCTGGACATTGAAGTAGCGGTGCCCGTCGTGCACGCGGGCATCATCGGATTACTGCAGGAATGGCTGATGCGGCCGGAGGCGTTCAATATTGCCGAGGTCGGAGCCCGCCATGTGGAAGCGATGCTGGAAATGCTGAAAAGCTCCGCCCACCTGAGAAAGGTTCCCACTGCGGAGACCTCGGAACTGGCAGCGGAAAAGACAGAAGCTGAGTAATTTTTCACCACCAGCGGACCTGTGGCGGGAAATTCACCTCTCTTGTTGCCCTTTGACAGCAACCTTTCGCCTCGTTCAAGAAGCATTTCATGCCTTTCGGAGCTTTCAGCCTTTATACTTGTCCTAAGCTATAAGTCGCCACTGCTCCGGAAGCCCCCTTCCGGCCAACTATGACAGTGGGACGCCTTGAAGTAGGACGTATAAAGAGACTCCTTATGCTTAGCAATCGAATAGCCGCACTGATTTCCGGCCTTTCCCTCTCTCTCCTGGTAGTGACCTCCCCGGCCGTTCTGGCCGCTGACACCGAAGAGCTCAAGCCCCACGAAGACCAGGGTGGAACCGCCCGCGAAATTGTCAGCAAGCTCGAGATGCTGCATTACAACAAGCTCAAAGTGGGCGACGAGATGTCTGCCGGTCTTTGGGACGAGTACATCGACAGTCTCGACCCCACCAAAAGCTATTTCCTGTCCTCGGATATCGATGAATTCCGCCAGTGGCGCACCAAACTGGACGACGATCTGCGCGCGGGCAATGTGGACCGCGGCTTTGACATCTACAACCGCTACCGCCTGCGTATCTCGGATCGACTGAACAACATCGTGTCGCAGCTGGAAAATGGCCTGCCCGAATTCGACTTCACCAAGGAAGAGTCGCTGGAGCTCGACCGGGAAGACAGCGCGTGGCCGAAGTCAATCAGCGAGGCTGACGACCTGTGGCGCAAACGTCTCAAGAGCAGCGTACTGAACCTGCGACTCACCGACAAAAGCGATGAAGAGATCGCCGACCTGCTGAAGCGCCGCTACAAAGGCCAGCTCAAGCGCCTCAGCCAGCAGAACTCCGACGACGTGTTCGAGCTCTACATGAACTCCCTCACCCGTCTGTATGACCCCCACAGCAACTACCTCTCGCCCCGCTCACTGGAGAACTTCAACATGAGCATGTCCCTCTCACTGGAGGGCATCGGTGCCGTGTTGCAGATGGAAGACGAATACACCAAAGTGGCACGCCTGGTTGCCGGCGGTCCGGCGGATCGCACCGGCAAAATCAAGCCGAACGACAAGATTGTGGCGGTAGGCCAGGATAAAGACGGCGAAATGGTGGACGTGGTCGGCTGGCGTCTGGACGATGTGGTGGACCTGATTCGCGGCTCCGCGGGCACCTTCGTACGTCTCGAAACCATTCCCACCGGTGGGGACGGCAGCCACCGCACCATCACCATCAAGCGCAGCAAAGTGAAGCTGGAGGATCAGGCGGCCAAGAAAGCCATATTCGAGTTTTCTGACGGCGAACAGAGCTACAAAATCGGCGTTATCAACCTGCCGACTTTCTACATCGACTTTGAGGCCTACCGTCGGCGCGACCCGAACTACAAAAGCACCACTCGCGACGTAGCGCGACTCCTGGATGAGCTGCAGAAAGAAGGCGTTGACGGCGTCATTCTTGACCTGCGCAACAATGGCGGCGGCTCTCTGCAGGAAGCCACCATGCTCACCGACCTGTTTATCGATCAGGGCCCGGTGGTTCAGATTCGTCACGCCAATGAGCAGATCTCCCGCCACAACCGCTCCCGTTCACGGGCCATGTATCGCGGCCCGCTGATGGTGCTGATCAATCGGCTGTCGGCCTCTGCTTCGGAGATTTTTGCCGGCGCCATTCAGGACTACAATCGCGGCCTGGTGGTGGGCAACCAGTCTTTCGGTAAAGGTACCGTACAGACCATGGCTCCCCTGAAAGAAGGTCAGCTGAAAATTACCCAGTCCAAGTTTTACCGGGTATCCGGTGACAGCACCCAGCATGCGGGCGTAAAACCCGATATTTCCATGCCACAGCTGATTGATAGCGAGCAGGTGGGGGAAAGTGCCTACGACACCGCCCTGCCCTGGGATCGCATCCACGCCGTGCGTCACGCCAAGTACTTCAACCTGAAAGACCTGGTACCCCAGCTGTCGAAGAAACATGACAAACGTACCGCAATCGATCCGGACTTTGTCTTCCTGCGCAAGCAGTTTGAATACCAATCCGAACGCGCAGACCGCAAGGCCGTATCGCTCAATGAGCAAGCGCGGATCCAGGAGCGGGAAAACCTGAATCAGGAAATTCTTGCAATGGAAAATGAACGCCGCAAAGCCAAGGGTCTGGAACCCTATGAAAGCTTCGAGGCCTATGAGAAGAGTGAGTCGGAAGACACCGCCCCGGTGGGTGGCCCGACCGAAATCACCCTGGAAGATGATCCAGTGCTGAACGAAGCGGGCTATATCATGGCGGATTTCATTGGCCTGAAGAAGCACGCCAACTCGCCGCAAGTAGCCAACTTCGACTGACCGGCGTTCGCCAGAAGCCAACAGCCCGGGAGTGGTGTCACCCCGGGCCAACAAAATTTCTGCCAAGCCCGCTGCTCTTGTCGAGCCGCGGGCTTTGGCTTTTTACCTATTTGATAAAACACTTTGGGGGGAAGGAAAATGAAAGTCGTATCCTTTAACGTAAACAGCATTCGCGCACGCCTGCACCAGATGGAGGCACTGGTAAAGACCCAGTCGCCAGATATCATCGGCCTACAGGAAACCAAGGTGACAGATGAAGACTTCCCGGTCGATGTCATTCGCGACCTGGGGTACGAGGTCATCTATTTCGGTCAGAAGACGCACTACGGTGTTGCCCTGCTCTCCCGCTACCCCTTTCTCAAGAAGCAGTACGGTTTCCCCACCGACGCCGACGATGCCCAGCGCCGCCTGGTGGCCGGCCAGTTTGATATCGGAGCCGATCAACCGCTCACGGTAATCAATGGATATTTTCCTCAGGGTGAGAATCGCGAACACCCGGTGAAGTTCCCGGCCAAGCAGAAGTATTACGCGGACCTAGACGCGTACCTGAACAACAGCTGTGACAGCAAAGCGCCGGTTCTGGTGATTGGCGACATGAACATCTCCCCCACCGACCTGGATATCGGTATTGGCGAGCCCAACCGCAAGCGCTGGCTACGGGATGGCAAATGCAGCTTTTTGCCGGAGGAGCGAGAATGGCTGGAGAAAATTCACAACTGGGGGCTGGTGGATACCTTCCGCGCGCAGTACCCGGACACCGATGACCTGTTCAGCTGGTTTGATTACCGCAGCCGTGGTTTTGACCGTGAGCCGCGGCGTGGACTGCGCATCGACCTGATCCTGGCATCCCAGGTACTGGCCGAGCGCTGCGTGAATACCGGTATCGACTACGATATCCGCGGTATGGAGCGTCCCTCGGATCACGCGCCCGTGTGGGCGGAATTCGATATCTGACCCCTCCAGCAGCAATGCGCGCCGGTGAATGCCGGTGCGCACCCTACCCACCTCCGTTTTCGTTCCCCTTTCCCGCTCCCCTTCGGAACACCCCATCCCGCAGCATCCCTTGAGCTACAAATATTCGTTTTTGCATATATATGACTTTTCGAATATCCTTACCCCAAGTTTGAATTGTACTTCGCCCACCCGGGCCAGGAGCCACCGATGAACCCGGTTTCCGTCTTCAAATGTCTGGCTGATGACACCCGACTGCGCAGCCTTCTTCTGATCGCCAGCGAGGGCGAGCTCTGCGTCTGCGAGCTGATGTGCGCCCTGGATCAGAGCCAGCCCAAAATCTCGCGGCACCTGGCCCAGCTCCGGAACTGTGATCTGTTGCAGGATGAACGCCGTGGCCAGTGGGTGTACTACCGCCTTGCCCCGAGCCTGCCCCAGTGGGTTACCGACATTCTTCAACAGACTCTGCAGGCCATCCCCGGGTTTATCCAGCCCAATCATCAGGCGCTCAGTCAAATGCAGGACCGCCCAAGCAGCGCCGCCAATTGCTGTTGACTGAGCAACGAAATTCCAGCGGTTTCTGACCATCGCGTCTGATGCCCATCAACCATTGATCCAACAAAATACCGACTGCCCTAATTGAGAGAGCTTCCGATGAAAATTCTGTATATCTGCACCCATAATCGCTGCCGCAGCATTCTGAGCGAAGCGGTGACCAATTACCTCAGCCAGGGACGTATCGATGCGCGCAGCGCCGGTAGCCAGCCAAGTGGCGAAGTACACCCACTGTCACTCAAGTATCTCGCGGAACGGGGTATTTCCACCGAAGGCCTGAAGAGTCAGTCTTGGGACGACTTTGAAAGCTGGACGCCAGATCTGGTGGTCACCGTATGCGACAGTGCCGCTGGGGAGGCCTGCCCAATCTGGCTGGGTGAGTCGACCAAAGTGCATTGGGGCCTGGAGGATCCGTCGAAACTGGAAGGCAGCGAAGAAGAACTGGCCCGGGCGTTCCATCAGACGATCGATGCCATTCAGGCGCGCGTAGAAAAGATGCTCGAGCTGGAGCTGGACAAGAAGCACGGATCCGACCTGCGTGATGCCGCGCAGGCCTTGGTTCAGGGCGAATAATCGGCAACAAACAGGAGAGCAGAAAAATGGGAATCTTTGAGCGCTATCTGTCTCTTTGGGTAGGACTGTGTATTCTTGCCGGTCTTGTTCTCGGCAACATGGCACCGGAAGTATTTCAGCAAATCGCCGGGATGGAAATCGCCCACGTCAACCTGCCCGTCGCAGTGTTCATCTGGGTGATGATCTATCCGATGATGGTGCAGGTGGATTTTTCTTCCATCAAGCATGTCGGTGAAAAACCAAAGGGGCTGGCCCTTACCCTGGTGGTCAACTGGTTGATCAAGCCCTTTACCATGGCCGCGCTCGGCTGGCTTTTCTTTCGGGTACTGTTTGCGGATCTTGTGGACCCGCAAACTGCATCGGAATATATCGCCGGTATGATCCTGCTGGGGGTCGCCCCGTGTACAGCGATGGTATTTGTGTGGAGCCAGCTCACCCGCGGCGACGCCAACTACACCCTGGTGCAGGTCTCGGTGAACGATGTGATCATGATCTTCGCGTTTGCGCCCATTGCTGCCCTGTTACTTGGGGTCAGCGATATCACGGTGCCCTGGGATACCCTTATCCTTTCTGTAGTGCTGTACGTATTGCTACCTCTGATCGCCGGTATCCTCACGCGTCGCGCCCTCGATAAAGCCAATGACCACAGCCGCCTGGAAAACTTTCTGCAACGGGTAAAGCCAATTTCCGTGGGTGGCCTGCTGGCGACGGTGGTTCTTCTGTTTGGGTTCCAGGCTGAGACTATCCTCGCCAATCCGCTGGCGATTCTGCTGATTGCAATTCCGCTGTTGATCCAGACCTACGGCATATTTGCATTCAGTTATGTTGCCGCACACAAAATGAAACTGCCGCATAACATCGCTGCACCGGCATGTATGATCGGCACTTCGAACTTTTTTGAGCTGGCGGTTGCGGTGGCCATCTCACTGTTTGGACTGCATTCCGGGGCCGCGCTGGCGACCGTGGTTGGTGTTCTGGTGGAAGTACCGGTCATGCTGTCTCTGGTTGCAATTGCCAACCGCACCCGCCACTGGTTTGACGGGAACACCGATCAAACCACAGAGACCAAAGTGGGAGAAAATGTGTGAGCGAACAGATTAGCGATATACCGAACCTGGTAGCGGACTGCTTCCGGGAGACCGACAAAAGCCAACTCACTGCGCCGATTGCCGAAACAGCACCCAAAATTCTGCTGCTATATGGCTCCCTCAGAGCACGGTCATTTTCGCGTCTCGCAGCGGAAGAGGCAGCGCGTATCCTCAACCGGCTGGGTGCGGAAACCCGCATTTTCAACCCATCCGGTTTGCCACTGCCGGATGACGCCGATGCCGAGCACCCCAAAGTCCGGGAACTACGCGATCTCGCCACCTGGTGCGATGGCATGGTGTGGTCCTCACCGGAACGTCATGGTGCCATGACCGGTATCATGAAAGCCCAGATCGACTGGATTCCACAGGCGATGCAAGGTGTGCGGCCCACTCAGGGAAAAACTCTCGCCGTGATGCAGGTATGTGGTGGCTCTCAATCGTTTAATGCCGTCAACCAGATGCGTATTCTCGGTCGCTGGATGCGCATGGTCACCATCCCCAACCAGTCTTCTGTGGCCAAGGCCTGGCTGGAGTTTGATGACAATGACCGCATGAAGCCTTCCTCCTATTACGACCGCATTGTGGACGTGATGGAAGAGCTGATGAAGTTTACCTACTTGCTCAAAGACAAACGGGACTACTTTACCGATCGCTACTCCGAACGAAAGGAAACCAGTGAAGAGTTTCGAAAGCGGATTGATCAACGCTCCATGTAAGTGCAACCTCTGCAAAGCTGGTGTCGCACACGCGGCACCAGACTTCAAAATAAGTACCGACCATTCGGGTAAAACCGCAAACCCATTTCAATGCGCATCGCGTAGCGAAGCGCATGGGCGCCTCTTCAAAACCCTCGTCCTTGCCATGAGGCATCCACAGGCGTTTTAAACAAGGTTTGCACCACCGCCCCCGAGCTGCGCAGACAGCCCCTCCTCCACATAGAAAAACCGGCAATCTCTGGATTATCACAGCTGGGCAATTTGCTCCGTCAATGGCGCTGATAGATAAAAAGTATCTGTCACCCTTTTGCGATAAACCGGAAATATTTCCTTCACTCCATTGAAAGACTTCTCACCAACAATGGGCCCGCCGAAAGTTCGGCCGGCTGCACTGCAGGCCGAGACCAATATCAACGAGATACATATTCAGGCCAACGGGAAGATACCGAGGATACGGTACGCCCGTACGGGTTTTAGAAGTACACATTAGGAGAGTTCCATGAACAGTCCCGTAAAAAGCAACGTGTTCCCTGTTGCGCTACTATCCGCTGCGGTAATCTCCGCGCTGGGAATCGCACCGACCGCCAGCGCGCAACAGACGACTTCGGCCATTCGTGGCGTGGTTACCAGCGATGGGGGGAAACCCGTCGAAAATGCCAAGCTCACCATCATTCACCAGCCCTCCAATACCCAGAGCATTATTGAAAGTGGCAATGCTGGCCGCTTCAATGCATCCGGCCTGCGTGTAGGTGGTCCTTATACCGTGCGCGTTGAGTCCGATTTTGGTGATGAGACGGTTAACGGCATTTATCTTTCCCTGGGCAATCCCTTAGTCCTCCCCATCGACCTCGATAGCGATGACGTGGAAGTGAATGAACTTGAAGAGGTTGTAGTGACAGCAGAGGCGCTGCTGTCAAAGAACCGCGGTTCCAGCAGTGTTTTCGGTGAAGACCAGATTTCCTCCGCTGCAACCTTCAATCGCGATCTCAAGGAAGTCATCCGGGCCAACCCACTGGCGGTGGTCAGCCCCGATGGCACCGAGCTCAGCATCGCGGGCTCCAACCCGAAATACAACGCGTTCACCATCGACAGCGTGGGTATCAACGATACGTTCGGCCTGCAGTCCAACGGTTACCCCACCAACCGCCCACCGATCTCCCTGGATGCGGTTGAGCAGATCTCCGTGGATTTCGCACCATTCGATGCCCGTATCGGCAAGTTTGGCGGCGGTAACATTAACGCCGTGACCAAATCCGGTACCAACGAATATCACGGCAGCATCTATGTCGAAAATACGCCGTGGACTGGCACAGCCAAAGACGATCGACTGCCCACCGATGGCTCGGTTACTGAGATCGATATCGAGAACGAAGAAGAGACTTACGGTGCGACCTTCAGCGGCGCGCTGGTACAGGACAAACTGTTTTTCTTCTCTTCCTATGAGAAGTGGGAAGAAGAAGTCGCGTTTGATTACGACCTGAACACCCTCGCCAATCACGATGTCACCCCAGCGGAGCGCGACCGCGCCCTGGCGATTCTTCAGGATGTATACGGCCTGAATGACACTGCAGGATCTGCCCCTGATCCCGATAGCGATGAAAAGGTTCTGGTAAAACTGGACTGGAATATCGCCGATAACCAGCGCGCCGACTTCACCTACAGCACCCAGGAAACCCGCTCCGCGCGCAACTACACCGACGGCAGCGCCACCCTGAATCTAGGCTCCAACCTGTGGACCATGGCCCAGGACACCACCTACTACACCGCGCACCTGTTCTCGGACTGGAGCGATGTATTCAGCACTGAGGTGAACCTGTCCTACAAGGACTATGAGCAGGCCTCCCTGACCAGCTCCAGCTGGGGGGAAATCAATATCCAGACCGAAGATGGGTATATCGTCGCCGGTGCGGATGAAAACCGCCACGCTAACGTGCTGGCCAACGAAGTATGGAACTTTGGCGTACACGGCACCTACCTGGCCGGTGAAGTCCAGTATCGCTTCGGTGCGGAACTGGAGGACACCTGAACTACAACCTCTACGGCCGCGATGCACGGGGCACCTGGACCTTTGACGACCTCGACGCGTTTGAAAACCGCGAAGTCGCCAGCCTCGAGTACAGCAACGCCTACACCAATAACATCGATGATATTGCCTACGATGTAAACGGCACCACCTACTCTCTCTATGGTGAAGCCACCTTAGAGCCATTCGCCGGATTTGAGCTTGTGGCCGGTCTGCGCTACGAGACCCTGAGTATCGACAGCGCCCCCAACCAGAACGATAATTTTGTGGAAACCTATGGTTTCAGCAACACTGAAAACCTGGATGGACGCGACATCTTCCTGCCGCGTATCGGCTTTAACTGGGAGCTTCAGGATGACCTGACCCTGCGCGGTGGCGTCGGACGCTTCAGCGGCGGCATGCCGCTGGTGTGGGTATCCAATGCCTACACCAACGACGGCACCACCAAGGATTCTTACTACAGCACCGATGTTGACCCTTCCGACGTCAACTTCACCGGTGTCCCTCAGGCGGCGTTGGACGCCCTGGAACCCGGTGCCGGCAGCACCAACACCATCGATCCGGACTTCGAGCTTCCTTCCGACTGGCGCTACCAGCTGGCTGCGGACTATGTGTTTGCAATTCCGGGCGTGGGTGATGACTTCAGCTGGAGCACCGAAGTCATGTACGTCGATCGTGAAAATGCGGTGTACTGGCGCGACCTGTCGCGGGTCGATAACGGCAAGCGTATCGGCGACCGCATTATCTGGGACAGCATCTATGACGGCACCGAGTTCGAAGGCAACTACGACCTGGAGCTGACCAACGTCGACAATGGTGGCCGCAGTATCATTTGGTCCACCGCCCTGGACAAAGCCTTTGACAACGGCCTCTCCTTCAACCTGTCCTACACCAATCAGGACATTACCGAAGTGAATCCGGGTACCAGCTCCACGGCGGAATCCAACTTCCAGTACGAAGTAACCGAAAACCGCAACCAGCCCCTGGAAGGCACTGCCTACTATGAAATCGAGCATCGCTTCGTTCTGAATCTGGGCTACCGCGCCGAGTTCATCCAGGGCTACGCCACCAACTTCAACCTGTTCATGGAGCGCCGCTCTGGTCGTCCGTTCTCCTGGACCTTGGACTCCTACCGCGATGCACACTTCGGCGATCAGGCCAGCTTCGACGACTCCGATGTGTACCTGGCCTATATCCCGTCCGGTGCAGATGACCCCAACGTGGACTTTGAAAATGGTCTGAGCTACGCGGAAATCATGGAAATGGCCCGTGCCGCCGGTGTCGATGGCTATGCCGGTGGGTTTGTAGACAAGTACTCCGACAATATGCCCTGGGTAACCACCATGGATCTGGCAATCAGCCAGGAAGTCCCAGGATTTATGCCGGAGCACCGCGGTCTGGTGTACCTCACCATCGACAATTTCGCCAATCTGCTCAACGACGATTGGGGTAAGGTGTACGATCTGGAGTACCCGCAGAACAAACTGTTCGATTTTGAAGTCAATGAAGAAGGACAGTACGTTTACGACGAACCATTCGGCGGCTTTGATTCGCGCAACTACAGCCGTTTCGAGGCAGCGGAGTCTACCTGGCGTGTGAAGCTGGGCCTGAAGTACAACTTCTGATCCAGCCCCTGCGGAGCCAGAACTTTACGGCTCCGCAAAACAAAAATGGCCTGTCATAGACAGGCCATTTTTTTAACGGCTTCGCGATCTGCTTATTCGCCGAGCCAACGTTCCAATGTCTCCGCCAGACTGTCTTTACTCAATGGCTTGGTAAGGAAATCATCCATTCCCGCTGCCAGACACCGCCCCTCAAACTGTTCTTCCGTGGTGCTGGTCAGCGCCACGATCGGCAGGCGGTCATCCGTCGAGTACTCGGCTTCCCAAAGCCGCAACTGCTCGATGATCTCGGCACTGTGTCCGGTATTCTGCTGGCAGTCCACCAGTAACAGGTCATAGTTTCCATCCGGCAGTAGTGCCAGGGCTTCTTCAACCGAGGGCACCACCTGGACCTGATACCCCAGTGCCTGAACCATTTCCTCGGTCACCCCCTGGTGCTGACGGGACTCTTCAATCAGCAGCAGGTTGTTTTTCCGAGGGACTGCCGAATGCTGGCTGACCACCCGGCGGCTGGCTTTTTTCTGGCCGCCGAACAACCGCAATACCAGTGCGTCGTGAAACTCCTTGCGGGTAACCGGCCGGGCCAGATACTGTGCTTCTGGATCGGCGGCGGCCAGCGGAGAAAATTCCAGCTTGTGCCCGTAACCGCCCAGGCACAACAGCGGGAATCTTGCATTCTCCACCTTGTTGGAGGTAATCACCTGAGTCACGCCACTCAAGAGCTGCGCATCTCCCGCCGCCGGCGCCAGGACAACCAGCTGACCGCGCTCCATAAACTGCAACAGCGCATCCATCGGTGCGGTGCTGCCGTCCTCCCACACCTCGCAGGACACTTCCATGCCGAAGGATTTCAGCTGCTGTACGATACCACCGACAAAGAGGCCACGCTGATGCAACAGCAGGATATCGGTATCCTGCAGGCGCCGGTCTGGTTGCAGGTAAATCCGCTGGTTCGGTTCGATTTCGAATTTGATGACGGCCTGATAGCGGTTGCCCTCATCCGAGGAGTACAGCTGCAGATACCCGCCCATGGCTTCGGCCAGCCCTTTGGCAATATTCAGACCAAGCCCCGTGGTCACCTGTGTGGTATCCATCCGTGAGAATGCACCAAACAGCTCAGACTCGTCCGGAAGAATTTCACCACGGCCATTGTCCACCAGTTTGAGTGTCAACTGCCCCTCGTCGGCCCCTACCTGCTCAAACAGGACTTCGCCCCAGAGCTCGCCGCTTTCTGCAATCACAGTGGCAGAGTCCACCAAGTTGCGGATCAGCTGGGCGGTTTTTCGGTTGTCCCCGGTTACCATCACCGGCAGCTCGTCGCTGATCTGGAAGTTGAATTCCAGACGTTGCCGTTGAGCAGCCCGAGCGGCGAACTTGAAGGCTTTCTCAATCGTGCGCACCAGATTGAATGGGGAGCGCCGCAAGTGAATGTCCTTACGCGCCACTCGCGTGAACATGCCCACGTTATCCACCAGCTTGAGCTGTTGATTACAGGCATTTTTCGCCAGCCGCACCCATTCCCGCTGGCGCTCGGAGAGCCGGTCGCCCTCCAGCAGCGCCAGAGCGCCGAGAGAATCCGACAGCTGACTGCGAAACTCCTGACCGACATTGGCCAGAAACTCATTGGTGACCTCCACCGCGGCGTCGGAGTGCTTACGCGCGGCGGCGAGGTTACTGGCCTTCTGCTGCAGTGCCTGCATCGCCGCTACCCGATCCCAGTAGTTTTCCGACTCGCGACGGGCCTGATGGGCCATCAACCAGACAAATGCCAGCGTCAGCGCGCCGTAGATGGCACCCAGTATATCCGCCGTCATGAAGCCTTGAAGAGCGGCCGGTACCAGCGACCCTGCGAGAAACCAGGTGAGAAAACGGTGGTAAGGAGAAAATACCGAGGCCACGCTGGCACAGAACACGACGGTGTATAGCCACAGGAACTGGGTGGCGGGCGAAAAGCCCAGCAGAAACACATGGCTCAGCAGGATTACGCCCCACCAGATAGCGCCGAGCGTGGAAGCGAGGAAATAGCGGTGACGCCAGCGCTTGGGCCCGGTGGCATATATATGGTCAAAGCGGAACACGTAATAGGCGCGAAACAGGGTCACCAGCACCAACACAATCGCCAGTGACAAAACAAGCTTCGGTGCAATCGTTCTCAGCTCACCAATGGCAACGGCAATGGCGAACGCCACCATGGTGAACAGCATCCCACGGCGGCTGTACTTGGCGATCCGGGTATCCGTATTCCGGCATACGCGGCGATCTTTCTGAACTTTGAGTTCCGGGTGATCAAATAACGGCATAGCGATTTCCGGCGAACGCTCCCTGTGACGGAAATGTCGGGCGTTGCAATGGCCTGTTACTGGCCGAGGCCCATGACTTCAACCAGTACGGTTTTTACGAGGAAGCCCAGCAAGCCTAGACCAAGGGCAATGAAGAGAATAAAGGTGCCAAAGCGACCCGCCTTGGACTCTTTGGCCAGATTCCAGACGATAAACACCATAAACAGGATCAGGCCCCCAATTCCGACAATCAGGGAATACTCTTCAAACAGCTCAAAGCTCATGACACCACTTCCACGCGCATTCCCGGCTTCGACCGGGTTACCACTTAACCCGGCCTGTTACCGGAGAAAAATTGGCGCGTATTGTATAGGAGGTCGCTACGCTTAACCATGTAACTTTCGGGCAGATCCCGGGGAATTCCCTATCCATCCTTGCGGACAGGCTATACCTCAGGCGCCCTGATAATAGTCGCTATCATCAACGCGAGTGCCGCATTTCACACGACGCACTTCTCGATCCCGGTAGCGACTATCCTGCCAGCAACGGGGCAAAGATTCCCCCGAAAGAAAGCGCAACTGCTCTTTGTCGAATACTTCCGGGTCCTGAATTTCTTCCCCCCACAGGTAGCGTCCGACGACGGTCAATTCGTATGGGTTGGTCAGGGTGACGACATCGGCCACATCAATCAGGTGATTGCCGTCGGCGTTTCTCAACAACATGTTTGGCCCCTATTTCTTCTCAATACCCATCAGTATAGAGAGAAAATGGCGCCATCCGAGGACGAATTCGGCGGAAAAGCACCCTACGCCGGCACCTATCACTTCGACACAGACGAAGCTAGCCAGGAAATACCCGGGCAATCATGTGAAAAAATCGGAATATCCGTCAAATTTCGCACACATGTGCTGGATATTGGAAATATGGGAGCGCCCTAGCGCTCCAGAGTAAGGCGGGCGGACACCATGCCCTCTTCAGCCAGGGCATCGACGCTGACCGAGCGAATGGTAAAGCGCTGCTGCAACAGGGTGTTCAGCCATGGCTGAAGATCCTGGTAGCGCGCCTCATCCACCCACAGGCGAATACGACGGTCGCCTTCTGGCTCAAAGCGCTTGATCGTGACTTGATGATTATTTGCCGCTGCCGTTACCCGCTGCAGCAAAGTGCCCTTGCCCTGGGACTGCCCGCCACTGGCGCGCTGTACCCGCTCCAGCTGGGGCCGCTGCCGCTCGATCCACTGCACCAGCTCCCGGGCACTTTCCGCATCGGTCCGGGCGCCCTCGAAGAATGACTGCGCCGGCTTGAAGAGACCGAATACGATAATCATCAGTCCCAGAAACAAGCCAAGAATACCCAGTGCCCGCTGATCTCCGGGCGGCAAGGCGAGCCACTTCTGCCGCCACTGTTCGATTGTATGCTTCATATTTGCTCTTTGTTATCGCGGTTGTCGCAGGCGGATCCGCCCGGAAACCCCTTCTTCCAGCTCGTTGGCGGCCAGCAGCTCGGCTTTGTACTGCCCCTGCCCCAAGCGACTGACCACAGAATCCAGCTGACCGAGGTTGGCGGCGCGCAGCTGTAATACCAACTCGCCGCGGTTGCCGTCGAAACGCAGAGACTGCAGTTTCAGGTCGCTATTTTTGGCACCTCCCCAGACAGTGCTCAACTGCTGAAGTTGTCCCGCGAACTCTCCGCCACTGCCGCTCGACTGATTGAGATAACCGGTAATCTGCCGGCGCAGATCCGCGCTGGGAGAATCCCCCGGAAAGATCTCGCTGAACAGATCCCTGGCCTCCGCTTCCGCCTTCGCCCCCTGGATTTTGTAATAGGTGCCCGCGCCGATAAAAAAGACCAGCTGCAGTACAAAACACACGACGACGGCAATCGCCGGCTTTTTCCACCAGGGGCCTTCGGCGGATTGCAGAGCAACCTGATACGGGCCTGTCAGCAGGTTTCCTGACACCGTGGGTGCTACACCGCCAAGCAACAGGTCTTGTGGCGTCCCGTCAACCGGCTGCACGGTACCCAGCTGTTCCAGCGTAGCCCGCTCCAGCTCGGTGGCATCGCCCATTAACCGCAATGGCGCACCCGCGGCCGGCTCGCCCTGCTCAGGCTCCTCGCCCGCCTCCGCCGCATCGGCAAACAGGCTCTCGGCGATCACCCCCGCCAGCGTCCGGTTGACCGAGAGGCCGCGACCACCGGTGTGCCAGAAATGGGCACGCTCGCCGTCAAACCACACCGCGGATTCGGATCCCGTGTCCGCCAGCAGGCGATATTCGGGGATGGCGACGGTAACCGGCCATCCGAGCCGCTCAATCTGCGATTTGAGAATCGCCAGCTTCAGACTGGCCACCGCCATAACACTGCACAGATCACCCTGCACCGGTTCACAGACGAAATGGAGCTCTTCAACATCTGCCGCCAGCTGCTCCTCCACCATGTAGCCCACCGCCTGGCTCTGCCGCCGGGCTGCCCGGGGCACCGATTCGAGGCCGTTCCAGACCCAGGTGCCCGGGATCAGGATTACGCCACGCTCTCCCGGTTCAAAGGTCAGCGCGATGCCAGGATCCGGCGCGGAACCCTCTTCCACAGGTGGTTGGGCATCCTCTGACCCCGACGGGTCGGCAAACGCCTGCTCGAAATCTTCGTCAACGGCCACCGGTTTCCACTGCGCCTGGTGCCAGTACTCAAGCACAACAGCGCCGGCTCCCAGCTCCTGATTGCCGCTATGGGCACCAGCGCCGGGCTCCCGCAGCCGCAATAGTTTTACTTCCTGGCTCAATTAGACCCCCAATAATTCCTGCAAAAACTGCCCGGAGAACTCGCGCCGCTGACGCTGAATCACTTTTATTTTCCCGGTGGTGGTGTCGAGTTTCAGAATCGACTCCCAATACTGCCGGTGTTCAGTACCCGCCTCCAGGCCCAGCTGTACTGCAATGTGCGCCACATAATACGCGCTGTTGAAATCCAGATCGCCCCCGCCGGAAATGTTGAACGGGGAGAGATCAGACATCTGGGTAAACGCTACACCGGATTCCCGCTGCGTAATCAGACTCGCGATATTGGCCGATGGGAACATCGCCGATAACAGTCCCTCCGATGCGGTATTCACATTCACCGGAGTACCCGCCTCCGGTAGTGCGCAGAGTTCAGGCTCGAGCTGACGCCAGATTTCCGGGTCCATTCCCTGCACCGCGCGCAATTCAGACACATCGGTAATCAGGGTATCTGGAGTGCGATAGGCCAGTTCCAATCCGAGATAACCGGTGTCTTCTCCCCCGGACGCGAGCGGGGTATCACCGGGGTCGAGCCAATCCTCGATACCCAGTGCCATATCCGCCGGCCCACCCAGGTTACTCACCAGACGGCGCAGAACAGGCCCGGGACCACTGCCAGCGGTACCACTTCCGCCGGAGTCCGCGCCGCTGGAACCTCCAGGAACCGTTAAATTATTTACATTAAAACAGCCCTGCAAGTCCTTGATTAATATACGTATTTTCCCATTACCCGGATTGAACTCTGTCTGATGCTGAGCCCAGAGTTCATGTAGATTGTCACTAGCGCTACCGGCTTCACGGTCTTCTTCAAAGTCTTTTTCGAGCGTTACTGTCGCCCAGGCCTCCGCCCCGTGCACAAATTCCGCGAGTTGGGTATTGGCGAGAATTGCACTGGTACGGGAAATGGCCAGGCGGTTGCGTGTCACCGCATGGGTCACTGCCGCCACTGCAATTACCATTACCAGCAAGACAGTAATCAGCGCCACACCCCGCTGGTTGCGCAGCAGTCCACCGGCACCGGCGCGATTAATACCGTGACAACTTGCAGAGGTCATTACTGGCGCTCCTCGTCATCACTTCCACCGCGGTCATCATCCCCGCCACTGCTGCTGGATCCACCGTCATCGTCACCGCCACTGGAGCTGCCACCGCTACCCCCGCTACTGGTAGCCACAGCATACGCCGGCAGCGAAAACAGACGGCGCATTTCACCACCGGTTCGAGTCAATAATGTCACCTCGATGGCCTGGGGCAAGCGCAGATCCACGGCACCGGGGGTGGTTGCCGAGGAGGCCGGAGGCCACTGAGCGAGCCAGGTCTGGGTATCGCGGTCGAAATACCGCACGTTCAGTTCGATCACCCCATCCAGTACTGGCTCAGCCACCGGCTGCGAATCGGGGCCGCGGTCGAGAATGCGCCAACGGCTGCGCAGCAGCAGCGCGGTATCGTCGTCCGGGGCTGCGTACCGCTCGTCGTCCTCCTCCGCATAGCCGATACCGTAGTGAAGTCTCTGCAGGTTCCCGCGGGGGTCACCGGTCAGGTTGGCGGCCCCCAATCGGGTAAATTCAAACTCGTTACTCAGCCCCAAGAAAGCCGGCTCGTAGCCGCTGTAGCCATTTTTAACCGGGCGCGCGGTAAATTGCCGCAAATCATCATCCAACCGGTACATGGCCATGGACAAACGCCGCATTTCGTCGGCGCGCGCGTTCAAGGCACGGTCGGTGGAAAAAAACGTTTCCAGCAGGGAGTAGGAGCCAATGCCGATGATGGATACGATCACCAGCACGACGGTGACCTCAATCAGGGTAAAGCCTGACTGGGCAGGAATTGGCCGAGGGAGGGAACGGGGCACACGCATGTTATTCGGCCACCCAGGAATCAATCGTCAGCAGTGGTGACTTGTCCGGCCAACCCACCTGCACAATGATGTGACGCATACGCGGTTCACTGGTGGATTTAACCTCTGCGGTCACCTCCCACTCGCGCTCTGCCAACAGCACGCGCTCGGTTTTCTTGCCCAGTGGGGGCCAGTCGGTACGCAGGCGGATTTCTGCCAACGCCTGTTGCGCCACCAGATTGGCGGTAAGGCGCTCCTCCAGCGCAGCCTGCTGACGCACGCTATCCTGCATGGTTTTGAGCACGCTCGCGGCGATGACCCCAAAGATCACCAGAGCAACCAGCACCTCAACCAGGGTGAACCCCCCGGCGGATTGAATCCGGCTGCGCAGCTGTCGGGATTCAGTAGTCATCGACCTGCCACTCCAGCTGCATACCGTACAGACTGCTGTAGGATATAACCGCGCCACGGGCTACATCGCCATCCCGCGTGAGGAAAAACGCCACCTCCACCGGCAGCACCTCACCACTGGACAGTGCCGCAAACTGCGGTTTGATCTCTTTCTCTTCGTCGTCTTTGTCGCGATCGCTGCGACCGCTGGGCGTGAAACTGGAACTGTTGCCATCCGCCCCCGGGAGCTCGGTCTGCGAGAGGACTTCCAGACGCATATTTGACGGCAGCTCGTGGGACATAAAGCGGCCGGCACGGGAGGAGATGGCCGAGCCTGAGACATCGATTTCCTGCCACCTCAGGGCTGAGGAGTCGTAGCGGACAACCTCATAGCGGTCTTCTTCAAAGACGACACCGTAGTGCGACTTGTCGATCAGCGCGCGGTCTGCCACCAGCTGCAACAGATTCGCGAGCCGCTGAACCTCACCGGTCCAGTTGCGGCTGTCGGTCCCGCGAAGTGAAAGCGTCGCCATGCCCGCCAGGGTAGCGATTATGAAAATCACCACCAGCAATTCAATCAGGGTAAATCCCCGTTGGCGGCGGGACAGGATACGCATAACAGAATCAGGCTCCGGGCTTACAGCTCGGAAGCAAACAGGTCCGCCGCCTCACCTTCACCGCCGGGCTTGCCGTCGGCACCCAGGCTGAACAGATCGTACGGGCCGCTGCTGCCGGGGCTGATGTACTGATATTCATTGCCCCAGGGATCTTTAGGCACGCGCTTCAGGTAAGGTTCAGCCCAGTTTTTTGCCTCCGGGAAACCGGACGGCTTGGTAACCAGCGCTTCCAGGCCCTGATCCGAGCTCGGATACACAAAGTTGTCCATGCGGTACAGGTCCAGCTGTGACGAGATCGCACGAAGATCGACCGTTGCCGCTTTAATCCGGGCCTCCCCGGTGCGCCCCATGATATTGGGCACGACCAGTGCACCCAGAACGCCCAGAATCACGATCACCACCATGATCTCAATCAGGGTAAAGCCCTGGCTCTTACGCAAATTTTTCATTTCTCACCTCGCGTGCTCAAAAACGGTCGGCCCGGCTGCGTCCACTCACGGAGCGAATCAGACCACCAACTGGTTCATGTTCATGATCGGCATCATGATTGCCATTACGATAAATAAAACGATCCCCGCCATTACCAGCAGCATCAGCGGTTCAAACAGGCTCACAAATGCCGTAACCGCACCCTGCAGATCCCGCTCCTGGTTTTCCGCGGCACGCTCCAGCATCTCATCGAGCGTGCCGGAGGATTCGCCACTGGCAATCATATAAGTCATCATCGGCGGGAAGTACTCCACGTCTTCCAGCGCCCGCCGCAGGCTGCCGCCTTCGCGAACAAACTTCTGTGCGGTCTGCAACCTTTCCTTCAGGTAGTCATTCCCCATCACGCCGCTGGCAATCCCCATGGCCTGCACCAGTGGCACACTACTGCCGGTCAGGATCGCCAGAGTACCCACATAGCGGGCGCTCTGACCACCGCGCACCAGCCAGCCAATCACCGGCATTTCCAGTAGTCGATGGTGAAAGCGATAACGGAATTTGGGCTGACGCAGGAGCAGCAGCCAACCCACCACCAGCAGCACAATAACCGGAGGGATAATCCAGCCCCACGCAGAAATAAAATCACTGAACGAGACCAGTATCCGCGTGGCCAGTGGCAACTGCTGACCGGTGCCGGTGAATACCTCGATCACATCGGGAACCACGTACACCATCAGGCCGGTCACTACGAGGACGCAGATAACGACCAGTACGATGGGGTATATGAGAGCCAGCTGAACTTTCTGGCGAAACTGCTGCTGACTCTCGGTGTAATCCGCCAGCCGCTCCAGCACATCATCCAGATGGCCGGAATGCTCACCGGCCTCCACCGTGGCCCGATAGAGCTTGGGAAACGCGCGGGGAAAGCTCCCCAGCGCCTGGGCAAGACTGTGCCCCTCCAGCACCTTGGCGCGAATGGCCAGTACGATACGGCGCACCTTCTGATTGCGGGTCTGGTTGGCAATCGCGCTGAGGGTCTCTTCCAGGGGAATACCGGCGCGCAGCAGGGTGGCAATCTGCCGGGTAAGCAGTGCCAGCGGCTTGATGCCAAGCCCGGGACTACCACTCAGGAAGCTACCCGCTGATTGCGGCGAGGAGTCCCCCGCAGCGGTCACCTCGAGCGGAACCAGACCTTTCGCGCGCAACTGCTGACGCGCGGCTTTTGCGCTATCCGCTTCCAGGGTACCGCGGCTTTTGCGGCCACCGCTGTTGAGCGCCGTGTACTCAAATGCCCCCATATCAGGACTCCTGGGTTACCCGCAACACTTCTTCCAGTGAAGTGGTTCCAGCCAGAACTTTGGCCATGCCGTCGTCGCGAATACTGGGGCCGAGTTTTCGCGCCTCGGCTACCAGCGCACTTTCCGAATCCCGGTCGTGAATCATCTGCCGCAGACGCTCGTTGACCGGTACCAGCTCATAGATACCGACGCGCCCAAGATAACCACTGTGGTTGCATTTTTCACAGCCGCCGGGACGATAAATGGTGGCCTCTGCATCTTCCGCAAAGCCGAGCATTCTCAGCTCGAACGCGTCGGCCTGATGGGGCTGGCGGCAATCCGGGCACAGAACCCTTACCAGGCGCTGGGCCAGCACACCAATAATACTGGACGACAGCAAAAACGGTTCGATCCCCATATCCACCAGACGGGTCACCGCACCCAACGCGGTGTTGGTGTGCAGGGTGGAGAGCACCAAGTGGCCGGTCAAACTGGCCTGAATGGCGATCTGCATGGTTTCCAGGTCGCGGATCTCACCCACCATCACCACATCCGGGTCCTGGCGCAAAATAGCGCGCAGGCCGCGGGCGAACGTCATATCCGCCTTAGTGTTGACCTGGGTCTGGCCAACCCCTTCCAGGTTGTATTCCACCGGGTCTTCCACGGTGAGAATATTCTTTTCCCGGTTGTTGATGCTGGCGAGACCCGCGTACAGTGTGGTGGTTTTACCGGAACCCGTTGGGCCGGTAACGAGCAGAATGCCGTGAGGCCGACTCAACAGCTCGGTGATAACCTTCAGGTCGCGCTCGGCCATGCCCAGCTGACGCATATCCATCTTGCCCGCCTGCTTGTCCAGCAGACGCATCACCACCCGCTCACCGGCAGAGGAAGGCATGGTGGATACACGCACGTCCACTTCCCGGCCGCCCATCAACAGGGAAATCCGGCCGTCCTGAGGAACACGCTTCTCGGCGATATCCAGCTTCGCCATTACCTTGATCCGCGACACCAGCAGTGGCGCCAGGGCGCGACGCGGTTGCAGTACTTCGCGCAACACACCGTCTACTCTGAAGCGCACCACCAGGCGTTTTTCAAAGGTTTCGATATGAATATCCGAGGCCCCCTGTTTGAGGGACTCGGCAAAAATGGCATTGATCAGTTTGACGATGGGCGCATCGTCTTCCTGCTCCAGCAGGTCTTCGGTCTCGGGCAGGGAATCGGCGACCGCGGCCAGGTCCAGGTCATCACCCAGGCCTTCGACATCGGAAAGGTTGCCCCCTTCGCGGTTTTCATACTCCCGTTGCAGGGATTCCTGAAAGGTTTCCCGGTCCACCGGAGCTACCCCCAGCGGCACCTCACACAGACGCTGAACTTCCGCCAGCACCGAGGGATTCAGTGGCGCCACATATTGACACACCGGGGTGCCCTCAACCTCCGCCAGCAGCACCTGATGCCGCTTGGCGAACGCGTATGGCAGGCGCTTGAGTACCACTTCCGCCATCACTTGACGCCCTCAGGCTCCACCGGAAGAGGCTCCTGAGATTCCTGCTCATAATTTGTTGCGGGTGGCAGCAGGTCGGGCAGCACATCGCCGCGATTCCAGTCCCAGATTCGGCTGGTGTCGTCACGCATGCGCAGTTGTTTCTCCTGCATATCCCGGTAGCGGCGACGGGTTTCCTCGTAACCGGCGATCTGGTTGCTGAGAATACGCGGGCGGATAAACACCATCAGGTTGGTTTTATCCACGTCTTTCTGGGAGTTACGGAACAGGCGCCCGAGCCCGGGTATATCGCCAAGCAACGGCACTTTGTTGTTATATTCGGTGAGCTTATCTTCGATCAGTCCGCCCAATACCAAGATGGCGCCATCATCGATCAGGACCTTGGTGCGGATTTCACGCTTGCTGGTCACGATGTCCGATGCCGCACCGGTAACCGGCAGCACGTTTTCAACCTTTTGCTCGATATCCAGTGTCACCGAGTTGTTGTTATTCACTCGCGGCGTCACCTTAAGAATGGTACCCACGTCCTGGCGCTGAATGGTCTGGAAAGGATCATTATTACTACCAGTGGTCAGCTGTGAACCGGTAATAAACGGTACATTCTGGCCCACCAGAATCTCAGCCTCTTCATTATCCAGTGCCATGATGGTCGGTGTAGACAAAATGTTCGCGTTGTTCTGCTCTGCGATTGCATTAATTGCCACACGAACATCAGTGCCACTCAGAAATCCAAGGTTCAGGCCAGCACCGACGAGATTCAACGGATCCAGTGACCCCGGGTTGATGGGAACACCATCCACCTCAATGGTGTTGTCCCCGTCCGGATCACCGATCGCCACATCGTTATTGAAGCCGGCAAAAACATCGTCGTCGTTCCCGGCGAGCCATTTGATTCCCAGCTGATTACCGGTACCTTCGGTGACTTCCACAATAATGGCTTCAATCAAAACTTGTGCGCGGCGCACATCCAGTTTGGCAATCACCCCTTTCATGGTTTCCAGCAGTGATGGGGGCGCAGTAAGAATCAGCGCATTCAGCTCCTCATTCACCTGAATGCTGACCTCCACATCCGCCACCTGCTGGTCCTTTTCGGTCTTCTGGATGCTGCCACTCATCCCCTCCAGAATCGGCTTCAGGTCCACGGCGCTGGCGTACTGCACATAGACCACGGCAGTATTGCCCTCACCGGCCAGAGGCTGATCGAGACGCTGAATGACTTTCTTGAGTTGAGTACGGGTGACCGGGTCGCCGGTCAGCAGGATGCTGTTGGAGCGCTCGTCTACGGCGATACGCAGCGGTTGCACATCGTTACCGGCCTGCTTACCGCCCCCCTGCAACAACTCGTTCAGAACCTGCTTGACCTCTTTGGCTGAGGCGAATTGCAGTGCAACCAGCTCGATATCGATGGCGCCAGCGCGGTCCAGCTGCTTGATCAGGCGCACAATCTGGTCGATGTTCGCCGCGCGGTCGGCAACGATCAGGGTATTGGTGTCCGCATAGGCGGCCAGGTGGCCAGTCTGCGGGATCAGTGGCCGCAGCATGGCAATCAGCTGGGCGGCAGAAATATTCTCCACCTTGACCGTGCGCACCACCAGCGCCTCACCGGGGGCCCGGGTCTGCTCGTCGATCACCGGGATCGCCTGCTGCTTGGCGAGCGCATCGGGCACCACCTTCCATGCATCCCCCTGCTCTACCAGGCTGAAGCCGTTTACCTGCAACACAGACATAAATACGTCAAAGGCCTGTGCGTGGGTCATGGGATCACCCGCAACCACGGTCACTTTGCCCTTTACGTTGGGGTGGACAATGATGTTCTTGCCGGTGAAATCCGCAGCCCAGTTAATCAGGTCGCGAATATCGGCGTTGTCGAGAGAAAGTGTCACTCTCTCCGGAGAAGACTGAGCCAGCACCGAAAAAGACAACAAAAAACCCATGGCGACTGCAACCAGTCGTCGGTGAAACACGCTCATCATTATGAATCTGACTCTAATTCTTATCTGGTCGTTAAATGGTTAGGTCTTGAAAGCAAAGCGAATACCCAAAATCCCCATTCGCTTACCGGTTCGCTGCGCAGTCTCAGCGGTTCGATTGCGCCCCCTGACGCTCACGAGCCATCTTTCGCAATTGCTCAAGGCGCTCGCGAATGGACTGCTGTTTATCCGCCTGACTCCCGCTGGACTTGGCACTGATCACTTTGGCCGCCTGACGGGCGTAATTGGCGTATTGCTTGGGAACAGTTGGACGCCCCTCTGCGTCTGGGTAGGTCAGTTTTTCCATCTGCCCGTTACGGCGAAGGATAATATGGTCGACTTCAACGGAGTAGACCTCGGCGCCCCCCGGCAAAGTCTGTCCTACAAAAACACGTTCAGCGGGTTTGCCCCTCTCGGCAATCAGGGCACTGGCGTGCTCATTCACACTGCTGCTGAGCACACCGGACAACACCAGGTTTAACTGGGTGATCGGGATATTGGCCAGATCGATCTCAGGCTCTTCCGCCTTTTTGACCGCTGCGACACCGAAAAATGCCGTCGGGGGAAGCGTTGTGGCGGAATTGTGCGCCACGGAGCGGCTACTGCGTTCCGCCAGCAAGCTCTCCGCGCCATCAGCTGGCACCGCGAGATGACCGTATGCCATGAGATTCACGGCGAACCAGCCGCCAACCACTCCGGCGGTAGCGAGCAGGCTCTTCTTGGCACTGCTTCCGGGAGCCCCTGGGTTCTGCAGTGCGGACGACAGTGTGCGCTTGACCAATGACATGATGAAACCCGTCACAAACAACGTAATTCTAATTATTGGGCGCCTATTCTCGGGGCATACCCCCAGAAAGGCAATGATCTCGGCTGCATAGGCTAAAGAATAACCAGGCAGCAAGTAAAGCATTACTGGCCGCCAAATCCGGCACAGTGTCCCAACATTCACATAAAAACGAGAAGGGCGGCCAATGGCCGCCCTTTCTTTTTGGAGTGAAGTATATGAACTGATTGTTACAGTTTGGTTTCCAGCTCCGGCACCGCATCAAACAGATCGGCCACCAGGCCGTAATCTGCCACGGAGAAGATCGGCGCCTCTTCATCCTTATTAATAGCCACGATCACTTTGGAGTCTTTCATACCCGCCAGGTGCTGGATGGCACCGGAGATACCAACGGCAATGTACAGGTCCGGCGCCACGATCTTACCGGTCTGACCGACCTGCATGTCGTTCGGTACGAAGCCCGCGTCAACGGCTGCGCGGGATGCACCCACCGCCGCACCCAACTTGTCGGCGACCTTGTACAGCATCTCGAAGTTTTCGCCATTCTGCATACCGCGACCACCGGAGATCACCACCCGCGCTGCGGTCAGCTCGGGACGATCGGACTCCGCCAGCTCTTCACCGACAAACTTGGAAACCGCCGCGTCGTCGACAATATCCACGGACTCGACCGATGCACTGCCGCCTTCCGCCGCAACCGGGTCAAACGCGGTGGTACGCACAGAAGCCACCTTGATGGCATCGGAGCTCTGCACGGTAGCAATCACATTGCCGGCGTAAATCGGACGCTTGAAGGTATCCGGACCCTCAACGGCGATGATGTCGGAGATTGGCTGAACGTCCAGCAGCGCAGCAGCACGCGGCAGCATGTTCTTACCGGTCGTCGTGGCCGGAGCCAGTACATGGCTATAGTTCTTACCCAGGTCAGCAACCAGCTTGGCCACATTCTCTGCCAACTGGTGCTCATAGGCGGCGTTGTCCGCCACCAGGACCTTGCTCACGCCGTCCACTTTGGACGCCGCTTCGCCCACGGCGCCACAGTTACTGCCGGCAACCAGCACATCAATGTCGCCGCCAATGGCCTTGGCCGCAGCGATGGTGTTCAGCGTGGCGCCTTTCAGTTCCGCATTATCGTGTTCTGCAATTACAAGGATGCTCATCAGATTACCTTCGCCTCGCTCTTCAGTTTTTCCACCAGTTCCGCCACATCGGCAACCTTGATGCCGGCCTGGCGCTCGGCCGGCGGCTCGACCTTCAGGGTTTTGGTGCGCGGGGCGATATCGACACCCAGCTCTTCCGGGTTGGTTACATCCAGGGGCTTTTTCTTGGCCTTCATGATGTTGGGGAGGGAGGCGTAACGGGGCTCGTTCAGACGCAGGTCAGTGGTAACCACCGCCGGCAGGGTCAGTTCCACGGTCTGCAGGCCGCCGTCAATTTCACGGGTGACCTTGACGGAACCGTCTTCGACATTGACCTCAGAAGCAAAGGTGCCCTGCCCCATGCCAGTCAGCGCCGCCAGCATCTGGCCAGTCTGGTTGTTGTCGCCATCGATGGACTGCTTGCCCAGAATAACCAGTTGCGGCTCTTCTTTCTCGACGATGGCTTTCAGGCACTTGGCCACTGCCAGCGGCTGAAGCTCCGCATCGGTCTCAACCTGAATGCCGCGGTCGGCGCCCAGCGCCAGCGCGGTACGAATCTGTTCCTGACACTGTTTCGGGCCCATGGACACAGCGACGATCTCGCTGACCACACCCTTCTCTTTCAGGCGAACCGCTTCTTCGACCGCGATCTCACAGAATGGGTTGATGGACATCTTGACGTTGGCAGTGTCCACATCAGAACCGTCCGCCTTGGGGCGAACTTTCACGTTGTAATCGACAACGCGCTTCACGGCTACAAGAACTTTCATGAAAATCCCGTCTCAGTAGTCTACATAAAGGCCGCAGTCTGCTGCCGGTAACGGCGCTGAACTGCGGCATGGGTAACTCGCGCAGCCTCCCGGCTGAGTGTTTCAGCGGCCCTGCCAAACCACCCGGATCGAGTGTTTTAAGGCACCTGCGAGCCAGCCTCCAGTTCAAACAAGCGTTTGAGCGGCGTGTATGTTGGCCCTTTCACAGACCAAAATCAATAGTTGAATAGTAAGCCTAGCAGCCATTCACAAGATCAATTTCGAGCCATAAACAGGCCCGATTGTACCGGCCCAACAACCGTCAAATACGCCAGTATTTGCCAGCAGAAATGAAAATTTACGCAATTGGTGGGGTTGCACGATGCCCGATATAATCCGCCTACCTATAAATTGCCTGCCATAATTCGGCGGGTGAATAATTAAACCTGTTTGAGGAGAGACCTGTGGAACGCGAGTCAATGGAATACGACGTAGTCATCGTCGGCGCGGGCCCTGCCGGACTTGCCGCCGCGATCAAGCTGCGCCAGATCAACGAAGACATCGCCGTGTGTGTTGTAGAAAAAGGCTCTGAAGTCGGTGCGCACATTCTCTCCGGCGCTGTATTCGAACCCACCGCCCTCAACGAGCTCTTCCCGGACTGGAAAGAGCGCGGTGCGCCGCTGGAAACCGCCGTCAACGGTGACGACATCTATGTACTGCGCGGTCCGGAAAGCGCCCTCAAGGTGCCCGGCATGCTGGTGCCGAGCACCATGCATAACGAAGGGAACTACATTATCAGCCTCGGCAACCTGTGCCGCTGGCTCGCCGAGCAGGCGGAAGCCCTTGGGGTCGAAATCTTCCCCGGCTTTGCCGCCGCCGAAGTGCTATACAACGAAGATGGCTCGGTAAAAGGTATCGCCACCGGCGATATGGGCGTGGGCATGAACGGCGAGGAGAAGGATTCCTATATGCCGGGTATGGAACTCCACGCCAAATACACACTGTTCGCCGAAGGCTGCCGCGGACACCTGGGCAAGCAGTTGATCGCCAAATTCTCCCTCGATGCCGACCGCGACCCGCAACACTACGGCATCGGCATCAAGGAAATCTGGAAAGTCGACAGCGACAAGCACCAGCAGGGCCTGGTCGTACACACTGCCGGCTGGCCCCTGGACGAATCCGACTCTGCCGGTGGCGGCTTCCTGTATCACCTGGAAGATGGCCAGGTGGTTGTGGGTCTGATTACCGACCTCTCCTACAGCAACCCCCACGTCAGCCCGTTCGACGAATTCCAGCGCTACAAGCACCACCCCGTGATCAAGCAGTACCTGGAGGGCGGCCAACGTGTCGCCTACGGCGCACGGGCAATCGTGAAAGGTGGCTTGCAGTCCCAGCCGAAAATGGCCTTCCCCGGCGGCCTGCTGATCGGCGACGACGCCGGCACCCTGAACTTTGCCAAGATCAAGGGCAACCACACCGCCATGAAGTCCGGCATGCTGGCAGCGGAATCTGTGGCGGAAGCACTGGCTGCGGAACGCGGCAGCGACGAGCTGAGCGATTACAGCGAACGCTACAAAAACAGCTGGGCCTGGAAGGAACTGCACATGCAGCGCAACTTCGGCCCTGCGCAACATAAATGGGGCAATATTCTCGGCTCTGCCTACGCCTTTATCGACATCAACCTGTTCAAGGGCAAACTGCCCTGGACCCTGAGTGACAGCAAGGCCGACCACGCGCAGCTGAAACCGGCCGCGGACTGCAAGAAAATCGACTATCCAAAGCCGGACGGCGTACTGAGCTTTGACAAGCTGTCTTCCGTATTTATCTCTAACACCAACCACGAAGAAGACCAGCCCTGTCACCTGACGCTGAAGGACAATGACATCCCGCTGAATCACAACCTGCCCATCTACGATGAGCCGGCACAGCGCTACTGCCCTGCCGGTGTGTACGAAGTTATTGAAGAAGGTGACAGCAAGCGCTTCCAGATCAATGCACAGAACTGCGTGCACTGCAAAACCTGTGATATCAAGGATCCAACCCAGAACATTGTATGGATCGCACCGGAAGGTGGCGGTGGCCCCAACTATCCGAATATGTAATCAGCTGTGCACTTTACCTATGGGGGCGCCAATGGCGCCCCGTTTTTATATTGGAAACACCCGGTTTTGGTGAATGCGCCTGCGGCTTATCCACCCTACTGAAAAGCCCGTCTACCCGTAGGGTAGATAAGCCGCAGGCGCATCTACCAGACACACTCTGACACACCAACAAAAAAGCCGGGCACTGTCACCAGTGTCCGGCTTAGTAAGCATTCCCTGTTGGTTTATTACCGCTACAACTTCCAGGTTGCTCGTGGTTTTTAATACTTCAGATCAGAACTGGTATTGCGCACTCAGAGCGAACGACTGGCCGGGCTTCTGTTCGAATACGATCACGCCATCGCGCTCAATTTCGATAGACTCATTCAGCAGATTCTGCATCTTAGCCTTAATGGTGATCTCAGCGGTTGGATACCAGGAATATGTCATATCCAGAGAGTGGAACGGCTGCTCGAAAGAGTCAGGCGCCCCCAGACGACCCGCCAGGTACAAGCGATCACCGAATACGTTGTAACCGAGCGTTGCAGAGTGAGCGCCATCTGGTGAATCAAATCCAACCAGCATATTGAGTACATATTCCGATGCACCAGCCATAGTACGGACGTGGTTCGTCGGAGAATCAGCTTCGCTGCCGGCAACCAGCTCGGACTCTTGCAGTGTGAGGTTACCCTGCAGGAAGAAGCTATCCATAGTTTCACCAAGGAAACCCATGGACTTCAGGCCTTCAAATTCCACACCGGCGATCTCACCGGATTCCGCGTTGATAATTTCACGGCCGGTATCCGTATCACTGGTAGCCTTCTCGAAGTACTCAATCGGATCCAGGATATCTTTGTAGAACAGAGATACGGTCAGGTTGTCACCTTCGCTGAAGAACCACTCTGCACGGATGTCAAAGTTGGTCATTTCAGACGGACGAACACTGGAATTACCGGTTACGCGCTCATCGGTAATGGGATCAAGATATACCGCATCAGTGATCTCACGCAGATCCGGGCGCACAGAAGTCTTGGATGCACCAAAACGCAGCTGGAAGGTTTCCGCCCAGAAATCACTCATATATGTCAGAGCGAGAGATGGGTATACCTTATCTTCTGAAAACACGGAATCTTGCAGTGTATCTGGATCGGTTGGCAACTGAGGCTCGTCTACCGAATATCCATAGGGATTCCAATCCAATGCGACCTGATTGTAATCTTCCCAGCGGGCACCGAGAGAGGCACGCCAGGTTTCATTCAAGGTCCAGTCGACCTTACCGAATACCGCATCGGTCATTGTGGCTGCGATGTAGCTCTTGTTGTCGATACCGGCACGAACCAGGCCGTAGTCGTTCTCCGGATTAGTGATGTTTTCATCACTAAACACATCATCCAGAGAGCCACCAAGAATTGTGTCATCGACCACACTTGAAATACCGAGACCGAAGCGCGTCTCTTTGTAAGTCCGGCCTTTCTCGTTATGAGAGAAACCACCGCTCAGCTCAAGGGTCGAAGTGCTGAACTCGATCGGCAACGTCGCAGACCAGCCGTAACTCAACACATCGTCCTCCAACTCGGTGAAACGATAGCTTGCACTGCCGTTGTTCAAACGTATGGTTGAGCTCTGCACCTCGCCGGTCGCCGGATCTGTTTTGGTATCCGCCTGAACAACCACTTCATTGGGGATGTCAGTAGTTGCAACAGAGTCGGAGTAGTGCCAATCGACAACCAGGTCTTCGGGGACCCAGTTCAGCAGGCCACCAAACATGGCTTTGGTCTCAGCACCAACGGAGTGAGTACCTTTCAATTGATTTACTAGCAGTTCTCGCTCCTCAAACCGAATTGAGTAGTCGCGAAAGCCAGAACCATCGGACTTGATGGTGTTTTCGTTGAAGAAGTCCTTGATCCCAGTGGTGTCATCGGTATTGCGTAAGAACAGACTGGTCAACGCTACATTGTGCTCATCGGCAAAACTGATACCGAGATTCACGTTGCCGGTAATATCCACGGCGTATACGGACTCAGTCGTTACGCCATATTGCTCTTCGGGGTCACCATACACACGCTGCGTACTTTCTTCCGAACGCCATTTGCTTTTGTAGGAGCCACCCACCAGGAAACCAGCGTCCCAGTTATCGTTCAGATAAAAACGATTACCAATACTGGCCTTGAAATCAGAATCCGGGTTGCTGGAATCTTCTTCGATCGCGATATCGCGATTCAGCTCAAGGGCCAAGTTGCGATTCAAAGCGATTGCAGCAGCACGCGCATCTTCTGGCGCCGCGCTACCTTCAGAAATCAGGGTATTACGGATGGAGTTAACATCCAGACGTCCCTGGAAACGATCCAGGGCAGATTGCAGCTCGCTCGACATAGCACGAGTGCCGTCATCGGTACCGAACGAGTCATCACCACCGCCGGCGTAGCTCAATACGTCGCCGTCGGTTTCAGAATTGAAGCCGGTGCCCACTTCCAGGGCAACAGTGAAATCATCCGGAATTCCCTTGGTGCGGATATCAACATTACCACCACCAAAGTTTGCAGACTGGTCGGCTGAGTAGCTTTTTTGAACCGCCAACGATTCAACAACCGAGGTCGGGAAAATATCCAGCGGAATCACGTTACGGGTGAGATCCGGTGACGGCACTACAGCACCATTCAGAGTTGTGCTGGAGTAACGCTCACCCAAGCCACGAACGTAGACAAACTTGTCATTTACCAGAGACAAGCCGGACACACGACGCAGTGCAGCTGCTACGGTGGAATCGCCCACCCGGCCAATCATCTCGGCGCCGAGAATATCGGTTACCACTTCTTCGTCGAGGCGCTCATTAATCAGTGAGTGTGCGGAATCCTGAAGTCGCCCCTGCACCATTACCTCTTCAATCTGCGGCGCCGCAATTTGAGGTTTGGACTCTTCTGATTCCGCTGTCAACTGCGCATCTTGCGCAAAGGCACCAGATGCAAATGTGGAGGCCGCGGTAATAGCCAGTACCAGCGGCGCTCGATAAAATTTTTCGTTTTTAACCATTACCCAGGCCTCTTATCGTTCCTGTTTATAAAGGCAGTAGAACTAAAGAGGGCGCCGACTCCAGCAGCGAAGGCGGCGCCCTTAGGAATCGGGGCTATTCCCCCCTATTCCATTCCTACCTTACTGAGTCAGCCAATCGATGGTGTCCAGACCTACAGTCCAGCCGGAAGTCCAGTCACCTGCGTCGCTGGATTCAGACAGTGCACCAATGAAGCCACGATCATTTTCAGGCGCCAGGGTAACTGCAGCACCGTCAACCAGCATGCTGGCGGTATCCAGAGAGAAGATTGGCAGCGGAGAGCCACCCAGAATCTGCAGACCGGTGTCGGCGGCAGCAGTTGGGTTGTAAGCCGCACCCGCGGTCGGGAAGGCTTCGGCGAATACGTTGCCGTTTGCAGCAGCCCAAGCTTCAACGGTCTGGTTGTTCGGCAGAACACCGCCTTTGGTCTTGGTTTCACAGGCGAAGATGTTGGACTTCATTACAACGTCACCATCTTGCGCACCTTGCAGGGTGTCGTTTTCAAGACGGACACAGTAGTTGTCACTACCGTTTTCAGCACCGATGAAAGAAGCAACAACCATGGAGTTAGTGATGGTCGGGTAGATTGCTTCGCGGAAACGCCAGCCAGCGCCTTCATCGTCAGTACCGGCGACTGGAGAGATGATGCAGGTCAGGCCATCGATAACTGGACGGCTATTCAGGCCGCGGGCGATGAAGTCAGCAATAACGTCAGCACTTTTGCTGGAGTAGCTGCCTATACCGTCAGATTCGATACAGTTAGCACCTTCACGACCACCCTGAATTACCAGAGAGTTGGTGATGGTACCGCGGTAGCCTTCGTCCAGGTCGATGGAATCGTCGTTGACGTACAGTGCTACGTAGTTGGTCAGGTCCGCAGAACCGCCGAAGAATTCAACACCATCGTCCTGAGTGGAATAAGCCTGGATGTTTTCCAGCACAGTGCCAGAACCAACGGCACCGAAAGTAATACCGTTCAGTTCGTTGCCCGGCACTACGTCGAAACCAGTGTGCTTAACGATGAAGTAACGCAGAACACCAGAGTTATCTTCGTTGTTGTCGCCGCCATAGTTGGAGATAGCGTCGCCAATCAGACCTTCAACGTCTACGTGACACTCACCAACCTGAGCAATATCACCTGCATCAACAGAGCCTGTGTACTCACACTTGTTGGTAACACCAAAACCATTCACCACCATGCCGCCCCATTCGCCTACGGCTTCAGGGTTAGTGATTTCACCGTTTACGTCTGACAGAGAGGTAACAATGATCGGCGCAGCGGAAGTACCTTCAGCGAAAATCTGAGATCCACGGTTGATTACCAGGGACTCTGCAGCGGAGTTGAACGCAACTGTCACGCCCGGCTCAATAGTCAGAACGGCACCGTCGCCGCCTTTTGCGATACCTGCGGCGTCTAGCTCAGCCTGACTGCTGTAATTTTTACCAACCACAAGGCTACCTGTGAAGACATGAGCGCCATTACCAGCCAGGGTCGCCAGAGTGATGTCTTGCATCAGCGGGTTTCCGGCATCTACGAAGCTGCGCTGGTATACACAATTTCCTTGAGCTTCGTTGTAATCACCGTGAGCAATAGTGCCATCTTCTTTTTCATATGAGGCGCAGGGACCATCGTAAGAATCACCTGGAACTTCGACTTGTCCGCCACCGTTGTTGGTAGAGTTATCGTTAGTTTCCGGAGCAATGGTGATACCGCCGCTGTCACAACCAGCCAGCACAGCAGAAATCGCGGCTGCCAGCAGCAGCTTGTTGGATGCAAGTTTCATGGATCCCCCTAACAAGGATGAAGTGAATTAATCCGAGATTTAAAAATTCTTATCGGCCAAAGCAATTTGGACGAGGGGGAGTCTAGGAACGGAGTGTTGCGAAAATGTTACGAATGAAAGACGCGAAGAAAAAAAGCCGTAAATCAATTCAAAAATATTGCAATGTTAAATTTTTATTTCTGTAATATTTCTGGATGATTTCATATATATTTCAGGGAGATCCCGAGCGGATAAAAAACATACAGAGAAGGGGTAAATTGAAACAAGGCACAGGAACACCAGTTCCAAGTGTCGACGGTGAACTAATATTGGCCGAGCAAAAATTCCTCGCCCTTACTTTGCAACCACAACTGGCATAATTTCGCCGGAGGCTCGGTGGGCTGCCGCGGCTCGGCCCAGTCAATCAACTGGTAGTAGACATCACGAGACATCCGCCCTTGAAGTCCGTTGCGAACCTCGACGTAGGGAATTGGTTGCGGCGGGTCGCCGTAAGGCTTGAGCAGAAGAGGATGTTCGCTGTCCAACGGAACAACGTCACCGGTATTGGTGGTGAGCAAAATTTCGCCGGTAGACCCTTCCCCCTGGCGCGCCGCCTGAGTAATCAGAAATGGGACATCTTCGACACGAATGCGCCACTTCTCTACGGGGGTCACCAGATAGTAGTGACGCCCTTCTTTCTTGAGAATACTGGCAAATAGCTTTACCAGTGGCTGGCGTTCTATTTCGGTTCCTTCATGGATCCATCGACCGTCGGCCCGGATCACCATATCCATATCGCCACATAAATCCGGATTCCAGGAGGCCACCGGTGGGTGCCCCCGGAACTCGTCCTGCAATTTCTGCAGCTGCTGGAAAAGCGGTTCAGCCAAAACTGCTACCCGGATTGCTCGGGCTACTCTGCACCGGCTCTGAAGGCTGGGTACCGCCAACTTGACGGCGGCTGGAGATATCGCCGATATGCACACCAACATCCATGATGAACTCCATCAGACCCTCACGGTCTTCGATAACATCCGCGAATGACTTGGAGTGGTAGAGCTCTACGGCGCCCTGTACCAGAGCCCAATAGGTAGAGTAGTAATAGTAGGCAGGCACCTTCTTCAGAACCCCCTGTTCCATGCGACGCTCAAACACCCGATTCAGGGCTGACGCGTTGGAATTACGCAGCGCGTGCAGTTCGGCGATCATCTCTGGCGCAAGATTCAACGCGATAATCTTCTCTTCCAGCCGCTGGAACAGGCGATCACGCGCCGGGTCCGCCATACGGGATTCAAAATAAGCACGTGCCGGGGCGGTGATATCGCCCTGCTCAGCCGTGGCAACGGCGCTTTTCAGGCGCTCGGTGAGGGACTTCTCGTAGTCCATCAGCAGGCGCATGTAGATCTCGGTTTTGGAGATGAAATGCTTGTAGATGGTGCCTTTACCGATATCGACCCGCTCGGCGATCTGCTCAACGGTAACCTTTTCTTCACCATGCTCGAGCAAAAGCTCTAACGCCGCGTCCAGGATACGCTGCTCGCGCGCGCGGAACCGCTGAACCTTCTCTTTTGCCTTATCCATACTTCCGACCTTAGCTGTCCGTGAATGTGGAGACTGAAATTGACTATTCATTCATGAATGATAGGCAATTCCCCCGGAATGGAAAAGGATTTCCCAAATTCTACAGGGGACTTTGCGCCTAATTGACAGGAAAAAGCCGCGCCAGTAGTACATTTACCGCGTATTCGCGAGGATCACATGGTGCCACTCCCGTTTCCTCTCATTAAATTTAGCGCTTATAGTTCAACCACACTGATCTTTTTTTATTCAGAACTGTTAAATCGGCGGTGGCCCGGCAACTTAATGGAGCAGGTGCCGACGGGAAAACCCGTAAGACAAGGAAATCAATTTTGATCAGTTCGGCAATGGTCATTCTGGGAGTAATTGCTAATATTTCCGGTCCGCCGATTGCGAGAGCACTAGGTGACACATCAGACAACCCTATTCAGACAGGCAGTAACCGCCCATGTTGGAAAAGTTAAGCAAGCTCCTCGATGTCGAACAACTGGATACCAATCTATTCCGTAGCCGGGAGCATGTCGAAAACTACCGCAAAGTGTTGTTCGGAGGCCAGGTGCTCGGGCAGGCACTGATGGCGGCCGCGCGGACCGTTGAGGGTCGCCTACCCCACTCTCTACATGCCTACTTTCTGCGGCCAGGCAGCAGTGAAAAACCTGTCATCTATGATGTGGATCCCATTCGCGACGGCGGTAGCTTCACCACTCGCCGAATAGTTGCCCGCCAGAACGGCAAAGCCATCTTTAATATGTCCGCCTCATTCCAGATCGAAGAACCGGGATTTGATCACCAGGCGGATATGCCCACCGACGGACTGGCTCAGCCGGAAGACCTGAAAAACACCCAGCAACTGGCAGAAGAAGCCGGCATGCAAGGCGCCGCGCAGAACCAGCGCCGCTATATGGTCGATTTCCGTCCAGTGGATCCAATGAGCTACTTCGATAACGCCGTGCGCGAACCCCAGTGCATGTTCTGGTTCAAGGTGGACGGCGAATTGTCCGACAGCCCCATCGAACACCGCAGCGCTCTCTGTTACGCGTCCGATATGGCGCTGCTGGGTACCGCTCTGCAACCACACCCCATCAGCCTGTTCGACCCGCACCTGATGCCCGCGAGTCTCGACCACGCCATGTGGTTCCACCGCCCCTTCCGCGCGGATGAATGGCTGCTCTACGTGACCGATAGTCCATCCGCCAGTGGCGCCCGCGGCTACTGCCGTGGCCAGATCTTCACCCGCGATGGCAGACTGGTTGCCTCCACCACCCAGGAAGGCCTGATCCGCCAGATCAAGAAGTAAAACGCTCCGACGCGCCTACGGGCGCACAACGGCTAAAATTAAATGAAATCAGTGGTTTACAGAGGCGAAGTGGCTGTTATAATGCCGCCCGTTTCACAAGGAAGCCGCAGCAGATTCCGCAACGGAATCGAACGTTGCACAAGTCGGTGAGTAGCGCAGCCTGGTAGCGCACTTCGTTCGGGACGAAGGGGTCGGAGGTTCGAATCCTCTCTCACCGACCATTTTTCCAACCCCTCCTATTTTTTATTTTCCTGCTTTTTAGTTGCACAACCCCGTGCCACCTGCATAGCGCTCTACTCAAGCCCTGAGACTTCTGACATTTTTCAATCGAAGATCGCGGTAGGAGTGTGGTGCCAATAGCGGCCTGGCTGCAAATTGTGCGCAGCGTCGCCTCCCGGGAAAATGGGGGCTAACCTTTGGCACTGTTCACAAGGTGTGATGTCATACCAACAAACGTATCCATGTCCTTCTAACAAGCCAGAAAGTATTCATGCAACATTTTTGGAAAGCTTGCTCTCCCCGCATATTCGCGAACCTGGGCGTGATCGCCCTGCTATGCAGTCTGTGTGCACCATATGCACATTCCGATTCCAAAACCTTTTACGACATTCAGTACCGGGTGGATCTGAAGCCGGATGAAGATTTTGCGCATGTCCGTATTGAACTGTCCGGTGACACGCTCCCCAGCCAACTGACTCTGCATCTGAATCCGGAACGGCATTCAGAAATTGCCGGCGAAGATGTTTCACTGAATGGCGACAAAGCCATCTGGAAACCGGGAACGGGACAGAGTGAAATCCAGTACCGATTCAAGATCGATGCGAAAAAATCGTCAGGCCGCTATGACTCATTGATGACCGACAAGTGGACCATCCTCCGCACCGACAAACTGATTCCCCCCATATCCGCCCGCGCCCCCAAGTCCCTGCAATCGCAGGCGACACTACAGATCAATACGCCGCAAGACTGGAATACCCTCGCCCCTTATGCCAAGGACGAGAAAGGTATTTTCCAGTTGAAGGATCCGGGCCGCCGTTTTATTCGCCCCAAAGGCTGGATGATTTCCGGTCGTATCGGCAGTCGCCAGGACATCATCGATGGAACCGACACCGTTATCGCCGGGCCCTTGGGTATTGGGCTGCGCCGGCAGGACACCCTGGCCTTTCTCGGCTGGACCTTGCCGGAACTCAAAAAGGTATTCCCGGAGTTTCCAGCAAAACTGCTGATCGTCATGGCCGATGACCCCATGTGGCGTGGCGGGCTATCTGGAACCCGCTCCCTGTTTATGCACGCCGACCGCCCTCTGATCAGTGGTAACCGAACAAGCAGTATGCTGCACGAGCTGGTGCATGTAGTCACCGGCATTCGCGGTGACAAAGAGAGCGATTGGATTGTGGAAGGCATTGCGGAGTATTACTCCCTGCAGACATTGCGCCGTACCGGTGGTATCAGTGAGCGGCGCTTTCAGGAAGCGCTGCAAGATCTTGCGGAATGGGGAGAAGAATCTCCAAACCTGCTGGTGAAACGCTCGTCTGGTCCGATCACCGCAAGAGCCACAGTAGTACTCCACCAGATTGACGAGCAGATCCAACAATCCAGCGACGGCAAGCGCAACCTGGATGAAGTGGTGACGGCACTGGCGGCCGATCGCGGTGAAATCACACTAAAAAAATTCCGAAAACTTGTAGAAGAAGCGGCGGGAGAGCCCGTTCCACAACTGGAGCGTGCATTTCTTACAGGCAAAAAAAAGCCCTGACGACGGGGGGGGGGGAGAGCGTCAGGGCCAAGACCATTAGGAGTGAAACTTGGAGGATTTCATCCTTACAACACACTGGGTGCCCATATGGAGGAAGGCACCCGGCCGGCACTACTAAACAACACGTGGGGGGAGATGTGTGCTAGCCAGCTACTCTCAGTATTGGTCAGGTCCGGGGGATTGCCAGCGCGATCGCCAATTAATTTAGAACAATTGGCAATAGATAGAGCCCTTCCATTTCATCCAGTTATTACGCCTCCCCGCTGCGGCGCTGGAATAGCCCATAGATCACAATTTGAACAGTATGCATCGTATCGCGAAATAGCCTTGACTAATCCCCGACAAACCATAGAATAGCGCCCTCTTACACGCCCTGGCGCGCGTAAGTATCAGAAAACTCTGGGATTTTTACTGTTATTCCGTTAGAATCCGCGACGTTTTCAACACCTATGGCTAGGTGGCAGAGTGGTCATTCAGTGGATGGCAACTCCGAGCGCCTGCAGCGAATAAAGAGGGCCGGTACGACTCGAACCGGCGAGCGAATCCTCTACAGAGTCAATATGGCTAGGTGGCAGAGTGGTTATGCAGCGGACTGCAACTCCGTGTACGCCGGTTCGATTCCGACCCTAGCCTCCATTTTCTTCCAGCCCTGAGTAATCAGGCTGGTCCAATCGACAGCCTTTCTCCACGCCTGTCGATCGCCCTATCTGCCCGGATGGTGGAATTGGTAGACACAGGAGACTTAAAATCTCCCGTCCTTTGGGACGTGCCGGTTCAAGTCCGGCTCTGGGCACCACCTTCCGTTTTCCCCTAAGCTTCACTGACAAACCCTCTTGTCAACGCATCCTGGTGCACCACCGCTGCGAGCGCTGGCCAGGCATGCCATGCGGAAGCCAATGATTTTCCTATTGTCCTGGGTGCTCGTGTTCACAGTGGGCGCCGTCCTGGTTATCGGCCTGAAACGCCGGAGCGCGCAAGTTGCGAAATTTTTTCGCTTACCCGGGGATGCTGTTCAGACGCTACTAGGTATGAGCGCCAGACTGGCGTGCTCTGCCCACCATATCTCAGGGTTTACCCCACAGCGCATTCGCAGTGATCTCAGCAACTACTCCCCCCTGTTCTCGCTGGTATCCATCGAGCAGCGACAGGGAGTTACCCGAGCAACCATTGGCAATATTGTCAGTGTGAAAGCACACTTCTATCCGCGCTATGGCTGCACGCTGATCGATGCGCAAAAGCCCCAGCCCCTCCCTCGCCACCCACTCGCCGACAACCCCCTTTCCGGCGTAAGCAAAGGGGTAGACCAGCGCAAAAAAAACACCCGCCCCCCTGCCCTGCAGGAGCTTGTGGAAAGCCAGCTGCGACACGATCACGAATCCGGGCTGGACACCCGCGCACTGCTGGTAATTCAGGAAGGCGAAATTCTGGCAGAAGCCTACGGTGCAGGTATTACACACCAAACACCACTACTTGGCTGGTCTATGAGCAAGAGCCTGCTGGCGATACTGTTTGGACGCCTGGAGACCCTGGGTCTCGCGGATGCTGCCAGGGGAGATCTTTTCCCCGAGTGGCAGAACGATCGTCGCTGCGAGATAACCCTCCACCGGTTGTTACAGATGTGTGACGGTCTCGCCTTCGACGAGACCTACCGCCCGGGAACAGACGCCACCCGTATGCTGTTTGGTCCCCTGCCCGCCTCTCGCTATGCCCTGCAACGGCCGCTGGCCCATTCGCCGGGACGCCACTTTTCCTACGCCTCAGGAAGCACCAACCTGGTGGCGCGGTGGATGCACCAAACCCTCGGCGGGACCGAGGCAACACTGGCATTCTGGGAAACTGCTTTTGCCGCGCCACTCGGCCTTACCAGTACGATACTGGAACTCGATGGCGATGGCGTATTTATCGGAAGCTCTTACGGGTATGCGAGCGCGCGGGAATGGGGCCGAATCGGTGCCACCCTGCTAGGGGGATACGGTGTGGGCCACAATCCACAGCCATTTCTGGATCCGACCTGGCTCACTCGCGCCCTTACCCCCAACCAGAGCGACAACGACCCGCGCTACGCCTACCAGCTGTGGCTGAACAACCGCACCAACCAGTTACCGCAGCTGTATCCGCAATTACCCGCAGACAGCTTCTATATGCTGGGGAACCGGGAACAGAAACTGATGGTGGCGCCCTCCCACAATGCGGTTGTGGTCAGGCTCGGCTGGTCAGCCTCCCCCTACCCGATCGAAGACCGTTTTGGCGAGATCCTGCAGCTGCTACCGCACTAGCCCCGGTGGGGGCTTTCCAGCATTGCGAGAAACAGCCGGGACTCTTCCGGACTGGCCTGGAGTCCGTATTTTTCTGCAACAGCCATAAATCGACGCAGGTAATACTGCCTGACGGGGCCGTAGGGAGGCATCCACTGGTCTGGCCCGCGGTGGCCCTTGCTTTGATTGCGCCCATCGTCCACCAGCCACAGGTTATCCGGGTCCTCCGCAAACGCCCGCTTCTTGTCACGGGACCAAAGGGCACCACCGCGCTCATGCGCCCATTTGAGCGGCACAATGTGCTCCACATCCAGATCTGACGCCAGCTCGAAAAAATTCCCGGTATACGGATCCATCCAAAGGCCACTGGCCACCTTGCACTGACGTTCATCGCTATAGGTGACGGGGGCCAGAGAGAAGCGAATCAACAATTCATGGCGGGTATCCTGACAGTCCCGATCGGTATCAGACCACCGGGGTAACCACTCGGCGCGACGGTAGTGATTCTCACCGGAAGCACCCATGGCACTTGCACACAAGACGCAGGGTATCAGCAGAAAACAGACAAGCAGGTATCGGAAGGAAGCAAAAGCTTGAGAACGCGGCACGACAACTCCATTGGCGCATAAAAGCTTGAATGGAACTATCGTACCCGAGATTGTTTGGCGCGAAAATTAGCACCAATATTGAAAAGTGAAATTTGTGACAGCCTCGACCCGGCCATCGCCGGGCGAGTATTTAACGGTTCAGGATTTGGACGTTTCGTCGCCGCTCAATGCGGGCCAGGCAGCGCGCAAGTACACCACCATCGTCCACAGCGTGAGTGCCGCAGCGACGTAGAGCAGGATATAGCCAATGGTTTCCATTACCGGAAATTCCTGTACATCAAACGCCAGCAGAACAATAATCGCGGCCATTTGCGCGGTGGTCTTGATCTTGCCGATATAGTTCACCGCCACACTACTGCGCAGCCCAAGCTCCGCCATCCACTCACGCAGCGCGGAAACAGCGATCTCGCGGCCGATTATCACGGCCGCAGCAATGGTAAACAGGCGGTGATCGTGCAGGTCCACCAGCAGAACCAGCGCAGTGGCGACCATCAACTTGTCGGCAACCGGATCCAGAAAGGCGCCAAATGGCGTGCTCTGGTTCATTTTGCGGGCAATATAGCCATCCAGCCAGTCAGTGGCGGCGGCGATAGAAAAGATCAGAGCGGACGCGATGTAGCTCCACTTATAGGGGAGATAGAAAACCAGCACAAATACCGGAATCAGCGCTACGCGCAGCAGAGTCAATTGATTGGCGAGGGTCATGCTGATCCTTTTACATTCGCTGAACAGACTTCGTCGGCAATGCGTAACTTAGCAATCCGCACCCGAAAAATAAACGCCAAAGGGCGCGCTTTACACTACTCATTGTGCAGAGCAGAGTAAATTTCCTGGGCCAGCTTGCGGCTGACCCCCTCCACACTGGCGAGCTGATTGACCGATGCCCGCATCACTTCCTGAAGCCCACCGAAATGATGCAGCAGTGCCCGCCGCCGTGCGGGCCCCACACCGGGGATTCCCTCCAGCGGAGACTCCCGACGCTTTTTGTCGCGCCGCTGGCGGTGCCCGGTGATGGCAAACCGGTGGGCCTCATCTCGTACCTGCTGAATCAGATGCAGGGCTGGCGAATCCGACTCCAGCACCAACTCCCGATTCTGCGAAACCACATGCAGGGTCTCAAACCCCGCCTTGCGGGTGGTTCCCTTGGCAACACCAATGATCTGCACGCCGGTGACACCCAGCTCATTGAGGGTATCTACCGCCTGCCGCACCTGTCCCTTGCCGCCGTCGATCAGCAGGATATTCGGAAACCGGCCCTCCCCTTTCGACAAGCGGGCATACCGCCGCTGCAGTGCCTGCCCCATCGCCGCGTAATCGTCACCGGCAGTAATGCCTTCAATATTAAAGCGCCGGTAGTCGGATTTCACCGGACCACCGGTATCGAACACCACGCAGGACGCTACCGTGGCCTCACCGCTGGAGTGGCTGATGTCAAAACACTCGAGCCGCTCGGGCATTTCCCCCAGGCGCAGGACGTCCTGCAGATTCTCGAACCGGTCCAGTAACTTCTGCTGTGACGCGGTGCGACTTTGCAGGTTTTGACTGGCGGCCTGCTGAGCCATTTCCACCCAGGATGCCCGATTGCCACGCAATCTATGCACCAGATGTACATCTTTACCGGATTGCTGAGAGAGTGCCTGCTGCAGCGCTTCGCCGTCGTCCAGCAGCTCCGACATCAGGATCTGGCGGGGGATCTCCCGGTTGGCGCCGAGGTAGAACTGCGGAATAAACGCGGAGAGCAGTTCCGAGGATGCCAGCCCCAGCTTTTCGCTTGGGTAATAGCTACGGCTGCCAAGGATCCGGCCCTGGCGGATAAACAGCACATGCACACAACACAGTCCGCCAGAGGTGGCCGCACCGAGGACATCCACGTCGCCACCGGCACTTTCCGCAATCTGGTCGGATTGCAGGCGGCGCAGGGCGACAATCTGATCGCGCAGGCGCGCCGCCTTTTCAAATTCCAGCGCAACGGAAGCCTGCTCCATGGACTCCGCAAGTTCGCGAATGATGGTGTCGCTTTTCCCCGCCAGAAACATCTGCGCGTGGCGCACATCCGCGCGGTAATCCTCCGGAGAAATATAGTCGACACAGGGCGCAGTACAGCGCTCGATCTGGTACTGGAGACACGGGCGGGAGCGGTTGGCGAAGACGCTGTCTTCGCAGGATCGAAGTCGAAAGGTTTTCTGCAGAAAGTTGAGGCTATCACGCACCGATGAGGCATTGGGGAAAGGGCCGAAATAGTCCCCCTTTTTCCGTTTGGAGCCCCGGTGAAATGCGATACGCGGAAACGTATCTTTGCTCGACAGAAAGATATACGGGTAGCCCTTATCGTCCTTGAGCATGACGTTGTAGGGCGGCCGCTGGGATTTAATCAGGCTCTGCTCGAGTACCAGCGCCTCGGTTTCACTGCGGGTGACAGTGACCTCGATATCCGAGATCTTTTCCACCAGAGCCATGGTCTTTGCCGTCAACCCGGTCGCGCGGAAATAGCTGCCGAGACGGTTTCGCAGATTCTTCGCCTTGCCCACGTACAGCACCTTCCCCTGGCTATCAAACATTTGATAAACACCAGGTTTACGGGTCACGGTCGATAAAAAGCGCTTACTGTCGAACATGCAAAAAATACTGCTACCGAAACAGAACAGGGGCCGGAAAGGCCCCTGTTCTCAATAAATCGTATTGGGTGGATGATACCCGGGCAGAAACAACTGCATCTCTACCACGTCTCTACGGAGTCTCTGCAGCCCGCTGTCACTACACCGCCTCCTCCGGGTCCAGCACATTGTGCTTCACCGCCAGCAGAGTCAGCTCGACATCCGAGTGCAGGCCGAGCTTTTCAAATATCCGGTATCGATAGGTGTTGACGGTTTTCGGGCTGACCGCAAGGGTTTCGGCAATTTCTGCCACCTTGTTGCCATTCACGATCATGACCGCCGTCTGCAACTCCCGCTCCGAGAGATCTTCGAAGGGCGAAGAGCCACCGCTGACACTGCGCAGCGCCAGTTTGGTCGCCATCGACGAGCTGATATAGGTCTCGCCTGCAACCACCGAGCGAATTGCCCGCACCATCTCTTCCAGGTCTGCACCCTTGGTGACATAACCGGATGCCCCCGCCTGAATCAGCCGGCTGGGAAAGAGGTCGTCGTCCAGTGCGCTGACGGCAATGACCTTCGCCTTGGGGAAGCGCGGAATCAACTTACGGGTTGCCTCCAACCCCCCCATACCGGGCATTCGTACGTCCATCAAAATGACGTCCACTTCCGTCTCGCGGACAAATGCCAGTGCGTCTTCACCACTTTTGGCTTCGCCGACGACCTGAATGTCGTCAACGTCGCCGAGCATGCGGGAAATACCCATGCGCACCAAGTCGTGATCGTCTACCACTAAGACTTTTATCAAATTAGCCCCAACCACGGATTTTCAGCCGATTTTGCGCAAAATCTTCCTACTGAAATCAGCTAGCACAAAACCGAATTTTTTGTTATTGCTCAGCGGGTTACATCCCGCAAAGATCCATCCACAGAGCCCTCGGAAAACATACCAGACTAGTGTCTCATTGCAAAGCAAGTGGTACGCAAGTTAACGCGACGCAATCTGCTGCATTAAGGCAAAAAAACGGCAGGAAATTTCCCGCACCCCCTGACGGCTGGTATATCCCACTCTGAAACCCCATTTCACACCCCCGTCGCTACGGGTAGAAGCGCGGCTCCGGCTCCAGAGTCACCCCAAACTTCAGCTGAATATCTGCTGCGATATCCCGGGCCAGATCAACCACCTGCTGCCCTGCCCGGTGCCCCGGGTTGACCAGCACCAGGGCCTGCCGGTCGTGCACACCGACACCATCGCGCCGAAAACCTCGCCAGCCGGCCTGATCGATCAGCCAGCCCGCTGCCAGTTTCCAACCATCCCCCGCGGCATAAGCCACGACGTTCGGGTGGCGCTGTTTGATCGCGGTATATTGCGCCTCGGAAACCACCGGATTTTTGAAGAAACTGCCGGTATTCGGGATTTCAATGGGGTTTGGCAATTTGCTGTTGCGAATATCGATGACCGCTGCGGCTACCTGGGACGGGGTGAGGGTATCCAGTGCGGTATTGTGCGCCTGGAAATGCTGCTGCAGCGCGGGATAGTCAATACGCGGCTGCCAGTCACGACGCAGCCTGAGCACGACCTCACAAATCAGGTAGCGATCCTTGGCCTTGCCCTTGAACAGACTGTCCCGATAGCCAAAGGCGCACTCGCTGGCAGTAAAGGTCACCAGTTCACCGGTGGTGACTTCCATGGCGGTGAGCTGCTCGAAATGATCTTTGAGCTCGACCCCGTACGCACCAATGTTCTGAATGGGCGCCGCGCCGATGTTTCCGGGAATAAGCGCCAGGTTTTCCAGCCCGCCAAAACCGGCGTCTACGGTGCGCATCACCAGCTGGTGCCAGTTTTCTCCGGCCTGAGCGCGAATGCGTACACCGTCCTCGGCCTCGTCGACCTCCACCCCGCGCATACCAAGGTGCAGAGCCAGGCCAGGAAAATCAGCGGTCAACACGATGTTGCTGCCACCGCCCAGAGGGAGGATGGGGAGCTGTCTGCTGCGGGCAAATTCGAGGGCCTCGCGCAGTTGCTCAAGGGAAGTCACCGAGCAAAAGTGGCGCGCCTGCGCCGCTATGGTCATGGTATTGAAAGGTTGCAGGTCGATATCAGACTGAATCATGCGCTACCAGAAAATGTGTTGAGCCTGCCGGCAGAGCGGTGACGCCCGCGCCTGCCCGGCCTACCGCAAGGTCGACTGGCCCATCCGGCCCTCAATGGAACAGACTGCGCATCCGCGCCAGATCCTGCTCCGTATCCACGCCACCGGGCACTGCCTCACAGGCATCTGCCACGTGAATGGCATGGCCGTTGAACAGGAAGCGCAATTGTTCCAGCGCTTCAATCTGCTCCAGTGGCGCCATTGGCCAGCCCACAAAAAGATTTAACAGGGCTGCCCGGTAAGCATAGATGCCAATATGACGGCGCGGGTGCACCCCGGCCGGCAGAACAGTTCGGTCGCGGGCAAAAGCATCCCGCGGCCAGGGTATGGGGGCGCGGGAAAAGTAACGCGCCAGGCCATTTTCCTCACATACCAGCTTGACGATATTGGGGTTCAGGAAATCGTCCACGGATTCAATGGGTTCCGCAAGGGTGGCAACACCAGCAGCGGTATTCTGAGCCAGATTGGCGGCCACCTGGTTGATCACCGCTGGCGGGATCAACGGCTCATCCCCCTGAACATTTACCAGAATACGCTCCTCCGCAAGGCCGAGTTTGGCCGCGACCTCCTGCAGACGGTCGGTACCAGAGGCGTGATCGCCGCGGGTCATACACACCTGGCCACCAAAAGCCGCCACCGCATCGGCCACACGTTCGTCATCCGTGGCAACGATTATCCGTTCTGCGGCGCTCTCGCTGGCGCGCTCGTACACCCGCTGTACCATGGTTTTACCGGCAATCTCTGCCAGTGGCTTTCCCGGTAGCCTGCTGGAGGCGTAACGGGCGGGAATGATGACATCAAAGCTCAGTTCGCCGGAGGTACTCATGCAGGCTCAAAACTCTCGAGATGTTGGTGAATGCGTTGATAGAACAGATCGGGCAGCTGCGCGCGTGCTTCCATTGCCCACCAGTGGGTCTGCCAGAAGTCGCGACATTTGACCGCGTCTTTCATGGTCATGATGACCGGGGTCACGCCGTCCAGCTGCAGCTCCTGAGCACAGAACTGGTGGTGATCAGGAAATGGCATCTCCATCACGGTAAAGCCGATTGCACGCAGGGCGTTGAAAAAACGCTGGGGATTTCCGATGGCCGCGACCCCGTGGCAGGGGCCGACTTCCGGGCCGGACTCCAGCTTGAGTGTCGAGGTCTGATCCAGGTTGAATTGATGCCAGCGGGCCGGCTCCAGGTGCATGGAGAAGTCGATGTTGTCACCACACTGGGACCTGGCCAGCTCTCCTGCGACACCGTTGACCACCACCATGTCCACACTGGCCAACCGCTCGACGGACTCCCGCAGCGGTCCGCGGGGCAACAGGTGACCGTTGCCGAGCCCGCGATGCCCGTCCACGACGCAGATTTCCATACTGCGCCACAGGCCGTAGTGCTGGAGTCCGTCGTCGGAAAGGATGACGTCGCACCCGTGCTGAGCGATCAGCGCTTGCGCGGCTTCTACCCGCTTCGGCGACACCATTACCGGTAATCCGGTCATCAGGTGCAGCATCAGAGGCTCGTCGCCGGACTCGAGGGGGTGGGATTGCGCGGTGACATCATAGGGGTACTGCTTGGCGCGACCACCGTAGCCGCGGCTGATAATTCCCGGTCGGTAACCGCGGTCCAGCAGCCAGCGCCCAAGCTCGGCTACCAGCGGGGTCTTACCCGCGCCACCTACGGTGATATTGCCAACCACAATGACCGGTACCGGCAGTGGCGCCGGCTTATTGCGCTGTTTGCGCCAGCGGCTGCCGTGACGAAACGCAACCTCCAGCGGTGCCAGCAATGGCAGCTGGGTACCGCACTCACCACCACCCTCGGTGGCCGGGTACCAGCGTTTATTCAACCAGTCTTCAAGCGACATTGCGCTATGTGCCCCCTATCCCTGATACGGTGTATTCAATAACCTGGCGGTGTTCAGCCCGCGCCCTGCATGTTCTGCTGCTGCAGTAGCAGTGCGTAGCGCCCGCCTTGGGCAAGCAGCTCACTGTGGCTGCCCTGCTCTACGATGCGCCCCTGATCCATGACCAGAATACAATCGGCATTCTCGATAGTACTGAGCCGATGGGCAATGACAAATGTGGTACGGTTCTTCATCACCTCGGTCAGAGCAGCCTGGATATGCCGCTCAGAGGTATTGTCGAGAGCCGAAGTGGCCTCATCCAGAATCAGTAGCGGGGAATCTTTCAACAGCGCGCGCGCGATCGCCAGGCGCTGTCGCTGGCCGCCGGAAAGTATCTGGGCGTTGTCGCCCAGTACCGTCTGCAGGCCCTGGGGCAACTCTTCGATAAACTCGCGGGCATGGGCCAGATCTACCGCCTGCTGTACATCGGCCTCCGGCTTCGATTCCAGCTCACCGTAGGCAATATTGCGATACACGGTGTCATTGAACAGCACGATATTCTGGGAAACCAGGCTGATCTGCGCGCGCAGATCCGCCAGCGGCAGTCGGGTAATGTCAACCCCGTCCAGCAGGATGCGCCCGGTGGTCGGCTCATAAAACCGCGACAACAGGCTCACCAGGGTGGTCTTGCCGGAACCGGAAGCCCCCACCAGCGCAACCGTCTGCCCCGCGCGCACCGTGACATTGATATCTGCAAGGACTTCGGGGCCATCGTCGCTGTAACGGAACCCGAGATGTTCGAAAGTCACCTCGCCGGTTACCGGTTTCGGCAGTGCGGCGTCGCCATCTGCCGGCTCTTTGGGCGCGTCGAACACATCGAAAATACTTTCCGCGGCGGCGATCCCCTTCTGGATTTCCGCATACACTTCGGACAGGTTTCGAATGGGTTTTGCCAGCGACGCCGCCGCACCGATATAAGAGGCGAACACACCGGCGGTCATGGATTCCACCATACCCGGGGCCAGTGCAAACCACACCAGCACTGCCGTAGCCAGGCCGACGAGAATCTGAATGACCGAGACACTTGCATTGTCCGCCACGACCAGCTTCATAAACTGCTGACGGTTGGCATTACTCGCGGCCTGAAAGCGCGCATTTTCGTATTGCTGCCCACCGTACATCCGCACTACTTCGTAACCGTTGATGGCTTCCTGGGTAACGTGCGTCACGTCCCCCATGGTGTTCTGGATACGGTGGCTCAGTTTGCGAAAACGCTTGCCCACAATACCGACGATGGCCGCGATAATCGGAACGAACAGGAAGAATGTCAGGGTGAGTTTCCAGTTCACCATCAACAGATAGGTAAGTAGGCCAATTGCGGTAAATGACGAGCGGAAAATGGTTTTCAGGGATTTGGTGATGGAGTTGGTAACCTGCTCAACGTTATACGCCACTTTGGAAATGAGAAAGGCACCGGTATAGCGGTCGTAATAACTGCTGGGTAGACGACCGATACTTTCAAACAGCTCGGAACGCAACTGGTGAATCACCGCCCGCGCAACATAGGCGAGGCCGTAGCTGCCGACGAAATTTCCCACCGCGCGCAGGGCAATAATGGCAAGCATCCCCGTGGGCACCAGCCAGCGGGCCGTTTCCTGGGGCATCTGGCCCCCGGGAAAATAGGACGCGACGTACTTGGACAGAAACCCGCGTCCGGTCTCGATTCCCGCGCCCACCGCATCCAGCAGCAGTTCCGTCACCGCAATCAGGGCGACTTCCATGGTGGAAAACAGCAGGAAGCCAAACACCGCCAGCACAAACACCGCCCAGTGCGGTGCGGCGTAGGAGAGCAGGCGACGGTAGGTCCTTGCTCCATTTTGGGGTTTGCGGGTCGGTTGCGGGGATTTATCCATAAACAATCAGGTTGTGTGTTGGCCGCCCTATCAAACGACAACGCCCGCGGATTGCGGGCGACGGTGCGCGAAAGGACCAACGGAGTGACACGGGTGCCACCCCACTTCAACACTTATAGATTACTGTTCGTCAGGCTGCCGCGTGGTAATACTGAGGTGTACAAACCCCAGTTGCCCGGCGGCATCCATGGCGCGAACCACTGACTGGTGTTCGGCAGTGGCATCAGCGGTGATGATCAGCGGGCGATTGTACTCGCCAGCCGAAACTTCCGACAGTGCCGATTTGAGGGTAACCAGCTTCTTGTTGATCAGTGCCTGGCCGTCCACGGAGTATGAGCCATCTGCATTGATCAGAATCTCGATCGTAGACGGCGGCGACTCGGCCTGAGGCCCCGCGGCTTCAGGGAGGTTGAGCTTGAGGTGGCTTTCCTTGGTAAAGGTGGTCGACACCATAAAAAAGATCAGCAACAGGAATACCACATCAATCAGTGGTGTGAGGTTGACCCCATCCTGCTCTTGGCTTTGACGACGGAATTGCATCGAGCGCTCCTGAATGTCTGGCGATGGGCTCAGGCGGCTTCGATACGGCGGTCGCTGTGCAGCGCGTCCACCAGTTTGACGGACTCCTGCTCCATGGTGACCACGATGCTGTCCAGGCGGCGCTGGAAGTAACGGTGTGCCATCAGTGCGGGAATCGCCACGCTCAGGCCCGCTGCCGTGGTGATCAGAGCCTGAGAGATCCCCCCGGCAAGAACACCCGCGTTACCCGTACCCTCCAGCATGATGGCGGTAAACACCTGGATCATACCGACCACAGTACCCAGCAGACCGATCAACGGCGCCACAGCGGCGATGGTGCCCAGCACGTTCAGGAAGCGCTCCAGTTCGTGTACCACCTCGCTGGCGGCCTCCTGAATACTGTCCTTCATGACATCGCGGCCGTGTTTTGAGTTGGCCAGACCTGCCGCGAAGATACGGCCCAGAGGGCTGGAATCCCGCAGCTCTTTGATCTTTTCTGTGGTCAGCTGATTATTGCGCAGGCTGCCCCACACTTCCCCCAGCAGGGTCCGCGGGGCGATCTTGCGCTCATTGAGGGTCCACAGGCGCTCGATAAAGATAGCGATAACGGCAACGGAACAAAGCAGGATTGGCAGCATCAGCCAGCCGCCGGATTTGATGATTTCTAACACGTTTGTGCCCCAGACTGCGTACGGGATTCTTATGGTTTATCAAGGGTTGTACAGAAGTATCCATCGCAACCCCGGTGCCTGGCCGAGCCATCCGGCACCACAGCGCCAAACTCTACCACAGCTCTGGGCGACGGCTAAGTGCCTGATTGTTATCTTTTTTGTTGCTGTGATGCCGATACCAAAAGCGGCCGCCATCACGCGCGCGCGCGATTTCCGGCGCGCCACCCCCCTCCCAGCGAAACTGAATGGCCCCATCATCCGCAGTGTTGAACAGGGTCGCGCCCGCGTCCCGGTATCTGGCAGACACCTCCGGGTGCGGATGGCCAAAGCGGTGCCTGTAGCCGGCACTGAACACGACACGGGCCGGCTGCGCCCATGCCACCAGCGCGGCAGAAGACGATGTACGCGAGCCGTGGTGGGGGGCGAGCAGCACATCGACGGGCGCCATGTGCGGGTACATTTCAGCCAATTGTGCTTCCACCTGACCGGGAATATCCCCCGTCAGTAGGATACGCACCTGATTCCACTGCAACAGGCCCACGCAACTGTGATCATTTTCCTCGCCATTCACTGCCGTGGAGCGCGGCCACAACCAGCGGATGGAGAGGTCGCCGTAGCTGGCGACGCGCCCGGCGACACACTGGTGGGAATCTATGTGGGTCGACAGACGCTTTGCAAGGTGACCGGGCGCCACCAGGTTCACCACCGATAACTGTTCCAGCACCCCGCGCAGTCCACCGGCATGATCCCGGTCCCCGTGGCTGACAATCACTGCATCCACCAGCTGGCGCCCCTGCGCCTGAAGGTAAGGAGCGACAATGCTCCCCCCCGCACTCCAGCCACTGGCGGTACTCGCGCCGGTATCGAAGATGAGGGTGCGCTCGGCCGTGGTCATCGATACCGCCAACCCCTGCCCTACATCCAGAACGGTCAGCTCAAACGAATCTGGCAGCGGCCGCTGCCAGCCAGTGCCTCCCAGCGCAACCACCGGAACCAGCAGCCAGCCCAACCCTCGCCCGGGGATACCCCGGGGCATGATCAGCAGCAGCCCGGCAAACGCGAGCAACAACAGTACCCAGCCCCCGGGCACCGGCAGCCCATGCCAACCGGGTGCCAACTGATTGGTGGTTTCGAGAAAGCGCAGCAGCCAGCCCAGCTGCAGATCTGCAAGGGTCCACAGGCTACTCGTCAGGGGCGCGAACGGGCACAGCGCACCCAATAGTATCAGCGGCAAAATGGTCAACCCGACCCACGGAATCGCGATCAGGTTCACGGCGAGTCCGGTGAGGCTTACGCCGTGAAAAATCAGCACTGAGGGGACCAGCAAACCGATCATAATGGCCCACTGGCTGCGCACCGCGTTTAACAACCAGCCCCCCACTGGCGCCGCGACCTCATCCACCGCCGCAGCCCCTACCCGCCCCTGAAAACGCAACAACAGGGCGGCGACGGCGACAAACGACAGCCAGAACCCCGCATTCAATACCGCCAGGGGCTGCCAGAACAGGATGCCACAGAGCGCAAGAGCCAACCCCAGCTGCCCATCGAACCGCCGCCGCAGCACCACAGCCGCCAGCGCGACCAGCGACATCAACAGTGCCCGCTGGGCAGACAGGGGGGCACCGCTGATCAGGGTGTAGGACAGCGCCCCGAGCGCACCCGCAGCGCCGGCCAGATACAGCGGGTTTCCGGACCACCGCCCGCCGAATACCCCCACGGAACGTCCGAATATACCGCCCAGCACAAAGAAGCAGCCGGCAACCATCCCCACATGCAGCCCGGAAATCGCCAGAAGATGTGCCGTTCCGGTGCTCTGCAGCAGCCTGCGCGTTTTCTCCGAGATACCACCACGGTCGCCGAGAAGCAGTGCGCTCAGCAGCGGTGCCTGAGGATACCGCGGCTGCCCCGACACCTCTGCCTTCAACTGGCGACGCAAGCCCTCCCGCAGGCGATCGATGCCATGGCCACTCGCCATAAGCGCCGGCTGCAGATCGCGATCGCGTACATACCCCGTGGCAAAAACCCCCTGCTCCAGTAACCAGGCCGCGTAGTCAAAGGTGTGAGGGTTGATACTGCCGCGCGGTTCCTTCACCCGCACCCGCATCCGCCAGCGACTGCCCGCCTGCAGGCGCTCGGCCTCCGCCGGGGTCATGCGGTACCAACCAAGCTGCAGCGTGCGATCGACAAAGCGGGCGTCTGCCCCGTCGATAACACGGGCGCGGAAACGGGCGTCGAGATAGCCGTTGGCGGACAGTGACGGTCTGCCGAAAAAAGAGACAGCCGGTGCACTTTGCGGCAAGGACACCACTTCCAGCACCAGAGTGTGATCAGTGCCGTGCAACTGCGGTGGAAGGCGCTGCTCCAGCGCCTGGTGATTGCACCAGAGTGCCCAAAAGGTACCAAGGAGGAACGACAGAGACAGTCCGGCCCAGCAGCCCGCTGCGCGACGCCAGACACCGGTCACGGTCAACAGCAAAGTGGCGCCGAGCAGGCACAGCAGTATTGTGCCGGCCACTTCCCGGCTTCCCGGTAAAACAGGCCAGAAGGCCACCTGCCCAATACCTGCGGCACAGATCCATAGGCCCGGCAATATTTTCGGGCGGCCGCCTGACTTAGCCCCTATCACTGGCATACCCGCGCCACCCATGCGCCATACAAGCTCTCCTGCTCATACCCTCTATCCCTGAGAAAAAGCCCCTCACTCAGCCCGGTTTACCTGACACACCTGTCAGAGCTGAAGCGGCCGCGTAACAATTTATTCACTTTATCTTCATCTTTCACATGTTTGTAACATTTCCGCAGCAAACTGCGCGCAACTCAAGAACACACAGCGTTCATTTTTAACAAACATTACGAGAGCCCCCATGAAAAAGACCGCCATGTCGCTCGCGCTGGTTGCAGTACTTCCCTCTTTCGCCAACGCGGAAATCTTTGGCTTTTACGGTAAAGCCAACGCGTCCTTTCAGTCCAACGACGAAGGTGACGGCGCAACGACCGACGTAAAAAGCAATGCCTCTCGCCTCGGTGTAAAAGGCGAGCTGCCCCTGGACAGTGGTATCAAGGGCATCTACAAAATGGAATACCAGGTCAACATGGATGGCGAAGGTGACACCTTCACTCAACGCAATATTTTTGCCGGGCTCGAAGGCGGCTTCGGCCAGGTCATCGGCGGTAAATTCGATACGCCGTTGAAGATTGCACAGAAGAAAGTAGATCTGTTCAACGACCTGGAAGGCGATATTAAAAGCCTGATCACCAAAAGCGACAACCGCGAATCCAACAATCTGCAATACACCACCCCATCCTTTGGTGGCTTCCATGTAGCGGCAGCTTACATCAGCAACAAGGACGCAGAAATTCTGGACGACGAGGGCGCACTGATCGACACCCGCGACAACGGTACTTCCGTTGCATTTGCGTACGATAACAACGGTGTCTACCTGGCCTACGCCTATGACATGGATGTAGAGGCCAATGACTGGAATGTTGCGCGTATGGTTGCGCAGTACAACTTTGGTAATGTGCAGGTCGGCGGGCTTTACGAAGAGCAGGAAAGAGCAGACAACAGTAAGCAGGACGGATGGATGACCTCTGTCGCTTACAAAATCAATAACTGGACCGCGAAGGCACAGTACGGCCAGTCTGATATCGTAAAGACCGATGGCGAAACATTCAGCCTTGGACTGGACTACAAGCTGTCCAAAGCTGCCAAGGTATTTACTTTCTACACCGATGAAACTGCCGCAGATAATTATGCGCGCAGCTACGTAGGCGTAGGCACAGAGTTCAAATTCTAATTCAGCAATCAGGCATGTTGTGAGGCGCCATACCGCTTCCATGCCCACCGCCACGCAAAAGGGGTACTACCGACCGGTAGTGCCCCTTTTGTTGCGTTCCAACTGAAGAATAGCGCGTCACGCAACCGGGGACACCGGGGTTACACCGGTATCGGTCGGGCACATTCCGCCGGCTGTGCTAGGATCGGAGATTCTGAAAATAAAAAGGTCTCCTACCATCATGCATCGCACAAAAATCGCACTGATTTTCGCATCCGCACTTCTGGTAGCCTGCAGCAAGGGCACCGATCCTGTATCCCCGCAGACCTCCGCCACCAGCGAAGCTTCTCCGGAGTCGGCTCAACAGGCCAGCTTGCCCGCCGGTATTACCCTGGTGGAAACCTTTGATGGCGATGGTGCCGAGATCGCCATCCCGTACAGCAAATACAAACTCGACAACGGTTTGACGATAGTCTTGCACGAAGACCATTCAGACCCTCTGGTGCACGTAGACGTCACCTACCATGTAGGCTCCAACCGGGAAGATCCCGGCCGCTCCGGCTTCGCCCACTTTTTCGAGCACATGATGTTCCAGGGCTCGGTCAATGTGGCGGACGAGGAACACTTCCGCATCATCACTGAAGCCGGTGGCAGCATGAATGGCACCACCAACACAGACCGTACCAATTACTACCAGACAGTACCCGCCAATCAACTGGAGACGGTACTCTGGCTTGAATCCGACCGCATGGGAGTATTCCTCGACGCGGTCACACAGGAAAAGTTTGAAGTCCAGCGCGCAACGGTAAAGAACGAGCGTGGTCAACGGGTGGACAACCGCCCTTACGGCCGCGCCCTGGAAACCATGTATGCCACCACCTACCCGGATGGTCACCCCTACTCCTGGCCGGTGATCGGCTGGATGGAGGATCTCGATCGCGCCGACCTCAACGACCTGAAACGCTTCTTCCTGCGCTGGTATGGTCCCAATAACGCCGTGCTCACCATCGGTGGTGACGTGGACAAAGCCAAAACCCTGGAATGGGTGGCCAAGTACTTCGGCCCCATCCCCGCCGGCCCGGAAGTGGAAAACCTGCCGAAACAACCGGCCAAACTCGACGCGGACCGCTACGTCACCCTGGAAGACAATATCCATCTTCCCGCTCTGGCGATGATGGTACCTACGGTTTACTACGGCCATGAGGACGAGCCGGCACTGGATGCCGCCGCCGCGATTCTCGGTCAGGGCCAGGATTCCATGCTGTATCAGCGCCTGGTACAAACCGGTCGCGCCGTCTCCGCGAGTGTCAGCCATTCCTGCAAGGAACTGGCCTGTGAGATGTGGTTTATCGTCATCCAGAACCCTGCCTCCGGCGAAACCCTGGCGGAAATGGAACAGGCGGTGCGCGATACCCTCACCGAATTCGCCAGTCGCGGCGTGACCGAGGATGACCTTGTCAAATTCAAGGCCGGTTACGAATCTGGCCGCGTGTTCGGCCTGCAATCCGTCTCCGGCAAAGTATCCACTCTCGCCGCCTTCGAAACTTTCACCGGTAGCCCCAAGGGTATCGACAAAGAGATCAACGCCTACCTGTCCGTCGCCACTGACGACGTTACCCGGGTCTTCGACCAGTACATCGCCGAGCAGCCGGCGGTACTGCTCAGCATTGTGCCCAATGGCAAACCGGAACTGGCCGCGGCAGAGCAGAGCCATGAGTGGAAGCGCACTATTCCGGAAACCTACAGTGACGAGGACGAAGCCCTCGCCCTGCGTCCAGTAAAGGATACCTTCGACCGCAGTGTACAGCCCACTCCCGGGGTAAACCCGCAAGTGGAACTGCCCGAGATTCAGGACGGAAAGCTGGAAAACGGCGTGCGTCTGCTGGCAGTGAAAAATGACGAAACACCCACAGTCACTGTGCGTGCCGTGTTTGACTTCGGCCAACGGGACGAACCCCGCGGTAAAGCCGGCCTGACGGCCCTGATGACTGCACTAATGAGTGAAGCGACCACAGAACGCAGCGCGGCGGCGTTCACCGAAGCGCTGAAACGCCTGGGTGCCAGTGTCAGCGTCAACAGCGGTCAGTACGAAACCACCGTCACGCTGAATGTGCTCGCCAAACACCTGGATGCGGCGGTACCGCTGATGATGGAGCGCATGCTGAAACCGGCATTTACCGAAACGGACTTCGCACGCATTAAGCAGCAGACCATCGAAGGCCTGCAGCAGGCCCGCAAAACACCGCAGGGGCTCGCGACCCGCGCGGTCGGGGCAGTAATGCGTGGTACCGAACACCCCCTCAGCTACCCCAGTGCCGGCCTGCCGGGCACCGTTGAGCAGATCTCCCTCGACGACGTCAAGCAGTACTACCAGGCGCACTTCCCCGCGCATTTGAGTGGTGTGACCGTCAGCACCAGCCTGCCCCACGAGAAGATTGTGAAGTCTCTGAGTGAACTGGCGAGACTGAAAACCGCAGAAGCGGTACGCCCGACCATCGCCCTGCAAAAACCGGTAATTGAAGGCCGCACCGTTTATCTGGTGAACAAGGAAGGGGCCGCCCAGTCCAGCCTGCGTGTCGCCCAACACGGCGTACCTTACGATGCCCTCGGCGATTACTACCTCGCCTACCTGGGCAACTTCCCACTGGGTGGCAACTTCAACAGCCGCATCAACCTCAACCTGCGTGAAGACAAAGGCTATACCTACGGGGCCCGCTCTTACCTGATCGGCGAACCGCAGGAAGGCCAGTACATGATGAGCTCAGAGGTGAAAAAAGACGCAACCGCCGATGCACTGAACGAAGTGCTTGAAGAGTTCGCAAAGTACGACAGTGAGGGCATGACCGAAAGCGAGTTCAATTACCTGCGCTCCGCCATCGGCCAGCAGGAAGCCCGCAAATACGAAACGCCCGGTGACAAGCTTAGCCTGCTCAACAATATCCTGCGCTATGACCTGCCACTGGACTACCGCTCCCAGCAGGGTGCCATGCTGAAAGAGACCGACCGCAAGACCCTGAACAAGGTCATCACCGGTCTACTGGATCCGGAGAATATGGCGATCGTTGTGGTTGGCGATGCCGCCAATATCCGTGAGAGTATCGCGGAACTGGGTATGCCGATTGTGGAGCTGGATGAGGATGGGTATGTGAAGAGAAATGATACGGCAGAGCCGTCGCAAGATTCGGCGAGCCTAAACTAACCCAATAAATTCACAACCTCCTGACTCATACCTACGATGTACCTGGCCCCCCGCCTTCGCGGGGGTGACGGAACGCCAAAATTGCGCACCCGTCATTCCGGTGCATGCCGGAATCCAGGCCCACCGCGCGGTAACCCGTCTGGTCAGGCTTTAGCACTGGCCGCCCGGGCCGTGTGCAGCTTTTTATAACTCTCAATCAAACGCAGATGCTTATCCAGGCCCTCCAGCTGCATGTTCGTCGGCGTGAGACCGTGGAAACGCACACTGCCATCCACCGACCCCACCACCGCATCCATGGTCGCCGTCCCAAACATCCGCTCCAGGTTATAGCGGTAATCTTGCAGCGCCAGATCCTCGTCCAGCTCAATCTCCAGCACCGCCTGCACCGCGCGATAGAACAGCCCACGCTCCACGGTATTGTCGTTGTACTGCAGGAAGGCCTCCACTAGCTCTAACGCTTCTTCATGGCGCCCCAGCGCGAGGTAGATCAGTATCTTCAGTTCCAACACCGTAAGCTGACCCCATACCGTGTTCTCATCAAACTCCACACCAATCAGGGTGATGATGGTTTCATAATTATCGATCTGGCTTTCTTCCAGCCGCTCCACCAGATCCGCCAGGGCTTCGTCATCCAGACGGTGCAGATTGAGAATATGTTCGCGGTAATCCAGCGCCTTGTTGGTGTTGTCCCAGATCAAGTCCTCCACCGGGTACACTTCCGAATAGCCCGGCACCAGAATACGGCAGGCCGAAGCGCCCAGGTCATCATAAGTGGCGAGGTAGACCTCTTTGCCCATCTCTTCCAGAATCGCGAACAGGCGCTCCGCCTCGGTCTGATTGGTATCAGCGTGGTTGCCGGAGAAGTCCCATTCGACAAATTCATAGTCGGATTTGGCACTAAAGAATCGCCAGGAAACCACCCCGGTAGAATCGATAAAGTGCTCGACAAAATTATGCGGCTCGGTCAATTCGAGGCTATTGAAGGTGGGCGGAGGTACATCGTTCAACCCCTCAAAACTGCGCCCTTGCATCAGTTCGGTCAGGCTGCGCTCCAACGCCACATGCAGGCTGGGATGCGCGCCGAAGGATGCGAACACACCGCCGGTGCGCGGGTTCATCAGGGTCACGCACATCACCGGAAATTGCCCCCCAAGCGACGCATCTTTCACCAGAATCGGAAAGCCCTGCTTTTCCAGCTCTTCGATACCCTCGAGAATATCCGGATACTTCTGCAGTATCGCTTTCGGCACGTCCGGCAGAGCAATTTCCTGCTCGAGAATCTGTTTTTTCACCGCCCGCTCGAAGATTTCCGACAGGCACTGGACCTGGGCTTCCGCCAGGGTATTGCCGGCACTCATCCCATTGCTGAGAAACAGGTTCTCGATCAGGTTGGAGGGGAAATAGACGGTTTCCCCATCAGACTGGCGTACAAACGGTAGAGAGCAGATACCGCGATCAGCGCGACCGGAATTGGTATCAATCAGGTTGGAGCCACCCAACTCCTCTTCCGGGTCATAAATTGCGCGGGTGTAGTCATCGAGTATTCCCTCCGGCAGCGCATCATCGTCCTCTAAGGGAAACCATTTTTCATTCGGGTAGTGCACAAACCCGGCGTTGGCGATCTCCTCGCCGAAAAACTGGTCGTTGTAGAAGAAGTTGCAGCTCAGTCGCTCGATAAATTCGCCCAGCGCAGAGCATAGGGCACTTTCTTTTGTTGCCCCCTTCCCGTTGGTAAAGCACATGGGGGAGGTCGCATCACGGATATGCAGGGACCACACGTGCGGTACGATGTTGCGCCAGGAGGCGATCTCGATCTTCATACCGAGATCGGCAAGGATCTTGGTCATATTGGCAATGGTCTGCTCCAGTGGCAGATCCTTACCTTCGATAAAGGTCTGGTGCTCCGCATCCGGCTCCACCATCAGCAGCGCCTGCGCATCTTCCGCCAGGTTTTCCACCGTCTCGATCTGGAAATCCGGTCCGGTCTGGATCACCTTCTTTACGGTACAGCGGTCAATGGAGCGCAGAATGCCCTGCCGGTCTTTCTCGGAAATATCCTCCGGCAGCTCCACCTGGATCTTGAAGATCTGGTTATAGCGATTTTCCGGGTCCACGATATTGTTCTGCGACAGGCGGATATTCTCCGTAGGGATATCTCTCGCCAGACAGTAAACCCGCACAAAATAAGCCGCACAGAGCGCAGAGGAAGCCAGAAAGTAGTCAAACGGGCTGGGAGCCGAACCATCGCCCTTGTAGCGGATGGGCTGGTCCGTAATGACGGTAAAGTCGTCGAACTTGGCTTCAAGACGCAGGTTTTCGAGGAAGTTGACGCTGATTTCCATGGAAACTACCGGATTGATAACTGAATAGGAGTGAGCAAACCGCGGCATTATCCCGATTTTGACCCGCTGCGTCTTGCCAGAATGCAGCAAGTAGCCGGCCTTCACGCAACTGTGAAGTACCGCAAAGCACCGCCGGGCGGCCAATCTATACTCGCGCCCCTCATCTACCCCACCAATGAGGTACTCATGAAGTTTTCGAAAACCCTGATCAGGATCGCCCTACCCCTCATGCTCGCTGTCCTGGCGACGCCGTCTATGGCAGCCAATAGGACTGGCGTCGGGCTTGGGGTCGCCCACGACCTGGGGCTGGGCGTGACCGCGCAGTTACGCGGAACCTCGATTTTCTTCAACAGCGATGCCATCGCCGTCGATATGCGCCTGCAGAACTTCACCAATAACCTGGGAACAGTACACGCCTACATTGATGCCGGAGGCTTTTATCGAGACGGCGACGGCAATGGCGACTACTACCAGACTGGAGTGCGCCTGCCCGTAGGTTTGAGCTTTGGTATTGCCCCCAGCCTGGAAGCCTACATTCAGGCGGTGCCACACTACGGGTTCAGCGATGTGGATTACTACGAGGGCTTCGACGTGGATGGCGCACTGGGAATACGCCTGCGCTTCTGACTCGCATCCGCCTCCCTATTGCTGCCCGCACGGGGCGCAATAGGGAACCCGAATTTTCCGCATGGACCACTAGTATTGCCGGCTATCAGACGCCCACAATACGCGCGCGAAACTTTCGTCCCTTGATCTTTCCGCTGGATAATTTTCCCAGCGCCTTTTTCGCGACGGGACGCTGCACCGCGACAAAAGTAGAAAAATCGAACAGCTGGATCTTCCCGATCATCGCCCCGTCAATTCCGCCCTCGCCGGTGAGCGCGCCAACTACATCGCCCGCGCGGACTTTCTGCTTTTTCCCACCATCGATCTGCAATGTAGACATCAGTGGGCGCGTCGGCACAAAGCCGGAATCCGGTTCCGGCACTTCCCGTAGAGCGATTTTCTGCTGAATCAGTGCTTCCAGGCGCTCCAGCTTGTAGATCTCTTTCTTACTCACCAGTGAGAGCGCCACGCCCTTCTGTCCTGCCCGCCCGGTACGACCCACACGGTGCACATGCACTTCTGGATCCCGCGACAGGTGATAATTCACCACCACTGGCAGCTCTTCGATATCCAGCCCCCGCGCTGCCACATCCGTAGCCACGAGCACAGAAGCACTGCCGTTGGCAAACAGTGCCAGCGTACGATCACGGTCTTTCTGCTCCATATCACCATGCAGTGCCAGCGCCGCAAAGCCCGCACGTTTCAGCGCTTGCGCGGCTTCTTCGGTCTCCTTTTTGGTGTTGCAGAATACCAGTGCTGATGAAGCATCATAGCTGGCGAGCAACTGATACAGTGCCCCCGGTCGCGCCTCATTGTTTTCCACCCGATAGTACTGCTGCTCAATCGTGTTTTGGGTGTGCGACGCTGCCACCTCCACTTTTAACGGGGTGCTAAGCACGCGGGAGGCCAATGCGTCGATGGTTTTCGGGTAGGTCGCAGAAAACAGCAGCGTCTGCCGCGCCTTCGGCAATTCTGCGAGTATCTGGTCCAGCACTGCCTGGAAGCCCATATCGAGCATCCGGTCCGCTTCATCCAACACCAGGGTCTCCACATGCTTCAGATCGAGATTACCCTTACGCAGGTGATCTTCAATACGCCCCGGGGTACCCACGACGATATGCGCGCCATGCTTGAGAGATCCGATCTGAGGCCCAAATGGCATACCACCGCACAGGGTCAGAATTTTGATGTTGTGAATGGCCCGCGCCAGCTTCCGCAGCTCCCGCGCCACTTGATCTGCCAGCTCACGGGTGGGGCATAGCACCAGCGACTGCACACGAAACTGCTCTACGTTCAATTTGTGCAACAATCCCAGGCCAAACGCCACCGTCTTCCCCGACCCGGTCTTGGCCTGCCCGATCACGTCCCGGCCCGCCACAATGGCCGGCAGCGCCATCGCCTGAATTTCGGTCAGCTGTTCGTAGCCCAGATCCTGAAGGTTTTTCAGTAGCGGCTTTTGAAGAGGAAGCGACTGGAAGTCACGGGGGTGATTGGAGTCAGATTGGGTCACAGAGGAAGCTCGACTAATAGAGGGGAATACCAAAGGTGCGTATTGTAGATAAGGTGCCCTCTATTTCCTATCGACTTATACTGACCGTGCAGACCGCGCGTACCCATATAGATAGAAGATTAGACAGACGGCTGGAGGGCCACGGGTTCTACTGGCACAATCCATACGATTTCATCCGCGGGACGAAGCGGCAGTAACGGCCCAGTTGACAACGCCAGGGAAAGCGAGGCTCACACCATGAAAACGGATATAGCGATCATTGGCGGCGGCCTGGCAGGACTGGCTACGGCCTGTGGATTGGAGGCCGCCGGTCGGGACTACCGCCTGATCGAACAGCGACAACTGCCTGTTGCCGAGGGGATGGGAATAGTCCTGCATCCATCCGGATTGCACGCACTGCACCAGCTGGGCATAGACTACCGCCATCTGGATGGCTACATTCCTCTCAGCGAGATGGTCTTTGGGACCCCCGGAAACCCGTACATCGCCGCACAAGAGATGGGCTATGAAGGCTATCCAGTGGCTTCGACGTTGCGCGCCACCCTGCATCAATTACTTTATCGTCATGTCAACAAACAGTACTGCCTGCCAGAACGCCAACTGATCACCGCTACCCGGCACAGCGAGAACGAGACGCACCTGGCACTTTCCTCCGGCGAGGTCGTCAGAGCACGCAACGTCCTCTTTAGCGACGGCATTCACGGTTTTGAAGCCACTGCAGAAAACAACAAAGCCACAACACAGGGAGTCTGGCGCTGGCTGATTGATGGCGTGCTCGATCAGGAACGAGCGTACGAAATACATAATGGAAAATTCCGACTGGGGATCTTTCCTGTGTCGCAGAGCTGCTCCTATATATTTCTGACTTCACAACCGTGTGCATTCGCACGCGAGTCAAAGTACCGTAATGAAGACATCCAGCAGATACTGCACCGTTTTGGTAAGCCCGGGGCATTTGTCCGCAACGGGATCAACGCTGATACAAAAGTCCGCTTTGATCAGATATCGGAGAACGCGGTCCGCTGGACAAACGATAGCGGATTCTTACAGATAGGCGACGCCGCACACGCAGTAACACCTAATCTGGGTATGGGAGCCTCTCTCGCTTTTGAAGATGCGGCAGTACTCGTACAACTGGTTCAATCCAACCCCCCGCCCACTCTCACTCGTGAATTGATACATTCGTACATTAAGCGGAGGCACAAACGAGTCCGCGCGATAAAATCCTATTCAAAGATGTTCGGGGTATTTGCGCACCTGCCGGGGCAGCGGTTGAATTATGCAAAGATTACCGGGTTGAAATATCTCTCTCAGATTCCACTGGTCAGTAATGGCGATGCGATTTACAAGCAGTACTTCAAAGATATGCCAAAACAGGAATAACCCTTCCCCCCGCCGGCTTTCACGCTCACTGCTCCCCTCCTGCTACTCCCCCGCTCTTAGCTATCTTCCGCTGTTCCCGTACGAAAATCGCTCCACGCTGAAAATATGTATCAACATGAACTCTTGTACCATTAAATTTCCGCAAGAAAATAACTAATTACGCGCCTTTATTAAAAGGCCACCCAATTCACACGAATGTGCCAGATAAAAAGCATGTACAGGTGTTCCAGGATTATCCCGATCCCGCACAACCGGAAAAAAACAGAAATAACATCGAAAAACCCAAAGCAAAAGCAAAAATATTTCACTTGCCCGCAATAATACCTTCGCAACAAATACGATCGTACAAACACGGTTACATCGCGAAATTCAACGGCAGGATGAATACTGCGAAACCCCTTCGGTGAAAAAATTAAAATTACACCGAGGCACACTACTGAGAAACAAATTGCGCGTTGACGAAAAAAAATTTTCCTGCTGAAATGCGCCGCCTTGCTACCGCAGCAATTTTTCCCACCAAAAAATTTTGATTGAGAATATTTTTTTACATTAAGAATTTTTATGTAACAAAACTTCGCTAGCGTACACCGCAGATCAATCGACACAGATAGCCCAACTGGCTCCGGTACCACTTGCGCTGGAAGCGACACTGCTTCCCGCAATGCCGTGGCCTCAGGCTTACGAATTACCAACGGATGGTTTTATTGTGAAAATTGGAATTTATTTTGACTCCACATCCGGCAATACCGAAGTTGCCGCCAGACAGGTGCAGGAATTCTTTGGGGATGACCTTGCCGAACTGAACACAATTTCCGAAGCTGGTTTTTCCGACCTCGAAACCTGCGACCTGGTGATATTCGGCATTCCAACCTGGGACTACGGTCACCTGCAGTCCGACTGGGAAGAGCTCTGGTCCGAACTCGAAGAAACAAATCTTTCTGGTACAACGGTCGCCCTGTTTGGACTTGGCGATCAGTACGGATATCCAGAGTGGTATCTGGATGCCATGGGCATCTTGCACGACCTGTGTGTGGAAAAAGGCGCGAATATTGTCGGTCGGTGGCCAAACCAGGGCTACGAATTTGAAGCCTCCAAAGCGCTGACCGAAGATGGATCACACTTCGTGGGCCTGGCCCTGGATGAGGACTGCCAGCCTGAGAAAACCGAACAGCGGATTACCCAGTGGTGCTCGGCACTGCTCGAAGAATTGACCCAGAAGCGCGACATTGCTGCGGAGGTGGCCGCAGTATGAGTGCCATCCCCTGCTACCGTGAGAACCTCGCTGAATTACTTCTTTCGAATAAGCACCACGAATCGGCAGATACGCTGTATCTGTACAAAGAAGATCAGATCCGGCGAAAGCACTTTTCGGCATCGGTCAGAGCACTTGCCAGCGAGCTGCAGAGTGCAATCAACCCGGGCGATCACATCCTGATAATGCTTAACGACTCGCCCTCTCTCGCACAGATGTTTCTGGCAGTCATTGCCGTGGGCGGTATACCGGCAATTATCAACCCGAAAATTCGCAATGAAACCGTCGAAGAAATGATCAGCCAGAAGACCCCGGCGTTCATTGTTACTTCCTTTGAAAAAGCCCATACACTGCCTCACTGGTCTGATATCGAGATCATCATTTTTGAAGAGGCCGCGCCGGGAGGGACACAGCTGTCCCCTGAGCAATTTGGCTTCGCGTGCGGAAATCCAGAATGGAACGACTTTCACAGAGTTCCCAACAATGAGGTTTGCTACCTCCAATATACTTCGGGATCTACCGGAACCCCGAAAGGGGTCATGCATTCCACATCGGGCACTATGGCGTTCTGCAAGGCGGTGGCAGAGAACCTGCTCGCACTCCATGCCGGTGATATCTGCTATTCCGCGCCCAAAATGTTCTTTGGTTACGGTATGGGGAACTCTCTGTTCTTCCCCATATACGCTGGTTGCACGGCGATTCTGGATGATGCATGGCCTACGCCGAAGGGAATAATCGCCAATATCGCTCAATACAAGCCCTCTGTACTCTTCGCGGTTCCCGCCATCTACAGCGCGCTAGAGAGCCAGGCAGGTCTGATCGCAAAGAGCGTCAGCAAAGCCGTATCCGCAGGCGCACCTCTTCCAGAGGCGGAGTATCGGTACTGGATCAGTCAGGGTATTGAAATCTGCGATGGAATCGGCGCAACCGAAGTTGGGCACATTTTTCTCGCAAACCGCCTTGGAAGGTCTCGCCCCGGGGCCACCGGCCAGGTGCTACCGGGCTACCAATGTATGCTTGTCGACGAGAGCGGCGATGAAATAGTCAACACCGGCACGCAGGGCGTGCTACTGGTAAAAGGCGGCAGCGTCAGTTCGGGCTACTTTGGCCAACCGGAGAAAACATCCGAGAAGTTCGACCAGGGCTGGTACAGAACTGGCGATAATTTCGTAATGGACGCCGACGGCTACTATTACTATCGCGGCCGCGAAGACGACATGTTCAAGGTAAATGGGCGATGGGTTACCCCCGCCCTTATTGAGCATAGTCTACTTGAAGAATTCCCCTCGATTCTCGAATGTGCCGTTATCCCATCCGCCCACGGCGCCGCCCCCGTCCAACCGGTACTTTTTCTGGTCGCCGATCAACACTCGGTAACGACAGAAACAGTGCTTGCCTTCATACAGGACCGCTTCGATTCTTACATGCATCCGGTAAGAGTCCTGTATCTCGAAAGCCTACCCCGGAATGACAACGGGAAAGTGGTTCGAAAGGAAATGACCAGAATGGCAACCCAGCAGAACGATCCTGTGGAGGCTCCGATATGCGCATAATCGATGCTGATTGCTATCTGCCTGAAACTGTCGTGAGTGAGAAGCCTACTTACGCTCAGGAACGTTATTCGATTCGCTACGCAAAGTTCGAAAACGGAACGGTAGGTATCGACTACCTGAAACCAATGGCGATCGGGCTGCTGGAAAATCACCAGATTAATCCTGAAGAGATCGATCTGATTGTTTCGCTCTCGCTGGCTCCTGATCATCTGGTGCACGACACCAGCATCATGGGCCCGAAGATCGGCCATCCCTTTCAGGGCGCGATCGGTGCGAGCAAGGCGTTCGTGTTTGACCTGATGGAGTCCAGCCTGGCAAAAGCACTGTCAATCATCAACACCCTCGCTATTGCCGAGTCGTACCGCAACATTCTGCTGATCCGATACGACCAGAACCAGTCTTTTGAGCAAGACCAGAGAAGCGGTTTTATCAGCTCTGACGGTGTCGCTGTAGCGTTACTCGAAGCGGATCCCGCACAGGCTACCGCAACCTACGCGCTCGAAAAGGCGATCGCCCCCCTGAGCATTGACCTTAATACGGACATCAAGTCGGCGGACGACAGGAAAGGTCGCTTCAACCTTACCTTTCAGCCCGAACTCTATAGTGACATCGCAGCAACTTGTGCCGCAGCACACGCGCGGAACTCAGCGGCCTACGATACTCCGGTTGTCGAGTCCTGGCTTAATGAGAAGACAGAAGATCAACTGAATGCTGGACCATTCACGCTCTTTCAGTGGGTGAAAAGCAGCCAACCCAGAGCCGCGGGAAAAATCGGCGTTTACTCTTTTGATCCATTCGCATCCGCGATTGACTTCGTGACTGTGACCGTGGAAGGAGAAAAAGCATGATCAAAGCGAAAATTGCATCAATCACGAGTCAGCTGCCTGCCCGAAAGTTTAAAAATACGGACCCGATATTTGGCCACCTGCCAGAAATGTCACAGCGGTGGTGGCGTTTCTGGGGAATCGACGAGCGGGGTTACTTTAGTCCTGACCTCGGTGAAGATGAATTGCGCGTTTCTCTTACGGTGCTCGACCGCCTTCTAAAGGCCAATAGTTTGAAGCCGGCAGATGTTGACCTCGTTATCTGCGCTGCATCCTGCCCGGTTCTGACCAATATTGGCAGCGTAAAAGGTACCAATCAGCCTCGGCTCTACCCCAGGTTAAGCCGGGTCTTGCGCGAGGAGGCGGGACTGATCAATGCCATGCACTTCGATATTCAGATGGAGTGTGCGAGCTTTCTACTGGGGCAAAAACTGGCCGCCTCGTATATCGAACAGGGAAAGGTTCGAAACGCCGTTGTACTTTGCTGTGAATACATCTCCAACATGATGGATTACACCGACCGAAGCTCCACGATATTCTCGGATGGATGCGCGGCGGCCCTGCTCACCGCCAGCACAGATGAAGGTGAATTACTGGCCAGCGCACAACATAGCAACGCCACGCATTACTCGATCGCCACCGGAAAATGGCGTGCACCTTCCGGTGACAGTGAAAGCCATAGAACCAAACTCTACTTCAGCCTGGATGAAGACGGCCAGAAGCAGATGCAGGAATTTGTTCCGCAAAACGTACCGATCGCAGTGCACCGAGCCCTGAAGAAAGCGGGTCTGCAAAGCAGCGATATCGGTGAGTTCGTATTCCACCAACCCTCCCCCCTGCTCGTCCACGCATGGGCAACCGGAGTTGACTGCCCCGAGGAAAAATACCTCACCACCATGTACAAAGCGGGCGTCATGGTGTCGGCCTCTATTCCATACACTCTCCACCAGTCATTAAAGCAGGGTCGCATTCAAAAAGGCGACAACATTGTGATGGCTGGCGCCGCAACTGGATGGGGGTTTGCGGCACAGGTTTGGCGAATCGGCGACATGGTAATTTGCTGAAGATCAGAAACTTAACCGGGGACCTCCCCAAACTTTCTCACAACAGGTGACATTATGGATAATCTTATCGAGACAATTCGAAGCCTCGCAATCGAAGCCGGCGAACTTGAGGATATGGAAATCGGGCTTCAGGACAACCTGGAAGAAGTAGGTCTCGACTCTCTTGCCGGCCTGGAGATCACGGTTGGGCTGGAGAAAAAATACAAGGTGAAGGTGCCACCTTCTCGCTACGAGGAAATGGTAACCATCCAGGCCATTGCCGACTTGATCAATGAACTGATTGAAGAAAAAGAAACCGCGACGGCTTGATTGAGATTCATTCAATGAAGGAACGAGCGAAAATATTTGCTGACGAGCTTGTCGTTGGTGCAGGACTTACCGGCTTGGTCTACGGAAACGTAGCCGCTGCCGCCGGAAAGCGCGTTGTCGTCATCGATAAACACACCAAAGTTGGTGGCTACGCCACCAACTTTGCGCGCAAGGGCGAGTACATTTTCGACTGCAGCCTACATAAGATCACTGGATTCGGCGAGAGCGGAAACCTGGAAAATGCATTGGGTCGCGCAGGATTACTCAATCTGGTCGAGTTCGAGACCTATGAACACCTGACGAACATCTTCATCGGGAAGCGCAATCTTCGGATCTCGGCGAAACCGGATGAGTTCGTTGCGCAATTACTGCGTGAATTCCCTGACGAAAGGGAGTCAATTCACCGATTCATCGCGGATATCAAGGGTTGTGGCTATCAAAACTATATGATTGCACGGCTGGCATTGGGGGAATACGAGCTCAGCTTTGAAGAGATTGTACGCGGAAGGCAATTGAGCCGCATCACTACCTATGACTATCTCTGCACACTGTTTCGAAACCGTGAGCTGATCACCCTTTTCTGCGCGATCGCCATCAACCTCGGGGTTGAGGCTTATGAAGTAGATGCGCTCTACTTCCTGCACTTTGCCTACACCTTCTTTTTCACCGAGAAGCGGTATGTGAGAGGCTCATCACAGGCACTTTCTGACACGCTTGCTGACGAGTTTGTACGCCGAGGCGGCGAACTGATCGTACGTGAAGAAGTGAGTTCGCTCAAAACAGACGGTGACACTGTCACAGGCTGCCTATCCAGACGGTACGATATTACCGCGGAGCATACGGTGTTTACCGGCTGCCCCCACCAGATACCCAACCTTACGCCTCCGAGCCCGGCGCTAGACAGCTTCACCGGGAAGCTCGAATCTCTGGAGTTTGGGCTGGGTGCGTTCATCGTGTATCTGGGGCTTGACCGAGCACCAAGCGAGATTGGTATCACGAAAGATGACTACCTGTTCGCATCGACGCAATATCTGGACTGTGCCGACGGTCTCTCTGCATCAGATGAGAGATACCAGCACTGGCCACTTTCGGTATCGAATTACTCGGTTCTGGACAGCACATACGGAAATGTCATTCAACTGGAGGTGTTAGATCATCAGTCGGACTGGTTCGAGCTGGACCGACAGTCCTATAAACGAAGAAAAATCGCCATTGCCCAGCTTCTTATCGACCGATTTGCGTCACATTTTCCGGATATCAAAAAGCACATCCGGTACTTCGATGTATCGACACCCAGAACCAGTAAGAAGTTTACCAACTCATACGGGGGATCGTCGTTCGGGTACAAGCCAATCCCGAAGAGAAACGTTCGATTCCTGCAAAAACCACCATTTCAGGGACTTCAATTCGTTGGCACCTGGATAAATGGTGCCGGTTATGAACCCGCCATGTGCCTGGGGTTCACCGCAGCCACCATCCGAAATCGCCAGCAAGTTGCAGAAGGAGCATAACGTCATGTCTCAGCAGGCTACCGTAGACCAATCCAATATTGACCGCATCAACAAAGTCACTGAGCGGCTCATTCTGTCCTCAGAAAAAAAGTCCATGAGCACCCTTCACGATCATCCATGGAACCTGGAAGTTCTGGAGCCGCCCTATCTGAAGAAAAAGGAGCGCATTTCCATTTATGGCACAGAGTTCTGGGACAAAGCCACACCGGAGGAGATCCAGAAACTGTCTCAAGAAGAGATGATCACCTGGTGGTCTGCCTTTGTGCACCTGGAATCCCTTGTTGTCGAGTACTACATGAAGGAACTCAACAACGGAGCCTTCGATGATCTTCCGCTGGTAAGAGACTATATGAAGCACTTCATCAAGGAAGAGCTGGTCCACACCCTCGTTTTCAAGAAAGCCATTCGGTATTACGGCAGCGATATATACCCGATGCCGGACTTTCTCAGAACCTTTTACGACGATAACGCCGGTACTGGCCAATACCCCCTGATGGCGGTTTTCCTGACCATGGTCATCGAATGGATTGCTGATGAATACCAGCGGCTTGACGTTGATGCCGATTATGTGCACCCCATGGCAAAGGCCGTAGTACAGGCCCACTGGAAAGAAGAGATGCGGCACATCAAGTGGGGTCAACAGATGATTCAGAACCTGATCGACAGTGACCCCACCTTCAAACAGCAAGCTCAGGAGTTAACCGCGGTCTATCTTCGCCAGCTGGTTGATCAAGGTATCACCAATATCGACTGCTTTGAGAAGATCGGATTTCAGGACCCGGCTTTCCAGGACCACGAACGCCTGCTCGATGTCATTCTCTGTTCTGAGCACCGACAGCAGTTAAATGATCAACTCGTCATGCCCTCTATTCACTACTTTGTGAAGTCTGGTATCTACCATCCGGACTACCACGATATCTGGGTGATGCAAGGTTTCGAGCGCGTTATCAATAAAGCATTAGCAAAGGGTCAACACTGATGTCTCAACGGCTAAATTCGATCGAAGAAGTCATCCACTCTATGGATGCGCGCTTCCAACCCGACGCAAGCAAAGGCGTGGATGCAAAGTATCAATGGATTATCAACGGCGAAAATGGCAAAGAGTTCTGTATCCATGTCAACAATGGTGCTTTCTCCATTCTTGATGGCCGCAAAGAAAACCCGGATGTCACTTTTGAGACTGACGAGCACTCCTATCTGCGGCTTGTAAATAACGAATTGAAAGGAATGACAGCGATATTGACCCGTAAACTGCTGGTGAAGGGCAATATCTATCTCGCCAGTAAAATGGACAATATTTTCAAATAATTGAGGCAGCGGAAAATCTCATGGCTTTAGAGATAGCGGGAATGGGTTGCACAATACCCGATCGGTGCGTGTCGAATGCGGACCTCGTCAATATGATGAATACGTCAGAGGAGTTCATTATCGAACGCACTGGTGTCATTTATCGACATCACGCGGCAAGCGGTCAAGCATGTAGCGACTTAATGATTCCCGCCGCAATACAGGCAATGGAAAATGCTGGAATCGGCCCGTCGGAGATCGACTTTCTGCTGGTCAACACACTGTCGCCAGACCACCACGACCCATCTCAGGCCTGCTTGATCCAGCGGAAGCTGGGACTGGACTGTGTGCCGGCCATGGATCTGCGCGCCCAGTGCAGTGGTTTCGTTTACGGCCTCGAGCTGGCTGATGCACTCCTCAACAATGAAAAGTACGAGAACATCCTGATTATTTGCGGTGAAGTATTGTCCAAGCGCATGGACTGCTCCGATCGGGGAAGAAATCTTGCCATTCTTCTTGGAGATGGTGCGGCAGCGGCGGTTGTTCGCAAAACAGACGATTCAGCATCGGGAATGCTGGATTGCCAGCTGGGCGCAGACGGCAATTATTTCGACCTGCTGATGACGAAGGCCCCAGGATCCGCAGGTATGCGATTCCTGACCCCAGAGCAATTCGAGGCAGGAGAAACCGAGTTCGTCATGAACGGACGCCCAATGTTCGAACACGCGAGCGGAACCCTGATTCGGCTGGCAAAGGAAACCCTCGAACACAATGATTTGACACTGGATGACATCGACTACGTGATATGTCATCAGCCTAATCTCCGGATACTCGACTGTGTTCGCGAGGAACTTCGCATCCCAAAAGAGAAATTCCTGGTAACAGTACACAAGCTCGGCAACATGGCCTCGGCGTCCCTACCGGCGACTCTCGCTTTGAACATGAACCGCCTTTCATCTGGCCAGACGGTGCTCTGTCTTGCCTATGGGTCGGGCGCCACCTGGGGAAGCCTGGTGTATCGAGTGCCTTGAACATGCAGATCCCACTCCGCGACGACCACGAATGTGAGCAGCTGCTGGTTCTGGGATCAGCCAATGTTCCGGTTTACGTTGCACCAATCAACGACAGAGAGTTCGCTTTATTTGAGGGAGGCATCAGTCGTGACTGTGATCTGTTCATCGAGCAGCTGCAAGCACGTGGAATAGATCTCAAGGCAATTCGCTACTGGTTTATATCCCATAAGCACTATGACCATTGCGGGATGCTTTGCTATGTCGCGCCACTTATGCCGAATGTCGAAATTGTCGCTAGCCGGGCAACCATCGAAAGTTGGCAGAGTGCGTCAACTCGAGATGTCATTGACCGATTGAATGCGACCCTGGGCACTCCGGAAATTGGGAGATCGTGCCAGCGCCTGGATAAGCTTCCTGTAAAAGCAATTGATCCCGGTGCGTCATTTGTAGCTGGCAACCATCTGACGGTTACTGCTGTGGCAACACCCGGGCACTCGCCGGATCACACTTGCTTTTACGATGCCAGAAGACAGCGACTCTTCACTGGTGACTGCCTGGGCGAGCTCGACCCTGTAACCAGATGTTGGCGCCCGCTGATATTTGACGATGCGGAAGCCTATCTGGAATCGCTCCGGGCGCTGTGTAAGTTGCCGGTCCGCGAGATAGTGACGGCGCATCACGGAATTCTCTCACCCGAGGGTGATGAAAACCTTATTCAGAATTGTCTGGTTCACACTCAGCGTTGCATCCAGGAAATTCAAGCGGCTGACTGTAGGGAGGGGATCGTCGAGCAGCTACACCAGCAGTGGCATAGCGTCAGCGCGCCATTTGTGCCAAGAAAGCTTCATCGAAGCAGTATGGAGCGGATGGTCGATCTGATCCTGCGCCTGCCTTTAAATTCATCCGGAAAACATTCTGACTTAAAAGCATTAATGTGAGAAAACAATGTACAGCTCATTAAAAGATAAAACGGTCATCGTCACAGGTGGTACAAGAGGGATTGGCAAAGGAATCGTGGACGCTCTCTGCCAAAGTGGCGCAAAAGTTATATTCACCTACCGGAGCAATGAGGCATTGGCACGTGATATTGAGGGCAGTAATGTCGAAGCAGGTCGCCACTGTCGCGGCGTACAGGCAGATGTATCTGACGCGGCGCAATGCCAGGCCCTTGTAGAAGATGTGTTAGCACAGGAGGGTAATCTCTACGCGCTGGTCAACAATGCCGGCATCACCGCCGATCAGGCATTTATGACGATGCCTGCGGAAAACTGGGATAGCGTGATTGGCACCAATCTGTCAGGCAGCGCCTATATGACCCAGGCCGCTCTGAAGCAGATGATTCACCAGGATCGTGCCAAAGTGCTGTTCATTTCCTCGGTGAGTGGCCTCCAGGCGAGCGCAGGACAGGCAAACTATTCTGCCTCCAAAGCGGGGCTGGTAGGCCTGACCAAAACACTGAGCCACGAGATGGCGCGCTTTGGTGTACAGGTCAACTGTATCGCCCCGGGATTTATCCGAACGGACATGGTCGAGCAGATGAATGAGCAGGCCATGAAGAAACTCACCAAACTGATTCCCGCAAGACGCGTAGGCGAAGTGAGTGAAGTGGCCAAAGCCACACTGTTCCTGTTGTCAGATCACGCGGATTATATCACCGGACAGACACTGGTTATTGATGGCGGCTTGAGCGCCTAGCACAACTTACCCGCGCGAAATCAACTGCGCCACAAGGAGAGTACAATGCGAAGAGTAGTAGTTACGGGTATCGGGGTGGTATCACCTCTCGGCAGTCAGATTCAGTCATTCTGGGGAGGATTGATGGATAGCCAGAGTGGGATAGACACGCTGTCGAAACTGGACGCGGATAAATACCCTCGCCCTCTGGCAGCCGAAGTGAAAGACTGGGATCAGTTGCCGCAAAGCAAAGACCAGAGCCTGACTACCTATGGGCAGGCAGTGGGATATAGCGTGGCTGCGGGGAGCATGGCCCTTACGGATGCAGGTCTCAACATTGACCCGAATAGACCGAACAATTACGGGGTTCTCGTTGGTACTACTATGGGCAACCAGGATCTTGTGGAGCGCGCGATTGACCGGCACGACCTGCAAGAGGATCAGGATCCGGCCATTGTCTCCAAAGCCGATATTCAAAACTTCAGTCCCGCGAAGCTGAGTGCTGAGACCGCAAAACGACTGGCAATGTACGGCGGATCCGCAACATTAGTGAACGCCTGCGCGGCTGGAAACTACTCTGTTGGGGTGGGCTTTGATCGGATTCGCAGTGGCCGCAATGACGTTATCCTGGCTGGTGGTGCGGACCCATTCAGTCGTACCTGCTACACCATTTTCCATCGCCTCAATGCATCCACCAAAGGGCCCTGTCGTCCTTTCGACGAGCACCGCGATGGAATGGTCGTGGGTGAAGGCGCTGCGTTTTTGGTACTGGAAGAGCTGCAACATGCCAAGGCGCGCAATGCGAAAATCTACGCAGAAGTCACCGGGTACGCCCTTACCTGTGATGCCTACCACGCTACCGCACCACATCCAGAAGGGAACGGTGCAGTACGGGCGATGGAGCAGGCGCTGAAAATGGCCGATATCGAAAAAGCGGATATTGACTATATTAGTGCACATGGTACCGGAACCCGTGCGAACGATGAATCGGAAGCAATTGCACTTCATCGTGTCTTCGGCGACACCTTGCGCGAAGTTCCGGTAAGTTCAATCAAATCTCTGATTGGTCATTGTATGGGAGCCGCAAGCGGATTCGAAGCGGTTGCCTGCGTTCTGGCACTAAAGGAGCAGGCATTGCCACCCACGGCAAATACGGAAACCCTGGATCCTGCGTTCCCCTACCCGCTCGATATTATTCCTAATCACGCCCGGGAAGCGAAAGTCGATCATGTACTGAGCAATGCATTTGCCTTCGGTGGCAATGTCGCTTCCATTGTAATGAGCCGCTACGAATAAGGTGCCACCATGACGTTTGCCATAGAACAAATTACCGTTAAATTTCCAGAGTCCATTGCCGCTGACTCATACTATGACGCCATCAAATCACAGGCGCTGACGGGCACCTTTTCCAACTACGATGCGGACAAAAGCATTGGGAAAAGTCGCCACCTGAGTGCAGCCACAAAATTATTCAGCTCTACCGCCCACAGGCTTCTAGCCGACACAGAGGCAAAAATTGCACTGGAGACGGATCCGGGTGCCATTGGCATTTTCTTCGCCGGCGAAAACATTAATCTGGAGGATGATTTCGCATTTGATATGTGTGCGCGGAATCACGGACCGGATTACGTGAGCCCCCTGCACGCCCCAAACACCCTGTCAAACGTGGTCGCCAGTCATTTTGCGCGTTTCGCAGGAATTCAGGGTCCCAATTGTACTGTCTCCTCCGGTCAATCCGGTCTTGCACATACGCTGGATCTCGCTTTTCTGAGCATTGAGAACGAGTCCATCAACAGGGGCATCGTAGGTGCAGTGGAGGTGTACTCGCCTTATCATCAAACGCTCACCCCAACGCCAAGAGAGGTGGCATGTGGTTTCGTGGTCCGTCGCTGTCAGGAAAGTGACCTGGTGCGCATCCATATTCCAACCCTTTTCACCAATCCGACGCCAGACGTAAATAACGCGGTGGCAGCAATCAATCAGGCGGTTAACGGACAGAACCTCCCTAATGGCCTTGATTGCCTCGTGATTACGGCTTCATCCGGATTCTACGGCGCCAGTAAAGCATTAGCGGCGGCGATGTACGCGAGCAACAGTGCGCAGTATGTGATCGATGGTGAGGCATGGCTCGGCCAGGCGGGCGAATGTGCCAACTCGTTTCTCTTCGCCGGGTGGGCGAATGAACTATTGTCGCAGAACCTGCAGGTTCCAGAAGAGGCAGGACCGTTCCTGTATGGGGAGCCGGTAACAGCGCCTTCGACCATTGGCATCCTGGCGTGTGATGATGACGGACAACACAGCCTTGTGGTTTTTCAGAAGCAGTAGGACATGCAAATGATTGAAAACATCGATGTGTGCGATCTTATACCGCATCGCGACCCGTTTTTGCTGATCGATGAAGTCATCGAGTATTTGCCGGGCGAGGCTCTACACGCGCAGCGTTCGGTAAGCGATGACGACTACTGGTTCAAGGGGCACTTTCCCGGCTTTCCGATCATGCCGGGTGTGCTCGTAACCGAAGCATTGGCGCAGTCATGTGCCGCGTTTCTCGCGCTGGAATCAAGATATTCCACGGCAGCTCAAGAAGCGTCTCCAGCAAAGGTATATGTTCTGTTGCACTCCGACATCAAGTTTCCAAAAGCGGTATTTCCCGGTGCGCTACTGGAGCTACGGGTAAAAATGGTGAGCGACAGTGAAGCATTTCGGGAATTCAGAGTCCAGGCGGTACAGAAAGGCAAAATCTGTGCACGCGGTACGCTTAAAGTTTCAGCCACCAGCATGGAGGTGATTGATCAGGCGAAAACAGAGCCCGCATAAACCTGGCAACTCTCCGATTACTTACAAACTCATCATCAGAAAGCGTAAAACATGGACAGTGCAATCAAGAAATACCGCTATATGTTGCTCGCCGTACTGGCGCTCATTGCAATTGGACTGACAGCGGGTATACCCAACCTGAGCTTCAATACCGACTATCACGCTTTCTACGATGATGGGAATCCCGAACTCAGGGCGTTTGACACCATTCAGGACCGGTTTGTGAAGAGTGATACCGTCATGATCATGGTGTCACCTGAAGATGGTCAGGTGTTCACCCCATCGACCATCTCCGCAATCCATGCACTGACTGAAACCTCATGGCAGATACCCTACTCCACGCGAGTAGACTCCATCACCAACTTTCAATTTAGTGAAGCCGAGGCCGATGACCTCACGGTACGCGATCTGGTTCCTTCCGATCAGCCTCTTTCATCAAGATTTCTGAAAGAGGCCAATCAGGATGCCCTTGCACAGACGGAACTTGTGGGGCGCCTTCTCTCCAGCGACAGTGCCCATACGGCGCTGTACATCACTATCAGCTTTCCCGACGAGCGAACACCGGGTCAGCCTAAAGAAGTGATGGAAGCTGTAAGAAAGATGATCTCCAGCATCGAATCCGATCACCCGGATCTGGCAATCCGTGTCAGTGGTGTGGTGCCGATGGACTATGCATTCGCAGAGGTTTCCATGCGGGATGGGGAAACTCTGATCACGGGGGCACTGCTGTTGATGCTGGTTATCCTGTATGCACTGTTTCGCTCTGTGGCCGCGGTTCTGGCAACGACCAGTATCATCCTCGGGGCTGTCCTGATGGCCTTGGGCACCGCAGGCTGGATCGGTATACAGCTTACGCCACCTTCTGCCTCCGCACCGTTGATGATACTAACGATCGCGATTGCGGACTGCATACACTTTATCTCTTCCTATCAGTACAAGCTACAGACTACCCGAATCAAGTGGAAGGCAATCCGCTATGCGTACAGCAACAACTGGATGCCGATCCTACTGACTTCGGTTACATCTGCTATTGGCTTTGTGGGGATGAACTTCAGTGATTCCCCACCTTTCCGGGACCTCGGCAACATTACCGCGCTGGGTATTGTTTTCGCGGGGGTACTCTCCCTGACCGTGCTTCCCGCACTTCTCTGGTTCCTGCCGCCTGTCACCGGGCAAGGAATCACTCTGCGCAGTGCGGACAGGCTGTTGAACCGTCTGGCAGCAACAGTGACGGCAAGGCCTCTCGTAATTGCAGCGGTCGGCCTGTGTGTTGTCGTCGCCCTTATCGCACAGCTGCCGAAGAACCGGATCGACGACACATTTCTGCATTACTTTGACAATAGCATCCAGTTTCGCGCGGACAGTGACGAAATTGAAAGGAGGCTCACCGGCCTCTATTTTATCGACTACGCCATCGACTCTGAATCGGAAAACGGGGTCTATGACCCCAGCTACCTGAAGAAAGTGGAAGATTTCGTGGACTGGCTGAATGTGCAGCCGGAAGTAACCCACGTAAGCTCTCTTGTCAGTACAGTAAAGCGCCTGAACAAAAACCTGCATGGTGATGACCCGCTGCACGCGCGCCTGCCAGACACCGAACAGGAAATCGCACAGTACATCTTTCTGTACGAGATGTCCCTACCCTACGGGTTGGATCTGAAGAACCAGATGAGCCTGGACAAATCGTCCCTGCGAGTCTCCGCAACCCTGTCAACCATACCCACGCAGCAGGTTCTTGCATTTGAGAAACGTGCAAAAAACTGGTGGGACCAACATGAGGGGGTCTCTGTACTGGCCGGTAGCCCAACCCTGATGTTTGCGCATATCAGCCTGAGAAACATCCAATCAATGCTCACCGGAACGGCACTCGCACTGATCGGGATATCGATGCTGATGCTGTTGATGATGCGCTCACTCAAGTACGGCATGATCAGTCTGTTACCGAATCTAGCCCCCGCACTCATGGCCTTTGGTCTCTGGGGACTCGCGGTCGGTGAGGTGGGGCTGGCGGTCTCCGTAGTGGCGGCCATGAGTCTCGGTATCGTCGTCGATGACACTATCCACTTTCTTTATCGATGTTTGCGCCACCAGCGCGCGGGCACTGATATCAATCAGGCAGTGTCCATGAGTATTCGCCACGTAGGTCGCGCCATTGTCAGTACCAGCCTGATCCTGGCGGGCGGCTTCGGAATACTGGCTCTGTCACACTTCAAAGTGAACTCCGAAATGGGCCTGTTGACGGCGGTGTGCATCCTGATCGCTCTGGTCCTCGACCTTGTACTGCTTCCCGCATTACTTGTCCTGACATTTCGCAAGAAGCCCGACGCCTCAACGGTGCCCGCGCAAGCCCAGCCTCAATCGGCCTAACGTCCATTCACATTGATTCAAAGTGAGGTTTACCATGAAATGGAATATGACATTCGCCAGTTTGTTACTGGCAGCGCTAGTGCTAAGCCCGACCTGGGCGACAGCACCGAATGACGACAAAGCAGTGGCGATCGTCACTGAAAGCAAGCAGCGGGACAGCGGATGGGTTGACGCATCGGCAAAGATGACCATGACCCTGTTCGATAAGCGCGGTAATAGCGTTAGTCGTGAACTGCGTACCATGATGCTCGAGGTAGCGGACGATGGTGACAAAAGTCTGACAATTTTCGATACCCCCCATGACGTCAAGGGAACTGTTTTCCTGAACATATCCCGCGTCCTGGAACCCGATCAGCAGTGGATCTATATGCCGGCACTGGGACGTATTAAGCGCATTTCGTCACGAAACAAGTCCGGACCTTTCCTGGGTAGTGAGTTTGCATACGAAGATGTGGGATCCTTCGAAATCGAAAAGTACGACTATCGCTACTCTGGAATGGAAGACCTTCACGGGAAGGCGAACCACGTCATCGAGTATATTCCCAAATATGAGAATTCCGGATATACCAAGCTGAAAGTCTGGATGGATGTGGAGCACTTGCGTCAGAGCAAGGTGGAGTACTATGACCGCAAAGGCAGCCTGCTGAAAACACTGGAGTTGTCAGACTATGCGCTATACCAGGACCGTTACTGGCGCGCGAATACCAAAACCATGATCAACGTACAGAACAAAAACAAAACCGTACTCGCCACCAATCAGTTGACGTTCGGAGTAGATTTCGACCCTGCGACTTTTCACCGCAGCGGCATGAAGCACCAGAAATAATCCGAGTATCATATCGACCCGATGTTTTGTAGATTCCAGGACTTTTTATGATCAGTCAACGCAACACGCTTCTCGCTGCCGGTATCGTTACTCTGGTGGGATCAATTCTTCATATTTGCATTATCGTCGGCGGAGCGGACTGGTATCGTTTCTGGGGTGCCGGCGAAGAAATGGCCCGAATGGCTGAGAGTGGATCCACCTACCCGGCACTGGTCACCCTGTTCATTGCTTCCGTTCTTTTCGTCTGGTCATGCTATGCGCTCGGAGCCGCCGGGATCATCCGGCGGCTACCATTGACGCGTTTCGCACTCTCCACAATCGGCGCAATACTCCTTGCCAGAGGCTTGCTCGGGGTTCCGCTGCTGTTTATAGCGGAGTCGGCTTATTTCGCCGAGCTGCAGGCACGGCCTGCTTTCCTGCTCTGGTCTTCATTACTGTGCATCGCCCTCGGTTCCCTCTATATCAGCGGTGCTATCCGACTGAACAAAGCAACTTCTGAAACGGTCTCCACCGCGGCGCCCTGAGGGCTTCAGGATACGGAGCCCAGGTTGTATGGGGAAATTTGATATGCAGGGACACGCGAACCCACGGACTTTGTCTCAGAGTGCTCGCCGATGTGGACTACTAATTGCGGTAATGCTGTTACTCTCATGCAATTGCGCCCTCGCAAGTACCGACGGGCACATTGCCGCACAGGCGCGCTATTTCCCCTATTCCCCACGATTTGACGAACAGTCAGAGCATGCCGTCTCTCTATCCGGTGAGATTGAGAAGAATCATCCGATCTCCACCCGCCACCAGATACAGTTACGTGCGTTTGGGCGGACAGATAGCGCCGACAGTCAGCGATCCCATTTCGATCTACGAGAAGCCTACTGGCTGACCACGCTTGAATCCGGCAGTGTCTCTGTGGGAGTACAGAAGGTATTCTGGGGCGTAACGGAATCGCTTCATCTTGTCGACATCATCAATCAGGATGATTTTGTCGAAGACATGGACGGGGAAGAAAAACTCGGACAACCCATGGTGCAATTGAGCTGGACGGACAATTGGGGCTCGCTGCAGGGGTACCTCCTGCCCTACTTTCGAACCAGAGAGTTCCCGTCCGAAAGCGCCAGGTTGCGTATGCCCGTTTCTGTCATCTCGGAACCTGAGTATCAATCCGGAGCCGAAGAGCGCCACCTTGACTGGGCGGTGCGATGGTCGAACTATTTCGACATATGGGACCTCGCCATCAGCCACTTTTCCGGCACCAGCCGTACGCCCCTTCTGATACCGGAGAGTACCGCCCCAACCCCCGCGGTACGGCCGCGCTACCAGCAGATCGAACAGACAGGCGTTGAAGTTCAGGCAACGCTGGATGCCACGTTATTGAAGCTCGAAGCAATTTCGGTTTATGAATTGGACCACGGTCGCAATACGGCGTTTGTTGGAGGGGTTGAATATACTCTCTACGGACTAGGGTCGAGCAACGTGGATCTAGGCATTATTAGCGAGTATCAGTTCGATGATCGTACAGGTTTACGTCAGCGCTTAAGTCAGAATGATTTAGCGGCTGGAGTGAGACTTTCCCTGAATGACTTCAACGCCACAGAAGTGCTCGCCCTGATCGCCACAGACCTCGACAATGGCAATCGGTTTATATCAATTGAGGCCGAGCGTCGCCTGAACAATTACTGGCAACTCGCAGTGGAAGCACGAATGTTCTCATCCATTAACGCCACATCGCCCGAGTTCAGTTTCGACCGCGACGACTATCTGCAGATGGAAATTCGCCGCTACTTTTAGTGTCGGTAAGTTCGAGCTGGAGAGACACCATGCGTTCGAACGGGCGGTATAACTGGCGGAAGCTCCCTGCCGGCTCTAAGGCGTCCATTGCCAGCGCGATACTTTCTATGGACGACAGGCTGTTTTCCATCGAGGAATGGCGAATCCGGTAGCCGGAGTGCAGCTCCCCTTCAAAGCTCACCCTAGGCAGGTACTGCAACATCGGATGTAGATGCAACATCTTCTTGGACTTTCGCCAGGTCGCATCGATCACGACCAATTGCTCCAGTGCATCGCTTTCCGGCGAACCCGGTAACACTTCGGCTACGTCTGGTAACCAATCCAGTGACGGATAAAGCAGTGCAGACCGTGGTTGTAACAATTGCGCCAGCCGGACATCCGACAAGTGCTCCGCCACAACCAGCTCACTATTGGTCAAACACAGGTGCGCCATGCGTCCGGTATTGAACGGGTGCCGCTCTTCCAATGGGTGTTGTATGATCAATACCCGGATACGACTGGGTATGGCTACCAAAGTATCGCAGTAGCAGACTTTGAGCGGGCGCTTGCAGGTTGAGCAGGTTTCGCGCGGCATAGGGCAAAATGGACTCGGAAAAATCGACTAATAATTATACTGCTCAGTGGCTCTCCGGCGCAGAGATCCCCCTCGCCAACAAATTCTACCGCAGCCATAAATTGCGCGGCAAAGCCCGGCGGCATGACCCCTGTATGGTCATCCGGGGGCCGGGAAACCAGATTGTCGCCTGCGGATCCCTGCGCAAACTGACGGGCAGCCAGCTGCTTGCCGGTGTCGCGGTGGCGGACGCTTGGCGCGGCAAAGGTATTGCACGCCTACTGTTGACCCGGATGACGGAAGCCTGCGACACCAGTACCTTTACCTTTCCCTATCAGCACCTGATTCCATTTTACCAGTCACTGGGCTATGTCGTGGTCGAAGAGGCAGGCTTGCCATCGGCCATTGTCGACCGGTTCCATACCTACCAGAAACAGGGGCGGGATATAGTGATTATGCGCTATCAGGGGGCAGACTAGTCCGGTACGGCGTTGCAAGACATAGTCGCCGCTATCTGTATCACATCCGCGGCAACCACATCCCCATGGTTGCTGCGAAGATGCCAATGGCCATGGGCATCTTGTCGCAATTTGGTGAAGATACCGCCCTTCCCCGCCGTCTGCTGCGATTGCTGCCCGGAACGATACTAGCCGGCGCTGCCGTGTTGAACATGCTGTTCAGTAGACCTCTCTGGCAGACGCATAGCTATGCGCTCACCGCCACCCTGGTCGGCAACCTACTTGCAACACTCTATTTGATTTACTTGATGATTGCGGGTGTGCCCGATCACCCTATTGGCGTTTTCCTTACTATGAAAACGTCGTTGTTAATACTGCTCACAGCGTTACGGTGTGGATTGGTATGGCCCGTGGCTGGCGTCACCTTAAAGCCGTAACGCAGTTACCTATATGTGGCAGATAATTGTAGATCGCTCAATCAGAATAACCCAACTCTCGTTCGGCGATAATTTCTGCGACCAAAGTGATACGCATGTATCAGATAGAGCCATAGATGAATCACAAAGGTGACGTCTTGAACATCAACTCAGGTTAAGTTAACCGCCAACCTTTTACGACAAGCTATATAGGCTCGCATAGTTAGGCTAGATTTTATGCTGCATAAAAATTTTCCAGCAGCATTCAAAACAGCTGAGGTTATTGTGAATAAAAAGAAAACTGTTTCGTTTTTTGCCTTACTGCTTTCCACACCGGTTTTTTCTGCGACCGATACAACCACTTTCGAAGTTTCGATTACCATTGAGAACGACTGTACCATTTCGGTAAACGATCTGAGCTTCGGCACAGTCAATGATCTGACACCTTCGATTTCTGGGTCTACTACCGGCTCCGTGACCTGCTCCGGCATAGCACCGGTGAGCGTGGCCTTCAGTGCAGGCACCGGCGGAACGAGTACATTTGCCGTTCGGCAAATGGACGACGGTACCAACACCATCGATTTCAACCTTTATCGCGACGCAGCGAATACGGAAATTCTGGGCGACGGAAGCACTGGAACATTTACCATCGATTTCACCAGTACCGGCGGCGCCGATTCGTTTGACGTCTATGGATTGACGGGTCCCGGGCAAAACCCCAAGCCCGCAGGTACCTACGATTCCACGATCACGGCAACAGCAACCTTCTGAGATGTGGGTTCAGCGACATTTTAATCGGTGGATTGCGGTACTCATCTCAGTGCTGTTTAGCATATCGGCACTCGCCAAAGGTCAGCTTCAGGCGGGCCCAATAATGGTTCAAATCGGCGCTGGTGCTAAAGCCTCACGCTTACGGCTCTCAAATACCGGCGATGCGCAGCTTTCTGCACAGGTGCGGATATTTCACTGGCAACAGGTCGATGGCGAAGATCAACTGACGCCCAGTGATGCGGTTGTTGCAAGCCCACCCATTGTTCAGCTCGCACCCGGTGCAGAGCAGATTGTACGTATCGTTAGGCTAGGGCCACCGGCTATAGAGAAGGATCATAACTTCCGGCTGGTAGTGGATGAATTACCAGCGCCGATCAATGACAACAATACGAAAGTTAGCGTCCGAATGCGATATGTTCTACCGCTGTTTGTGCGTGCCACTGACGCCCGCCCTGCCAAGCTTTCCTGCAGAATCGACGGAAGCTTAAAGGCACTGGAGTGCGTCAATTCTGGTGGTCGTGCCGCCCAGCTGGGCGCCACCCAATTAATTGATAGTTTCGGTTGGGAGTTGCCACTCAGTGCAGGGCTACTTGGCTACGTTTTGCCGGGTAGTCGTAGGATTTGGACGCTTCCAGAGGATAGTCATCTACCTGTTGCGGATTCCACGCACCCAATGCGACTGGAAACACTGCTAAATGGCCAACCCAGTACCATCCCGCTGCAATAACAAGCTGGGTACCTGCTTAATTCGCACGTTTTTCTACTTGATTGGCAGTAGTCTCGCTGTCAAAGCGCAAGCAATACCTACACTCAACCATCACCAGCTCGCCGCCGACAGCCTTCCAACAATTGCAAGTCCCGCCCAGGACCTTTATCTGGAAGCTTTTTATGACGAACTCAGCACGGGGTTGATCGTACATGTGCAACTTCGCGAGAACAGGCTCTTTGTCTTAGCCGAAGATCTTCTCGCAATTGGAATCACGACGCCAGAGGAGAGCGCATCCCAATGGATACCACTGGACTCTCTGGCCGGTCTGTCCTATCGCTACGATGTCCCGACTCAATCCTTGATTCTCCACGCACCCGCGAGGCTCCGTCACAGTCAGCACCTTGGCTACCAACCACCGCCGCCGGTTGAAGTACGCAGAGATCACGGGATACTCATCGGATACGATATTTACAGCCGACACTGGCAGGAACATAGTTCGGCTTCTCTTGGCACAACTTTAAACTGGTTTGGTCACCTTGGAAGCTTTCAGATTGCCGGGGTTACTCGCAGCGGTGAAGAAGCCGTTGGGTATCGCCGCTTAGACAGCTACTGGACCTACAGTGACCCGATACGAATGTGGACCTGGAGTGTCGGCGACTTTATTAGTGGTAGCCATCGTTGGTCACGTCCCGTGCGTATGGCCGGCATTCAGTGGCGACGCAATTTTGACGTACGTCCAGACTTGATCACATTACCGATACCGCAATTCGATGGCAGTGCGGCACTCCCCTCAACGGTTGAACTCTACGTCAACAACATTCTGCAATACGACGAAGCCGTAGACAGCGGACCATTTGTTCTAAACACGCTACCCAGAATCGGCGGCGCTGGGATCGCAACATTGCTAGTTACCGATGCGTTGGGTCGAACATCGGAAACCAGCGCCCCCCTTTATGTCGATCACCGGCGTCTCGCTCCTGGGCTCAGTGATTTCAGTTTTGAGGTGGGAGTACTGCGCACAGATTTCGAGGGCGGCTGGGATGATTACGGCAACTATGCAGTCGCAGGTGCGAGTTGGCTACACGGCATTTCCGACGCCTTTACATTTGAGGCCCATACCGAGCTCTCTCGGGATCTTTCACTCACGGGGATTGGCGGCGTATGGTCCCCCGATACACGCTGGGGGCTGGTCTCGGCCTCCGTTGCCTATAGTGACACCCACCCCCGCCACAGTTCCCCTAGATCCGGCTTCCAATACAGCCTCGGATATCAATGGATAGGCCCCACATTCGGAATCGATGTGCAATCTGTGCGCCGCTCTCGCGGGTATTACGACCTGGCTGATCTGGATACCGACCGAACCCTGACGGAGCACTGGCTCAACGCTCAGGACCGCGTCACATCCTGGCTGCAGGTAGGCCGTGGTAACCTCGCCTACAGTTACCTGCGTCGAAGAGACCACCGCGACCAATTGCTACCACAGGAATTTAACAGTACCCACAGTGTCAGCTGGACACAAAACATTGGCCGGCGCCTATCAATCTCCGCCGCGCTTTTTCAGGATGACAACACCGGTTCCGGCGGCAATCTGACATTCAGTATTCCACTGGAGGATCTGGCCTACCTCGCGGTCGGCGCCCAGCGTCGCAGTGGTGGCTCCACTGAGCCGCAGGCGCAACTGCGACGAACCGCTCCCTATGACGGGGGATGGGGCTGGTGGCTTCAAGGAGGCGATTCCGACGGCGGATATGGCCAGGCTGCAGTGGAAACCCGTGGCCGCTATATTGAGGCACGCGGCGGGATCGACTGGGATCGCGGTGCCCGCGGCTATTTCTTTGAAGCGGGCGGCAGTATCGCCATTATGGAAAAACGGCTTATCGCAAGCCGACGAATCCACGATGCATTCGCACTGGTCTACACCGGCATGGAGAATATTCCCGTTCTGAACGAAAACCGCATCTACGGCCACACCGATGACAAAGGCTACCTGCTCATTCCGGATTTACGTGGCTGGCAGCGTAACAAGATCGGTATTGACCCCGACCAACTGGCCGCAAATGTACGAATCACCGAGCTGGAAAAATTCGCAATCCCTGCCGATCATGCGGGTCAGCTTGTCGTATTTCCAGTTGCGCAGCTACAGCCCGCCATTGTCGCACTCATGAATCAATCTGGTCGGAAATTGGAAGCCGGTAGCCGCGCCACACTCTACCAGGCGGGTGAACAATATAGTTTACCGGTAGGCTACGGTGGCGAAATTTATCTGGACGATATTTCTTTGGGGGCCCGCATCGAGGTGCACGAGAAAACGCTCGTTTGTCACTATATCATTCACCCCAGTGCCACACCGGAACCCGCGTTCGTACGCCTTCAACGGTCACCCGAATACTGTGAGGCGTCCCCGTGACCGTTAAGCGCACTCTACTATTGATTCTTCTAGTCGCAGGATCAAATTGCTGGGGACAGGCATGCAATTACACCGTATCACCGACTCTCGACTTCGGCACTATGGCCGGGTTACCAACCTCACAGGTCGATGTAACCGCGAACATCACCGTGCAGTGCCCCCCACTGGGAAGTCTGCTGTTGAGACGTGTATGTATTAGCCTTCCCACGGGCAGTGGCGGTCTGTCTGTTTCAGATCGTCGCATGATCAGTAGCGGATATGACGTCCAGTATCAATTGTTTCGCGATGCGGCGCGTACCCAAATTTGGGGCACTGTATCTGGGAATCAGCAGCTCACCGTGGACTTCACTTTGCTCGGAGGCACGCAGGTAACAACCGTGTATGGACGACTGTTTGCAGGGCAAACCGGTAAACCAGTTGGGTTGTATCAGTCGGTGCTGAACGGTATTGAAGTGCGGGAAGGGTTAACCCTGGAGAGCTGCTCTTCGATCAGTTCGGTGTACAACCTGCCAGACAGCATGACAGCACAATTAGAAATCGAACCGAATTGCACCATTTCTGCAACCCCCCTCGACTTCGGGAACGTAACCAGTATCGCGCAAACAGATGCCAGTAGTAATCTGTCGGTAACCTGCACATTGAACGGTGCTTACACCATAGCGCTCGACGGCGGGAATAACGGGGATATAAACCACCGTAAAATGCAGCTTGGTCCAGACACAATTGATTATCAACTCTACCAGAACGCAGCCCGCACTCAGATCTGGGGAGACACAGCTGGCTCTACCCTAAGCAGCACCGGTAACGGCAACACTCAATCACTCACTGTCTATGGTCGCGTACCCCTGCAGAGCGCAAAGCCAACAGGAACATACCAAGACACCATTACCGCGACAATTACATACTAAACTACGCTGCCCCCAGTAGCGTTCAGTGTGACAGCATGTATTCGACGGCCGCACACACCGCTACAGCCTGTGCAGTGTTGCACTGTTCGGGTGTCGCACGAGGGCTGTCGGGATAGACTTCAGTGGTCGTTTTATAGCGGGCGTTGGTGATACTGGCACACAGGCCCAACTGCTTGAGTGGATACTCGATAACGCCGCGAGCAACGACCGGTGAGCCGATGATCTCGTTATTGTCGTCCGCCGGGGCGATATGGGTGACCTTCTCTACTGCTGCAATCACCGCCTGCTGAAATTCCGGCTGCGGGTTCTCGCTGTCGTCCACCAGGTAAAAACCATCGGGAATACCGCTCGGGGTAAATGGCTTGCCATCACGGGCGGCCAGTGCGGGGCGGAATTCGGTTTCGTCGGTATCCGTAGTTTCGTGCAGGTCGATATGCATCAGGACGCGATCGCGAATCGGGGCCACCAGTCGCATCAGTGCCGCCGACTCCTCCGCCGGGCTGTTTTTGTAAAAAGAGCGGTTCGGGTCAATGGCGTTCGGGTTCCAGCGATGGATACGCTCGTAGGCCCAGGGGCTGACGCACGGAGCAATCAGCAGATTGGCCCGATCCGGGTATTTCCCCGCATACTGATCCGCGAACTGTAATGCCCCATGAACACCACTGGTTTCATAACCGTGAACCCCGCCGGTAACCAACACTACCGGCAGATTGTCCTTCCAGTTGCGACTGCGAATGGCCAGTAGCGGAAACCGTTCGTCGCCGTATTCGAGGCGTCCGTATTCTTCCAGGTCAAAGCGACCACCCAGATTTTTGATCTTGCTCACCACCTCGGATTCATAACTGCGCCGCCGGACCTGTCGCGAAAGCCACTGCACGCGCTCCACATTGCTCCAGGGCGTGCCGGGAGTACCGATTGGGTAGAATGCGGGTGTGGTATTCATGGCGCGCGGTCTCCAGTAGTGGGCAATGAGGGCATTCTACACCGCCAGGGTACAACTGCAGAGCTGACAGCTTCGGCGTGCCGAAACGTAGTATCTCCTTTTCCCCGAGGCGCGACTTCCGGGGCCGGCGCAGCAACCGGCCTACCCATAGAACAAGAGGTTTAGTGCAAAGCCTCCCAGCATCAGAGTGAGAAACAGCAGGAGCGACAGAATCAGGGGCCGCACACCCACATGGCGAATAGTGGCCCAGCGTGTCTTGAAACCGAGCGCAGCCATCGCCACCGCAAGACAGATCTGCGCAGAGAACTTCAGTCCGTCGAGCACTGTTTCCGGGAGAACAAGAACGCTGTTTAATGCCGCGGCTGCGATAAAACCAAAAACAAACCAGGGAATGGGGACCGGGCGTTTTTCGCCAGTGTCAGCGGTATTCCGGAACATCAGCATACTCAGCGCAATCACCACCGGCGCCAGCAGCATTACGCGGATCAACTTGGCCACGACTGCAGCGTTCATGGCTTCCGCACTCACTGATTCCCCCGCCGCCACGGCTTGAGCTACCTCGTGCACGGTACTGCCGATATAGATTCCAAAAGCGGACGGCTCCATATCGGCAAACCGGTAGATAACCGGGTATGTGAACATTGCCAGAGTGCCGAAGACCACCACCGTCGCGACGGCAACTGTCACGTCTTTCTCTTTTGCCTTGACCACCGGCTCCGCCGCCATGATCGCTGCCGCACCACACACCGCACTGCCCACTGACGTGAGCACGGCAAGCTCTCTCGGCAACCGGAACAGTTTCACACCGGCGAAGATCCCCAACGAGAGGACCACTACAATCACCAGGATGTCCAACAAGACGGCCTGGTAGCCGATTGAGGCAATCTGCTGAAAGCTGATATTGAAGCCGAAAAGGATAATGCCAAGTCGCAAAACCTGCTGCTGACTAAACACCAACACCGCGGTATCCCTGCCGCTGAACTCAGAACGAACAAGGTTCCCACAGATCATCCCAATCAGGATTGCCAACGGCAATGCACTGAGACCGAGCGCACTGAGCACGGAATTTCGCGCCAGTATCAGCGCCGCTACGGCAATCATCAGCAATCGAACCAGCATCAAACTCTCCCCTTATTACTTCTAGAGATGACTTTATGCCGAAAGGTAATTTAATTAAAATGGATATATCTGATTCAAGAGATAAGCTGAACTAATGATTAATAGTGTCAGACAACTGCGGCTGTTTGAGGCTACGGTGCGGCTGGGGCGCCTTACGCTGGCGGCAGATGAGCTGGCCATCAGCCAGTCCGCGGCCAGCCAGGCAATCAGGGAATTGGAGCGCGCCCTCGGTTTTACGGTTCTTGACCGGGTTGGGCGAGAGCTGGAGCTGACCGAAGCAGGACACCTCATCCTGCCGCGGGTTCGGCAGATACTGGCGCTAACCGACAGCCTCACCCAGCCAGATGCTCAGAAAGTTGCCGGTAAACTGCGCATTGTCGCCAGTGTCACGATAGCCAGCTATCTGTTACCGGCACTCATCGCCAAGTTTAAGGCGCAATATCCCGACGTCACCGCCCACCTTGAAATCGCCAATACCGACGGGGTTATCAGTCGAGTGGAAAAAGGACAGGCACAGATCGGCCTGATTGAAGGCCCGGCGCTACACCCCACACTGGATATTGTCCCCTGGCGCGCGGACCGCTTGACGGTATTCAGTGCACCGCAACATCCGCTGGCACAATGCAAAGAGATCCCTACTTCACTGCTGGAGAAGCAGCACTGGATACTGCGAGAGGCAGGCTCTGGTACCCGTGCGGTAGTGGAAGCGGCACTGCAGCTGGCCGGAATCAAACCAACGCTAGCCCTGGAACTGCCTCGGCACGAAGCGATCAAGCAATCGGTACGCGCGGGACTGGGCATCGGCTGTTTGTCCACGCTGGCAATTTCCGATGAGATTGCAGCGGGGCACCTGATCGCACTCGATACCCCACTTGATCTGGACAGACGGTTTGCCTGGGTCTGCTCCCCGGAGAATCAGGCTCGTCCGCTGATATCCGCATTCATTACCCACCTGCGAAACAACGCTACCCCTTGTTCTGATCGCATCGGCTTCGGCCGGGAGTCCATCACATAGCCACCCGGGCTGGCCAGGCCGCCGTCCGCCGGCAGGTTGGGTGCCACATAGGGCCAGGAACGTACTGATATGCCAACGCAAAGTCCCTCACCACCCATACCCGCAGGTCAATTCTCATCGGAAATGACGCTGCCAACTACTCTTCGAAAACTATCTAAGCTTGCTGACTTCGCGTGCCACCTCTCTAGGCGTCGGGCGCACACCTGACCTAAACTGAGCATCAATCCACTCTAATACCTCCCCTCTTACGCCAGCAGCCTCCGGGAGACAATACCCAGAATTCGACACCCAGACTGTTGGAGCCATTAATGATGGAGACGACAGCTCCCAACATGGCGAGTATCCCGCTGAGTACATATAAGTAGAATTAAGGTAGCCGATTGGGAGGCGAACCACTATTGCGATAAGGGCAGCGACAAAAGAAAACTTCAGTAATTTCTGAACAGTGCTTTCCGCCCCACGACCTACGAGCCGCAGTATCAGGATTGCGATAATTGATAAGAAGCAAGGAATACTAATGAAAACGGGAATATCCCAATTAGAAATCGAAACATAAATGTGACCATCATTTACTCGGCTGATCCCGTCAATAAACGCATGGCCACGGAAGTAAATAAGCGCGGTCACACAGGAAGCCAACAAACCGACATTCAAAGCAATCATTGATTTTGGCGGTGTTGACCCTTGCGCTTTACTCTCGGAGATATGGGCAGTAGTCATTGAAACCTCAAATATGGAATTCCAAAGAGCCTATGCATAAAGCCAATCGGATCTTCATCCATATAATTGAGACCTCTACGCGTTTCTCGCTGAACCTGCTCAAGGTTGTTAATCATTCTGGATTCTGCAGTTTTGAGAAGGTCAGACAATTTTTTAGAAAGTTCATAGTTCTCACTGATAGTACTGAGAGCGTAAGTCGCCCCAACACCAACCACAACAACCAGAGCAATGGGGCCTATCGTCGCCATCGCAGCAGCACCTACAACTGTTGAGACTGTGCTCCAGGCAATGGCACTACCGGCCACAGCAGACACCACATCAACTGAAACTCCTGCCACAAAATCGTGCCATGTAGCTCGGTCATTCAGCAATTGCTCAATCGAGTGAAATGCCACGGAGAAAACGACGGAGAACACCAGCCCGCCCTTAATAGCTTTTGCGGCTCCCAGCTTGCCGACGCCAAGGCTCACGACCTTAGGATTATTTGCCAAATATCTAGTCCCCGTAAGCTGAGACCTTAGCTGGGAATACCCCTTAAACATGACGTACGATCGACCCGAATAGGTCTTTATCTGGTATGTGCTGAATACATCGCCACCTTTGTGCATGTCATAGGCAAGTGCCGCAAGTACTTTTGTGTCAGCCAAAGCGGGGACATATGAGCCATACGATTTCAAATGGCCTTTGCTTTCCTGCCATAACTTCTTGGATGCTGAAGAAATCTTTTTCGATTCCATTACGACAGAGTCCATCCATTCGGAAACTTCTTCTCTTGACATACCGCTCCGAAGCTTTTGACGAACAATGAAATCGACAAACTCCTTCGGATCCATCACCACCAGTGTATGTTCATTTTTCTTAAGCGATTGCTCAAGATCGGGATCGCTCGCTCTCAGCGAATCTGTATTCATTCAAAATCCTTTTTAAATTTCTTAGCACCTATGCGATAGAGATCGTATTCTATCAACACTAATATCTATTATTCCAAGGATTACGAATAGCCAGAACGACAAGTCCTGGGGCAACTGCCCCAGTTACAAGCCCGACCACCATCAAATATGTGATGTAGTTCACCATTTTAGATTCGTAAGGCTCCGATTGTGTGAAGAGAGCGAGCTTATTCCATAGATACCAATGCGTAATCAATCGCCGCACACACCGCCACCGCCTGGGCTTCATTGTATTTCTCGGGCGTGGCACTCAGAGTGGCTGGATAAACTTCCGTTGTAGTCTTGTAGCACGCGTCGGAAACGCTGGCACACAAGCCCAGCTACTTAAGCGAGTATTCAATCCAGCCGCGACCGCGGATCGCAAGCAATGGGAAGTGCTCATCACCATATTCCAGCCGTCCGTACTCCTCCACATCGAAGCGATCACGCAATTTCTCAACTTTACTTACCACCTCCGACTCGTAACTTCGCTGGCGTGTAATTACTCGCAGTACGCCACGAAACAATGTGTTGAAGTGCTAACGTCTTACACACTCGGGTATGGAAACGAAATCGAAAACACGATCCGTCAGGTATTAAATGACATCGAGCGTACGCTACCCGGTATACTCAAAAACATCGACCTTGGCACGTTGCAAACTCTGGAAAAGGCGCCCGGTGGAGCAATAAACTGGGCGACGCGTTTATTTGGGCGGGACTACAAAAAACAGGTTGAGATCAGTAAATTTGATCAAAACCTTCTTTACCGAGACTAAAGTCAGGGTATCTCCAGGCCGTTGCTCAATCACTCAATCCGAATAGCCCCAGCTGGCCATCCACCAGAGAGTCAAAATCCAGATCGATAAACGGCAATATGGCATCCGCAACCGGTTTCAGCTGACGGTCGATGTAGTGCTGGTAATCGATCGGTGACTGCCGGTAATCCGCGGGCTCCGGGCCATTCAGTGTGATCACGTAGCGAATCCACCCCTTGTTCTGGTAGCGAGGTGCCAGCCCCTGTTGGCGGCGGTGGTCATCGGCCAGTCGCGCGGCGCGGACCTGGGGCGGGATATTCTTGACGTATTGATCCAGCTTGCGCCGGAGCCGCTTGCGGTACACCAGGTGCTCGTCCATCTCCCCTGCCCGGGTCTTCTCCACGGTCTCGCGGATATAGGCAGAGGGATCGAGCCCCTTGAAGACCATCCCGTAGAGTTGGGTCTGGAACTGCTTGGCGAGAGCCGTCCAATCACTGCGCACGGTTTCCAGGCCCTTGAATACCAGTTTCTCCTCTTTTCCGTTTACTACCAGCCCCGCATAGCGTTTCTTGGAACCGGCTTCGGAACCGCGGATGGTGGGCATCAAAAAGCGCTGGTAGTGGGTTTCAAATTCCAACTCCAGTTCGCATTCCAGCGCGAGCTCGTCTTGGAGTTTGTTCCGCCAGCGCGCATTGATCTCGCTGGCGAGACTCTTGCCAATCGCATCGGCCTCGACCGGGCTGGGTTTGCCGTTCAGCCAGACAAAGGTGGAATCGGTATCGCCGTAGATCACTTGATGGCCAAGCTCCTCAATCCAACGGGCAGTCTGCTGCATGATCTCGTGGCCACGCAGGGTGATGGAGCTGGCAAGGCGCGTGTCGTAAAAACGGCAGCCCCCGCTTCCAAGTACCCCGTAGAAGGAGTTCATGATGATCTTGATCGCCTGGGAACGAGCCGCATCCTGCTCCTGTTTGGCGATGTCGCGCTGCGCCCAGAGATTGGTAATGATATCCGGCAGGAAATGTTGGTCGCGGGAAAAGCGCGCGCCGCGAAAACCGGGGATGCTATTTTCACTCGCCCCGTCATCCGCCAGTCCTTCGATCAAGCCCATCGGATCAATCTTGAAGGTACGGATAATACTGGGGTACAGGCTCTTGAAGTCCAGCACCAGTACGTTGTCGTACAGGCCCGGCCGGGAGTCCATCACATAGCCGCCGGGGCTGGCCAGGCCGCCGTCCGCCGGCAGGTTGGGTGCCACATAGCGGCTGCGGTGGAGCTTGGGCAGGTAGAGATTGGTAAACGCCGCCACCGAGCCACCACTGCGGTCCAGCTCCAGGCCCGTGAGCTGGGCTCGCAGGCGCAGGTAGTCCAGCAAGCGGGTGTGCTGGAATATATCCCAGACCAGGCGGCAGTCTTCCAGGTTGTAGGCCGCCAGCTTGGGTTTGTCATGACGGAAGTCGTGCTCAATCACCGCCAGACGGTTGTCCACGTCTTCGGTGTCCTTGCCCCGGCCCAATAGCGTCTGGGCCACAAACTCGAGGCTGAAGCTTTCGAAGCTGTGGGTGGCACTCTTGAGTCCGTCGATGCCGTCCAGCACCACCCGCCCCGGCAAGGTGACAAAGCCCTGATTCCCGTCGCGGCCATCTCGCCAGCGGGCATCGGTGCCACCGCGCCCCAGCTTCAGGCGCAGACCGTAGCGCCCTGCCCGTTTCACCAGCAACCGAAAATCAAAATCCACCACGGCCCAGCCGATGATGATGTCCGGGTCCAGAGATTGGATTCTGCCCTCGAGGGCCTGGAGTAGCGCCCGCTCGTCATCCACCCAGTGAATGGTGGTGTCGGCGGCCTCCGGTTTGCCGACCATCAGCACCTCTTCCACTCCATGACCGTACAGGCCGATGGAATACAGCTCCCCCTGCCCGGAGCACTCCACATCCAGGGAAACCACTTTGAAATCCGGCTGCACCTCAGCACCCTTAAGGCGCACCTGGCGATATTCCGTATAGCCGTCTCTGGCCCGCGCCACGCCTTCAAAATAGAGGCCACCCCGAGTAAAGCGCTCCATCAGGTAGCGGTCGTGGAGGCGGAAATCTGCCTCAAACACCTCGATACCGCGATCTTTTAGCAAGGTCTGGGCCCGACGGTGCGCGTCAATGGTAGGAAGATACAGCATGGCCGCTTCCTCGTGAGCAAAGGTCCGGAAGCCCAGCTGCTGCCAGTCGTAGGACACGCCGGCCAGCGCCTCGGTCACCTCAGTGCGGTCCGCCACCTTCACCATAAACACCGGGCGCTCGCCCTCAATGACCAGCCTGGTCGGGCCCTCGGGTGTGGCCAGCCAGTAGTGGATACAGGTACTGCCGCGCTGATCAAAGCTGTGGCGACTGAGAAGAAAACCTTGGGGCAAGAGACTGTTCTGGATTCAAGCTTGGGTTGGAGACAGCGGTTATTCTACTGGATAAATGCACAGATATCAGCAAGCAGCAGATCTTGATACAAGGGGCTTGATAGCAGTTGGGCACAAATGCGTTCAGTCACAGCCCGTATTAACTCGTTCACTTCCCGGCAAGCTCGATTTTTACCCGCTCATCTTCAGCGGTGAGAAAAGGCAACATGCGGCTCGCGGTCATCCACGCAACGCCGAACGCAAACAATCCCGTCGCTTCGACGTAATACGTCAACCGCTGTGTGATACCACTAAAATCTACCCACCCCAGAATATCGAGCAACTGCACAGCCATTGCTCCAATCATGGCTATCGCACAGACTCTATAAATTACCCCCCGAATCCGCGCCTCCTTAGAATCCTTTCTTTTCACTCTTCGATAAAACAGCCAACAGAAAATCGCGAGGATCACAAACATTGTAATTGCCGAGGCGGTATGCAGAATCCCTGTCAGCGAGGGCTCTCTGACAGCCTGTTCCAGATCCCTTCCGGAAAAACAATCGCATGGGAAAAAGGCGACAGCGGCAACAGCCACGGCTGCGACTTTACTCAACACCGCCTGAAACAGAGAGTAGCCATTGTACGACCAGAGAAAGGCCGATATTACACAGAGAGACCCAACGAATACGTTGCGGGCATTATCCGTCAAATGGTATGACAAACTGATAGAACCGATACTTACCCCTGGTGTCAGTAAATCCGTCAAACTCGCCAACGATAATGCGATAACCCCAACAATGAATTTTGCAGTGTGATGATTGATTTCAGGATCCAGTGGTTTCCCATCCATTTGGTTTACCCTCAGCGAATCGGCAGAAAATTCATCGCCCGCCCGTGTGTAGCATAAATTTCATCTTTTCCTTCTATTTTGTTCTCATCTTCATCGGCGTGGTTCTGAAAATATGATAACTGCCGCGCGAATCAGAGCGCAGTGACACGAACCCTGAGACTAATTTAGTTTAGAATCCACGCGAACTCACAAATGATTACCCACGTATTTTCGGGTAGTTTAATCTGGTACCGAAATACGCTCGCCTCTGAGAAACCAGCAGGTGGCACACCCGTCCCAGGTAGGAAGGTTAAACCGGTTCTTCTAAGACTTCACAAGGATAAATGGATATGTCTATTAACGAACACGCAACCAAAGAACAGGTACGTCGACTGGTGGCCACTGCCCTGGCAGCAATCAAGAGCAAGGATAAAGATCCCGGCTGGAATCGCACGCTCAATCACGCACTGGAACAGCTCGCTCTAATCAGCCGCAATCTGAATACCGCCAAACACAACGTACAGCACTTCGGAAAAATGAAGGCCGCCACCGCCGGCCACAGCGCCTACCGAGCCAATCAGTCGATGAACTCAAAGCTCGGGACACTCTCGTCGCTCGAAGCCTTTCTTGCAGAAGAATGGAAAAAAATCGGCAAAGCGCTGAACACGGACATTAAAAAACTGCCAACAGACGGTAAGAACGAGATGGAACTCCTGGACATGCTCGCAGGAGAAATTGAGTCGTTCGATAAACTGCTAAAGCAAAACACCAGCCAGATATCAAAGCATCAGTCCAACCCACACCAAACCATGATAATCCAAAGGGAAATCTCGCAACTGAAAACCATGCCCGACCTTACGGCGCCCAGCATGCTCGTTCTGATTTCCATAGGTCTTCGGTTACTTGCCATGTACGTTGGGGCGAAAAAAGCGAACAGTGCTAGATAGTCGACACAGCGATCTAAGACGGGAGTGGACCGAAATCTGCTCCCTGAAGTGTATGCATGGTCAACGCCACACCAGAAAACCAGGAACTGTTACAGATCACCCTACTTCTCAACGTGACTTCTGCTGTGCCCGTGTCCTGTGTGCCGCCACTTTCATTCGGTTTCCACACAGTGCCATGCTGCACCAACGTCTGCGGTGGGACTTTGTCTGATCATGAAACATCAAAATACAATCAGGTGCCTCACATTGCTTTACGAGGTTTAAGTCGATGTCGGTAACCAGGTGAACAAATGCGTGTGCAACAGGGTGCAGTAAGACTTCATCGGTGATGGCACCATAACGCTCGGTAACAATAAATCTTCCCGATTTATCATCCCATCCCAGATTCGGTGTTGGCGCCCCCTTCTCAAGAATCAAGTTAACGGTATCTGCCGCATAAGGCATCCCCAGCTTTGCCATCGCCAGACACTCTTTCATTTCCTCACGTAGCCTAATCGCCAATTCGAGCAGGTTGGGCGAAGCCTCACTGCTCCGCAGTGATCGAGGCGCTGCCTCTTGCAGCCAATCTAAAACCTTTTCACCGCTCGTTAATCGTTCAACCACACTCTCCCCTGCCAGTGACTCTGTATTCAGGAAATCTAGTGCCAGGTTGTTTGCCACAAAAATAAAGTCTGAAGAAGACATCAACTATCCCAACAGGTGTAACCACTTAAAACACACTTGACAGGTTACACCACTTGCATCTAACCTGCAAAAACACTCTTTACAGGTTACAGGGTTAAAAATGAAATCAAAGTCAACTTCAGCGACGCTGCTCGCAGCAAGTATCGCGATCGGGAGCACATCCGCTGGTGTACAAGCGGATACTCCGGGGCAGCAAGTAAGTTTCAATTATGAACAGGTAGAAGGGGTCAACATCTTCTACAGGGAAGCGGGAAGCCCTGATGCGCCTACCGTGGTGATGCTGCATGGCTACGCGGCCTCCTCCTATATGTGGCGTGATGTGATTACCGCATTGGCTGATAACTATCACGTAATCGCACTGGATCTGCCCGCCTTTGGGTTTACCGAATCCCCTAAAGGTACTGAGTACGACTACACCTTCGCCAACCTTGCCGATACGGTAGATCAGTTCATTGATCAGAAAGGAATCGCCTCCTTCGCCATCGCTGTTCACGATTACGGTGCCCCTGTTGGATGGCGTTTAGCGGTCAAGCATCCAGACAGGGTGACGGCGATCATCTCTCAGAATGGCAATGCCTATGAAGAGGGCCTGGCAGATGGATGGGCGCCCATCAAGAAGTACTGGAAAGAGCCATCGACTGAAAACAGGGAGGCGCTTAGCGACTTCCCAACGCCAGCTTCGATCAAATGGCAGTATATCGAAGGTGTGCCTGATACGAGCAAAGTGGCGCCTGACGGATATACCCTCGAAGGGCTGCATGTATTAAAACCAGGAATGGCGGATATTCAGTTAGACCTGTTGCTCGATTATGCCTCTAACGTTGCGCAATATCCTGAGTACCAAGAGTACTTTCGCAAGTATCAACCGCCCCTTCTGGCGGTATGGGGAAAGAATGATCCCTTCTTCTCACCAGAAGGTGCTGAAGCATGGAAAAGAGATATTCCAGACGCCGAAGTGCATTTTTTTGATACGGGCCACTTTGCGTTAGAGACGCACCAAGCAGAAATTATTCCGGTGATTAAAGAGTTTCTGGATCGCAACTTGAAGTAATTGAATATTGATGGGAACTATTTTTCGACATGGCGCCTAAAGTACGCAGTTTGTTCTTTAGGCCATAACTGGCTGTATTACACTTTTTATTCCACGGGTATAAAGGAGTTACCTCGGATGAAAAGGATGTTGAAATTTTCACCTCTGTTAGCGCCTCTGGCACTGGCGCTTTCCACCCCAGTCTCTGCCGGCGCTTTCGGCCTCTCCGACCCACAGGACTTCATCGTCCGTGTGGGTGGATACTATATGTCCCCGGGCGATGACGAAGTGAGCTTTGTCGATGATACCTACCAGTATTTCGACGCCTTCCGCGCCAACGTCGATCCCGGCTCCGAATGGGGTTGGTACATGAACCTCGAGTGGAAACCTGTCGAGCACTGGGGCATCGAGCTGGCCTATATGGACGGCGACAATCACACCAGTAGTCACGCCGACGGCTTTTTCTCTCTGGGATTCGACAACGTTGAATTTCGTGATGTAGTCAGTTTTGACGCCGACATCAGCACCGCAAGCCTGAAATTCTACCCTCTGGATGAGACCTGCATGGTACAGCCGTATATCGGTGGTGGCGTTAGCTACACCGACTTCGGCGAAGGCAGCCTAAGCCGCAAAGTACGCGACGACCTCGCCGACTTCGGCCTTCGCGGCGACTTCGACCTGGGATCTTCCTGGGGTTATACCTGGCAAGTGGGTGTGGATTTCAATTTCGGACGCGAGAGCGCCTGGCTGGTCAACGTCGCCGCGGTTTACGCGCGATCCATGACCGATATGCGCTTGCAGCTGATGGATGACGTACCGCCGCCACCGAATGTAGAGCCGATTTATGAGTCCTATTCCGGGGACTACATCTATGATCCCTGGATGTTCAATCTGTCAGTGGGCTATAAATTTTCTTTCTGACATTGAAGATTCGGCAGATTCTAATGGGCGCTTCGGCGCCCTTTTTTATGGGATAAAACTAGCCGAGTCAAAAATTCGCCCTACTTCCCAGCAAGCTCGATCTTAATACGCTCATCTTCAGTCGTGATAAATGGCAGCATGCGGCTGGCTGTCAGCCATGCAACACCAAACGCAAACAAGCCTGCCGACTCGACGTAGTAAGTCAGCCGCTGAGTAATACCGCAAAAATCTACCCTGATAATATAGAGCAGCTGCAGGACCATAGCACCAACCATAACGAATGCACAGACTCAATCAATTAGTCCCCTCACCTTCGCCTCTTTTGAGTTATTTTCTTTCGCTCTCAGGTAAAACAGCCAACAAAAGATTGCGAGAATAATGAACATTGCAATTGCCGAGGCTGTGTGAACATTCCCAGTCACCGTCGTTTCTCCGTCAACACCCCGACCGGTAAAGCAATCGCATGGAAAAATGCCACCGCTGCAACAGCTATTGCTGCGACTATTCTCAAGACAGCTTGAAACAAGGGGTAGCCGTTCTACGACCATAGAAAAGCCGATATAACGCAGAGAGAGCCAACGAATACATTTCGGGCGTTATCCGCTAAATGATAGGACTGACTAATCGAGCTAATACTGGCGCCACGTGTCAATATATCCGTAAAAATCGCTAGCGACAGAGCGATAAACCCCACGATCAATTTCTGTGTCTAGTGGCTTCCCATCCATGGACTCAACCTCATACGTTTGAAGTTGCCAGCCGGTAGAGGTAGTTGGCCACAGACCCAAGCATGCATCTGAAAACCGAATTCCTTTTCTACTAATTTAGCCGACCAGCATAGTCGACCATATCCTGTTCTGAACAGAAGCAAGCCTGCCGGTTATTACCCCGAAGTATAACATACTACTAAATCCTGTAGGTCCGAGGCGCAGTGACCTAACCATTGAGAGCTATGGCCGTAGACTAATGGATGGGGAAACTCAGCGAATGCTTATGGGTGTCAAAATGTTGATCTAACCCTATTTATTCAGTTCTCTTTAAAAGCGACGCCTACGGCTTTGCTTCCTCAACACATATCTATCAACGCCTGAAACTGAATTGTTTCGGCTTATAGATACCGATAATCGTTGCTTCCGCTCCTCGTTAACTATCTCTGCATGAATCGGCAATATTATTTCCGTAAGAACCTCATCAAAACGATCCTTACTAAATATCTCGATAAATCTTTCTCGGGAAAACGGCGACAAATATACTGATCCAGCAGGTGTCCTTGGAAACAAAAACCAGAACATAGGTTCTTGCCCCTCTCCAACTTCTTTAAAGTCGAAGAAAACCATTGAATAGCCGTACCACTCTTTTAGTAACCGGCACTCGTCAGGAAAGTGTGCCTTATAAATAGGAATCGAAACTCTCAGTCTGGAACTTTCTTTAAGAACCTTAATAAACTGTGTTCTATCCATTTTCCGCCTTGATCCATCTACCACCCATACAAGCTTTTTGTAGAACCTACTTCTTGATTGACGTTCTTCGTTATTTAGGTATGAATGTTGAAACTCAACCGCCCATCCGTTTCCTGTCTTAACATCAGCAATGTGTTTTTCATTGGATTCGTCAAAATGCACTACTTCTTGCCAAGACTTAGGGAAATAACCTTTCCACCGGCGATGCCACTCTGTTTCATTTTCCCACCATTGATCACAGTTTCGATTCCCTTTATGGGACCAATGATGAACTTTTTGATCTCCACATTTAGGGATCAAGACTGAGCCGCAACAAGGACATATACCTTTCAAACCTCTAGCTGCAACTGTTTTAGCTCCATTAACAAGCGCATATTTCATCTATATTAACCCGGTTGTATTGCATATAACATTGAGTTAAGGAGCGCAGCGGTATGAGTAGCAGAGCCTCTCAGTGATGCATATCCAGCTAATTGAACGTCTTACAATGAGCTCTACCTATCATCTGGTGCGATCGCCTCCCCCATCAGCTCCCTTTCCACAGCGTGCTTTCTACCATTCAGGAGTGTCATTACGAGCGACTTTAAGGCTTCAAACTCGGGGCGTACTCTTTCCGACTGCTTATCAAGTACTTCATTGAGTTGACGACAACTTTCAACTGACTTGTGATCAAGCTGACCAAGCATTTGCTGAATAAGGGCATTTCTCTCCTAGACTATCAGAGGCGAGTACAGCCTTGCGCTGCTCAATGCTTGCTTCGTCAGTTTCGACTGTGAATGAAAATGAAAACCAAGCTTGCTCATTATCAAGAGGTCGCTCCGGTTCCAAGTTTGACTCTGAATACACCGGCGTCACGAAGTCTTTTACCAAATTCCCATTGTTTGCTTAGAGACGGCATCAACGGCCTTCTCGTGATTTGACTGAAGTTCGCTCGCTGCCCCTTGCAGTCTCGAATGCGAAATCAGAAACTTCAGCATCGCTTCCATCCGCTGAAAATTCTGGACATTCCTGCCGATTTTCTTCAACGTTTCATCAAGGGCGGATTGATTCTGGATCTTGGTCATTTATCACGTACTACAAACCAAGTAACTTGTTGCAAGAGAAACGGGGTAGATCATACTTTTGGTTTCAAAAACATCCAGTTTTGTTTAGCGCCATAATGTTGATCTGACCCCATTTATTGCTGCGTATCAGAGCACAAATTCAGTAATTCCGGGCGATGCAATCGGAAACCCCAACCTCAGTCAACCCCCTAAAAACCATTTGGTAGCTGCCTTTCAATTTTTGGGTGTCCTTTTTATTTGTAACTAACCCCCAACAAAATGGAACGCTCTCTATTCAAAGAGTCTTGAGGAATTCAACTTATACACCGATCGAATTTGATCAAGAAAAATATTTTGACCGCCATAACTAGGATGCCTTACCTTATATACTTCACAGGCATGTGAAAGTTTTTTAACTGCATTATCGGCATCATTTCCTATTGCAACGATTCGCTTAGGTTTTAAAAGTTGAACAAGCGATGATAACAATTCTATCCCCACCTCTCGCTCTTTAGCGTTATGCGCTCGATTACTAAAATAATTGCCTGGCTCGTGCGGATGTAAAGGAAATACATTCCAAAGAAAAACAGGACTAGACACTTGAGATAAGACACTCCATATAACTGCTGCAGTCCTCTCTGGAACAGCCACCCCTTTAGTTATCCGGTCATTCTCGAGCCCCCAGCGATTAAGGTGGTTAGATAGGTTAACATCATCAGTTAACGCTAGCCCGGTACGTCGCCCTCCCCGATACCCTAAGTCCCGGCCAATCCATATCGAATCTACTTCAATATTACTGGCCGCCGATAACATTCCTTTAAGAAGCGTCCTCCTCTTCGCAGGGGCGTCATAGTAATCGTACCTTTCGCATCGATCAAAATATGGGTTAAACACATTAGGAAATTTAACGCTGCACAGATCTTTGACAAAACGATCAGAATTCATTTTCCCACTCCCAACGCACGATACCGCAGAGTCCTATTTTCCCTATCCCCAATGACAAATCCACCATTATTCTTTTTTACCTCCCTAAAGACTGAATACCCCTTTAAAATTGCGTCCTCCCACAATTTAAGAGGGCATTGTTCTACTTCATAACCCTGGACAAACTTTTGTATTGTTTTCAACACGTCAAAAGATACCCGATCATGGCCATCAAAATGATCCAACGCCTTCGAATATGAATAAATCCAAGCTGTCAGCCCTTCCTCTACAACAATTGCGCGCCCACTATCTTGAGCCTCATCGAAAATAGGATCACTTTTCCTCTTATGTTTAATTAAAGCTCTAATAGTCGGAGACCAATGTAAAACTGCAGCATAAGCCAAATGAAAAACATCGTGAAACCTATACCCATCAGGACTTTTCATATTGTCAGTTAGAGGGGATCCAATAAAAACACCATTCCACCTAAGGTAAGATTGCCCATTAGCTCTCTGGGAAATTTCAATCTCAAAGTTCCTTGGCAACTGCTCCTCTTCTGGAAAACCCAAATCAAAGTCAGGCAATGAGCTTAAATCGGGTTCTGAAAACCTGCCAAAGGCCTTTCTTAAATTTCCTTTGAGCACATGAGCAAATGAAAGCTTCATAGACTTGAGGGCGCGCAAGTAAACTTCCGCGAAATCCACCAAAGAATCGCGTACATTACTCGAAGTTCTATCCAACTTTAAAAGTTTAGCAGTTAGGCAGCCCAAGTCTAATAATGAAGAGTCCAATGAGCCCATAGCATCAGAGCCAACCACAAAAGGAACAGGGGCACTCTCATGGTTGTTTGCTGAGACAATCTTTATATTTGATTTTTGCGTCGCGACTTCGAAAATATCCGCCAATTTTAACCCATAGCGGCGACACAAAGCGGAAAAGTACCAAAAAGCGTCTCCAAACTCCTCTTCAACAGACTCTTTATATCCAAGATAAGCCTTCTTTTCCCTGTGATATTTTTTGGAGGCCGACATAATGCTTCCAACCTCACCATATAGCCCCAACAAAATTGGAGTTATATCGTCCTTTGAAAACCTATCCGTTTCCGAAATTACTCGCTCATAATCCCGTAACGGAATAGCGCCACTCAACTCTAGCAATCCATTAAAAGTAATATCATTCACAAATAGAAACTCAACCCGTTTGACACAAGCTCAATTGAAATTATAAGCGCTATTTCTCCGAAAAATTTTCCCCACCCCCTTTAAAACCAAATGAATGCACTCGTCAGAAAATTGCGAAACCATTAATCTCACATAATCACTTTCATCCAGGCCGCAATTCTCGGCAAGCCTAGAAATTTCAACATTTTTTACCGCATCTAAGACTGCATCATAGTCGCACGAGTTATTGTGAGCACGAGCTATATTTTGCAGCTCAGAATAACCAACGTTATGAGCAATCTGCCAACTTTCAGTGAGTGACACTGGCGTTTCACCGGACAGCATCAATTTGCATACGTCCTTAACAACGCCGCCAAAACCACCAAGCAAAAACAAGGGCTTATTATTCTGTAATGATATAAAAATTTCTTCCAGCACACCTGGCATTTTGCCTTTATAACCCTTCAACCTGCCACCAGCACAAATGCGCACAGTAGAAGACGAAATTGACTTCACTCTCATCTCAGTTAAGCATCGAGACCAAATGTATGAATTATTTGGCGTACTGGGCTTCAAAAAGCCCCCTTCATCTACCAATTCAACAACATCAGCAGGGATTTTGTGTTCGACAGTTTCCATCACTGCGTGATATTGCGCCCGCCACGCTATGACTTTAGGTTCATTAACGTATAAGGGCCATGCCAAATGATTTTCAACATGGGGGCTTGCCTGCTTTAAACGATCTAATAAGATTCTAGCTTCATCTAATACAAATTCAGTAAATCCGTTTGGCCTAAGGTCCCCGCCATAGAGCAAAATAGCGGATCGAGCTAGTAAATGTCTCGCAAAATCCTGCGCCAAACGGATCAACTCATTGGCATCCAAGTGTTGATCTATAAGATCATCTATATCAACCTCGGAAATTGACATGCCTACCCGCATGCGGTCAAGACAATCCTGCTCAGCATTACTCCAAAGCGGTGTGTAAGCATCTACCTTTACCAGCTCATGCCAATCCGCCTCTGCCGAATAAATTGGAGGCTCTGGATAACATACTTTTTCACATCCATTGGCTTTCAAAGTTAACATCTGTCGAATCTCAGGTGGTCGAGCTAGAATTTCAGCATTTGAGTCTATCCAACCCACCCTCTTATATTCATTCAGACATCGAAGAGCGTAGAAATAGCGAACAGTTTCCAAAATAACAACGGAAAGGATTCGCAAAACATCTCGCGCAGAAATAGGGACACTTGCAGGAATATGCACACAAGGCACATTAGAGGCGGCTGGAAAAACACGATCTTCATATTCAGCCAGGCAATCCACAATCACTATTGGACGCCCATATTTTTTGGCCGACAAGATTTCTCGCTGGCACCAATATCTAGATGAATAAGCGTCAGTGATAAATGCTAGCAGCGTAGATTTCTCTATATGCGATTCGATTTCTCCATCAAACCTATACCCAGGTGAAATTTCATTTGCATCAAAAAAACGGTTCATATTTGAATCATCAATAAACCGCTTCAATTGCTCCGAATTTAATCGGCCAGTATCGCCTGCCTTGGCATGACTTAAAAATATATTTATCGATGCATCAATTCCTACTGAGCCAGACTCACCATCCGAACACCCATATCTATAAACCTCATGAGCAAGAGCCACGATAGAATGTAAATCTCTATTTTCAGCCCCCCAATCACTCACTCGAATACAATTTACTCCCGACATTGCCCCCGTGTGCCCCAAACCTTCCGAATCAATCGCAACTGGAATTACATTAAAATTTCCCAAGGATGCAACAGCATCCACGTAGTTGCGCCACTCTCGCCGCCCGACCGTATTAACACTTGTAAACACGAAAGAAATATTATTTACAGCAACATCCTTCGGAAGACCCGAAGGAATTTCGACGCAACTATTTGAACTAAAGAAAAACATGGGGATGTTTAACTCTCGAGAAAAAGGCCTATCTTTGTCTCTCGAAAAAGCACTCTTAACAGAATCGACAATCGGGCGGACAACCGTGTCATCAGAAGGACACCATATAAAGTTAATTGCCAGTGCAGGTTTATAGTTACTCACCACCGTAGAAATCCCCAATCTTAAGACAGGTTGTAAGTCGAAAAACCAGTCTTTACTCAACTAGCTTCCCTGTGCTCTGGTCAGCTCGCTGGTGTGACAGAGCAAATTGACAGGGATCCCCTAGGACCAAATTTAAATTTGCTTTATTTTCCTGAAAAATTTTCGCTATCAATTTTCGAGCATTTTCGGATTCAGATAAGTCAATTTTTTTTTGACCAATCCCTCCTTTATACCCAATAGACTCCCAATTCACAGGTATTGCAGCCTGCCCGAAATAAAGAAAAAAATCGGAAACCAATACTTGGTCAGTACTTGATGTATCTGTTTGTAAATTTTCAACATTCGGGTTTCCATCGGGATTGCTATGATGCGAATCTTCCTGAACCCAGCTTCCGTCGTTACGCTTATGGTATATGTTATCGCCAACCAACTGCACATTACTTCCATTTCGAACCGCCTTTTTCAAATAAAAGCGCGGATCATTCCAGTAATCTTCAAAAGAAATTTTTTCCGTCACTTTCATCAAATATATACATTTTCTTTTTGCATCAGAAAGGCCAGCGCCAGCTTTACCCATCACCCAATCACCAATCCTCGCACTCTTTCGGATCTTAGGTTTGCAAGTGGCCAACGTGCACATCCCGTGAAAGGGATTTGGAGCAAAGCCAAAGTCTCGGGCAACCGTATACACATGTAAATTTGAATTAGGATCAATCAACACGTTACTGTCACCCCACTAACTTTCGGAGCAGGAGTGCCATCTGGCTTTTGAAACTGACTATTTCCTTCTAACGCATCAACAATGGATTCTGCTCGCCAACCAACAATTGAAGTCGCATATTTCTTTAAGTTTTCTGGGATATCTACTTGATCTCTTAAACCATTCTCATATACCCCTATTATCGGCTTACCAAGTTGGTGAGCGACCTTGATTTCCCAATTCACCCAATCCCTTGTATGGGTCTCTTTGCCGATTACGACAATTACTTGGCTTGCCCACCTCATTTTCATTCGCAGCAGCCTGGCAATGGTTCGATCACTGACCTTTTTTTGTTCAACACGTTTCTGGTTTTCAGGTTTGACCCTAATCGAGCTATTCCTTAATTGGTAGTTTTTCCCACTTACTATTGATGCAAGCCCATCTACACTTGCATCATCTTTGTGGTGATGGCTAACAAATACATTCTTTATTTTTTCTTTCACTGGACCCACCAATTTACACTATCCGAACGTGTTGAAAATGATACCCGGCCGGACCGGGACTAAACGGAAAATATTTATCGTTCCCACCGCAACCTGTTGGTATACATGTCGAGAGTAAAAATCATCCACTATGATTATGGATTATTCACCACATGTTAAAGGACAGACCGTTCAAATCGATATATGAAACGTTGAATTCTGGCAACCACTCGAAAGCGCACTTATATAATTATGCATATTATTAACATTAAGCGCGACCATATCAGATTATATCCGAGGCTAACCGTATAATTCGAGGAGATATGCCCTGGTATACTCACATGCCCTGGTTCAGGGGCATAAAAAAGCGAGCCTCAATTGAAGCTCGCTTTTTCGACTTCCGAAGTCAGCTTGAACAGTGTCTGCCGCTATTCACGGCACCTTGCTAGAAGCTGCCTCCGGGCACCCGCACCCACCCTTCCATCCGAATCCGCGCACTACGGCTCATAATGGCCTTAGTCGCAGTCCACTGCCCGTTGCCAATTTCCGCTTCCGCACCCACCCTCAAGGTGCCAGACGGTTGCCCGAAAGTCACCGCATTGCGCTCCCCGCCCCCAGCGGCCAGATTGACCAGGGTGCCGGGAATCGCGGCAGCGGTGCCCTTCATGGCGTGGTGCAGTTTGCCCATGGAGAGGGCGCGCACCAGTAGGTGGATATCGCCCGAGTCCACATGTTTGCCACTGGAGGCCGTATAGCCCTTGGGTGGCGCGACGAACGCAACCTTGGGGGTATGCTGGCGGGCGGCTGCCTCTTCCACCTTTGCGATCGCCCCATCTTCACCGCGCCGTGGGCGCGGATGGTCTCGAACATGGCGAGCGCCTTGTCGTCACCGTTGACGGCTTCCTGCAGCTCGGTGCAGGTGAATAGATGGGGCCAGGTCACTATTTCGGCACCTGATTCACCCAGTCAAATCGACCTTACACAAATGACTCATTCCCGACCCGATCTCGGCTAGACAGCATTGCGCTCAATTCATTCCGTCGGTGGTGGCTCACCAGTAAATGCTCCTGCGCTCGTGTCAAACCAACATACATTCGACGCACATCACCAGCCAAATCAACATGTCCCTCGTGGCTGGATCGATAGCTGGAATCGAGAATAATTACAGTATCGAACTCCAGCCCCTTACTACTCGGAATCGGCATGATGCAGACACTTTCAGAATTTGGGTCATAGCGCTTTTTATACTCGCTGGAGGCGAGCCATGCGCACGGTATGCGCTCCCTTTTCAAGGCGGCAGCCATCCGCTTCCCAGCAGTGCCCCCCGGGTACAGCACTGCCATATCCTTCCAAGCCTTCCCTTTACTATTCCAGACCTTCAAACAGCGTACCGCATACTCAATTTCCTCCTCCAGCGTTTCAACGCATTTTACATAAGGTTCAACACCACTCTTGCCCGCTGCCTCAGGCTCAACGAGAGGGATTTCGGAATCAGAATTTTGAGAAAAGTAGTCCTTGGCGAATTGATACGCGAAGGCAAGAATTTCTCGGGTATTACGGTAATTCAATCGAAGTATCGTGGTCCGCCCCTGGGCCTTGATTCCCACGCTCGACAAGCTAAACCCAAGGCTTGATTTCCGTTTGTAGATAGACTGCGCATCGTCATACAGCAAAAGAAGTGAATCCGTCTCTGGGTCAACCATTTGAGAAATCAAAGTCAACCACTCAGCTTCAAAATCGTGCCCTTCATCAATCAACACCGCCCCGTACTGGCCTTTGGGAATACGCCCCTTCTCAACGGCTTTAATCACGGAAAGCACTTGACGCTCCCAAACCGGAGCATCTATATCGATCAGATCAACGTGGTAAGCTCGCAGCTGCTCGCCACACCAATCGTGAAAATGATAAACTTGGACTTTATTGTTTATCCCCTTTTCGGCGATAAAGCTACGTAAGCGAGCAGCCAAGGTAATGTTGAAACAAAGTACCAAGATAGGCTTATTTAACGCCTCGGCTAGATAGAGGCATCTATACCCCAAAATCAGTGTTTTGCCAGAACCAGCAACACCGTGAACAACGCGATGACCATCCCCCAAACTGCGGGCCAGTTGCTCTTGCTGGATATCCATGATCTTCACAATGTCTGGCATGTTTTCGGCCAACGACGCCTCGGGCATACCTTCACCGGCCTCCTCCGCACCAAACAAATCATCCTGGGCCGCCTCAATACGGATTTCAGGAAATAAATGCCAGCGAACTCTATCTATCTGAGGTAATGTCAGTTTATTGCCAAACTTATAATTGAACATTCCCCATAGCCGCTCCTGGAACTCGTCAGCCATAACGCTTTCGGACATTTCATCCTGGCAGATTAATAGGTGCCCAGGTAGCAGCTTTTGGCGATATTCTTCTGGGATACCTTTTTCAATTTGATTGCGAGTGATATTGGAAAATACTGCACCATACCCGTAGGGAAAACATAGTTTCCCCTTGTATTTTCCCATCAGCTGCTTTAACTGAGGGTCGCGCTCAAGTACCTGCAAAACCTGATAACTGCACTGTCTGGCCTGTTCAATCGGATTACTTACCGTTTTACGACCGCTGGAGGTTTCAAGATCAACTTCAGCATGGCTTACACGTTTGATGCTGGATGCCTTCCAATCCTTGACCTCTAAAAAAAGAATACCTCTAGCGGGATGCAGAATTATAAAATCCGGGTAGCGACGCTTTCTCCCTAAGGGAATATCAAACCAACAGAGGTAATCATCTTCCAGCAGTGCTTCGAGGCGCCGAGCAAAGCGTTTCTCGCCGGAGGTCATTCTGGACAGACAGGAACTGAGGGATGGAATCAGTTTAGCCATAACGCCCTCTGCGCATGGTGCGTTAGGGCGGTAGGTAAGCGAACGTCCTTGATTGATATTTGCATATCCAACTCGATTACAGAGCGCTGGGGCATATCAGCGCCGGCAATTGATTGCCAAAAAGGACGGAGCCTTCTATCCATACTCAATGGGACGCCATGTTTCGACGGGCATTTCCTATATGCCCGTTAAATTTTTCTGATCTAGATAGTATTTGAATTATGTTTTAAGTCAATGACACAGGTTTGCCCACTCAAGTCGTGATTAAGTAATCCGTCATCGTGGTTTCAACATGTAATTCGGCTAAGATTTAATCAGCGACTGACGCATATAGAAAAGCGAGCTTCAAATGAGGCTCGCTTTTTCGCCTTGTGAAAATTCGCTATTTTGTACCGACCTCTAATATTGGCGTCCAAACCAAATGCAGTCACCGGGCACCTGTACGCACCCACTTACGGATATCCTACTCAGAGCCAGAGAACTCGCGTAACCGTCAATGCATCAATCAATGACTTCTCCTGCAGCGCGTGCATCCTTCAAGAAAAGGTCGACCAGGCTAGCGTCATTCTTATTACAGCCCTCTCGACTCTCAAAATAGGTGTAACAGACATAGTGTTTGAGTGTCGTATCACACAGACGGGCACTGTCGTAGCGCACTTTGACTACTTTTGAAACGTCACTCGCCACCCATCCTGCGCGATCCACATACACGTGACACCGAGGTACCTCCTGGGCTGTGGCTGCGTAAGAGGACATCGAAGCGCAAATGGTAAGAACGGTAATCCGTAAGGTATTCATAGTTTGATTGGTTTCCCTGCAGATAATTGGATGTCGTAATCTGTGTACTGCGGTGGTCGACCCGGCGGGAAATCCACCACTCTTGCCGTAACACGATCGCCGGGTCTATAGCGACGTAGAAAGTCCTCCGCCTCCAACGATGAGGTGAACAGCTCACCATCAAAATCAGCCACGATCATGCCAGGAATAATACCTGCTGAGCGAGCTGGACCATTCTCAGTTACACATGTGGGCATGACGCCTACCTTCTGCACCCATTGCCATCCATTCCAGCGTTCGATCGGCACCTGATAGTTATACGAGACCACTCCACAAATGCCCATGTCAGGCCACTGCTCCCAAGTATTCAGGCGATCAGCCTTCATCGTCAATGAGCGTTGGACCGACACCGTCCGGCTTTGACTCCAGGCTTTGTTTTTGTCAATCGCCGCTTGCTCATTTATCACTCGACGGAACGAACTATTACCGGTGGCCCGGTGGTCACCCCAACGAACTCCTTTTGCTAAAAACCCTGCGTAGTCACCGGCGGAGAGAGAAGCCACGGCATCCGCCACATCCACTTCCAGATCGGGGTTACTATTTTCAACCGCATCGGCGTACTTCAGGTGCAGATCGCGCAGCTTTTCATTTCCAGACGCCGCAGCAATACGGGCCGCTTCGAGATGGTTCTCTATCACAGATTGGCGACTTAGCTCGGGGAAGAAGTCCGCCTCGAACTGTTCAATCATACTGTCGTCAGCATCAAACATTTCAATCGTAGTCGACTCGGATGTTGAGCCCTTAAACTGACTATCCACACTCTGATTGAAGGCTGTTTTTAGGGTACTGCGTCGGGATCCAAATCCGAGAAACTGCCAACCAGACGACTTCTTTTTCACCGAAGATTGTTGAACCTCGCGAAGAAATCTATTGACAATCCGCTTCGCATCGAAGCGCGCTGAAATCGTGGAGGTCTTAGCATCACGGAATTTGTAGGAAACCAGCACGTCCATTTTGCCTTGGCGGATTCTGTTCTGCTCATACATAGTGGGGTTTTCAACCGCGACAGACAGCGTGTCACCCATCGTTATAAAGCTATGTGGGTACGACACAACGGCAATTTGCTCAGACCCAATTCGCACGGAAATTTCTAGCTCCAAGAGGTTTACCAGCTCCGGTGCATAGTTCTCAAACTGCTCGATCATTTTTTGTTGTTCGGCGAAGAGTCTGTCTCTTTCCATGTTTGCTTGATGCAACTGGGGAGCCAGGCCTTGCGCAGGCGGGTAAATCAGAGGCATACCGTTAGGTGCTTTCGCACTCGGGTACATATAATTGGTCACAGAGATTCCGTCGCTTAGTGCGCTAACAAACGCTGGCGTATGTTCCTTACTTGGTAGTTTCTGGTGCAACGCCAACGGAATACTAATGGACCGTGCGAGCTGCCTCGGGCTATCGGCCGGGTCATATAGAAAGCCATCCTCGTCGTAGAATTCAATCGCGTTGGTTCGCGCCTCAACCAATGGCAGTAGAAATATTTTCGTTTTTATATTGTCTGCGCTCTGTAAGGCAAACCCATGCGCTCGATAGAGTTCGTATCCACCGCTTCCGTCGGGGCCGTAATAATCATTGATCTGAAAGCGCCGAGAATTGGGTGGAATCTGCGCAAAAATTTCGCCAACCCAGAAACAAAAAAGTAACCCCACCACAACCTTGGATGCCCATATTCTAATATTGATCACTATATCCCCCAGAGAAAATTACTATGAGTCTATTACTAGCGGCCGATCTCACCTCGTACCACCCATCACGAGAGCACCTTTTCAATATTGCAAAGAACGGGTCTATTAATCACAGTGAGTAAGATCAGCTGTATTTTTACTATTTGATCTTCTAAGCGCTGGCATCTTCTGATCGAACAGCAGCCAATATCAAATTATTCAAGTTTCGCGGAGTAGACTGGAGAAACAAAAAAGCGAGCCCGACTGGTAGCTCGCTCTATCTGAACATTGTAAATCCGCGATCTCTCCTTACGCTTTTAGGTTTTTTGATTGTTCGATGCAAGGGCAAAGAGGCCCCTGCCATACACCTCGAACTACCACCGAAATACTCGCCAAACTAATCATTAATACATTCACATATCATGCTCTACAAGGTGTTTAGATTTTTCGTAGAGCCGTATTCGATCGTATTTCAAATACGAATTGAGTCAATCACTTATCTTTAGCCGGGTGATTTTCACGCCAGATTTTGTCGAATTGAGTGTGCACATAGCCCTTTATAGCTAAGGAATAATTAGAAATTTGGCACAAAAAAAGCGCGCCCAATTTTGGACTCGCTTTTCCGAATTTCAGTGCTTGTTCAAACAGCGTGCACCGTTTTGCGGAGCCTCCTGGACCAGTACTAAAAAGTGTTCCCGGGCACCCGCACCCAACCCTCCATCAAAACCCGCGCACTGCGACTCATAATGGCTTTGGTAGCAGTCCACTGCCCATTGGCAATTTCCACCTCCGCACCAACCCGCAGGGTGCCAGACGGATGGCCGAAGGTAACGGCATTGCGCTCCCCTCCCCCAGCGGCCAGATTGACCAGGGTGCCGGGAATGGCGGCTGCGGTGCCGATGGCCACCGCAGCGGTGCCCATCATGGCGTGGTGCAGTTTGCCCATGGACAGGGCGCGCACCAGCAGATCGATACTTCCTGATCCTACTTCTTTACCACTAGAGGCGATATAGCCCTTTGGGGCGGCTACGAAAGCAACTTTGGGCGTATGCTGGCGAGCGGCGGCCTCTTCCACCTTTGCGATCAGCCCCATCTTCACCGCCCCGTGGGCGCGGATGGTTTCGAACATGGCGAGGGCCTTGTCGTCACCGTTGATGGCTTCCTGCAGTTCGCTGCCGGTATAACCGATATCCGCGGCATTGATGAAGATGGTGGGGATGCCGGCATTGATCATGGTGGCCTTTAGCGTACCGACGCCTGGTACTTCCAGGTCGTCCACCAGGTTGCCGGTGGGGAACATGGCTCCTTCCCCGTCGGCCGGATCCATAAATTCGATCTGGACCTCTGCCGCGGGGAAAGTGACGCCGTCCAGTTCGAAATCACCGGTCTCCTGCACTTCCCCATTGGTGATGGGGACCTGGGCAATGATGGTTTTTTTGATATTGGCCTGCCAGATGCGCACGGTGCAGATGCCGTTCTCTGGAACACGCGCTGCATCGACAAAACCGCTGTTGATGGCGAAGGCGCCGACGGCGGCGGTTAGGTTGCCGCAGTTGCCGGACCAGTCTACGAACGGTTTGTCGATGGCGACCTGGCCGAACAGGTAATCGACGTCGTGTTCGGGCTGTTCGCTCTTGGAGACGATCACCGTTTTGCTGGTGCTGGAGGTGGCGCCGCCCATGCCGTCGGTTTGTTTGCCGTAGGGGTCGGGGCTGCCGATTACTCGGAGTAGCAGGTTGTCTCGGGCTTGGCCTGGGACCTGGGCGGGTTCTGGGAGGTCTTGTAGGCGGAAGAAGACGCCTTTGCTGGTGCCGCCTCGCATGTAGGTGGCGGGGACCCGGATTTGTGGGGGGAAGTTTTGGGGAGTATGAGTCATGGGTTTAATCACTTATTGCGTCATCCCGGACTTGATCCGGGATCCAGGGCCTCGGAGCTGGATCCCGGCCTGCGCCGGGATGACGAGGCACTAGCTGGATGCCGTATCAAGTCCGGCATGACGAGGTTATCTCTGGATCCCGGATCGAGTCCGGGATGACGATTTAAACAGGCTTAGGCGCTGGCTTCGGCTTCGAGGAAGTCGTTGGCGAAGCGTTGGAGGACGCCGCCGGCGCTGTAGATGGAGACTTCTTCCTGGGTGTCCAAGCGGCATTTGACCGGGACCTCCACCGTCTCACCGTCTTTGCGGTGGATCAGCAGGGTCAGGGTTGCGCCTGGGGTGTGTTCGCCGAGAACGTCGAAGGTTTCGGTGCCGTCGATGCCCAGCGTCTCACGGGTTGTGCCGGGCTGGAATTCCAGGGGCAGTACGCCCATGCCGATCAGGTTGGTGCGGTGAATGCGTTCGAAGCCTTCGGCCACGATGGCTTCGACACCGGCGAGGCGCACGCCCTTGGCGGCCCAGTCGCGGGAGGAGCCCTGGCCGTAGTCGGCGCCGGCGATAATGATCAGCGGCTGCTTGCGGTCCATGTAGGTTTCGATGGCTTCCCACATACGGGTGACCTTGCCTTCCGGCTCCACGCGGGCAAGGGAGCCCTGCTTCACTGCACCGTTGTCGTCGCGCACCATTTCGTTCAACAGTTTCGGGTTGGCGAAGGTGGCGCGTTGGGCGGTGAGGTGATCACCCCTGTGGGTGGCGTAGGAGTTGAAGTCCTCTTCCGGCAGGCCCATTTTCGCCAGGTATTCACCGGCCGCACTGCTGGCCAGGATGGCATTGGACGGCGACAGGTGGTCGGTGGTGATGTTGTCACCGAGTACCGCCAGCGGGCGCATGCCTTTGAGGCTGCGCTCGCCTGCAAGTGCGCCTTCCCAGTACGGTGGGCGGCGGATGTAGGTGCTTTGCGGGCGCCAGTGGTACAGCGGCTCGCCCTTCTCTGCTTCCGCTTTGTTCAGGTCAAACATCGGGATGTAGACCTGGCGGAACTGCTCGGGCTTCACGCTCTGTTTGACGATCGCGTCGATCTCTTCGTCGCTCGGCCAGATATCTTTCAGGGTTACCGGGTTGCCGTCTTTGTCGTGGCCCAGTACATCTTTTTCAATATCGAAGCGGATGGTGCCGGCGATGGCGTAGGCGACCACCAAGGGCGGTGAAGCCAGGAAGGCCTGCTTGGCGTAGGGGTGGATACGGCCGTCGAAGTTACGGTTGCCGGACAGTACGGCGGTGGCGTAGAGGTCGCGGTCGATGACTTCTTTCTGGATTTTCGGATCCAGCGCGCCGCTCATTCCGTTACAGGTGGTGCAGGCAAACGCGACCACGTCGAAGCCCTGCTGTTGCAGTTCCGGCAGCAGGTCGGCTTCTTCCAGGTACATTTTTACGGTTTTGGAACCCGGTGCCAGGGAGGTTTTTACCCAGGGCTTGCGGGTCAGACCGAGCTTGTTGGCGTTGCGTGCGATCAGGCCCGCGGCAATCATGTTCCGCGGGTTGCTGGTGTTGGTGCAGCTGGTGATTGCGGCGATGATCACCGCGCCGTCCGGCATCTCGCCTTTCTCTTTATTCCAACCGTCCTCCCAGTCTTTGGCAATACCGCGATTCGCCAGTTCCGATACCGGCAGCAGTGCGTGCGGGTTGGAGGGGCCGGCGAGGTTGCGGCCGACAGAAGAGAGATCGAACTTGAGTACGCGCTCGTATTCGGCATTTTTGAGGCTGTCTACCCAGAGGCCGGTTTCTTTCGCAAACTTTTCTACCAGGGCTACCTGCTCGTCGTCGCGGCCGGTGAGCTTCAGGTAGTCGATGGTCTGCTCATCGATGGCGAACATGCCGGCGGTTGCGCCGTATTCGGGCGTCATGTTGGCGATGGTGGCGCGGTCGCCGAGGCTCAGGCTGGACGCGCCTGCGCCGAAGAATTCGAGGTAGGCACCCACTACGCGCTCGCGGCGCAGGAACTCGGTCAATGCCAATACCATGTCGGTACCGGTGATGCCGGGCTGCAGTTTGCCGGTCAGTTCGACGCCGACGATGTCGGGCAGGCGCATATAGGAGGCGCGACCGAGCATGACGCTTTCGGCCTCTAAACCGCCCACGCCCACGGAAATTACGCCGAGTGCATCCACCATGGGTGTGTGGCTGTCGGTGCCGACGCAGGTATCCGGAAAGGCGACGCCATCTTTGACCTGCACAACCGGAGACATTTTCTCCAGGTTGATCTGGTGCATGATGCCGTTGCCGGGCGGGATGACGTCGACGTTTTCAAACGCGGTCTTGGTCCAGTTGATGAAGTGGAAGCGGTCTTCGTTGCGGCGCTCTTCCACAGCGCGGTTCTTTTCGAACGCGTCTTTTTCAAAACCGGGGTACTCGACGGCCAGGGAGTGGTCGACGATCAGCTGGGTGGGCACGACCGGGTTTACTTTGGCGGGGTCACCGCCCTTCTCTGCGATGGCGTCGCGCAGGCCGGCGAGGTCCACCAGTGCGGTCTGGCCGAGAATATCGTGGCAGACGACGCGCGCGGGGAACCAGGGGAAGTCGAGGTCGCGTTTGCGCTCGATGATTTGTTTCAGGGCTGCGGTGAGGTTTTCGGGTTCGCAGCGGCGTACCAGGTTCTCCGCGAGGATGCGGGATGTGTACGGGAGTTTTTCATAGCTGCCCGGCTGGATGTTTTCGACGGCCTCGCGGGTGTCGAAATAATCGAGGTCTGTGCCGGGGAGTTTTTTGCGGTATTCGGTGTTCATCGTATATCACCCGTTCGGGTTGATTGGTGCTTGATGTTCTTTACCCGTCACCCCGGACTTGATCCGGGATCCAGTGCCCGCGGGTGGTTTGGGGGAGCTGGATTCCAGCCGTCGCCGGATTGACGACGGGGCGGAGTGATGGGCACCTCTTTCGTCATCCCGGACTTGATCCGGGATCCAGTGCTCGCTGGTGGTTCAGGGGAGCTGGATTCCGATACCGGATCAAGTCCGGCACAGGCTCTTCGCCGGAATGACGATATAGAAAGTGTTTAGCGGTCTGCGATTGGGGTTACTTTGCGCAGCTCCGGGCCGGTGTATTCCGCGCTTGGGCGGATGATGCGGTTGTCGGCGCGCTGTTCGAATACGTGGGCGGCCCAGCCGGTTACACGGCTCATCACGAAGATCGGCGTAAACAATTTGGTGGGAATACCCATGAAGTGGTACGCGGAGGCGTGGAAGAAGTCGGCGTTACAGAACAGCTTCTTCTCGCGCCACATGACTTCTTCGCAGCGTACGGATACCGGGTAGAGCACGTCGTCGCCCACGTCCGCGGCCAGTTTTTCCGACCACTGTTTGATGATGGCGTTGCGCGGGTCGGATTCGGTGTAAACCGCGTGGCCGAAGCCCATGATCTTTTCTTTGCGCTCGAGCATGCCCAGCAGTTCTTTTTCTGCTTCGTCGGCGGAGGAGAACTTCTCGATCAGTTCCATCGCGGCTTCGTTGGCGCCGCCGTGCAGCGGGCCGCGCAGGGAGCCGATGGCGCCGGTGATGCAGCTGAACAGGTCAGACAGGGTGGAGGCACAGACGCGCGCGGTGAAGGTGGACGCGTTGAACTCGTGCTCCGCGTACAGGATCAGGGAGACGTTCATGACCTGCTCGTGCAGTGCGTTGGGCTTTTCGCCGCGCAGCATGTGCAGGAAGTGGCCGCCGATGGAGTCATCATCGGTTTCGGTCTCGATGCGCACGCCGTCGTGGCTGTAGCGGTACCAGTAACAAATGATGGAGGGGAACGCGGCCAGCAGGCGGTTGGCTTTTTCCTGCTGCTGATCGAAGGACTCTTCGCCTTCCAGGTTGCCCAGCATGGAGCAACCGGTGCGCATGACGTCCATGGGGTGGGCGTCGGCGGGGATGCGCTCCAGTACTTCGCGCAGGGCCACTGGCAGACCACGCATGGTTTTCAGGGTGCCCTTGTAGTCGTTCAATTGGGCCTGAGTGGGCAGTTCACCGTTGAAGATCAGGTAGGCGACTTCTTCGAACTCGCAGTTTTCTGCCAGGTCTTTTACGTCGTAGCCGCGGTAGGTCAGGCCGGAGCCGGATACGCCTACGGTGGAAAGTGCGGTCTTGCCCGCGACCTGGCCGCGCAGGCCTGCTCCGCCAACTTTTTTCTCTGCCATCTCTAATTCCCCTATCAGTTTGCGTTTTTGGTTCGTCATGCCAGCGTATGCCGGTATCCATTTCGGTGCCTGTCGACGACCTCTGACTGGATCCCGGGTCGAGCCCGGGATGACGCTGGGTTTGTTGTTCGTCATGCCGGCGTATGCCGGTATCCATTTCGGTGCCTGTCAACGACCTCTGGCTGGATCCCGGATCGAGCCCGGGATGACGCTGGGTTTGTTGTTCGTCATGCCGGCGTATGCCGGTATCCAGTTCGGTGCCTGTAGACAACCTCTGGCTGGATCCCGGATCGAGCCCGGGATGACGCTGGGTTTATTGTTCGTCATGCCGGCGTAGGCCGGTATCCAGTTCGGTGCCTGTCGACAACCTCTGGCTGGATCCCGGATCGAGTCCGGGATGACGCTGGGTTGATGAATTACTTCTTGAACAGGTTATCGAGCTTGTCTTCGAACTCGTGGTAGTTCAGGTAGTCGTAGAGCTCCGCGCGGGTCTGCATGGTGTCGACTACGGCCTGCTGGTCGCCGTTTTGCAGGATGCTGCTGTAGACGTTTTCCGCGGCTTTGTTCATGGCACGGAAGGCGGACAGTGGATAGAGGACCATGTCGGCGCCGGACTCGCCCAGCTCGGCTTTGTTGTACAGCTTGGTTTTACCAAATTCGGTGATGTTGGCGAGGATCGGGACGTTCAATGCATCTTTAAAGGCGCGGTAGTGTTCGAGTTCGGTGACGGCTTCGGCGAAGATACCGTCGGCACCGGCTTCGATACATGCCTGGGCGCGGTCGATGGCGGCTTCCAGGCCTTCCTGTGCGAAGGCATCGGTACGGGCCATGATGAAGAAGTCGTCGTCATCGCGGGCGTCCACAGCGGCCTTGATGCGGTCAACCATTTCCTCTTTAGAGACGATCTCTTTGTTCGGGCGGTGGCCGCAGCGTTTCTGGGCGACCTGGTCTTCGATATGTACCGCCGCGGCGCCGGCACGGATCATTTCTTTGATGGTGCGGGCGATATTGAAAGCGCCACCCCAGCCGGTATCGATATCCACTAGCAGCGGCAGGCTGGAGGCGGCGGTGATGCGGCGCACGTCTTCCAGTACGTCGTTCATGCTGGTCATACCCAGGTCCGGCAGGCCGTAGGAAGCATTGGCCACGCCGCCGCCGGACAGGTAGATGGCCTGGTGACCGATGCGCTCGGCCATGATCGCGGTGTAGGCGTTGATGGTACCGACAACCTGCAGGGGCTGATTGTCGCTCAGGGCCTGGCGAAAGCGTGCGCCGGCGGATTCTGGTCTGCTCATAACTGCCTCTTTTCTGTTCAATTCTGCTGGGAAAGCTTGTTTTCGATATTGCTGCGCGACGCGCGGATATGGCGACGCATCAGGATTTCTGCCAGTTCACCATCGCCGGCCTCGATGGCCTCGATAATGTGGCTGTGTTCGCGGAAGGCGCGGTGCGCGCGGGGGCTGGCCATACCCAGCTGGTAGCGGTACATGCGCACGCGGTAATAGAGCTTGTTGCACAGGGTGTCGATCAGCAGGTCGTTGTGGGACGCCTGCACAATGCGGAAGTGAAAGTCGAAGTCCCCTTCCGGCTGGTAGTAGGCGGTGCCCTGCTTCAGTTCTTCCTGCTGCTCATGGCGCACCAGCATCCGGCGCAGCTCCAGCAGGTCGTCTTCGCTGCGGTTCTCGGCGGCCAGGCGGCAGGCCATGCCTTCCAGCGCCTCGCGCACGTCGTAAATTTCCAGCAGGCCGCGCTCGGTGAGATCGACCACGCGGGCGCCTACGTTGACCCGGCGCTCGATCAGACTGAGGGATTCCAGCCGCATCAGAGCTTCGCGCAGGCTGCCGCGGCTGGCGTCGAAGCGACGGGCCAGTTCCGGCTCGCTGATCTTGCTGCCGGCGGCGATTCGCCCTTCCACGATATCTTTGCGCAGGGACAGAAACAGCCGGTCAGCCAGGCTCTGGGAGCCACGGGCAGGTTTACCGGCAGTGGCCGTGGGCGCATTCGCCGGCGGCACCTCGCTCATCGTGGCTGGCGCTTCCGTCGACTGGTCTTTGGCGGATTCCATCGTCATCGCTATCCCGATTCTCTATACCGGATTGTGCCAACCAAGATTGTCGACACTTTTTAGTTTGAGTCAGGATATTTGCCCACCTTTTCCACGTCAACCGCAAAATATGTCAACATTTTGTCATTTAGCGACTGACTAGAAAGTCACGGAAACTACGAGCGGTACGGCTGCCAGGGGCCTGTAAACCGGGGAAATGGGCTGGAATCGGGGCAGTTCCGGTGGTTCGCGCCCAGAATGGTAGTCTTGAAATAGTGATATGGGCATAATAGCGCCGCGCCGGCCCAGGCTCGCGCCGGCGGAATGTGTGTTGGGCACTCTATTCTTAGGATAGATGCCGACTACAGGACACCCAGATTCCCGTTAATGTAGTACCGGTGACCGGACCGGAACCAATTTCGAGAGTACCGAGCAGAACAACATCATGCCTAAGAGTGTTATCAGGCGCTGGCTGCCAACTCCCGAGCAAGTGCGCGCAAATAATGGCCTGAAGTTTCTGGGCACCCTGCTGCACGACCCCAACCTGTTTCACCTGAACCGCCATTCGGTCTCTGTGGCCTTCGCGGTGGGTATCTTCACCAGCTTTCTTCCCCTGCCCGGCCAGATGTTGATTGCGGCACTGCTGGCACTGTGGTTCCGCTGCAATCTGCCCCTGTCGATGGCTCTGGTTTGGATCAGCAACCCGGTGACCATGCCGGCGATTTTTTACAGCGCCTACAAGCTTGGCGCCTGGATACTCGGCACTCCGCCCATGCCATTCAAGATCGAGCTGTCTTGGGAGTGGCTGACCGAGGAAGTCGGGCGTATCTGGCTGCCGCTGTTTTCCGGCTCTCTGATTTTCGCGATCTTCTTTGCGACCGCTGCCTACTTTGCCATGCAGGCGATCTGGCGCTGGCAGGTGGTGAAGCGATGGAAAGCGCGCCTGGCGCAACGCAAATCCCAACTCGACCAGAGCCAGTAACCGGTCACTCGTTTGCCCGTCCACCTCCCCTCGCCGTTTTATAATTTTTTATTTCTTTCCACGCTGCGCTTCACCTTTTCGCATACGCGAGCGCGCTATCTTCTGACCTGTTTCAGAAAAATATTCATTTCCAGTGAAACAGGATTATCTTCGGAAAAAGTACCATGATTTTGACGTAGTTCTCGAAAAACTCGAACTGGTCAACCAATTGTTTCAATTTTTCCGGATTTTAATTGACGAACGTTTTTTCGTTTCAGTAATGTAAATATCGATCAAGCCTTATCCACATAATAATTATTGGCTTGATTGTTATTGCAATGACCACATTCGTGGTTTCGTAGTTTGTAATAATTTCTTTAATGAATTTCATCGCGCGGCACTCTCTAGGCGAGCTTCCTCCAAAAGCTTGTCGGTGGGTTCGTGCGCGCTGTGAAAAACAATAATGCAAGGAATTATGTAATGAATGTGCAGAAATACTCGCCTATGAAATTGGCGGCTGCGCTGTTGCTTGCTTCGCAAGCGACAGTGTGTTTTGCCGCTGATCCTGTGGGTGTCACTGCGTCTAGCGATGATGGCAACACACCTGAAAATACTCTGGACAATAACCTATCCACGCGCTGGTCTGCCCAGGGTGATGGACAATGGATCCGCTACGATCTTGGAACCAGTTACACGGTCGAGGCACTGGAAATCGCCCTGCACAAAGGCGACCAGAGAACCGCGACCCTGGACATTCAGACGTCCACCGACGGCAGCAGTTGGCAGACCGTATTCTCCGGAGACCAGCCTTCCAGCACCGCCAACCTGCAGACGTTTGATGTGACCGACACCAGCGCGCGCTACGTGCGTATTGTGGGCTACGGCAACTCCTCCAACGACTGGAACAGCATCAGTGAAGTCGACATTACTACTTCGTCTGATGATCCCGGTGACCCCGGCGATCCTGGCTGTCCGGCCTGTGAACCAGCTGTGGTCGCGACCGCAAGCAGCGACGATGGCAATGGCCCGGAAAATGTTCTGGATGATGATCTCGGCACCCGCTGGTCCGCCGACGGCAGTGGCCAATGGCTGCAGCTGGATCTCGGGCAATCGCAGGTTGTAGGCAGCGCGAACATCGCGTTCTACAAGGGCGATCAGCGCACTTCCTCGTTCGACATCCAGACCAGTGATGACGGCTCCGCTTGGGAGACCGTACTGTACGGTGGTGTCAGCAGCGGTAACACTACCGCGCAGGAAAACTTCTCCCTATTTGAGACCGAAGCGCGCTACGTGCGCTATGTTGGCTACGGCAACAGCTCCAACTCCTGGAACTCGCTGACCGAAATGAGCGTCAGTGAAGAAAACGGCAACACCGATCCGATCGGTGGTGGAAGCAGCAGTAGTAGTAGCAGTGGTGGCAGCAGCAGTGGCGGCTCCGGGAACTGCGACACTTCCAGCACCGGCAGCAGCGTGACCGTTGGCTGCCTGGAGTACGGTACCGGTGGCACCCTGCCAATGGCCAATCTCGATCCTTCCGCGGACCCCGATGAAAACTTTGATCTGAGCAAATGGAAAATCACTTATCCGGATGCCAGCGAAGAATATCCTCCGCAGGTCAGCGCGAATGAGTTCTACACCGACAGCGCCACAGGCGCCATGGTGTTCCAGTGCCCCAACACCGGTGGCTCCACCTCCAACTCGTCCTACTCCCGCAGCGAACTGCGCGAGATGCTGAACGAGAGTGCGGGTACCACCAGCCTCGGCAACAACTGGGTCATTTCCACTGCCTCCAGCTCTGACCAGAGCGCAGCGGCGGGCGTGAATGGCAATATGAAAGCCACCATTTCTGTGGATCGTGTATCCGACACCTACGATTCTGGTTCTGAATGGCGCGTTGGCCGCGTTGTTGTAGGACAGATTCACGCGTCTGATAACGAGCCGTTCAAGGTCTACTATCGTAAACTGCCAGGACATACCAAAGGCTGGGTCTATATGGCCTATGAGGATTCCGATACCGAGATCTTCATTCCGCTGTTTGGTGATTCCGACACCAACGAGTACGGCCTGACCTCTACCGTTGAACCGGTAGAAGACGGTATCGAGCTCGGCGAGAAGTGGGGCTACGAAGTCAACGTCGAAGGCCGTGAAATGACCGTGACAGTGACCAAGGCCGATGGCACCTGGGCACGTCAGACCATTTTCTGGGCTGAAGAGTACAACGATGACTGGTTCTACTTTAAAGCCGGTTCCTACAACCAGAACAATGGTGGCGACAGCGACGATTACGCCCAAGTTTCCTTCTACAACTTTGAGGTTACCCACGACGGCGATAGCGGCTCTTCCAGCTCCAGTTCTGGCGGCGGTTCTTCCAGCAGCTCTTCGGGTAGTTCTTCCGGCGGCTCTTCAGGTGGTTCTTCTTCCGGTTCCGGCAGTGTACCTTCAGACCTGATGGAAAACTGCAACCAGTGGAAGATCACCTACCCCACCGGTGAAGAAGATAAAACCCTGTGTGGCGAGGCCAATAACGAGTACTTCTACGTAAACGATGCGGGCGATGGCATGGTGTTTTATGCACCAATTCGCACCGACAACGGTACCACGCCAAACTCCAGCTATATCCGTTCCGAGCTGCGTGAGCGTGAGCCGGACGGCAGCAAGGATGTTTACTGGACCACCGATGGCCAACACATCGTGTACGTGAAGCAGGCGATTACCCACCTGCCCATGGTAAAAGATCACCTGGTAGCAACGCAGATTCACGGCAACAAAAGTGAAGGCATTGATGATGCCATGGTTCTGCGCCTGGAAGGCGATCACCTGTTCCTGAGCTTCAACGGCGGCAAGCTGCGGGATGACCTCACCATCAAGACCGGCTACCAGCTGGGCACTACTCACGAAATTATTTTCGAAGTAGTGGACGGCCGGCACTACGCCTACTACAGCGAAGACGGCAACCTTGCCAACGCCTTCCTGTCCGGCAATGCGGATCAGTATCTGGTGCGTGACGGCTCCAACGACTACGTGATGGACCGTAGTTACGGAGACGCCTACTTCAAGATTGGTAATTACACGCAGAGTAATGCTGATCGCGAAGGAGACCTGGCGGACCATCCGGACAACTACGGTGAAGTCGTTGTTTATGATTACTGGATTGACCACCAGTAACTGAAGTGTCCCTCGCGTAGCGAGGGCACTTTTCTCGATCCCGGGCCCGGCCCGGGATCCCCCTACTCTCCGGTTTTATGATCTACGTCCCAATCTTTTGAGCCCCCGCCCTTTTGTCTCTACCTGTGAACCGCCAGTCCCACGCCCCCACTTGGTACTAACCCCCCAATTAATATTTGATGTATTTCCTCGAAAAAAACCATTTATTAGACGCGAGTCACCTTTCTTACCAACTGGTCAACCAATTCAGAGAATTTGTCAGAATTTTCATTGACGAAGGTTTTTTCACTTCACTAATGTAGCCAGCGATTAAGTCACTCGAATCCATCCTGTGCTGACTTAATCGTTTTTACAAAAACCACAGATGTGGTTTCGCAGTTTGTAAAAATTTCTCAAAGAAACAACCGCGTCACATTTCATAGGTGAACCTGAGCGTTCATCGGTGGGACTGTGCGCGCTAAAAAACCCAAAGGGAATCAAAAATGAACGCGCGAAAATGGTTGCCAACAAAATTGGCAACAGCGGTTCTGGTTTTTGCTTCACAAGCAGCCATGAGCCAGATCGTAGAACCAGTAGGCGTTACTGCCTCGAGCCATGACGGGAACAAGCCCGAAAATACGCTCGACAATAACCTATCCACACGCTGGTCAGCCGAAGGTGAAGGTGAGTGGATCCAGTATGATCTGGGCAAGTACTACACCGTTGACTCGCTGGAAATGGCCTTTTTCAAAGGCGATGAGCGTACAAATACCCTGAAAGTCCAGACCTCTCTTGATGCAAGCAACTGGAAAACCGTGTACGACGACGAACAGCCTTACAGCTCTGACGAACTGCAAGGTGTCGAAGTTGCCGACTCCTACGCGCGCTATGTGCGGATTGTTGGTTACGGCAATTCCGCCAACGACTGGAACAGTATCAGCGAAGTCGACATTCTCACCACCGGTGGCAGCGGTTCTGATGACCCGGGTGAGGAAATTGAAGATCCGGGCTGTACTGCCTGCGTACCTGAGATTGTCGCTACAGCAAGTGATGATGAAGGGGAAAACGTCGCTGCCAATGTACTGGATGATGACCTCGATACCCGCTGGTCCGCGGAAGGGAGTGGCCAATGGCTGCAACTGGACCTCGGCGCAAGCCAGGTGGTAGGTAGCGTGGACATCGCTTTTCATAAAGGTGACGAACGCAGTTTCTCATTCGATATCCAGACCAGCGAAGACATGTCTGCCTGGGAAACTGTTCTGTCCGGAGCGGTAAGCAGTGGCGACACTTCCTCCTGGGAAAGTTTTTCGCTGTTTGAAACCGAAGCGCGCTACGTGCGCTATATCGGCTACGGGAACAGCAGCAGCGCCTGGAATTCTCTGTCCGAAATTCGGGTCAGTGAAGACAACGGCCACACCGACCCGGTGGACGGTGGCAGCAGTAGCAGCGGTGGTGGTAGCAGCAGCGGAAGCAGCAGTAGTGGCGGCAGCAGCAGTGGCGGCTCTTCCGATTGTGATACGTCAAGCACCGGCGACAGTGTAACGGTCGGCTGCCTCGTGTACGGCACCGATGGCACTCTGCCGTTGGCCAATCTCGATCCGTCTGCGGACCCGGATGAAAACTTTGATCTCAGCACCTGGAAAATCACCTATCCAGATGCGGACGAAAAGTTCCCGCCCCAAGTCAGTGACGATGAGTTCTACACCGACCGTGATACTGGTGCCATGGTATTCCAGTGTCCGAACAACGGCGGCTCTACATCCAACTCTTCGTACTCGCGCACCGAGTTGCGCGAAATGCTGAACGAAAGCGCGGGCACGACCAGCCTGGGTAATAACTGGGTGATCTCCACCGCTTCCAGCTCAGACCGCAATGCCGCAGGTGCAGTGGATGGCAATATGAAAGCCACCGTGTCGGTGGACCGCGTTTCCGATACCTACGACTCCGGCTCTGAGTGGCGTGTGGGCCGTGTGATTGTCGGCCAGATTCACGCGTCCGATCACGAGCCATTCAAGCTCTACTACCGCAAGCTTCCGGGCCATACCAAAGGCTGGGTGTACATGGCGTATGAAGACTCCGATACCGAAGTATTCATTCCCCTGTTTGGTGATTCCGGTACCGACGAGTACGGCCTGACATCTACCGTTGAGCCAGTGGAAGACGGTATCGCCCTGGGTGAGAAATTTGGCTACGAGGTCAATGTGGAAGGCCGTGAGATGACGGTTACCGTGACCAAGTCCGACGGTACCTGGGCGCGTCAAACCGTATTCTGGGCAGAAGAATACAACGATGACTGGTTCTATTTTAAAGCCGGTAATTACAACCAGAATAACGGTGGTGACAGCGACGACTACGCACAGGTCTCTTTCTACAACCTGGACGTTTCACACAACGGAGACAATGATTCCGGCTCCAGCTCTGGCGGCAGTTCGTCCAGCAGCTCTTCCGGTGGTTCCTCGAGCAGCTCTTCCGGCAGTTCTTCCGGCGGCAGCAGCGGTGGCTCTTCCGGCTCTGCGTCCATTCCGTCTGACCTGATGGAAAATTGTGATCAATGGAAGATTACCTACCCGGATGGAGAAGAAGACAAGACACTGTGTGGTGAGTCCAACAATGAGTACTTCTTTGTGAACGAGACCGGCGACGGCATGGTGTTCCGCGCACCGATCCGCAGCAATAACGGTACTACGCCCAACTCGGACAACATTCGCTCAGAACTCCGGGAGCGTGTGGCCGATGGTAGCAAAGATATTTACTGGACCACCGATGGCCAGCACATTGTCTATGTCGACCAGGCTATTACGCATCTGCCAATCGTGAAGGATGAGCTGGTTGCCACGCAGATTCACGGCAATAAAGACGAGGGTATCGACGATGCGCTGGTCGTACGTCTGGAAGACGAGCATCTTTTCCTCAGCTTCAATGGCGGAAAACTGAGAAGTAATGTCACCATCAAGGACGACTACAAACTCGGCACCCGCCACGAGGTGATCTTTGAGGTTGTAGATGGGAAGCACTATGTCTATTACAGCGAAGATGGCAATCTGAATGAAGCATTCCTGTCAGGTAATGCGAGCCAGTATCTTGTAAAAGACGGTTCCAACGATTATGTGATGGATCTGGACTACGGAGAAGCCTACTTCAAGATTGGCAACTACACCCAGAGTAACCCTGATGAAGAAGGTGACTACACCGATCATCCGGACAACTACGGTGAAGTGGTTGTTTACGATTTTTGGGTGGATCATCAGTAACTAAAGTGCCCCCGGCCACGGGGGCGTTCTCGTCATCCCGAGCTTGTCCCAGGATCCAGTACTCCGATTCTCTGGATGCCGGATCCAGTCCGGCATGACGGGTATACCCGCTTCGTCATCCCGGGCTTGTCCCGGGATCCAGTACTCCGGTTCGCTGGATGCCGGATCCAGTCCGGCATGACGGGTATACCCGCTTCGTCATCCCGGGCTTGTCCCGGGATCCAGTACTTCGGTTCACTGGATGCCGGATCCAGACCGGCATGACGGGTATACCCGCTTCGTCATCCCGGGCTTGTCCCGGGATCCAGTACTCCGGTTCGCTGGATGCCGGATCCAGTCCGGCATGACGGGTATACCCGCTTCGTCATCCCGGGCTTGTCCCGGGATCCAGTACTCCGGTTCGCTGGATGCCGGATCCAGTCCGGCATGACGGGTATACCCGCTTCGTCATCCCGGGCTTGTCCCGGGATCCAGTACTCCGATTCTCTGGATGCCGGACCTCGTCCAGCATGACATGTTAGAAGTCCTGTCGCAGTGCCGCCGCTGGCTGCACGCGACTTGCCTGAAGCGCGGGATAGAGAGTGGCGATCAGGCTCAGCAGGAAGCCGGCGCCCACCACCAGTGCGACATCACCCCAATGTAATTCCGACGGCAGATAGTCCACCGGATACACATCCGACTTCAGAAACTGGATACCGAATAACGATTCCAGCCCGGCCACCGCATCGGTCACCACCAGTGAGCCGAGCACACCCAGCACACCGCCCACCAGTACGCCAATCAACCCCACCAGCGCACCCTGACTGACAAAGGTCAGCAAAATTTCTTTGGTGCTGGCCCCCATTGTGCGCAAAATCGCGATATCCCCGTGCTTGTCGATCACGACCATGACCAGGGTGGAAACCACATTGAAGGCGGCAATGGCGATGATCAGAAACACCAACAGACTCACCAGATTGCGCGACATCTGAATGGCCTGATACAGATTGCCGTGGGTACCGGTCCAGTCGTTGCCGTAGTAGCCTTCGACCGGAAGCTGCTGCAACAGGCTCTGAAACACGGAGAAAGAACGCAGCATATCTTGCATGCGCATCTGCACTCCGGCACCCCCTGCCCCACCGGCCAGGGTTCTGGCCTGTGCCCAGTCCACAATCGCCAGGGAATGGTCTAGCGCGGTTCCGGAGTGAAAAACATCGACCACCTTGAACCCGGCAAGCTGCGCCGCGCTGCGTCCGCCGCCGCCGCTGCCACTGGCACTGGCACTCTGCGGGACGATCACCGAAAGCTGCTCACCCACACCGATTTCCAGTTTATCGGCAATGCCCTTGCCGAGAATAATGCCCGGCTCGGCGGGGTTATCCGTCAGCGCATCGAAGCTACCGGGCTGCAGGAAGTCACCAATGGTAGACACGTTGACGATGGTTTCGGGGTTTACCCCCTGCACCAGCAGCGGTGTAACTTCCAGTCCGTTTTTGGCGAGGCCGTTCACCTGCCACACTTCCGCAGCGGCCGTAATCCCTTCCGCTGCGGCCACCTGATCGCGCACTGCGGTCCAGTTGATGTCGGGGTTGGTGTTGTAGACGGTGGCGTGGGGCATGATGCCGAGAATGCGCTCGCGCAACTCTCGGTCAAAACCATTCATTACCGACATGACAATCACCATCAGCGCCACACCGAGAATCAAGCCGATCATGGAGAGACCGGAAATAAACGACACCAGCCCGGCGGAGTCCTCGTCGCTGCGCTGGGCCCCGGCGTAACGCAGGCCGATAAAGGCGGGTAAAGGCTTAAACATGACTTTCCTTAAACACCGTCGCCCGGTTTCCAGTCTTCTACCAGCTCGCCATCCACCAGATGCAGACAGCGGTCCAGCGCACCCGCCAGATCCGGGTCGTGGGTCACGATTACAAAACTGATGCCGGTTTCGCGGTTCAGGCGATCCATCAATTTGTGAATTTCCTGGGCGGTAGCGCGGTCCAGATTTCCGGTGGGTTCGTCCATCAATACGCAGGCGGGGCGCGCCACCAGTGCACGGGCAATGGCTACCCGCTGACGCTCACCACCAGACAGTTGTGCTGGTTTGTGATCCAGCCGTTCGCCAAGCCCCACCGCCTGCAGCATTTCCGTGGCCGCTGCACGAGCTTCGGCAACCGGCTGCTTGCCGATCAGCAGCGGCATGGCCACATTTTCCAGGGCATTGAATTCATTCAGCAGGTGGTGGAACTGATAGACAAAACCAAGGCTGCTGTTGCGCAGCCAGCCACGCTCGTTGGCATTGAGTGCCGCCAGGTTTTTACCGCCCACCCAGACCTCTCCGGAGGTCGGCGTGTCCAGCCCACCGAGTAGATTGAGCAGGGTCGATTTACCGGAGCCGGACGCACCGACAATGGCGAGACGTTCACCTTTGGGCACCTGCAGTTCCACACCGCGCAGTACCGCCAGCTCATTGGCGCCCTGACGATAGGTCTTGGAAAGTTGACGGCAGGCCAACACCACATCGGCGGCCGGGTACGGGGTCGATTCTTCCGGGTGTATTTCCACTTGGCTATTCATCTTCTATCTAATCCAGTTTGTGGGCGCACAACAATTACTCGTAGCGCAGCGCTTCCGCCGGGGCGATCTGTGCCGCGCGCCAGGCCGGGAACAGGGTGGCCAGCAGACTCATCAGCACCGCGGCACTCAAAACCATGATGGCATCCCCCGGGCGGAATTCCGATGGCAGGAAACTCACGAAAAATACCCGTGGGTCGAATATCTGGGCACCAATCACCTGTTCCACCCAGGAAACGATATCTGTCAGGTTGAGCGCCATCAGGGTGCCAAGCAGTCCGCCCGCCAGCGCGCCGATAATGCCAATAGCACTGCCCTGTACAACAAACACCGTCATGATCTGACGGGAGGTCAACCCGAGGGTGCGCAGCACCGCGATATCCGAGCGTTTGTCGGCAACCATCAATACCAGCGCGGAAACGATATTGAACGCGGCCACGGCGACGATGATCATCAGCATCAGCGTAACCACCGTCTTTTCCATCTTGACCGCCTGAAACAGACTGCCCTGGGAGTGACTCCAGTCTTCTCCGGTAAAGCCCTCCCCCAGGTTTTCGGCGTAGCCTTCGACCCGCCCGAGTGCATTGTTCATATCATCGAACTTCAGTTGCAGCCCCTGTACCTTGCCGGGCATGCGCAACAGGCGCGCGGCATCGTCGAGGTGCATCAGTGCCATATTCTGATCCACCTGTGCGCCCACGGAAAAAACACCGGCAACGGTGAAACGCTTGGTGCGGGGAAAGATGCCGGCGGGGGTGATCATCACATCCGGCAGGGTAAGAATGACACTGTCACCGGGCATTACACCGAGCTGACGCGCGAGTATGCGCCCGAGCACAATGTTGTAACTGCGCGATTCGAGCCCATCCAGGCTGCCCACCAGCATGTGTTCCCCCACCGCGGACACCTGTCGCAGCGCCTCCGGATCCACGCCCTGAAATTCAACGCCCTGGGACTGGTTATTGGCCCCCAGCAAGGCGAAGCCGCGAACAAACGGGCTCGCGGCCTGCACATGTGGCTGTGCGCGCAGCTGTGTGGCAATGGCCGGCCAATCCTCGAGCCCGCCCTTCTGCTCCACAAAACCGTGGGGAACCACCGACAGGATGCGGGTTTTCAGCTCTCGATCGAATCCGTTCATGACCGACGTCACCACGATCAGCGCGAAGACCCCGAGCGCCATGCCCAGCAGGGAGAAACCGTTAATAAAGGAAATAAACTGCTGGCGCCGGCGGGCGGCCACGTAGCGCAGGCCGATGTAAAGAGGAACTGGTTTTATCATGTCGGTGATTTAAGCGGAAAAACGCCAAGAAATCCAAGTATTTAGCCCGGCCACACCACAAAACACCGGCACTGCGGACACTCAGGTTTGGATGGCAAATCTCAGCGAGGATTCCATTTCAACAGGTGTTTATTGAGTTGTTCGATTTTTGTCTTCTCCCAGCCTGGTAGCGCCAGGAGTTGATGCCACGCCCGGACATAGTCCTGGGGTGCGTAACTGTGTCCATACCCCATGGGTGCCAGACCGGCGTGCATATCCATGGCCAGTTGTAGCATGGTGACAATGGGGTACCAGTGCAGATCCGGTGATACATCCCGTGCCCGGGTACCTTTCATCCAGTCTGGTTCACGGTAGGCGGCGTTGGGGTCGAAAAATACGATGGGGTCGCTGCCATGCTGCAGATACGCAATGCGGAAGTGTCCCCAGTGCGCGTCCCCACGGTTATAGCCTTCAAAATGATTGCCGAAACGTACCACGGCCCCGCCCCGAAACTCCGGTAACCAGGCGGGGGACCCCTGGTCGCGCTCGGCCGTCACCATGCGCCAGGTATCACTGCGAAACGGTGGCCCCACCCACAGGGCACCATGGAAGGGGTCATCGATAATGTCGTAGAAATCAAAGGAACGGTCGGAGTTCAGCGCACCGAGGCTCAGGCCGAACAGATAGAGTTTGGGGCGCGAACTGTGCGGCAGCTGCCGCCAGTAGCGGTAGACTTCCCCAAACGCCGCCCGTGCGGTCTCACGGCCGTAGGCATCCTGGGTGAGCAGCGCTATCGGGCTGGGCAGATAGGAGTATTGCGCCGCCACGCTGGCAACATCTCCCCCTAACAGATACTCCACCGAATTGATGGCACCGGGATCAACCCAACCGGTACCCGTGGGGGTAATCAGAATCAGGTAAGAACGCTCAAAGCCCCCTACCCGCTTGAGCTCGTCCAGAGCGAGCTTGGCGCGCTGTGCCGGCGTATCCGCGGCATTCAGGCCCACGTACACACGGATTGGGTCGCGGGCGTCTCCGGTGACCTCAGCAATGTCGTCGGCCCGGGGGCGGAGGGACAGATAGCGCCGGCCCTGATGGCCCATGTCCTGCCAGCGTATCAGGGAATCCGGACCACCCGGGTCCAGCTTGCCGGTGGGCGCCGGCAGATCCGGGGCCTCGCTGGCGTCCAGACGCTGATAGATACCGTCGACCTGGTGTAGCGCTTCCCTGATCAACAGTTTGTTGAACACCGCCCAGAACAGGACAAAGGCGCCGCACAGGGCAAGCAATCCGGCAATTCGACGGGGCACCCGATTCTGCAGACGCCCGGCAAGAAAATAAAACAGGCGCCGGAACAGCTTGGCGATCACCAGCAGCACCAGAAACACCAGCGCCGCCACCAGGGCGATCACCATGGGCCGGACGCCGGGGGCCTCCTCCATTCCCATGAGTGCGCGCACGGCGTTCTGCCAGTGCGCGGCACGCCACAGAAAGATCAGCGCGAGCAGCACGCAACCGGCACTGACGACCCAGCGCAGGCGCCGGCGGGTCCGCTCACTCAGGGCCGGAAGTTCGAGGTATCGCCACAACCAGGTCAGGAAGACACCCACTCCGTAACCCGCCGCCAGAGCGGCACCGGAAATCATTCCCTGGGTAACCCCCTCCCGTGGAATCAGCGAAGGGGTCAGCGAGAGCGCAAAAAATATGGTGCCGACCAGCAGACCACCACTGGCGAAGAAGTGAGCAAGCCTCATCCGTGACTGTCCGGTTATCCCTGTTCGAGATTCAGCCTAGCACAGGGCGGCAACGGGCGGGAAAGGACGCCGCGCGGCCTCGCGCACGAAAAACGTGAAGAATGCCGCGTGTTTAGGCAGAATATCTGCTTTAATCGTCACAACGTCGTTGATAAGACCCCAATAATCAGACCGGAGAGCCCCAATGTTCTCAAGAAAATCCATGCGCAACCTGACACTCGCCAGCCTGACCTGCGCCACTCTGTTCGGCACCGCACTCTCTCAGGCAGACACTGTCGAAGTCCCCGTTGGCGAACAGGGTTACGCGGTGGAGGCCAATCACCTGCGCGGCAAGAAGCAGGAAAAGGTCACTGAGGAATTCGGTGAGCCAATGAGTATTCAGGGCCCGGTAGGTGAGCCAGCCATTACCCGCTGGGAATATGCCGACTTTTTTGTCTATTTCGAGTACGACCGGGTACTTCATACCGTCGCCAAACACCGGGGCTGATACAGGGACACGCCTGTTCACCATAAAAAAACGCGCTGACTGAAAAGTGAGCGCGTTTTTTTATGCCCGGCTTTCCAGTGCGCGGATTCAATACAGGAAAGTAGCGGTTCCGGTGGAAATTAGCTCCTGCTTTTCGTTGTGCAACTCCATTCGGCTCACCACGAGCTTGTTCCCCACCCGCAAAATTGAGCCGCCGCAGATAAACTCCTCGCCGCGCCCGGGCTTTAAGTAGTCCACCCGCATATCGACGGTCCCCAGACGGGTGAGACGCTGAACCTTCTCTTCCCAGTCGATGGCGCCACCCATCCGCTGATAGGCCGCCACCATCGCGGTGAAACCTCCCACCGTATCCAGCGCAGTGGCAATGACACCACCGTGCAGAATATTGTGGAAGTGATTGCCGATCAGTTTGGGCGTGCGAGCGAATTTGGCCGACAGCGTCTGTTCGGCGAAATTGAAGTCGTGCAGTTTGAGGCCAATTTCCCGTACGAAGGGCACCTGTTCAAAGACGCCCTCCATCAGCTTGCGAAACTCGTCGGCCGAAGGCTCGGTCACAGTCGCATCACCCGATTCAGTCCGTCCAGGGCGGCACTGCGGTAGGCTTCCGCCATGGTGGGATAGTTGAACGTGGTATTGACGAAGAAATCGATGGTATTGTTCGGCGCCGGCTGTTTCATGATCGCCTGCCCGATGTGGACGATTTCTGCGGCCTCGGCGCCGAAACAGTGGATACCGAGAATTTCGTGTGTCTCGATGTGGAACAGGATCTTCAGCATGCCCACACGCTCACCGGAAATCTGCGCCCGCGCCGTGTGCTTGAACAGAGCACGCCCGACTTCGTAGGGCACCTTGGCGCTGGTCAGTTCTGATTCGGTTTTACCCACCGAGGAAATTTCCGGCAACGTATAAATACCGGTGGGGGCATCTTCGATCACTCGGTGGCCGCGGCCGACAATCGCCGCCGCAACCGCACGCCCCTGGTCGTAAGAAGCCGACGCCAGGCTAGGCCAGCCAATCACATCACCTACGGCAAAGATATTCTCCACGGATGTGCAGTAGTGCTCATCGACAGCGAGTTGCCCCCGGTGGTTGGCTTCCAGGCCTATGTTTTCGAGACCGAGACTGGAGGTGTTACCGGAGCGGCCGTTACACCACAGCAGGGCATCGGCAGAGATCCGCTTGCCGGATTGCATTTCCATCACCACGCCGCGATCACTGCCCGTCACCTTGGCGTACTCTTCCCGGTGGCGAACGGTAACCCCCATATCGCGCAGGTGGTAACTGAGCGCGTCGGAGATTTCGTCGTCAAGGAATTCCAGCAGATGCTCACGGCTGTTGATCAGGTCAACCTTGATACCGAGCGCGGCGAATATAGACGCATACTCACAACCAATCACACCGGCGCCATAAATAATGATCGCTTGCGGCGTGTGCTCCATATCCAGAATGGTGTCGCTGTCGTACACCCGCGGATGCTCAAAGTCCACATCTGCCGGACGGTAAGGACGGGAGCCTGTGGCCACCACAAATTTTTCCGCAGTAATAATTTCCTTGGCACCATCAGCCAACTGTACTTCTACCCGGTTTGCATCCATGAATCTGGCATCGCCAATAATCAGATCGACGCGGTTACGCGCGTAGAAACTGGTGTGCATTTCCACCTGCTGATTAATGACCTTGTTGACCGTGCGCATCACCTGCGGAAAGGTGAGGCGACGCGGCTCGCCCAGAGCCCGGAACACACTCTGTGTGTTGTAACGCATCAGCTGCTTTACGGAATGGCGCAGCGCCTTGGAGGGGATGGTGCCCTTGTGCGTGCAGTTACCACCGACCGCCACACTACGCTCGATGACCGCAGAACGCAGGCCTTTTTTGGCGGCACTCATGGCCGCGGCTTCCCCGGCGGGACCGGAGCCAATTACTACCAGATCGTATTTGGAATCTGCCATTGAAGTACTGTCTTGTTTTTCATTGTCGTTTGTTATCGGAAGCGCCGCCAGCAGGCGACGCCTTTCTCCATCCGAATAGTGTTGCGCACGTGTGCGCGGCTGCCGCAGGAGGGCCGCTTACTTCCTCTGCTTACCTTTCGCGGCAGCATCGTACGCGAGGTCGGCGGCGGCAGTTTTGGCCAGTGCGGCCTGGCGTTGACGCTCCTGTTCTTTTTCACATTCATCGTCGTCACCGCCACAGATGTCGCAGTCTTTCTTCATGCCGATCTTGTTCAGACCACCGCAGGAACCTTTCAGCGGCTTGTTCTGCACGATGGCACCCAGCGCCATGCCGGTAATGACCAACAGTACAACAATGAACGCAAGAATATAAATAGTCACGGTTACCTCCCCTGACTTTCAGCCTGATTTGCAAGATAGGGCGCAAAAGCACTACTGGCGCGCTCTTCGAACCCGGTATCGGTCTTTACCAGCAGGAAAACCGCCAATTGCAGCTCTTCCGCCAATTTTAACGCAGCCTCGGCCCCCATCACATTGAGCGCGGTGGCGTAACCATCGGCCATGGCACAGGTGTCCGCGATCACGGTCACGGATGCCAGGCGATGCTCCACCGGCCGACCGGTACGCGGATCGATGGTGTGGGCGTAGCGCTTGCCATCGCGCTCGTAGTAGTTGCGGTAGTCGCCAGAGGTGGCAATACCCTTGCCCGCCACCTGAATCGGTTTCTGCACCACCTGCCCGGCAGAAGGACGCTCGATGCCGATGCGCCAGGTCTGCCCCGCCGGGTTGACTCCCGCAGTGCGCAGCTCACCACCCACTTCCACCAGATAGTTGGCGACGCCCTGCTCCATCAGCAGATCTGCGACACGGTCAACGCCGTGACCCTTGGCGATGGCCGACAGGTCAATCTGCACCGGGCGACTGCGGATGAGTTTCTGACCATCCAGCCTCAGTGCATCGGAACCGATCTGCGCGCGCAGCTTGTCGATCTCCGCTGCAGCCGGCACCGTTTCCGGCTCCGGATTCGGACCAAAGCCCCACAGGTTGACCAGCGGCCCCACGGTGACATCGAAAGCCCCGCCACTGTTGCGGTAAATCTCCAGCGCCTGCGCGATCACCAGTGCCAGGTTCGGCGACAGTGCCACCGGCTGTGACACAGGACCACCGTTGAATTGCATCAGCTCGGAATCCGGAATATACGTGGACATTTCCTGATTCACCGCCGCCAGCTCCGCGTCGATCATGGCCTGCAATTCTGCCCGCGCCAGGCCGGCGGGCGCATCCACCACGGTGACGTGGTAGGCAGTACCCATGGTGGGGCCGGTCAGCTTCCAGACCGTATTTTCCTGACTGCAGCCGGCAAGGCTGACGAGCAGGGCCAGCAGCAGCGCGACGGTGGCGCGGTTGGAAAACCCCGGGCGCACAAACAAAAACAGGGCCGAATACATCGGCCCTGCTTTCGTGGATGTGTTGTCACTTCCAATCATGGGTGATCAGCCACCGAAGTCGTCGAGCAGGATGTTTTCATCCTCAACACCCAGGTTCTTCAGCATGTTGATCACTGCCGCGTTCATCATGGGCGGCCCACACATGTAGTACTCACAATCTTCCGGCGCCGGATGGTCCTTCAGATAGTTTTCATACACCACATTGTGGATGAAGCCGGTGTAGCCTTCCCAGTTGTCTTCCGGTTGCGGATCAGACAGGGCGATATGCCACTGGAAGTTGTCGAACTCTTCCTGCAGACCGTTGTAATCGTCCTCGTAGAACATTTCGCGCAGGGAGCGCGCGCCGTACCAGAAACTGATTTTACGGGTGCTTTTCAGGCGCTTCAGCTGATCAAAGATGTGCGAACGCATCGGCGCCATACCGGCACCACCACCAATGAACACCATTTCATTGTCGGTATCTTTGGCGAAGAACTCACCAAAGGGACCGTACACACGCATTTTGTCACCCGGCTTCAGATTGAAGACGTAGGAAGACATCTGGCCCGGTGGAATACCTTCGGTGCGCGGCGGCGGAGTCGCAATACGGATGTTGAATTTAACAACGCCCTTCTCTTCCGGGTAGTTCGCCATGGAGTAGGCGCGCACCACCGGCTCGTCGACTTTGGACTCCAACTTGAAGAAACCAAAGTGCTCCCAGTCACCGCGGTACTCTTCTTCGATATCGAAGTCAGAGAATTTCACGTGGTGGGGCGGCGCCTCCAGCTGTACGTATCCACCTGCACGGAAGTCGACGTTCTCACCTTCCGGCAGCTTCAGGGTCAGCTCTTTAATGAAAGTGGCCACGTTCGGGTTGGACTCCACAGTGCATTCCCACTGCTTCACACCAAACACTTCCTCCGGCACTTCAATTTTCATGTCCTGCTTGACCGCAACCTGACAGGACAGGCGCTTGCCTTCCTTCGCTTCGCGGGGGGTGAAGTGGGCAGCTTCGGTGGGCAACATATCGCCGCCCCCTTCTTCAACCACACATACACACTGCGCACAGGAGCCACCACCACCACAGGCGGAAGCCAGGAACAGGTTGTTGGCAGCCAGGGTCTGCAGCAGTTTGCCACCAGCCGGTACGGTGAGGGTTTTCTCATCGTTGACCAGGATGTTGACTTCACCGGTGTTCACCAGACGCGAACGGGCAACCAGAATGATGGCTACCAGCGCGATCACGATCACGGTGAACATGCCGACGCCGAAATAAATATCCGTTAATTCCATGTTATTCAACCTCCCCGCTTAGATGTCGATGCCGCCGAAGGACATGAAGCCCAGCGACATGAGACCAACGGTAATGAAGGTGATACCCAGGCCTTTCAGGCCGTTCGGTACGTCGCTGTACTTCATGCGCTCGCGGATACCCGCCAGAGCCGCAATCGCCAGCGCCCAGCCGAGACCGGCGCCGAAGCCGTAGGCAACACTTTCACCAAAATTGTATTCGCGCTCCACCATGAACAGAGACGCACCCATGATGGCGCAGTTCACGGTAATCAGCGGCAGGAATACACCCAGGGCGTTGTAGAGCGCCGGTACATACTTATCCAGGAACATTTCCAGGATCTGTACCAGCGCTGCAATTACGCCGATGTAAGACAGCAGACCGAGGAAACTCAGATCCACCTCCGGGAAGCCGGCCCAGGCCAGCGCACCGTCTTTCAGCAGGTAGGTGTAAATCAGGTTGTTTACAGGGACGGTGATGGTCAGCACTACGATTACCGCAACACCGAGACCTATCGCCGCTTCGACCTTCTTGGATACCGCGAGGAAGGTACACATCCCCAGGAAGAAGGCCAGCGCCATGTTTTCTACGAAAACGGCGCGGATGATGAGAGAAATAAAATGTTCCATCGATCAGGCCTCCTGTTGCGCCAACGGCATTTTGGAGTTGGGCGCAATCTTGAACTCGTCCTCTTCCACCTGCTCCGGTTTCCAGGCGCGAATCGCCCAGATAAACAGACCAATCAGGAAGAAGGCACTCGGCGGCAGCAGCAGCATGCCGTTCGGTACATACCAGCCACCGTTGTTCACGGTCTGCAGGATTTCCACGCCGAACAGTTTGCCCGCACCGAAAAGTTCACGGATGAACGCGAGGCCGATCAGGATCACACTGTAGCCCAGGCCGTTACCGACACCGTCGAAGAAGCTGTCTTTGGGACCGTGCTTCATGGCGAAGGCTTCCGCGCGCCCCATGACGATACAGTTGGTGATAATCAGACCAACGAATACCGAGAGCTGCTTGGAAATGTCGTAGGCGTATGCCTTCAGTACCTGATCAACCAGAATTACCAGCGAGGCAATCACGGTCATCTGTACGATGATCCGGATGCTGTTCGGGATCTGCTTACGGATCAGGGATACCGCGGTGTTGGAGAAAGCCACCACCGTGGTCAGTGCGATACACATTACCAGCGTCACTTGCAGCGAGCTGGTAACCGCCAGTGCAGAACAGATACCAAGGATCTGCAGCGCAATGGGGTTATTGTTGAATACCGGCTCCAGCAGAGTGTCTTTTAATTTCTTGCTCATGCTTATGCATCCCCTGCTTTGAGGTTTTTCAGGAAGGGACCGTAACCGTCGGCGCCAAGCCAGAACTTGATCAGGTTATCGACACCTTTACTGGTCAGGGTCGCACCGGACAGTCCGTCTACCTGGTGTTCAGCGTTCGGGCTGCTGGGGTCAACGCTGCCTTTCACAACTGTCAGGTCAACATTGCCGTCTGCGTCGTAGACCTCTTTACCCTCCCACTGGGATTTCCAGCGGGGGTTGTCCACTTCGCCACCCAGTCCCGGGGTTTCCTTGTGCTCGTAGAAACCCAGACCGGCGACGGTGTTGAGGTCTTTTTCCAGCGCGAGGAAGCCATACAGCTGCCCCCACAGACCGTAGCCGCGCACCGGCAGGATGATACGCTGCATTTCACCGTTCTCTTCCACCAGATACACCTCTTTGGTGTTCTCGCGGCGGATGATTTTGGCGGTGTCCTGATCCGCGGGCAGTTTTTCACTGGCGCTGGCGATTTTGGAGGCTGCGCGACCGCTGCCGCCTTCCGGCGCTTCATCAGTGAACTTGCCAGTACGCAGATCTACGTACTTGATGGTGACGTTACCAAAGGCTTCTTCGATAGCCTTGGCACTGGTCTGATCCGGTTCGATCAGGCCACCGGCCAGCAGTACGTTCTTCTTCATGTCCAACGCAGCGTTGGCTTCCTGCGTGGGCTTGAGCATCACCGCCGCGGTGGAAACCACCACGGAACAGACGATACACAGTACCAGCGCAACAATCAGAGTACCTTTAACTGAATCTTTATTAGCCACGTGCCAACCTCCGTTTGATATGGGACTGCACAACGAAGTGGTCAAACAGCGGCGCGAACAGGTTGGCGAACAGAATCGCCAGCATCATGCCTTCCGGGAATGCCGGGTTCACCACGCGGATCAATACACACATCACGCCGATGAGGATGCCGTACCACCAGCGACCGGCGTCGGTCATGGCAGCGGATACCGGGTCAGTGGTCATGAAGATCAGACCAAAGGCGAAGCCGCCCACTACCAGGTGCCAGTACCAGGGCACACCGAACATCGGGTTGGTTTCAGAGCCGATGAAGTTGAACATGGTGGCGGTGGCCATCATGCCCAGCAGCGTGCCGGCAACAATACGCCAGCTGGCGATCTTCATGCCGATCAGAATCACACCGGCAATCAGCATGGCCAGGGTCGAGGTCTCACCAATAGAACCGTGCATGTTACCGAGGAACGCATCCATCCAGGTCAGCTGGCCGGCAGGTACGCCCACCGCGCCATTCTGGATACCTTCGCTGGCCAGTACGGACAGCGCAGTCGCACCGGTGTAACCGTCGACCGCAGTCCAAACGGTGTCACCAGACATGGCCGCCGGATAGGCAAAGAACAGGAAAGCACGACCGGTCAGTGCGGGGTTGAGGAAGTTCTTGCCGGTACCACCGAACACTTCCTTACCGATGACCACACCGAAACTGATACCCATCGCCACCATCCACAGGGGCAGATCCGGCGGACAGGTCAGCGCGAACAGGATGGAGGTAACGAAGAAACCTTCGTTCACTTCGTGGCCGCGAACCGCCGCGAACAGCACTTCCCAAATACCACCGACGATGAAGGTCACCGCGTAAATGGGCAGGAAGTACATGGCACCGTGGATCAGGTTATCCCAGGCACTATTGGCGTCGTAGCTGGACAGCGCACCGATGATGGCGTGGCGCCATCCACTCAGGTCCACACTCTCCATGCCGGCAATGATGGTGTTGGCCTGGAAGCCCACGTTCCACATACCGTAGAACATCGGGATCATGGCGCAGGCCCACACAGTGATCATGATGCGCTTCAGGTCGATACCGTCGCGCACGTGTGCGGTGGCCTTGGTGCGGTCTGCTGGCTGGAAAAGACCGGTGTCGATCGCTTCGTACAGCGCGTAGAACTTTTCGTATTTGCCGCCCTTATGGAAATGCGGCTCCATGGAGTCGAGTAGTTTACGCAACATCCTTAACCCTCCTTCTCAATACGGGTGAGGTTGTCCCGCAAAATGGAGCCGAAGTCGTACTTGCCCGGGCACACAAAGGTGCACAGAGCCAGATCTTCTTCGTCCAGTTCGAGAGCACCCAACTGCTGGGCAACCTGGGTATCACCTACCACCAGCGCGCGCAGCAGCTGGGTCGGCAATACGTCCAATGGCATCACACGCTCGTAAGTGCCGATGGGCATCATCGCGCGCTCGGAGCCATTGGTGCTGGTGGTGAAATCGAACCGTTTGCTCTTCATAAAGCGGCTGATGTAGATCGGCAGCACGGAGAAGCGGTTCGCACCGGGGGTGAAGTAGTGGAACATTGGGCGCTCGCGGCCCTCTTCCAGCACACTCACCTGGTTGTGGTAACGGCCGAGGTAGGCCAGCGGTCCATTTGCGGTGCGACCACCGAAAACAGAACCGGAGATAACGCGGTTGTCGTCACCTTCGATTTCACCGGCAACCAGCGCTGTCAGATCGGCACCGAGACGGGTGCGCAGCAGACGTGGGTTGGTCACGCGGGGGCCGCCCAGGGCGACTACGCGGTCGGTGTACAGTTTGCCGGTTTCGAACAGCTTGCCCACGGCAATCACGTCCTGATAACCGATAGACCACACCTGGCGACCAGGCTTGACCGGGTGCAGGTAGTGAATGTGGGTACCGGAAAGACCGGCGGGGTGCGGGCCGGCGAAGGCTTCGCGCTGAACATTTGCAGCGCTGGGCACAGGGATGTCGGCGTCCGGCGCGGTGCAGACAAAGGTCTTGTCCGCGAGCTTGGACAGAATCTCAACACCCTGGGCGAACGCATCGCGCTGCTCGGCGATCACCACAACGGGATCGGCGGCCAGCGGATTGGTGTCCATGGCGTTGATAAAGAGTGCAGAAGGCTGGGCGTCGAGGGCCGGCACCTTGCTGAACGGGCGGGTGCGCAGTGCCGTCCAGAGACCGGACTCCACCAGGTTCACACGCACCTGCTCCGCGGTCAGGGTGGCGAGCTGGTCAGCGCTGTAGCTGGCAAACTGCTCGGCTGCATCCCCTTCCACCTCGATCACGACGGACTGCAGCACACGGCGAACACCGCGATTGACTGCAACCACACGGCCGGCGGCCGGCGCGGTGTAACGAACACCGTCTGTCTTCTTGTCTGTGAACAGCAATTGTCCGAGTTTGACGCTATCCCCTTCCGCAACTGCCATGGTGGGCTTCATCCCGTTGTAATCGGGACCAATCACCGCAACAGTTTTGGCTGCAGGGCCATCGTGGATGACCTGCTCGGGCGCGCCGGATATGGGTAAATCCAATCCCCGACGGATCTTTCTCATACGCCTGTGCCTAGTTCTAAGTTGGTAGATTTAGTAGGTTTTAAAAATTTCTGGGCCTTTTGGGCCCGGAAGAATAGGAAACCCGGAGCGGGGGCTTAAGCCTTGGAGAGCCTGACACAAGCCTCGAGGTGCACCGCGAAGAGAGCAGCCACACATCGTCAGCCACTGGTCCCGGCGCGTCTGGCCGGTCGGCACCTAACCTATAGGTATAAGAAGAAGTCACTCGCAGCCCGGGAAGCAAAGATCCGCAATTGCCTTCGCAACCCGCAGTCTTTGCGCAAAAATTCCCGGCGCACGGCAGCCCCGCAAAATCGCGCGCATTATAAGGATGGGGCGGGGGGTTTACCAGAGCGGATAGAGCCAAATCGGCTCAAGATGAGGAAATTTTTGCTGAAAAAACAACAACTTTAGTTGGAGGCGCCACCACTGGCCGGACCGCCAGTGGTGGCGCGGGATTGATCTGCCTGGCCACTTCGACCCAAACACGGGCCTCGCAGATCACCCCGACTGATACAGATTGCCCGTTCAGTCTTTCTTCGGGAACAGCTCGTAACGCACCCCGGCCATATCTTCCAGGCAACGCACCACCTGACAGCTATAACCGAATTCGTTGTCGTACCAGCAGTAGAGTACCGCACTATCCCCATCCACGATGGTGGCAATAGAGTCGAATACACAGGCACGGCGGGAGCCCACGAAGTCACTGGACACCACTTCCGGAGAGTTGGTGAAGTCGATCTGCTGACGCAGCGGCGAATGCAGCGCGACATCGCGCATGTACTCGTTCAGCTCGTCCTTGGTGGTCTCCTTGCCCAGGCGCAGGTTCAGGATCGCCATGGAAACGTTCGGGGTGGGCACGCGAATCGCGTTGCCGGTGAGCTTGCCCTTCAGCTCCGGCAGCGCCTTGGAGACCGCCTTTGCCGCACCGGTCTCGGTCAGCACCATGTTCAGAGCGGCAGAGCGACCGCGACGCTCCCCTTTGTGGTAGTTGTCGATCAGGTTCTGGTCGTTGGTATAGGCATGCACGGTTTCCACGTGGCCATGCTCCACGCCGTACTTGTCCATCACCGCTTTCAGCACCGGCACAATGGCATTGGTGGTACAGGAGGCGGCAGACAGGATCTTGTCGTCGGCAGTGATATCACCGTTATTAATGCCGTAAACGATGTTCTTCAGGTCACCCTTGCCCGGCGCGGTCAGCAGCACTTTCGCCGCACCCTTGCTCTCCAGGTGCTGGGACAGGCCTTCTTCGTCGCGCCACACACCGGTACTGTCAACGATCAGAGCATTGTTGATACCGTGCTCGGTGTAATCCACCTCCTGCGGGGAGTTGGCGTAGATCACCTTCACCTCATTGCCGTTGCAGATCAGGGTGTTGGTCTCTTCGTCCACCCGGATGGTGCCATTGAAGGCGCCGTGCACCGAATCGCGACGCAGCAGAGAAGCGCGCTTGACCAGATCGTTGTCCGCCTTGCCCTTGCGCAGCACGATGGCGCGCAGGCGCAGCACATCACCACTGCCCGCCTTCTCGATCAGCAGGCGGGCCACCAGGCGGCCTATACGGCCGAAGCCGTAGATCACCACGTCCTGGGATTGCGGCAGCGGCTTGCCGGCGCCGGCAGCGTCCGCCAGCTCTTCACGCACGAAGTCTTCGATGGGCAGGCCGCGCTCATCGCGCATATATTTGTTGGTCAGGGTACCCAGGTCGATATGCACCGGACCCAGGTCCAGCTTGCAGATGACCTCCAGAACTGGATAGGTCTCAAACTCGGACAGCTCGTTCTCTTCCACCTGACGCACAAAGCGATGCGCTTTCATGATGCTGAGCACGGAGCGGTTCACCAGGTTTTGGCCGTACATATAAATGCCGACATTGCTTTCCCGGTTGAGCTTGCCAATCATCGGAATCATGGATTCCGCCAGCGCTTCACGCGCTTTCCAGTCCTTGAAAAAGTCAGCGGGCTTCGGTCGCTTCTGAGTCACAGTCAGACACCTCTGCAAAGTAAAATTTGGGGCTTGCCTGGGCCGGAGTAAATCACCGAGCACACCACCAAGGATGGCTCAAAAATCTGCCTCTGGCTCGAAGGCGGGCGAATTATGTGGATTCACTGGAGGCCGCGCAACAGCGCAAAAAACAGCCTAAAAACTGTAGTTAAACTACATTTTTCGATAGGTAAAAAGGTTCGTTCACAGGCACTCAGCGCGCTGTGGTCAACGGGCAAAATCCACCCCTTTGAACCTCATACCTGCAACGGTCACGGTTCACCGCTACAATACGCCCCACCCCCGGCCGGCAGTGGTCAGAAAGCACGGAATTATAAGGAAAGATGAGTCAGTTCCCCCCTTTGTCCCCCCCCGCATTTCGCAGCCAGAATGACCGACAATTCTGGGGTCAACTGCATGGCGCCGCCGCCGCACTGGCCATCCTCAACGCCGCGCGCGCCAGCACCGCACCCACACTGCTGATCGCACGCAACAGCCAGGAAGCGCATCAACTTGAGGTGCAGCTGAAATTTTTTAACAAGCCGCGGCGAGATGACGACACCGATCGCGACGGCGACGCGCTGAAGATTTTCCAGTTTCCAGACTGGGAAATCCTCCCCTACGACACCTTCTCGCCGCACCAGGACATCATCTCGGACCGACTGGCCACGCTGTATCAACTGCCGCAGATGGGCAGTGGCATTGTGATTGTGCCGATCAGCACCCTGCTCCACCGACTGGCACCGAAAGACTATGTCGCCGGCAATGCGCTGATTCTCAGCGAAGGGCAGAAATTTGACCTGGATGCCCAGCGCAAGCTGCTGGAGCAGGCGGGATATCACTGCGTAGATACCGTCTACGAACACGGCGAGTTTGCGGTGCGCGGCGCACTGATGGACATCTTTCCCATGGGCAGCAACCTGCCCTACCGCATTGACCTGTTCGACGATGAGATCGAATCACTGCGCACGTTCGACCCGGAAGACCAGCGCACCGTGGACAAGGTCGCGCAGATTCACCTGCTCCCCGCACGGGAATTTCCCATGCACAAACTGGCACTGGCGAAGTTCCTCGAGCGCTGGCACGAACAGTTCGACTGCGACCCGGGGCCAGTCTCCATTTATCAGGACATCAGTGCCGGTATCGCACCGGCGGGGATCGAATATTATCTGCCGCTGTTTTTCGATGAGTGCTCGAGCCTGTTTGATTACCTGCCGGAAAACAGCCAGGTCTTCATTCAGGGCGACCTGCAGCAGCCGGTGGAATCTTTCTGGCGAGAGGCCGAAAACCGCTATCAAAGCCGCCGCGGCGACCTGACCCGGCCAATCCTGGAGCCGCGCCAGGTCCTCCTGAACATCGACGAATTCTATGGCGCCCTGAAAAGCCTGCCGCGCGCCTTTTTCTCCAGTGAAACCCTGCCCGAAGCAGAGGGTAACTACAACTTCGCCACCAGCCAGCCACCGAGCTTGCCGGTGGATGGAAAATCCGAGCAGCCACTGAAAGCCCTCGAAGCCTACCTGATGGACTACAAAGGCCGGGTACTGTTCTGCGCGGAAAGCGGCGGCCGCCGCGAGGCCCTGCTGGAGCTGTTGAACGGTATACGCCTGAAACCCAAAACTCTGCACAGCTGGCAGGATTTCCTCGACAGCGACGAACCCTTCGCGATTACCGTATCGCCGATTGATCAGGGCATGGTACTGGCGGACCCCACACTGAACCTGATCGCAGAACCTCAGCTGTTCGGCGATCGGGTATTACAGCAACGTCGTCGACGCAAAGCCAAAGACGACGCAGACAACGCCGTCAAAAACCTGGCGGAGTTGCGGATCGGCGCCCCGGTGGTCCACATCGATCACGGCGTGGGTCGCTATAAAGGCCTGCAAAGCCTGGATATCGACGGTCAGCAGGCAGAATTCCTCACCCTGGAATACGGCGATGGCGCCAAACTCTATGTACCGGTTGCCAGCCTGCACCTGATCAGCCGCTATTCCGGCGCCGACGAAGAGCTGGCCCCACTGCACAAACTTGGCAGCGAAACCTGGCAGAAGGCCAAGCGCAAGGCGGCGGAGAAAGTCCGCGATGCCGCCGCCGAGTTACTGGATATCTACGCCCGCCGCGAAGCTCGCGTGGGACACGCGTTTGGCGATCCGGGCATGGCCTACCGGGAGTTTGCCTCTGGCTTCCCGTTTGAAGAGACACCGGATCAGCAGCTGGCGATTGAAGCGGTTGTCGGCGATATGCTGTCGGATAAACCCATGGACCGACTGGTGTGTGGTGATGTTGGCTTCGGTAAAACGGAAGTGGCCATGCGCGCGGCGTTTGTTGCCGCACATGGGGGCAAGCAGGTAGCCATGCTGGTGCCCACGACGCTGCTTGCGCAACAGCATTTCCAGTCCCTGCAGGACCGGTTCGCAGACTGGCCGGTAACCATTGAAGTCATTTCCCGCTTCCGCAGCAACAAAGAAGTGGACGCGATCAAAGCGCGCGTCGCCGAAGGCAAGGTCGACATTCTGGTGGGGACCCACAAGCTGCTACAGAGTGACCTCAAGTTCAAAAACCTGGGCCTGCTGATCATCGACGAAGAACACCGCCTCGGTGTACGCCAGAAGGAAAAGCTGAAGAGCCTGCGCGCCGAGGTTGACATTCTCAACCTCACCGCCACACCCATCCCGCGCACCCTGAATATGGCCATGGCGGGCATCCGCGACCTCTCGATCATTGCCACGCCGCCGGCGCGGCGCCTGTCGGTGAAAACCTTCGTGCGCGAACGGGACGATGCCCTGATCAAAGAAGCGATCCTGCGGGAGATCTTGCGCGGCGGTCAGGTGTACTTCCTGCACAATGAGGTAAAAAGCATCGAGCGCATCGCCCGGGAAATTCAGGAGCTGGTACCGGAAGCCCGCATTGGAATCGGGCACGGGCAGATGCGCGAGCGCGAACTCGAAGGGGTGATGAGCGACTTTTATCACAAGCGCTTCAATGTGCTGGTGTGTACCACCATCATCGAGACCGGGATCGACATACCCACCGCCAATACCATCCTGATCGAGCGCGCGGATAAGTTTGGCCTGGCGCAGCTGCACCAGTTGCGCGGCCGGGTGGGCCGCTCCCACCACCAGGCCTACGCCTACCTGCTGACCCCCAACAAGCGCGCCATGACCGGCGACGCGGTCAAGCGCCTCGAAGCCATCAGCGAAGCCCAGGATCTGGGCGCGGGCTTCACCCTGGCTACCCACGACCTGGAGATCCGCGGTGCCGGTGAGCTGCTGGGGGAAGAACAGAGCGGCCAGATCCAGAGCGTCGGCTTCAGCCTGTATATGGAAATGCTCGACCACGCGGTAAAAGCCATTCGCGAAGGCCGCACCCCGAATATTGACGAGCCCCTGGAATCCCCGGCGGTGGATGTGAACCTGCGGGTACCGGCGCTCATTCCAGAGGATTATCTGCCCGACGTGCACAGCCGCCTGATCATGTACAAACGCATCGCCAACGCGGAAAACAAAGATGCACTGAAGGAGCTGCAGGTAGAGATGATTGACCGTTTCGGTCTGCTGCCGGAGCCGGTCAAGCACCTGTTCCGCATTACTGAAATCAAGCTGAACGCCAATAAAATGGGCATTCGCAAGCTGGAGGCCTCGGCCACCGGCGGGCGGATCGAGTTTGCCGACAACGCCAATGTGGACCCACTCACCCTGGTGAAGCTGGTACAGACCCGCCCCACCACCTACCGTTTGCAGGGTGCCAACCAACTCAACTTTGTCATTGATGAAAGTGGTCCGGAGCAGCGTTTGCAGCAGGTCAACGATGTGCTGCAACAGCTGTCTCAATAACGGCGGCGATGGCAGATCCTGCCGCCAAAGGGTGCTAATATGGTTGAATTATTCGCCAGCGCCAGGGCGGCAGCCCTGGCAACCTCTCGGTGGGCGAACCCCGAAAGCGGTTTAGAACAAACGCGGTATCGATAATGACCACTTTGAAGACCAAGGTCGCCGAGCGACTGACCCGTTCCATCACCACCAAAGCCGCTACCGCGGTTACCTGCCTGGCTGCCGCCCTCCCCCTGCTGTTGGGCGCAAACAGCACTCAGGCGGCCGGCTACGCGGGCACACAGTTTGAAATTGAAATGGTGGTGTTTTCCCGCACGCAGGGCATGAACGCCTCCCGGGAGACCTGGCCGACCAACCCCGTGCTCGCGTACGACAGCAAGTGGGTGGATTTCAATACACCTTCCCGTGGGGATCCCCTGGTGCCGGCCCTGCAACCAGCCACCAATCAACTGAACAACAAGGTAGCCGCCCTTACCCGGGACCCGGGCTACGAGGTTCTGTTTCACAAGACCTGGCGCCAGGTTCTGCAAACCGAACGCAACGCACCTGCGGTACTGATCAACGGCGGCGATGTCAGTGGCAACCACCACCAGCTGGAAGGCAGCGTCACTCTCAGCGTCGCACGCTATCTGCATCTGAGCACCGACCTGTGGTTGAGCGAATGGGCCGATCAGAGTGGATTCGACCAGCGCCAGTGGAGCCCACAGGCTGCAGATAATGACACCCCGTTGACCGCCCCCACAGGCATCGCCGTACCCGCGCGCCCCCGTGCGCTCCAGCCCAAGCCGGCTGCCGAGTTCACCGATGAACCCATGGGCCTGACCTCGACAGAGAACCCGGGCAGCCTGCAGAGTAGCGGCTATAGCGAGCCCGGCCGCGGTGGATTCAGCACCACTGCTGATCGAGCGGTGTTCCATGGTGAGCAGGCAGGCGTCGATACTGCCCCCGCCCCGCCCGCGGAGAAAATCGCCAAACGTGTCGCGGTACTGCAGGAAGAGCGCCGGCTACGCAGCGGCGAACTGCACTATATTGATCACCCCAAGCTGGGCGTGCTGATCGAGGTGCGGACGGTGAAGCCATCACCGGAAGACGCTTTGGAGCCGACCGGCCTCACCGATTAAGGCCAGTAACTCACTGTCGTCGACATACTGTGCCAGCCTGACTTATCGGGCTGCGCGCAGACACAAAAAAGCCCACGGAATAGCAGATTGGTACTGCTACCCTGTGGGCTTTTTTATTGGATTGGTACCAGCGACGCATTCAGTCAGTGCAACGCTGACAACCTACCTGAACGAGGTTGCGATTTATTCGCAGGGAACCACGTCTTCAGCCAGCAGGCCTTTGTCACCTTGCTGCATTTCGAACTCTACCGCCTGCCCTTCATTCAGGGTTTTGTAGCCATCGCCGCGGATGCTGCGGTAGTGAACAAAAATATCTTCTGAACCTTCGGAACTGGTGATAAAGCCATAACCCCGGGCATTGTTAAACCACTTCACGGTACCCGTAACGCGATCACTCATTAAGCCAACCTCATTTATTGTTATTGCGTTCGCCCCGGTTACGGGCGACTCGCCTACCCCAATTGCGGTAGCCGCACCTGTACAAAGCAATTTCATTGCCAGGCCGGCCACTGTCTCGAAGTGCCTGCCCGACATCGCGCGCAGGTCGTTACCGATTCTTAGATAAAACTGCGCCAGTGTCTAGGTTTGCACGTGAAATTAATGTTACTTCCCACGCACAATGCGCAACATATCACCAAATTGGTAACAAAAGTGCCACAACTTTTGACAATTCATGCACTTTCGCCCCAAATCCCCGACAGGTCCTGACGCACAAACCTGCCATTCTTCACATGGCACTCGCCTGAGCGGCTAGGCGCCGACGGAGTTCGACGGTTCGGCGCGTCGATCACTCAGCGCCAGCTCCGGGATGTCGGCAATGTGCAGGGTGGATGTCGGGAAGGCACAGGAAGCGCCCTGGTCTTCGACGATCTTCAGGATTTTCAGCAGCACATCCTGCTTAATTTCGTGATAACGCACCCAATCGGTGGTCTTGGTAAAGGTGTAGATAAAGAAATCCAGTGACGAAGGTGCGAACGAATTGAAATTGACGATCAGGGTCTGGTTGGTATCGATCTCCGGGTGCCCCTCAAGCATGCTGCGCACCTCTTTCACGATCGGCGCCATCAATTGCGCATCGTCATAACGAATACCGATGGTTTCGTATATCCGACGGTTCAGCATGCGCGATGGGTTTTCCACGGAAATCTGGGTAAAGACACCATTGGGAATGTACAGCGGGCGCTTGTCGAAGGTGCGAATGCGGGTCAGGCGCCAACCGATATCCTCTACCGTGCCTTCGATTTCCTTGTCGGGCGAACGCACCCAGTCCCCCACTTTGAATGGGCGGTCCAGGTAGATCATCAGGCCACCGAAGAAGTTGGCAAGCAGGTCTTTGGCCGCAAAGCCGATGGCAAGGCCGCCAATACCTCCCATGGCGAGAATACCGCTGAGGTTATAGCCAAGCCGCTCCATGACGACCATCGCCGCGGTGATCAGGATAGATGCACGGACCAGCTTTCCGATGGCCCGCACCGTGGTGGTATCGATGGGCTTGCGCACATAGCGCGGATCCGCCAGGTTGCGCTCAACCTCTTTCGCAAAACGCATGGCAAACCAGGTAACCACCACCACAAACCCAATTGCTCTGGGCTTGCCTTCCAGCCAGAGCAGCAGCTCCGCGCCAGTGGCATCTCCGGCGCGCGCGGCGGCAAACGAGAGCCCCAACAACCACACCAGTATCGAGGCTGGGGGGTTGATCGAGTTGACGAGCGCATCATCCCAGGGGTTGACGGTGCGCTCTGCGCGCTCGCGCATACGATTCACAAACAGCCCAAGAATCCAGGACGCGATTGCCGTTATCAATACGACGACAAAGACTTCCGCAATCCAGAAGCGATCATCCCCCACCAGAGAGCGCAGAAACGCTGTAACTGACTCCACAAATAACTCCATTATTGGCTAGTGACTATTTTTCTGTACTTGTCTGACAAGTATTACGCGCACCGCGTGCGCGCAAAGAATAAAAGGTTTTACATCCAGGAGGCTAACCACTGGCGGGTTTTCTGCCAACGCTCACTCTGAGTCAACGCGTCCCAGGATGACATTTTTGCGCGCCCACGCATCCGCTCGAGACGACGGCTGGAATCGGGATCCGGAGTAAAGTCTTTCAGAGCCTCCAGCACCTCGACCGCGCCGGCACGATTATTACAAACCACACCCATATCACACCCCGCCGCCATGGCCGCGTGAATCCGCTCACGATAACCGCCCGCGGCACCGGCGCCTTCCATGGTCAGATCATCACTGAAGATGACACCATCGAAGCCGAGGCGCTTGCGCAGTATCTCCTGCAGCCAGAAACGGGAAAAGCCCACGGGGTTTTCATCGACCTTGGCGAAACGAATATGGGCCGGCATGACGGCTTCCAGCTCACCGGCCGCAATACACTGACTAAACGGCGTGCAATCCGCAGCCAAGACCTCCTCCAGGGGACGCTGGTCTACAGGCAGCTCTTCGTGGCTGTCTTCCAGCACCTGTCCGTGACCCGGAAAATGCTTGCCGGTGGTGGCCATCCCGGCATCGTGCATACCTCTCATAAATGGGCGCGCCTTGTCGGCGAGCTTCAATGGATCCCGGGCAAAACTGCGATCGCCGACAATGCGGCAAAAATCGTCATCCGCGTCCAGCACCGGCGCAAAACTGAAGTCGATCCCCACAGCCAACAGTTCTGCGGCCAGCAACCAGCCCACATCTTCCAGCCGCTGTTGATCTGCGTGGGCGCTCAGCGCCTGCATGGACGGGATACGGGTAAAAGAGTCCCGAAACCGCTGAACCCGCCCCCCTTCCTGGTCCACGGCCAGCAGAATTTCGGGCCGCACTGAGCGAATCTCTGCCACCAGTGCCTCCAGCTGTGGACGGCTGTCAAAGTTGCGCGCAAAAAAGATCAATCCGCCAACCTGAGGATGCTGCAACAACGCGCGATCTTCGTCGGTGAGGGCGTGCCCCTCCACATCGATCATTACCGGCCCAATCGGTTTAGACATCGGCACGAACTCCAAGATGAATTAATGGTTGTCGCCGGCACTTTCGCCGGGCATGGGCGCAGTCAGCATGGCCACCGCCGCCGGAGCCAACCGCGCCAGGGTCTCTTCCAGGCTGCTCTCGGCGCCAAAATCCTCACGAAGGATAGCTTCGATGGCGTCAAAGCTCGAAAGAGAAAACACCGTCGCACCGAGCATAAAGTAAAGGCGCCAGTAAAATGTCACCGGATCCACATGCGGCAGCGCGGCCGCCAGCTGGCCGGCAAAGCGCCGGTAGCTGTCGCCATAGCGGGATACGATAAAGCGGCGCAGATGCCCCTGAGACTGCGTATACGCCAGTCCCAGCAGACGCATAAAGCGCTTGGGGTCGCGCCCCTGGCTGGCGAGCCCCGCGAGGGCAACGCGATACAGACTCTGCAGGAGATCATCCAGCTGCAACGGCTCGCTCGCACCACCCCGCCGGGTAAGCTCGCGATTCAGAATATCCGTAAAAGGTGTAAGGAAACGTTCAAAAACCGCCTGAATCAATTCTTTTTTAGAACCAAAATGGTAATTGACCGCTGCCAGGTTCACCCCGGCGGTACTGGTTATGGTCCGCAGGGAGGTCTCCGTAAAACCCCGCTCTGCGAACAGGACTTCCGCGGCGTCCAGAATACGATGGACCGTGTCTGACTGACTCATGCCGATTTCACACCAATTCAAACCAACAATTAAAACGCTTGTTTCAACGGGAGACTAGCACAGTCCGCCGGCGATGAAACCTGCGCTACCCATCCCAGTCTTTACCGCGCGACGGCTTTTAGCCCTCGACGAAAGTACCAAGCCCACCTCCCCCACGTTAGAACGAGTGTACAAGCTCTGAAAGCGCCGGGATGGAACGGAAGGCGGAGATACCACGACAGTAAAAGAGGAGGAGCACGCCATGGCACGAATCGCTCCGGAAATTGGCAATTGGTTTGAAAACTTCGATACCGGTGATCTGTTTGAAGTGGTTGCCGTCGATCACCCGGCTCGCACCATTGAAATCCAGTACCTGGACGGCAGTCTGGACGAAATCGACTTCCAGAACTGGCCGGCAATGCCGGTCATCGGCGCTGCGGCTCCCGAAGACCCCAACGCCGGGTACGGCACTGTGGCGGATGAAATGCAGGATGACGAAGATGCCGGTTATCGCAGTCCGATTTTTTCCCCCGCACAGAGTGCGATCGACCGGCTCGAGGGGGAAAGCTTCCCCGGTACCGATGAGGGCTTCTGAGCCATTGCACTCAATCCTGATGACCCTGCGCCTGTCAGTACGGAGTGGACCGCGGCATTCGCCGCCACCAGTGCACAGGTCGCTTTGATTGCGCGCCCCTGAAATCTGTATATAATCACAGCAACTGTATAAAAATACAGACAACAGGAAGGCGCTCATGACAAACCTCACCGCACGCCAGGCTCAGGTACTGGAACTGATCAAATCCTATCTGGACGATACGGGCTACCCGCCCACCCGAGCCGAAATTGCCCAGGAGCTGGGTTTTCGCTCTCCCAATGCTGCGGAAGAGCACCTCAAGGCACTGGCCCGCAAAGGTGCAATTGAAATGGTCGCCGGCGCATCCCGCGGCATCCGTATCCCCGACTACAACAATGGCCTGCCGATCGTGGGCCGCGTTGCAGCGGGTAACCCGATTCTGGCGGAAGAGAATATCGAGGAATACTGTGAGATTCCCGCGGAGTTTTTTCATCCGCCGGCAGATTACCTGTTGCGGGTGCACGGCATGAGCATGAAGGACGCGGGTATTCTCGATGGGGATTTACTGGCGGTGCAGCGCACCGACAATATTCGCAATGGGCAGATTGTGGTCGCGCGTATCGAAGACGAAGTCACGGTAAAACGCTTCAAGCGCCGCGGGAACCAGGCGACGGTGCAGCTGCTGCCAGAGAATCAGGATTTTGATGTGATTGAAGTGGATATGCGGGATCGCAGCTTTGCGATTGAAGGTCTCGCGGTGGGTGTGATTCGCCAGAATCCGATCTGATGTTGGCGGTGTAAGCGGCGAGCCTTCAGGTTTTCCGGCCCCCGTTGCCGGATCAAGTACGGCACAGGCTATTCGCCGGGATGACGAATCGCCAAACATTCCGAACCTCGTATTTCGAACATAAAAAAACAGGGCTTCAGCCCTGTTTTTTTATGTATACGAATCAACCACAGAATGATCAGTGAATGGTGTGCTCGGTGAGGTCTACCTCTTCATCCTCGAACGGCTCTGGCTCCATCTCATTGATGTCCTGCACCGCTTCGATCCCAGCTTCCAGCATGGCGCGGGCTACGGCCACCTTGTGTTCCCGCAGGAAGTGCTGGCTCTCGTCCGAGAAATGAATACGCACCAGCGGTTCCCCTTTGTGACCAGCGCGTCGCAGCGCCACATCACCATTGGACAACTCAATGATTTCGTAAGTCTCGGTAGACATTCACTTCTCCAATAACCGCGTGATTTGGAGGCAGTGTAACACAGCGGCGCCTGATTAATCAGCGGGCAGCGGGTGATAGGTTTCCTTCCTGCCCCGGGGGATCACCACTCCTGGCTGTGGGCCCGCTGGCGCTGAATCAGCTCGGACAGCCCCTGATACCACTCCTGTACCCGCTCCCGGGTGAGCGGCTGATCCGAAGTGGCCACACTCCGGCCCAGATCATCAAGCTGACGCACCGGGATGACGGACTGAACACCGCTGGCAGGGCTGGATGTGGTGGCCGAGGAAACACTCAGGGCCCACAGTCGATGCCAGGCCCCGCAGAGACCGGCAAACCAGCTGTCGGGGTTTTCAGCAAGACTGACTAGCTCATTGGCCTCAGCACTGAACTTCCCGCGCTGGGCGACCAGGTGCGCCAGCGCATGGGCGGTTTCCGGTTCAGCACCGGTGGCAAAGCCCAGCTGCATCTGGTGCCCCTGCTCCGCCAGAAACCCCCGGTACCCACGCCACAGCTGCACTACCGCCGCTTCCAGCAGGGAGGCTTCCAGCAGTGGAGTATCCCCCGCTTGCGCGCTGGATTGCAGCAGCAGCTGGGCTTTGCGCAGTGCCGACGCGACGGTTCCGGTATAGGGATTACTCAAACTGCATTACCCACTAGTCTTTCTCCCAGATTTCCTGGATCCCGGCATGCGCCGGGATGATGGAGAGCGGCGTCCCGGCCAGTTACTTGGCCGGGGACTTTTTGGCGGCTGCCTTTTTCTTCGCCGGCGCTTTTTTGGCGACCGCTTTCTTGGCAGGCGCTTTCTTGGCAGCGGCTTTTTTCTTCGCCGGTGCTTTTTTCGCAGGAACGTCTATCTGCCATTTGCCATCGCGATAGAAGGCTTTCCAGCCAGTGGCCTTGCCGTCCTCTTCACTCTGAACGTACTGCTCCTGGGTTTTACGACTGAACCGCACAACCGTATCTCGGCCTTCGTTGTCTTCGGTAGGCGCCGAGAACAGGAAACTGTACTTGGGATCAATCTCATCCTTGTGGGGCAGCAGCTCCTTGACCAGGGGCGCGCGGGTTTCACGATTTTTCGGGAACTGACTGGCCGCAAGGAACAGCCCGGACGCACCGTCGCGCAGGATGTAGGTGTCTTCCACCTTTTCACAGGCGAGCTCCGGCATGGGCACCGGATCCATTTTCGGCGGTGCCGGCTGGCCGCTTTTCAGCAGCTTGCGGGTGTTTTTACAGGTCTCGCTGGTACAACCGAAGTACTTGCCAAACCGGCCAGACTTCAGCTGCATGTCGGCACCGCACTTGTCGCACTCGATGACCGGACCGTCGTAACCCTTGATCTTGAAGGTACCCTTCTCAACCTCGAAACCATTGCAATCGGGATTGTTGCCGCAAATATGCAGTTTGCGGTGTTCGTCCACCAGGTAGTTGTCCATGGCGGTGCCACACTTGGGGCAACGGCGCTTTTCACGCAGCTGACGGGTTTCCGCATCTTCGTCTTTCTCGGCATCCACGGCTTCTTCACCGGACACCAGATTCATGGTGTTGGTACAACGCTCCTTGGGTGGCAGCGCATAGCCGGAACATCCGAGGAATACGCCGGTGGAACCGGTGCGAATCTGCATGTGGCGACCGCACTTGCCGCACTCGATGTCTGTATCCGTCGGCGTATTGCGGCGCATGCCGCCCTCTTTGTCCTGGGCCACTTCCAGGCGCTTGCTGAAGTCGGAGTAGAACTCGTTCAGCAAGTCTTTCCAGCCCTTCCTGCCTTCTGCCACGGTATCCAGTGACTCTTCCAGGCTGGCGGTAAACCCGTAATCCATCAGGTTGGTAAAGCTTTCGCTCAACCGGTCGGTGACGATATCGCCCATTTTTTCCGCGTAGAAACGGCGATTTTCCAGGCGTACGTATCCGCGATCCTGAATGGTGGAGATGATCGAGGCATAGGTAGAAGGGCGGCCGATACCGCGCTTTTCCAGCTCTTTCACCAGCGCCGCTTCACTGAAGCGCGCCGGCGGTTTGGTAAAATGCTGCTTTGGATCCAGCTTTTTCAGGTTCAGTTTTTCACCGACCTTGATATCCGGCAGCACCAGATCTTCGTCTTTCTTGCTCTGCGCGGGTGCGACTTTCAGGAAGCCGTCGAAGCGGATTACGCGACCGCGGGTGCGCAGCTCGTAATCGCCAGCGGTGACCACCACCGAGGTGGAGGTAAACTGGGCCGGCGTCATCTGACAGGCCACAAACTGCTGCCAGATCAGGGTGTACAGACGCTCGGCGTCGCGCTCCATACCGGACAGCATGTTCGGTTTCACCCGTACGTCGGAAGGTCGAATCGCTTCGTGCGCTTCCTGCGCCCCCTCTTTGCTGCTGTAGCGGTTGGGGTTTTCCGGCAGGTACTTTTCGCCGTAATTCTCACCAATAAATTCGCGCACGGAAGACACCGCTTCGGCACTCAGGTTGGTGGAGTCGGTACGCATATAGGTGATGTAACCCGCTTCATAAAGTCGCTGGGCCATCATCATGGTTTTCTTCACGCTGAAGCTGAGGCGGTTGCTCGCGGCCTGCTGCAGGGTGGAGGTAATAAATGGTGCACTGGGCTTGGAGCTGGTGGGCTTGTCGTCCCGGGCGCTTACGGTGAAGTCGCTGGACTGCAGCGCCTTCAGCGCCGCCATGGCCTGCTCTTCATTGGTGGGCTTGAAGGCTTCACCGGCCTGCTTTTTCACTTCCAGACGCAGGGGATCGGACTTGGCGGTTTGCGTATCCGCAAACAGGGTCCAGTATTCTTCGGGGATAAACGCGCGAATCTCACGCTCGCGCTCCACCACCAGTTTCACCGCAACGGACTGCACGCGACCGGCAGACAGGCCGCGGGCAACTTTCTCCCACAACAACGGCGAAACCATGTAGCCCACAATGCGGTCGAGGAAACGGCGCGCCTGTTGCGCGTTCACCCGGTCGATATCCAGAGGGCCCGGATCTTCAAACGCCTCCTGAATGGCAGACTTGGTGATTTCGTTAAACACCACCCGCCGGTAACGCTGCTCATCCCCACCAATGGCTTCCCGCAGGTGCCAGGCAATGGCCTCCCCTTCGCGGTCCAAGTCCGTTGCGAGATAGACATGGTCGGCATTCGCGGCGAGCTTGCGCAGCTCATCGACCACTTTCTCTTTACCGGGGAGGATTTCGTAGTGGGCCTCCCAGTTGTGATCCGGGTCAATGCCCATGCGCTTGATCAGCTGCTCACGGCTTTTCTTGCGCTTGTAGATCTCTTTGGCTTCCGGCGACAGCTTGCGGGTTTCTGCCGCTCGGCGCGCACGCTCTTTGGGATCCACGGCCTGTTTCGCCGATGCACCGGTAGGAAGATCTCGGATATGACCAATACTGGACTTAACCACGAAGTCCTTTCCGAGATACTTGTTGATCGTTTTTGCCTTCGCCGGTGACTCGACGATGACCAGTGATTTACCCATAAGCTTTTGATTTTTAATAGAAAATTTACTGCTCACGCACTTTGCGCCAGCCTCCGTTTCGACGGTGCGCTGCGCGAATATATATGCTCCGCCCCCAGTGTGGTCAAGCAAATCGGCGAAATCAGAGTCAAATTGGTTACCAATTCCTGACTGCGGCCGGCGCCTGTGACCGATGATTCCGGGGTTGGTTCAACCGGTTAAAACAGTAGCCCAGATCTCCGGGGCGGCCAGTTTTCTTGAGCACCAGGCGTCGGCTAGGCCTCGCCAGGCTCGCTCCGGGACGGCTGACGTATTGCTTCTTCTATTACTGGCCGCTGCGCGGCCAGTGCCTCCTGAATCTTTCCCAAACCGTCGTCACCACTGCGCTCACGCCATTGCACGCCCAGGCCGCTGTCGTTGGCATAGACCGCAGTGACGTCCGCGGGCAATGCCCCGATCAGCTCTTTCAGCGCCGGCTGTGCCGCTTCGGGCGCCGGGCGCCCCTTACGCCAATCCCAGGGCCCCTGAAAGTGCATTTCATGGGACATGCGTTGCACCTCCAACCCCCAGCCGATATTCAGCCGGCGTGGGTTGCGCCACTGGGAAAAATAGGTCGCCGCAGACCCCTCCCCCAGTGCCTCTGGCAATGTCTGAATTTGCACTTTCAGGCCGGCGCTGGCAGCCTTCTGACGGAGGTCGGCAAGCTGACGCTCGCGGCTGCTGGGCTTCAACCACATGACCGGGCCGATCACCAGCACGACGGCAAAAATAATGACAACGATGGGCACCCAACTGGCCATGGTGTGTTTCCTGTCAGAGTCGAGAAGTAGCAATGTACGCACTTTGGCGTCGCCGAACGTGGTCGCAACACCTGTTTCAGGCGCGCATTTTTCTCCGCAACGGGGCGGTTGTGTCAAGTCTGTTTTTTTAAAGTAGACTGAATGAAGCCATCGGCAGCCGGATATTTTTACCCGAATGCCGCGCATTCACGCATGATCTATGCGAAATACCATCGGAGATTGAGAGGAACCCATGTCAGGCTATAAGAACATACTGGTTGGACTGGACCTATCGGTAGAATCTTCCCAGGTGCTGGCGCGCGCGAGCGACATTGCCGCCTGCTCGGGCGCACAAATGAGCCTTGCGCACATTATCGAACCACTGACCTTTGCCTACGGCGGCGATATTCCCATGGACCTGTCGGAAGTGCAGGAGCAGCTACAGAATCAGGCCAGGGAACAACTGCGCAAAGCCTCACAGGGCCTGAATATTCCTGAGGAGCGGCAATACGTGGTACTCGGGCAACCGGCCACAGAAATTCATCGCCTGGCGGAAGAAAGCGGCTGCGACCTGATCGTGATCGGCAGCCATGGACGCCACGGGCTGGCCCTGCTGCTCGGGTCCACGGCCAACGGTGTACTGCACGGCGCCGGTTGTGATGTGCTGGCGGTGCGGGTCCACTCCCCGAGCGAATAGCATCAGCGCAGAATTGCGCCGCCACGCATTCCCCCCACCCGGCGCCAGCCGGTGGCCCACGGAGTGGTTCTACTGCCATGGCGATATTGGCGCTAGCGGCTACAGGCTATCGAGTTCCGCCCACCGCTCGAAAGCCTCCTCCAGGGCGGCCTGCAAGTCTGTCAGTACTTTCAGGCGTTCCTGTACAACGCCACTGTCCTGCTGATAGAAATCCGGCGCACCGACCTCCGCTTCCATGGCGGCGATCTCTTTTTCCAGCTTCTCGATCTGGCCCGGTAACGCATCCAGCTCGCGCTGCAGCTTGTAACTGAGCTTCTTCGGTTTGGCCGCTGGCGTACTGCCTGCCGCCGGGGAATCAGCGGCGGGCGCCCGGTCTTTGCCGGCGGCCTGCTTGCGCGTTTTCAGCTGTTCTTCGGCGCTGAGAAACTTACCACCCTGGCGCACAAAATCTTCATAACCGCCTACGTATTCCCGCACAAGGCCATTGCCTTCAAATGCCAGACAACTCTCCACCACGTTGTCGAGGAAAGCCCGGTCGTGGCTCACCAGCAGCACCGTCCCGGAGAAATCCAGCAGCAATTGTTCCAGTAGTTCCAGCGTTTCCACATCCAGGTCGTTGGTGGGCTCGTCGAGTACCAGGATATTGGCGGGCTGGCTGAACAGTTTGGCCAGCAGTGCGCGGTTGCGCTCACCACCACTCAGGGCACTGACCTTGGTGCGCGCTTTAACGCCGGTAAACAGGAAGTCGGCGAGGTAACCCATCACATGCTTGGTGCTGCCGCCTACCTGAATGTTTTCACGGCCCTCGGCAATGTTGTCCACCACACTGAGGTCGGGGTCGAGCACATCCCGACGCTGATCGAAATAGGCTACCTGCTGTTTGGTACCGAGCCGGATACTGCCTTCCTGGGGCTCGAGATCTCCCAGTAACAGCTTGATCAGGGTACTCTTGCCCACCCCATTGGGGCCGATCAGACCGACCTTGTCGCCCCGCATCAGGGTGAAATTCAGGTTGCGGATCAACGGTGCCCCATCGCCCTGTTCGCCGGCACTCTCGCCCCCAAAACCAAAGGTGACGTTTTTCATCTCCGCCACCAGCTTGCCGGACTTTTCGCCGGCATCCAGAGACATTTTTGCCACACCCTGGCGATCGCGGCGGGCCTTGCGCTCGTTGCGCAACGCCTTGAGCGCGCGTACCCGGCCTTCGTTACGGGTGCGCCGGGCTTTAATCCCCTGGCGAATCCAGACTTCTTCCTGCGCGAGCTTTTTGTCGAACAGGGCGTCGTTGCGGGCCTCTTCTTCGAGCTGTTTTTCTTTTTCCTGCTGGTAGCGATCAAACGGGCAATGAAATACCCGAAGAATGCCGCGATCGAGGTCCCACACGGTATTGGCGAGACGCTGGGCCAGCGCGCGGTCGTGGCTTACAAACAGCAGTGCGCCACGGTAACTGGACAGGAAATCCTCCAGCCACTCCACCGCGGCGATATCGAGGTGGTTGGTGGGTTCGTCGAGAATCAGTAGATCCGGCTCCGTCACCAGTGCCCGAGCCAGTGCCGCGCGGCGCTGCCAACCGCCGGAGAGGTCCTGCACTCGTGCGCTTTCATCCAGATCGAGGCGGTCGAGGACACTGTCAATCCTCGCCAGCAGCTCCCAACCATGGGCGTTGTCGATCTTCGCCTGCAGGTCGGGGTTCTGGTTGTCCCGGTACTCGGCGAGCCAAGCACCCACATCTCCGAGCCCTTCCGCCACGTACCGGTACACCGTCTGACCACAGTCCTCTGGCAGCGCCTGCTCGAGGGTGGCGAGCACCATCCCTGTCTGACGAATGATTTCGCCCTCATCCGGATCCCCCTTGCCACCAATCAGGCTGAGCAGGCTGGATTTCCCCTCGCCATTGCGGCCCACCAGACAAATCCGGTCACCGCGATCCACCTTGGCGCTCACACCATCCGCCAGAACCTGCACGCCATAGCGCAATCCGACGCCATCCAACTGAAGCAACATAATTAACCACTACAATGTGTTTGAGATGCCGGAACAAATCGGAATCGGGGACATCTGGATGACCCGTCCGCCCGGTTTGTGTCGGCGTCCGTGTAAAAAGGGCATTTTACGCATTATTCTTCATCCCATCGAATAAGCGATTTCGCAATCGGGTTTTCAGTATGTCGATTGGCAGCAAGGGATTCGCCACTCTCTTAACCAGCCTCACGTTCGCGCTTGCCGTCGCAGTCGCCGGAAGTCCGGCAGCACTGTCGGCAGATACCGCCGAGGCCAAGGCCGCGGTGGCACAACGGGAAAAGCTGCAGCAAGCGCGCCTTGCGATCGCCCACAACGACCAGCGCCAGTTGCGCGCACTCAAGAAAGCGCTCAAAGACTATCCGCTGCTGCCGTATATCGAATACTGGGCGCTCAGCAAACGCCTATCCCGTCTGCCCTATGACGATATCGACGCCTTTCTGGCGAAGTATGAGGGCACCGCGATCGGCGACTGGATGCGGGTACGTGTGCTGCGGGAACTGGGCGGCAGGGACCGCTTCAAGGCGTACCTGAAGTACTACGACACCGAGAAGATCCAGCGCACCCAACTGCGCTGCTACTACGTGGATGCACTGACCCGCCACGGCGACAAGCAGAAGGCCTACGATCTGATCGCCGAGCTGTGGACGGTGGGCGCCTCACAGCCCAAAGAGTGCGACCCGGCCTTTGCCCGCTGGATGAAAGATGGCGGTCTAACTCAGGAGCGCGCCTGGCAGCGCCATACGCTCGCGGTCAGATCCGGCAACCTGGATCTGGCGGCCTATATCGCGCGCCAGCTGGATAAGAGCCGCGCCGCCCGGGCCGAGCTGATGCGAGCCGTTTATCGAAAACCCGAGCAGATACTCAACTACAAAAAATTTATCCGCGAGGAGCCGGAATACCGCGATATCGTCAATATCGGGCTTCGCCGGTTGGCGATCAAGGACGCCCCCAAAGCGAGCAAGGCCTGGGATCGATACAGCGCGAGTTACCTGTTCAGCGACAAAGAACGCGACGACTATCTGCAGTATCTGGCCCTGCGCTTTGCCCGCCAGGACGACAAGCAGGGGCTGCAGGCCCTGATTAAAAACAACCCCGGGTTTTACGACTTGCGCACCTCGGAGTGGCTCATCCGCCAGTCCCTGCGCGAAATGGACTGGGCACAGATTGAGTTCTGGATCGATCAGCTGCCCGCGGAAGATCAGAAGCTGGATCGCTGGCTGTACTGGAAAGCCCGCGCCATTGAAGAGCAGCTGGCAAGCGCGGGCAAAAAAGATCCGGCGCGTCAGGCGCTGGCGAAAAAGCTCTATCAGCAGGCGGCGGCGGAACGCAGCTATTATGGATTTCTCGCGTCTGACACCATCGGCGCAGACTACAGCTTTGTGGACCGCCCTGCGCCGATAACACCCAAGCTGGTAAACGAGGTGGCGGCGCGACCGGGGATGCAGCGGGCTCGCGAACTGCAGGCTATTGGTGAGTTCTACCACGCGCGCCGGGAGTGGAACTACGCCACCGAGCCGATGACCACCGAGGAGCTGATGACTGCGGGCAAAATCGCCAACTCCTGGGGCTGGTACCACAAATCCATCCAGTCGATCCTCGCGGCAGACTATCTGGACGATCTGGAGCTGCGCTTCCCACTGGCGTTTTCCGACATCGTCAGTGACGTCGCCAAGCGCATGGGTAAAAAAACCGCCCTCAACGACTATCTGGTGCTCGCGGTCGCGCGGCAGGAGAGCCATTTCAGTCACGATGCCAAGTCTCACGCCGGAGCCATGGGGCTGATGCAGTTGCTGCCCTCAACCGCCCAGGCCACCGCGCGCAAGGCCGGTGTTCCCTATCGGCGCAGCTGGGATCTGCTGAACCCCAGCACCAATATCAATCTGGGCGCGTATTATCTGAATTCACTACTCAATCGCTTCGACAACAACCGGTTCCTTGCCGCCGCCGCATACAACGCCGGCCCCACGCGGGTATCGCGCTGGCTCAAAGACACCAACAAGCAGCTGCCGTTTGACGTGTGGATCGAAACAATTCCTTACAGTGAAACCCGTAAGTATGTGCAGAACGTGCTTTCCTACTCGGTCATCTACGCCTACCGCAGCGGCAACAAGGCTCCTCTGCTGAACAGGAACGAAGCGGAAGCAAAGTGGTGACGCGGCCTTTCCGAAGAAAGACCGCTATCCAGACAGGATAAAGAGAGAAGCGTTGCGATCAGGCGGCGCTTTCAGACGACCCGTTGCGCCAGCCAGGCATCCAGTTCCTCGCTGGTGAAGGGCCAGCAGAGCACGTCATCGGTCGCCCCTAAACCAACCACCGGTATGCTCCAGCCGAACAGCCGGGTGAGGGTTTCGTCCTCGGCGATATCCACGGACTCCAGCCGCAAGGGGTACTTGTCCAGCAGCGGCCAGATTTCCACTTTCGCCTTCTCACACAGACTGCAGCCAAGGGTGGTATAGAGAATCAGGTTCTGCGTCGCCACCGGTTACACCAGCCCCTGGCCTTTCGCCCACATAAATCCGGCAATACCAGCACAGGACAGCAGCACACCCAGCCACACCCAGCCCATGTTGCCACCCGCGGTGGCCGAATCGCCGCCGTACCGGGAGCCACCGGCGGGCACCGAAGACGCGTCGTCGCTGCCCAGATTGTCTCGGGTCACTCCACGCTGTTCCGGGTGGCGCCCCCGCTGCATCGCCTGATCCAGCGCCGCACTCTGGCGCGCAGCATCCGGCATGGTGACCGCCTGGCGCACGGTGGTTTTGTCGAGATCATCCGCTGGCCCCACCACACTGAAGCTGAGACTGTCGAAGCGCAGTTCATCACCGCGGCGTACTCGCGATTCGGTAATCCGCTGATTGTTCAGGTAAGTCCCGTTGGCAGACCCCAGGTCCACCACGAACAACAGGCCCTCGCGTACCTCAAGGCGCGCGTGACGCCGGGACAGGTGGGACATGGCAAAGGTGAGATCGCATTCATCGGAACGCCCCACCACACTGGTCTCCCGCACCGGGAAGACCCGGCCAACAATCGCAGGGTGATTGGCGCGTAACGCCCAGGAAACATTTGCCGCATTACCTGCCGCCTTCACCCGCGTGATCTTCGGGTCGATCACCGCCAGGTTGCTATTGCCGAGCTGAATGCGATCGTTGCGACTCAGGGCACAGCTACCGTCGACCTGCTTGCCATTGACGGCCACCTGGCCGCCACCGGAGAGATTGCGCAATTCCAGTGCTTCGCCATCAACCAGAATCTCCGCATGCAACTTGGCGACAGACGGATCACCCAGTGTCAGGTCACACTGACTCCCCCGTCCGATCGTGACCCTGGGTGCAACCAGCCACACACTCTGGCTGGCATCTTTCACGTCACACAATTTCAACATGTTTTGGGCTTCCTTGAAGGCGCTAAAAGGCGTACAATTTTTAACCAATCAAAATGATCGACACTGCCCCGCTGGTCTGTTCAGCGTCAGGTTGGCGGTGCCGATGCACTGAAATTCCGCCAACCTGGGAACCTTGGCGGAAATTTTTCATACTCCAAGTGTCTGAAAGCATCGCTGGCAGTTTATCACGGCCAATTTCATTGGCCTGTGATTCCGTTTGCAGCTTACAATGGCCTCAGGCTCTAGTATGGAAGCGCGATTTCCCTCAAGGACTCCCTACCCCAAAGGATTTCAGGGGCAGGAAAGAGGCAAACCACAAGTTTGGCGCTTTCGACAATAACGACAGGTAACAGGTAGTTGCATACCAGTGAGTGAAGCCAACCTACGGGAACACCCCAGTGGTGTGAGCCAACCCGCCGCCCGCGCCACCACGCGCAGCGCGGGCGCGACCCACACCGGATACCGCCGAGAACAGAACGAGGATGCGTTCTGGGGCGACGAGACTCGCGGAGTCTGGGTAGTGGCCGATGGCCTCGGCGGCCACCAGGCCGGGGAAATCGCCAGCCAGACCGTGGTCGAAGAAATTCAACGCTCTTCCGCCACCGACCGTCATTACGAACAGGCGCTGCGCCGCGCGCATGCACTGCTCGCCGGTGACGAGAGCAGTGCCACTGCCATGGGTACTACCGCGGTAGTGGTTGCCGAAGACGGCCCTTACTTCCACATCTACTGGGTAGGCGACAGCCGCGCCTATTTGTGGACCCCCCCAGCGCGCAACGACAACACCCCATCTAACGCCTGCGACAGCGAGCCTCACGGCTCACTGAAACAGCTCACTGTCGATCATTCTTACGTGCAGATGCTGGTGGATTCCGGCGCGATCAATCAGGAAGAAGCTGCCAACCACCCGAATCGACACGTCATTACTCGCTGCATTGGTGGCTCCGCGAACCCCAGCCTCGAGATCGATCGCGCGTCCTTTTCCTGGAATAGCGGCCAAAAACTATTGCTGTGCAGTGACGGCCTGAGCAATGACGTAAGCGCGGCGGAAATCTGCCAGATACTGACAGAAAACCCGAACAACCAACGCGCCAGTGAACTTCTAATTGCGGCCGCACTGGATGCCGGCGGCCGCGACAATATCACGGTGCAGGTCATCAGTGCGCCGCATAGCGGCGCGGAAGCTGCACCCGGTGAAAATGCATACAGCGTTGACAAAAATGGTCAGTCAACCTCGGAAAACCGGAACTCCCGCACACACCGGCAGCCACCTGTGTCCGGTAAATTTCGTTCTGCACGCGGCAAACTGATCCGCAGAATCGCTACACTTTCGATAATTTTTTCGCTAAGTGCTTACGCGGCCTGGCAGCTGCTGAACGGATAATAAGGAACAGGCTCGAATGGAAGTAGTCAGCAGCGGCATTGCTTCGCTGGAAATTCCCGGCTACCAGATCCTGAAAAAAATCAATCAGGGTGGCATGTCTACCGTGTACCTGGCCACCCAGCGCAGCATGGGTCGCCAGGTCGCCCTCAAGGTCATGTCGCCGGTGCTCAATGCCGACCCGATATTTAGCGAGCGCTTTCAGCGCGAGGCGAATATTGTCGGCCAGCTCTCTCACCCCAACATCGTTGCCATTCACGATATCGGCCGCTATCGCAGCCTGAATTACATCGCCATGGACTACCTGCCCGGGGGCTCCGTGGCCGATGCACTGACCAAGGGCGCGATCGAACCGCTGGAAGCCCTGCACATAACCCGGCAGATCGCCATGGCATTGGATCACGCCAGCAATAAAGGGTATGTGCACCGGGACCTGAAACCGGAAAATATTCTGTTCCGTGAAGACGGCTCCGCAGTGCTCACCGATTTCGGTGTCGCGCGTGCGGTGGCGCGTACCACGCGCATGACCAATACCGGTATGGTCGTGGGAACCCCGCACTATATGAGCCCGGAGCAGGCACGTGGCGCCGCAGTGGATGGACGGGCAGATCTCTACAGCCTGGGTGTGGTGTTTTACGAAATGCTCACCAGTGCCGTGCCCTACCAGGCAGAAGAAGCGGTCGCCATTGCCATCAAACACCTGACGGACCCCATCCCGCGTCTGCCGGCGCGCCACTCTCTGTACCAGGGGCTGATCGACCGCTTTCTTGCCAAAGATCCGGAGCAGCGCTTCCAACGGGGGCTGGACGTGGTGGATACCATCGACCAGCTGCTGGCGGCACTGGACGGTAAAACACCCGCTCCCACCACCAAGCTGAACAATACATCCGTGCGCGTCTCCAGCTTGTTGCGCGCTCTGGTAATGACGCTGTACGGCACTATGACCGACCGCCTCTCGGCGGCCTGGGCACGCCTGCGAGACAAACCACTGCACCAGCAGAATACCCGCTCGGAACAGCAGACCATCATGCGATTCCAGCAGGTCATGCAGCACACCGCACCGGTGAAAAAGCGCTCTTGGGTGTTGGCCGGCATGATCGCGGTGAGCTTTTGCCTGGCTTGGGTACTCTTCAGCCTGTTCAGCAACAAATTTCAGTGGCGAACAGAGTCCGGACTGGTGAATAACGCGGTGGACATGACGTCCCAGGCACTACTACCCACCGGCGATGACAGTAGCGCCGCCGCACAGATAGCCCCCGCGAATGCCCTGCCCGGCCCACTGCAGCCCGCGCCCTTGGCGGATTCCGCGTCGGTAGCCAATCAGGTGCGACCGGTGCTCCGGCAGCCCGCCACTTCCGCTGGCAGCGGGGAAGACGCGGAGGCCGTCGCGACAGCGCCAGCCGTGCTCGACCGCGGGGAGACGGAGTCCGTCGAAACGGAAGCCGCAGCGGACACTGCCGCCGTGGACAACACCGAGGTCGCCGCTGCCGAAGTGGCGCAGCCAGTGATTTCCACCTACGCACTCACGGTTTCTGCGGTACCCGCCGACGCCCGAATCCGGATCATGAACATCGTGCCCCGCTACTCCCCTGGGATTGCCCTGGAGCCCGGTCGCTACGACGTGGAAGTGAGCAAACCGGGTTACAGTACCGTGCGGCGCTGGGTCGAGGTCAGCGGTGCCGACGTCAATCTGGCCGTGCAGCTTGAGCGCAAATTTTTTCCGGGTAAATCTTTTCAGTCACCTCTGAAAGATGGCGGCAATGGACCGGAGATGGTTGTGGTGTCGCCAGGCTCTTTCACCATGGGAAATAACGCTCGCCCATTCACCAGCCCGGAACACAAGATTACGATCCGCCGCCCGTACGCCATTGGCGTACACGAAGTCACTTTCAATGATTACGACCGCTACGCCAAAGCCAGTGGCCAGGGCCTACCGGGCGACCAGGGCTGGGGTCGCGGCACCCGACCGGTGATCAATGTCAGCTGGCAGGAAGCGCAGGAATACGCGCAATGGCTCAGCGAACAGACCGGACATAGATACCGGCTGGCCAGTGAAGCGGAGTGGGAGTACGCCGCCCGTGCAGACAGCGATACCCCCTTCTGGTGGGGAGACAGCAGCGCACGGGGTAAAGCCAACTGCCGCCGTGGCTGCGCCAGCGAATTCAACTCCCTGTTCTCTATTTCCAGCGCACCGGTAGGACACTACAAGGCCAATGACTTTGGCCTATACGATACCGCCGGCAACGCCGGTGAATGGGTACAGGATTGCTTTCTAGGCGATTTCACCAATCACCGCAGCGATGCGCGCCCGGTACAGCTGAAAAACTGCGACCTGCGCGTGGTGCGCGGGGGCTCCATGCGCGAGCCACTGCGTAACATCAGCTCAGACTACCGCACCGGCCTCAATGAAAAGGCGCGTTCCAAAGAGGTCGGTTTCCGCCTGGTTATGGAGCTCTGAGTACCCCGCTGACACCAGGCGCCACCACTGCTCAAGAAGCCTCACAACTCAGTATTCAGCGCGCGCGAATTTCCCATACATTGTGAATTTTCGGGTTGCGCTGAAAATCCTTGTCCAGCAGTTTTGCCGACAGGTTCTCCACCGCAAACGCGGCCTGAATCTCTGCATCCATTTTGAAACTACGCAGGTTATTGGAAAACAGCAGCACACCGCCGCTGTTCAGCAACGCCATGCACTGGCGGATCAGGTCCGGGTGGTCCCGCTGGATATCCAGAATCCCCTGCATTTTCGCCGAGTTGGAAAAAGTCGGCGGATCAAGAAAAATCACATCGTAGTGCCCGCGCCGATTGTCCTGGGCAGCCTTCAGCCACTGCAGACAGTCGGCCTCGATCAGCTGGTGGCGATAGGGATCCATACCGTTTTCACGGAAGTTACGCTGGCCCCAGGCCTGATAGGTTTTCGACAGATCCACGCTGGTGCTTTCACTGCAGCCGCCGATGGCCGCCTGCACAGTGGCGGTTGCGGTATAGCAGAAAAGGTTCAGCAGCCGCTTGCCCGTTGCCAGCTTGCGCAGGTGCTGGCGTACCGGCCGGTGATCCAGAAACAGGCCGGTATCCAGGTAATCCCATAGATTGATTTCCAGTTTCGCACCGTACTCATCGGCCCAGAAAGTGCGTGTATTGTCCGCCCCCTGATCGCCGCGTTGCTGGCCCGTGGATCTGCGCTGCGTCTGCTTCTGATACTGCGCGCCACTGTCTTTATGGCTGTGTCGGCGGCGCTCTTTGATGGAGATATGCCCGGGGGCCAACCCCAGCACTTGACGGGTGGCACGCACCAGGTCCATCAGTCGGGTACGCGCTTTCTGCTCGGGGATGCTGGCCGGTGCCCGGTACTCCTGAATATGTGCGAAGCGTTCTCCCTCCACCGAGTGGTACACATCAATCGCCGCCGAGTATTCGGGCAGATCCGCATCGTACAGGCGGTAGCAGGTGACCCCGTTGCGCTGGGCCCACTTGCCGGTCGTGCGCAGGTTTTTCTGCAGGCGGTTGGCCACCATCTGCGCTTCGTCCGATAGACGGGGTGCGCTGCTATCACCACCTTTCTCCGCGGACTGTGCATGTATATCGAATAACAGAAGCTGGCTGGGAATACTGCCGTTAAACAGTTTGTACTGTTTGTGGGAACGCAGTCCGGTGGAATGGCACAGCTCCGGATTACCGGTAAAAATACCCGCTTTCCAGCCACCAAATTCCTGTTTGAGTTGCTGGCCCAGTTCCGCGTAGGTTTCCCGCAGCGCTTCCTGTTCCCCCAGACGCTCCCCGTAAGGCGGATTGACAATCACCAACCCGGGTTGCACCTCCCGGTGACTGGGCACCTTGAACCCGGCAACGGGCCGGCAGCTGACCCTTACGTGCCGGTCCAGGCCCGCGCGCGCGATATTGGACTCCGCCGCAAACAGCACCTTGGCATCGGCATCGTAACCGCGAATTTCCGGCAGGACTTTCGCCAATCCCGCCGCGCGCCGTTGCAGCGCTTCTTCTCGTAGTGCCAGCCAGATATCACTCTGGTGATTGAGCCAGCGTTCGAAGCCGAACTCTTCACGCAGCAGGCCCGGCGCCACGTCGGCGGCCATCAGCGCCGCTTCAACAAGAAAGGTACCGGAACCGCACATGGGGTCTAGTAAAGCGCCGCCCTCTTCCGCGATTTTCGGCCAACCGGCGCGCATCAGCAGTGCCGCCGCCAGGTTTTCCTTCAGGGGAGCGGCACCGATATGGGTGCGGTAACCGCGACGGTGCAGGCTGTCGCCACTGAGGTCGATGGCAATTTCCAGCAGATCGCGATGCAGGCGCAGCATGACCGACAGATCCGGATCGCGCTTGTCGACATCCGGACGCGCGCCAGTCACCTTGCGCAACCGGTCAACGATGGCATCCTTCGCTTTCTGGCCGCCAAATTGGCTATTGCGAATCTCCCGGTTCGTACCGGAAAACTGTACCCACAAGACCCCGTTGGGACTGATGTGCTCTTCCCAGGGCACGTCTGCCACGGCGCGATACAGCGCTTCGGCATCCTCGATGCGTGACTGCCCGAGGTTTAGCAGTACCCGGTTGGCAAGACGACTCCACAGGTTTACCCGATACCCCATCTGCAGGTCACCCGCAAACCGCACCGCCGCGGGCTGCTCCTTTTCCACGCTGGCGCCCAGTTGCCGCAATTCGTCAGCGAGCAGGTTTTCCAGCCCCTTTGGGCAGGTGGCGGTAAATTGGTACTTCTCAGTCAAGGGATCAACCTCTCAGGGCTGCGGCGTCACCGTAGGTTTTCCGCAGAAATTAACAGTGCCATTCTGGCAGAATTTGTGTGGCCATTTTAGCCACTCGAACCGTTCGTGGCGCAAGCATACCGCAATCAGAGATTCTGTTCTGCCCGGCCTTTTCCGAAGCGCGACAACTTTTCCCTGCCTAGACGGATTACGCCTAAACGGCCGATTTTTCATAAAAAACGGTTCGTTCCCGGTGGCGTGTGAATTTGGTTAACTGCAGCTCTTCTCACCGGTCGAGCGCCACAATAAGCTGGAAATGGACAAAGGGGGAAATTGGGTGATGTCGGTCTGGCAGAGTTTGCCGGCCGGCTGGAAAAACCAGAATGAGGTATCACATCTATGAAACGCCAAAAACGTAATCCGAACGATAGAGCTTTCCACAAAGGTTACGTTGCTGCCGTTGAGGGCAGAAACCATGACAGCTGCCCCCACGAGAACGGATCACTACACCAGGAGTGGGTGAACGGCTGGCGACAGGGACGGGAGGATATCTGGAGTGGCTTCGGTCGTGCGGCCCAGGCCCAGCGCATGGAGAGTATGTAACTGGCACATAAGGGGAAGTCAGAACGCTTATGCCAGCATCTTCTACACTGAAATCTGAACGGTTTTACTCAATGTAACGCATACGTTTGTCACGTGCTTGTTTCGTTATTGAGTAAGAAAATCCCGAGTCAACGCAGTGCGTATCGACCCGGGATTTTTTTTGCCCGCTGGTGTGCCTCGCGAGCTACTTCTTACGCTCGATGATCCGTGCCTTGTGGAGCTCGGCAATACCCTCCGCCGCTTCGCGAATGACTTCCGGTCCCCGGTAAATAAATCCGGAATAGATCTGTACCGCTGTGGCACCGGCGCGAATCTTCTCCGCCGCAGTCTCACCGTCAAAAATCCCCCCCACACCGATAATCGGGATATTGCCATCGAGGGCAGATGACAGCTTGCGAATCACTTCCGTGGAGCGCTCGGTCAATGGGCGACCACTCAACCCGCCCTGCTCCTCACCATGTTCCAGGTTTTCCACTGCAGATTTGTCAATGGTGGTGTTGGTGGCGATCACGCCGTCAATCTCGTGCTCCTGCAGGGTATGCGCCACCTGCGCAATGGCGTCGTCGTCCATATCCGGAGCAATTTTCACAGCCAGGGGGACGTAGCGGTCGTGTTCCGCGGTCAATTGTGCCTGTTTCTCTTTCAGCGTATTCAGCAACTCGCTCAAACTGTCGCCAAACTGCAGATCCCGCAGCCCCTTGGTATTTGGGGAGGACACATTGGCGGTAATGTAATCCGCATGGGCATACACCTTCTCCATACAGATACAGTAATCCTCTGCCGCTTTCTCCACAGGTGTATCAAAGTTCTTGCCCACGTTAATACCGAGCACACCGGAATAGCGACGGCGCTTCACCCGTTCCAGCAGGTAGTCCACGCCTTCATTGTTGAAGCCCATACGATTGATGATGGCCTCCGCCTGTGGCAGACGGAACAGGCGTGGATGCGGGTTGCCCGGCTGCGGGCGCGGAGTGACGGTACCCACCTCGACGAACCCGAAGCCGAGGGCGCCAAGGCCGTTAAACGCCTGCGCGTTCTTGTCCAGCCCGGCCGCCAGTCCGACGGGATTGGGCAGAGTCAACCCCATCAATTCAACCGGATCGTCCGGTACCGACTTACTGAACAGCGACATCAACCCCAGGCGCTCCGCCGCGCCAATGGCATCCATCGAAAGGTGATGCGAACGCTCGGGATCGAGGGCAAACAGGGCTTTGCGTAAATGCTGGTACATGGGCTTCCTGGCAATTGACAAGGTTTTTAACGGCTTGAATACGATAAAGCCCCACCCGAAGCGCGTCCGGATGGGGCTTGGCTATTGTACGGAAAACCGGGCCGGACGAAAAACCGGCCCGCGCTTCCCCAGTAGCTAGTTGCTCAACAGCGATTCCTGATCCGCCGTGGCATTGGCCAGGTACATCAGCTCTCGCAGGGCAACCGTGAACATGGCGAAATCCCCCTGGGTCGAGGATTTGAGTTCTTTCATCAAGTTTTCCCACCGCTGAATGGACTGCGCCATCAGTGTCACCCAATGATCTACCGCACTGTCGACATCGAGTCCGTCGTCACTGGCCAGCCGCAGGATATGTGTCGCCAGACGTGCCAGCTGACTGTCCAGGTCGTCCATACTGGTTTCCCGCGCCTGGGACTGCCAGAAGGTTTCCGACGGCAGGTCGATAATCTGATTGCCGAACCAGTACAGACCCAGTCGGTCCGCCAAGGCGAAGTAGGTTTTGGCCACCTCTTCCACCGGCCGGTCGCTAAAGGCGGCGGTATGGGAAATACCCAGGGCGGAGAACAGGTAGGTGGGCGACGCTGCCAGCAATGCCAGATCCTCCGGCACATTCGCCGCCATCAGCTGCTCGTGGCGGGACTGCCACTCCCGCAGGGGCTCGCCACTCAACACTTCCGGCAGCGCACGAATGACCCGTTGAACGGGCTCCTGATAAAGCGCGCTTTCTCTGGCCGGGTCCAGCTCACCGCGACGATTGCGTACAAACCAGCGGGTAGCGCGACGTACGCGGCCAATCATGGAGCTCATCAGCTGCAACTGCATCTCCGCAGGCACCTGATAATCCAGCAGGGCCACGCCATCCTGGAATTGCGGCATCAGGTACACATCCCGGGCGCTGATATAGGCGGCGGCAATAGTGTCGATATCCGCGCCGGTGGCCCCGCTGATGCGATGATAGAAGGTAATGCCCATGCTGTTGACCATTTCATTGGCCACCTGGGTGGAAACGATCTCCCGACGCAGCTGGTGGTCGTATACCAGTGCCCTGTAGCGCGCCACCAGTGCCGGCGGAAAGGCAGATTCCACGGCTGTCTGCACATAGTCGTTGTCGATGATATGTGCGTCCAGCAATTCTTCTTTCAGCTTGACCTTCACGTAGGAGATCAGCACCGAGAGTTCCGGACGGGTGAGGTACTGCTTCTTGCTCTGCCGCTCGTTGAGCACCTCGTTGTCTGGAATAAATTCCAGCTGGCGGCGCAGGCGCCCTTCACTTTCCAGCGCGTTGATCACACGGCGGAATTCATCGAAACGGTCGCCCACCTGATAGGCCGCCACACTCAGCGCACTGGTCTGATCGTAGTTGTTGGTGAGAACCAGCTCGGCCACGGACTCGGTCATTTCCTCCAGCAGCTGATTGCGCTGCTTCTCGGTCAGATCCCCATTGGCAACCACCTTATCCAGCAGGATTTTGATGTTCACCTCGTGGTCGGAGCAGTCCACGCCGCCGGCGTTATCAATAAAGTCGGTGTTGCAGCGGCCACCATTCAGCGAGAACTCGATACGGCCGCGCTGGGTCATGCCCAGATTGCCGCCCTCGCCGAATACCTTACAGCGCAGTTCACTACCGTTCACCCGCAGGTTGTCATTGGATTTGTCTCCCACCTGGGCATGGGTTTCCGCGCTGCCTTTTACGTAAGTACCGATGCCACCATTCCAGATCAGGTCCACCGGCGCTTTCAGCATGGCGCTGATCAACTCGTTGGGCGTCAGCTGATCCGCTTCAATCGCGAAGGCCTGCTTCATTTCCGGGCTGATTTTCACGGATTTGGCACGGCGCTCGAAAATGCCCCCTCCCTTGGAAATTAGACTCAGGTTGTAGTCCGCCCAGCTGGAACGGGGCAGTTCAAACAGGCGCTTGCGCTCCTGATAACTGCTGGAGGCATCCGGGTTGGGATCGACAAAGATATGCAGGTGGTTGAAGGCACCCTTCAGGCAGATATGTTCGGACAGCAACATCCCGTTACCGAATACATCCCCGCCCATATCACCAATACCGATCACCGAGAAGTTTTCGGTCTGTACATTGACCCCCATCTCCCGGAAATGGCGCTGCACGGAAACCCAGGCTCCGCGCGCGGTAATCCCCATCTTTTTGTGGTCATAGCCGTTGCTGCCACCGGAGGCAAAGGCATCACCCAGCCAGAAGTCATACTCGGCGGCGATGCCATTGGCAATATCCGAGAAGGTCGCCGTGCCCTTGTCCGCGGCCACAACCAGATAGGGGTCGTCCTCATCGCGACGAATCACCCGCTCCGGCGGGATTACCTGACCATCTTTCAGGTTGTCGGTGACATCCAGCAATGCGCGGATGAAGGTTTTGTAGCACTGAATGCCGGACTCGATAAACGCTTCGCGGCTGTTATCTGCCGGCGGCTTGCGCACCACAAAGCCACCCTTGGCGCCACTGGGGACAATCACCGCATTCTTCACATTCTGGGCTTTTACCAGCCCCAATACTTCGGTACGGAAGTCTTCCAGACGGTCGGACCAGCGCAGACCACCGCGGGCCACCTTGCCGCCGCGCAGGTGCACACCTTCCACCTGTGGGGAATAGACGAAGATTTCGAACAGCGGGCGCGGTTCCGGAATATTGGGGATATCCCGCGGGCTGAATTTGATCGCGATGTAATCCTTGGGTTGGTCGTTCTCATCCAGCTGGAAGAAGTTGGTCCGCAGGGTGGCGCGGATCAGGTCCAGATAGCGCCGGATCACCTGGTCTTCGTTCAGGTTGTCCACCGCGTCGAGACCGTCATGGATCTTGTTGATCAGGCGCTCGACCCGGGCATCATCCTGGCGGTCCGCGGAGTTGATTCTGGGGTCGAACATGGCGCGGAACAGCGCCACCAGGTTGCGGGTAATTTCCACGTGGTTTGCCAGGGTTGCCGCAATATACGACTGGCTGGCACTGAACTTGGTCTGTTTCAGATATCGGGCATAGGCGCGCAACATGGTGACTTCGCGCCAGTTCAGCCGGGCTGCCAGTACCAACCGGTTGAAGGCATCACTTTCCGCCACGCCGTCCCAGATCGCCGCGAAGGCATCCTGGAACAGGGAGCGCGACGCCTGTGCGTCCACACGGGTGGGCAGGCCGAACTCCAGATGGAACTCGTGCATCCACACATCCTGCTTGCCCCGCGGGCGGATGGTATAGGGGAACTCCCCCATTACTCGCAGCCCCAGGTGCTCCAGTACCGGAATCACATCGGACAGGGTCAGGCCGCCGCCGACGTTGAACACTTTAAAGCGCAGGCTGCCGGGCTCCGCGCCTACCGGCTGGTAAAAACTCATGGCCACGCGGTTGTTGTCACTCAACTCCTGGATGGAGGTGACATCCTGCACCGCGATGCGCGGTTCAAAGTCTTCCCGGTAACCGGCGGGGAAAGCCTGACCGTAGGTGCCAATCAGGCGACTGCCCTCTTCTTCCCCGTGGGTTTCAATCAGGGATCTATGGAATACGTCTTCCCAGCTGCGGGTTATATCCACGATTTGCGCCTCCAGTCGCGCCACATCAAATTCCACGGGTTCATTGGGGTCAACCCGGAATACCAGGTGTACCCGGGCGAGGATTGATTCTGAAAAATAGGTGGTGAAGTCGGAATCCAGCGCGTGTACCGCACGGGCAATGCGCTCACTGATTTTCTCCCGCACCTCACTATTAAACTGGTCCCTTGGCACATACACCATCGCTGAAACGAACTTGCCAAACGGATCTTTGCGCATGAACAGGCGCAGCCGCGCGCGCTCATTCATCGCCAGCACGCCGTGGGTCGTGTCGAACAGTTCGCGGGTGCTGCTCTGGAAGAGCTCGTCCCTGGGGAAGGTATCCAGAATACGCTTCAGAGCTTTACCGTCGTGGCTGGTAGGCGCCAGGCCACTCTGCTCGATGACCGACGCCAGCTTGCGGCGGATGATCGGAATCTTCGACGGGCTCTCGGTGTACACCGGTGAGGTGTAAAGGCCCATAAACGCGGATTCGCCGATCACCTCGCCCTTGTCGTCGTAGCGTTTGATACTGACGTAATCGGAATAGGCCGCCCGATGGACCCGGGACTTGACCGACGATTTGGCGAAGGTGAGAAAGTTCGGCCCCTGATAGAACCGCTGCTTGCCTTCATTGAAGGCGTATTCCGGTGTGGGCTGGGCGCTTTCTTCCAGCTTTTTGAAGATGCCCAGTCGGCGGTTCTCGACCTCGTGCAGAACTTTCTTGTCGCCCTGCTGGGAGAACTCGTATTCCCGGTAGCCAAGAAAAGTGAAGTTGCCATCCCGCATCCACTGCAGAAAGGCGCTGGCCTCTTCCAGGTTGGCGTCATTATCGGCAATTCCCGCCTGCAGCTGATCTTCCATGGCTGCGCAGGTATCGAGCATGGGCACGTAATCGTCGACCACCAGCTCCACATCTCCAAGCACATCCTTCAGCGCCCGCGCCATATCCGAGGCGTGAGAGGCACTGGTATCGAGATTGATCTCCAGATAGATCAGCGCCTCGCTGGTGATGCGCGGGTCGTCCTGACGGTCTTCGCTCTGGCGATGTGTGGCGGATATCAGATGCTGCAGCCGGCCACTGTCGTCCCGCTGCATCTGCATCACGGTGCTTTTGATGGAGTGAATCACCGTGTTGCGACGGTTGATCTCCATGCGCACCGAGTCCACCAGGAAAGGCATATCCCGCTGCAGCACACAGACCACTGTATGAGAGCATTCCCAGCCATGCTCCTCCAGGCGTGGGTTGTACACCCGCACTTTGGGTTCGCCGCCACTGCGCTGCTGAATAAAATCCCAACAGGTGTATAGGCACCCGTAGACATCCACCAGACGCCTGCCCGCCAGATCCTCCAGCGGGTATTGATTCAGAAACTGCTCGGCAAAGGCCTCTACAGGCCCAGCCTTGTCCCCCAGCTTATCGCGAATGACACTGCTGACCTGTTCCAGCAGCTCTTCCCGGCTATCGGTAATGACCGTCGCCATATTCACGTACGTCCTCCCATTCCGATGCGATCGCCATCGCACCCGACTGATTAATCTGAGCTGGCACATAGGGTGCCAGACTCCGCCCGCCTGATTCCACCTGTCGTATGATTTGCCCATCTGCGCGGGTATGCGTCACCATGCGCTTACAAGGTAGAACAAAACGACAGAATAATTGTCTACTCTTCCGCCTTTGATTGCGGGTAGACCTTGCAGCATTTGCCTCTCAGCCAACTGCCGCTAAAATCGACCTGCCCGCAGACTTCGGACAAGTGGCTATATATAAGAGGGCACCTCAAAAAGCATAGATAGCCACCGCTCCGCGGCAGCGTATTGAAACAGGAAATCGGCAAAAGAAGTGACGATATGGACACACGCCAGCAGATAAAAATTCTGGGTGATTGGCTGGAGCAGCAGATTATTGGCCAGGAGGTTCTGGTCAATCGGATTCTCATAGGATTGCTGGCCGACGGGCACCTTCTGGTTGAGGGCGCACCGGGCCTGGCCAAGACCAAAGCGATCAAAACCCTGGCGGATGCCATCGAGGGAGACTTCCATCGGGTGCAGTTTACGCCGGACCTTTTGCCATCGGACATCACCGGCACGGACATCTATCGCCCGGAAACCGGCGAATTCCATTTCCAGCCGGGGCCTGTGTTTCACAATCTGATCCTCGCAGATGAAATCAACCGCGCCCCGGCCAAAGTGCAATCCGCCCTGCTGGAAGCCATGGCAGAACGGCAGATCAGTGTGGGCCGCAAAACCTACTCTCTGCCAGAGCTGTTTCTGGTGATGGCCACCCAGAACCCCATCGAACAGGAAGGCACCTACCCCCTGCCGGAAGCGCAGCTCGACCGCTTCCTGATGCAGGTAAACCTCAGTTACCCGGACGCGGAAGCGGAGACCAAGATTCTGAAACTGGCCCGCGCGGAAGCCAGCCACGGCGAAGACCGCCCGGAAAATATCATCAGCCAGGACACTCTGTTCGCCGCACGCAAGGAAATACTCGACCTGACCATGGTAGAGGCGGTGGAAACCTATATCGTGCAGCTGATTATCGCCACCCGCGAACCCCAGCGCTACGACGATGAACTGGCCAGCTGGCTCGACTTTGGCGCCAGCCCCCGGGCCACCATCGCACTGGACCGCTGCGCCCGCGCATACGCCTGGCTTTCCGGGCGCGATTACGTCACCCCGGACGATGTCATGGCAATTGCCCCGGATGTACTGCGCCACCGCCTGCTACTGAGCTTCGAAGCCGAGGCTGCCGGCGCCAACGCCGACCGTGTCATCCGTCGCCTGTTGCAACTGGTCCCGGCGATTTAGGTTATTGATAGTGGTTGAAGCACGGAACCACAGCGAGCTTGAATTGAAAGGCGCCTACCCCGAGGTGACACCGCTGGTGCGTCTGCGCCATATCGCCCGGCAGTTGCGCCTGTTCAAGCCCCGGGTCAACCGCAGCGACCAGGCCGGCAACCTGCTCACCCGCTACCGCGGCCGCGGTATGAACTTTGAGGAGGTACGCTACTACCAGCCCGGCGATGACGTGCGCTCCATCGACTGGCGTGTGACCGCGCGCACTGGCAAAACCCATACCAAACTGTTTCAGGAGGAGCGCGAGCGCCCGGTGGTCATCTTACTGGACCTGCGCGCCCCCATGTTCTTCGGCAGCCAGAACGCTTTTAAATCCGTCGCCGCCTGCAGCATTGCCTCCGCTCTCAGCTGGGCCGGCCTGCAACACGGCGACCGTATCGGCGCGCTGATTTTCGACGACAACGACGTCAACACCGTACGCCCGCGGCGCAGCCACCACGCAGTACTCGCCGCCATTCACGGCATGGTGGAATCCGCCGGCGCACTGGATAGCCCGATTCCCTCCAATGGATCCCAATCTCTGTCCACCCTGCTGGAAGAGGCCCGCCGTGTGGCCCGCCCGGGCAGTGCCGTGTTCCTGATCAGCGACTGCCACGACCTGGATCAAAGCTGCGAACAGGCGCTCTACTCCCTGACCCGTCATGCGGACCTGCAGGTACTGCGGGTCACCGACCCGCTGGAACAACAGCTGCCGGATCAGGCCGTCACCATCAGCGATGGACGCCAGCGTACCTTTCTCGGCAAGGGCAATCAGGGGATGCGACAGGTGTTTGCCCGGCACCAGCAACAGGTGCGGGAGAACGCGGCGCAATTGTGTCGCCGCCTGCGTCTGCCGCTGCTGGATTTTGACAATACTCAGCCGGTGGTACCGCGCCTGCTGACCACCTACGGTGACCGACAGCCCGCCCCGGGCCGGAGGCAAGCGTGAAATCCGCCGGGCTCTTTACCAAGCAGGTCACGCCACCTCAACCGCAGCCGCACCTGACACCGGAAATGCAACAGTTGCTGGAACAACTGCGGGATATCCATGAGCCGGCCCCCATCGGCTGGTGGCCACTGGCTCCCGGCTGGTGGATTCTCGCGGGTATCATCATCGCCCTGGTGGTTGCCAGCTTTTGGTTGTTTCGCTATCTGCGCCGCCAGCGCCAGAAGAAAATGTACCGGGTGGAAGGTGTACGCCTGTTAGATGAACTCAACCTGCAACAACCGCGCGTGGTGGAGGCCATCAATGTTCTGCTGAAACGCGTCGCCGTCGTCACCTTCGGTCGCGCCAAGTGCGGCCCGCTTACCGGTGAGCGCTGGATCGAGTTTCTGCGTACTACCGCCGACACGCCCATGCCGGAGCCTGTGCATCGCGTTATTCTGCAAAGCCTGTACAGCGCGAAAGATCCGGACCAACAGGACCTGACGGCACTGCGAGAGTACGCAAAGGACTGGGTGCGCACCCACCTGGTGCAGGAGAACCCGCAGAGCCAGGCCGAACAACAGCAGACTCCGGAGGCCGAACATGTTTGAGTTTGGTCTCCCCTGGGTTTTCCTTTTGCTGCCGCTGCCTTTACTGGCCCGCAGGCTACTGCCCAAGAGTGAACCGCTGAACAGTGCCCTCAAAGTGCCCTACTACCAGCAGCTACCCCGCAAAAATGGCGGCGCAGCGGGCAATCGCTGGAATCTGTTGATGCTGTGGCTGCTGTGGGTACTGCTGCTGTGCGCCGCGGCGCGCCCCCAGTGGTACGGTGAACCCATCACTCAGACTACCAGCGCCCGCGATCTGCTGATCGCCGTCGATATATCCGGGAGTATGGAAACTCCGGACATGATCCTCAACAGCAATCCGGCCATGCGTATTACCGCGGTCAAGAATGTGGTCGGGGATTTCGTCCTGCGCCGCAAGGGGGATCGTCTCGGTCTGGTACTGTTTGGCACCCGCGCCTACCTGCAGGCGCCGCTCACCTTTGATCGCCAGACTGTCGATACCCTGCTTAACGAAGCACAGATCGGTTTTGCTGGCCAGGGTACCGCCATTGGCGACGCCATCGGCCTCTCGGTCAAGCGGCTTACCCAACGACCGGCGGACCAGCGGGTGCTGATCTTGCTCACCGACGGCGCCAACACCGCCGGTGAAGTAGCGCCACTGAAAGCCGCTGAGCTGGCCAAGCAGGCCGGGGTGCGCGTCTATACCATCGGCGTCGGAGCAGACGAGATGGTCCAGCCCGGATTGTTAGGCTCACGCTTCGGTGCGCGTCGGGTCAATCCATCCCGGGATCTCGACAGTGACACGCTGCAGGCGATTGCCGACCAGACCGGTGGCAGATACTTCCGCGCCCACAATCCCCAGGAGCTGGTACAGATTTATCAGGAGCTGGATCGCCTCGAGCCCGTGGAGCAGGAGGCGGAAACCTACCGCCCACTGAAATCGCTGTACGTCTGGCCCCTGGGTCTCGCCCTGCTGTCAGCACTTTTGTGGGCCGCTTTACCGCTGATAACCTCCGGAGTTTCGGAGCTGCAACTACACAACAGTAGACGTGCCCGCAAGCAGAATGGAGGTCAACCCGCGTGAGCTTTTTCGCCGACCTTCACCAGTTTCATTTTCTGCGCCCGGCAATCCTGTTGTTGATCCTGCCCGCTGCGCTGCTTTGCTGGGCTCTGGCACGCACCGTGTTCGCCAGTGGGCGGCTACAGAAAATCATCGACCCGGACCTTCTCCCGCACCTGCTGCTCAAGGGCGGCGAAAAGCGCCCCTGGCTGTTCACCCTGATTTTCGCCCTGCTGACCTGTGCCGTCGCCGCCCTCGCCGGCCCCACATGGCGCAAGCTGCCGACACCGGTGTACAGCAACCAGGATGCCGTAGTGATTCTCCTGGACCTTTCTCCATCCATGATGGCTACGGACCTATCACCGAACCGGCTGACGCGCGCGCGCCTGAAGATCCTCGACATCCTAAAACAGCGCAAAGACGGACTGACCGCGCTGATTGCCTACGCAGGCGAAGCCCACGTGGTCACACCACTGACCGATGACACTGCCACCATTGCCAACCTGGTGCCGTCGCTGTCACCGCGCATCATGCCGGTTCCCGGCAGCAATATCGAAATGGCCGTGCAGGAAGGCTTGCGACTACTGAAAGACGGCGCCGGTGGACAGGGGCGCTTGCTGGCAGTAACCGACGGTATCGCCAAATCTGCATTGGGCACCGTCAAAAGTGAAATGAATAGCAGTAGTGCCACCCTCTCCATCCTCGCCGTTGGCAGTGGCGAAGGCAGCCCCATCCCCAAAAATACAGGTAGCGGCTTCATCACCGATGACAGCGGCTCCATCATTATTGCCAACTTCGATCGCGGCGAGCTACAGCGCCTAGCCAATAGCACCGGCGGCCAGGTTGCCCAGATCACCGTGGATGACCGCGATATAAACCGGGTATTACCCGATGACACATCACCACAGCAGGCAGAGCTCACCGAACGGGAATTCGACCAGTGGAACGAAGAAGGTCCGTGGCTTGTCTTACTGCTCTTGCCGTTCGCTCTGCTTCTGTTCCGCAAGGGCACCCTCGCCTGCCTCTTGCCACTCAGCTTGCCCCTGATGGCACTGCTGGCCGCCCCGGACGCGAGTGCACAGGAGTCCGGCAGCCTGTGGCAGACCCCAAATCAGCAGGCGGAAAAACTCCTGCAGCAAGGCAACCCCGAAGCAGCCGCCAAAGTCTTTGAAAACTCCCAGTGGCGTGGCACCGCGCAATACCGCGCCGGTGAATACGACGCGGCAGCAAAAAGCTTTGCCGAAAGCATCGACCCGCAAGGGCTGTACAATCTGGGCAATAGCCTCACCCAGCAGGGCCAGTTTGATCAGGCCATCGAAGCGTTTGATCGCGCTCTTCAGCAAAACCCCGAGTTCGCCGACGCGCGGCATAACAAACAGATCGCTGAAGAGCTGAAAAAGCTGCAACAGCAGCAACAAAACCAGCAATCCCAACAGGGCGATCAGCAACAGAATCAGGACGACAAACAAGACCAACAGCAGGACCAACAGTCGCAGAATCAATCTCAGCAGAATCAGCAGCAAGGCGATTCCGACCAGTCCCCACAGGAACAGCAGTCCCAGAACCAGCAGCAGTCGGGCGAAGAAGAGCAACAGCAAAACGCCGACCAGGGTGAGCAGGATCAATCCGAGCAAGAACAACGGCAGCAGGCCAACAGCCAGCACCAAAACCAGGACGGCGAAGAGTCCGAACAGCCGGCAGATGGGCAGCCACAGGAATCCCAAAGTGAACTGGATCCGGAAACCCAGCAGGCCCTGGATCAATGGTTGCGGCAAATTCCGGACGACCCCGCCGGTCTGATGCGCGAAAAATTCAAATATGAAAGCCTGCAGCGCCGCCGCGCCTATCGCGCCGGCGAATGGCAACCCCCGGAAAACGGAGCCACCCAAAGATGGTAAGCCAAGCGGAAAACTACTCCTTTCCCCCACGTAGGAGCCTGCCTGCAGGCGAACCGCGCGTACGCACGAATACCACACGATCCACCCGGCTCGCCTATCTTATCCTGCTGCCACTCCTCCTGTTGGTCTCACTGTCAACCAGCGCCCAGGACCTGACCGCGTCCGTAGACCGCAACGAACTCGCTATCAACGAGACCTTTACCCTCACGTTGCGTTACAGTGGCAGCCAAAGCGGCGGCCAGCCAGACTTCAACCTGCTGGAACAGGACTTCGAAGTCCTCTCCCGCCAGCAGTCCAATCAGTATCGCGTCATCAATGGCCGTGCAGAAAGCTTCGTCGAGTGGACCCTGATCCTCGCCCCACTGAAGGAAGGCAAACTCTTCGTCCCCTCATTACACCTGCACGGCCAGATCTCCGACGCCATCCCCATCACCGTCAACAAAGCCGGCCAGACACCCAGTGGTGACAACCGCAAAGCATTTCTGGAAGTTGAGCTGGACAAAGACAAACTGTACGTACAGGAACAGCTCCTGGTCAAAGTCCGCCTCTACACCACCGTAGGCCTGCACGACATCGCCACCGACCCCCTGCAGATACCCGGTGCGCATATTGAAAAAGTGGATGAACAGCGCTTTGAACGCAGAATCAAAGGTGTAGGTCATGCCGTCTACGAACTAACCTACGCCGTATTCCCGGAAAGCTCCGGCGAACTGCAAATCCCCGCGCTCAACTACGTTGCCGTGACCGGCAGACGAGACCCCTTCTCCCTGTTCAACCGCAACGCCCAACGCATCCGCCTGCGCTCGGAAGCGAAAACAGTACAGGTAGAGCCCAAGCCCGATAGCTATAGTGGAAGTCACTGGCTCCCAGCGGCCAGCCTTGGGTTGGTACAGAGCTGGTCCAAAGACCCGGAAGAGTTCAAGGTGGGAGAGCCGATAACGCGGATTATTACCCTGAGAGCCGAAGGCCTACGAGCGGCTCAACTGCCCCCCCTGCCCAAACTCAACATCGATGGCCTGAAAACCTACCCGGATCAGCCGCAGCAGGAGGATCAGCCCGGCTCGAACGGCATAACCGGCAGCCGCATAGAAACAACAGCCATTGTTGCAACCAAACCAGGGAGCTATCAGCTACCGGCCGTTACGATCACCTGGTGGGATACGAAGATCGGGCGGCAACGAGCTACGCAGTTGCCGGCGTTTCGGTTTAACGTTAGCGGCACTCCAGTAACGAATAGCGCTGCGGCGACATCTACAGGCTTGCCGAGCGCCCGCACACCAATCACCAACGAGGTGGAACCAGGATTCTGGCAAAAGGTCGCCATTGCCGCGATCGCATCGCATCTACTTTGGGTTTTCTATCTATTCTATCGCCGAGGCAACCGCGTCCACGAGAAAGCCAACAACGCCAGGGGCTCCACCGGCGTCGACGAACAAACCCGTGCTTTGGGACACGCGATAAAAAATGGCGATGCTGTCCAGATCCAACAAGCTCTCGTTCATTGGATAGGTGCTCGTTGGCCGCAGGTGAAAGGCAGCAGCCTAAGTGAGCTCAACCGCCAGCTAAATTTTGAAGAATTGGATAAGCTTCGGGAGCTACTTGGAACAGCCCTCTATCTAACACCGCCGAAGCCGCTAAATCAGCAGCAAGTACAGATATTAGCCAGCCGATTAATAAAGCGAGAAATAGAAGAGAAAATTAAAACAGAGGACGAAACACTTCCTGGGCTGTTCTCGCAGTAGCACTATTGGAGCTTCAGAAAGACCCGGCTAGCTCATTGACCGAATGGCATCGGATAATGCAGAGTCAAGAGATTGCCTAGGCTGCCACCCAAGTAAACGGGTAATTTTTTCAGAGCTGATCAATAGATCGCCAGTGAGACCGTCCCCTAGAGATTTTCGACCGACAAGGGTCGATACAGATCGCAGAACACCGGGTGGAATGGGCCACAATTTAGGCTTCACGCCAATACACGAAGCAACACTTTTACAAAGGTCACGTGTAGAGACTCGCTCAGGATTGGCCACATGAAATATCTCGCCTGGGGCACCCTCGTGTGACAGCGCCAAATCGATTGCGGATACTAGATCTTCAACCGCAACAAACTGACGCTGATTAAGTACTCGGGAGAATGGTAGCGGGATTCCACGTTTAACTGCGCCAACCAGACTTGCCACATTACCTTTAACACCAGGGCCCAAGACTGCAGGAGAGCGCAATATCACTAACTCCATATCGCTGGAATTTGCAAAATCCATTAATTTTTCTTCAGCCAAAGCCTTTGCAGTAGTATACGCATTATGAGCTTTATACGGTGCACTTTCAGTCAAGGGTGTACTCGAATTTGATCCCAAAACCCCGATAGAGCTGAGAAACACAAACCGCTTTACACCATAGAAGCTGGCTTCCTGAGCGAGTGCAAGAGCCCCGTCAGCATTATCTTTAATAAATCCAGAGTTGTCCGAAAACCCCTTACCCCGAATATGCACACGCGCAGCCAAATGCACTAGCGACTCCACGCGATCCAAGGCGCCACCTAACGGCTGGCCGAGTCTCCAGTGAGGGGCAACGGCTACACCGAATTGAGTAGGCTTGCTAGAGCTCATTGATTCCCCCGTTGAATTCAACCTATTCAACAGTGCCCGACCAATCGTTCCACTCGCACCAGTGACTAGTATCTTGCCTGCAATCATCGATTCAACCGCTTTCGAAAGCCCCGGAATGCGTAAGAAACAAAATTAGGAATTGCCCTCCAAAGCGGCAATCGCTCAAAATCACGATATACTCGCCATGTATACAGCGCTGCACTCAACTTATTTGATGACAATGACCCTGGTCTTACCCTGTAGTAGGTCAGCGGCATATCAATCCCCTTGGCGACAACACCAGAGCGGAGTAACTTAAGCCAAAACGCGAAATCTTGACGTTTTCGGATATCCGGCATTCTACATCTACCCACCGCGCCATAATCAAGAAGCACACTGGAACAGGCGATAAGTGGGTCGCCAAGTAGTGTTTTGTAGTCGACCTCAGGGGAAACATTTTGCACTTGCCCAAACGGAAGCCCGGAAAAATCCACTTTCTGAATTGCGGTGTAAACGAGCTGGGCATCTCCTCTTTGAAGAATCGTCAACTGACGCGCCAATTTTTCCTCATGCCAAAGATCATCACCATCAATAAAGGCAACGTAGCAGTAACTAGCGCTCGCCAGCCCCAAGTTTCTCGCCCCGGCACCACCAAGATTCTTGTTACTATGAATCACTCGTATTCTTGAATCTTCTACAGACAGCTTATCAACGAGCAAAGCAGTTCCATCGGTAGAACAGTCATTAATGATGATAAGCTCAAGATCAGCATGGGACTGTCGTAAGACTGACCGTACAGCACTTTCAATATAGCCGGCAACATTGTAGGCAGGCATTATCACGCTAACCTCATTACCTTTCATAATTGACATCTAAACGCTCGAAATAATGTAAATTAATATTAGCTGCATGATCGAGAACACCAATAACTAACGACGCTCAGGCTCTCGCCCGGAACCGACACGCACAAGTTCCACTAATTCCACACCCCAAACTCGCAAGTAAATAAAGCTTGCGATCAGACGATAACGTAACGTATAACGTTTTTCGCTGACAAAGCGGTGAGTGGTGACGAGTGGAGAAAGTAACGTTCGGAGAACTATCCACGCCCTATACTTCAATGGCTTACAAACTAGCTGCCCCCCCTTTACTCTCCGAGCCTTAGTAGCAATTTCTTCCCAACTAGACCGGGTACGATGCTGAGCTAAGGCCGAGCTAACATAAACAATATCAAATCCCTGGTTCCGGGCACGACGACAAAAGTCAGCATCCCCCCCCGAATACAACTGATGATTAAAGCCCTCGAGCATATCAATTGCTTTTCTTGGTACCGTTAAATTGGCAGTTGCACCATATCCGTGGCTAACATACCGCTCTTGCGGAATGCCACGTACGATGTCATATATTTCATAAAGCGTAGGATTTACCTCTTCACAGTACGAGTCGATACCCCCCGCAATGATACGGTTTTCGCCATTACTTGAACTAATTGCTCTCGCAATCTGCTCTAGCCACTCAGTTTCGGGTAAACAATCTGCATCCGTAAAGACCAACCAATTACCAGAGGAAAAACGAGCCCCAAAGTTTCTGGCCGCGTAGGAGCCACGATCCTCGCAATAAAGAACTCTCACATTCTCCGGAAGTTCGTCGGGAACCTGAAGTTCTGATGAACCATTGTCAACAAGAAGAACTTCCACATCTTCAACCCCATAAGATTGCAATCTCAGCTTGTCAATTAAACCGGGAATGAACTGCCATTGATTGTATACAGGAACAATTACGCTAAAACTTAGACGCATTTTAAGCACCAGATTACGAATTTAACGACAGAGGGTGTAAAGACCTTGAATTAACACTCACTAGCCGAAACACGTCAGGACAACCAAAATACAAAATGCATACTACAATAAAACCCCTAAGTGAGAATCAACCCGAAAATCAACACACCATAGCAGCAGCAAATCACCTTTCCGCTAATATATGCGATCAAGAACTCGATTGTATACTTCCAGATCATACTTACAGAGGCGTTCAATTTTTTTAACAAGCTTACTGTCCGAGCTTATTTCCTCTGCAACTTCTGATCTTGGACTAGCGTTCTTTTTAGGTATTTTTAAAGTGACTCCATAACGCCGAATCATATCATTGCTCCATTGATCAAGACGATCCAGCGTTCCGACAACACTAAAACGAGACAAATTATCCAAAGCTTCAGTGACATACTGTTCCGGAGCAAAACCAGAGCACCGGGACTCATTTGAAAAGTAGTGAAGAAGGTACCTTCCTGTGAAAAGCCCCTTCTTCGAATCAAGATATTGCTCTAAACTCATCGTGTTCTTTGCCCAATCACCTTCCTTGAAGGTATTGTACACGTACTCTGAAATCCAGCGCTCCACTGGATCTCTGAGAATCGTAACGAAGTCCCAATCGACAAGAAATTCTTTAACCAATTCAGGACGACAATAACTATGCCCGTGACCAAAATAATTTCTATCCAACGCCAAATTGTAAGCGAGAATATTCTCTCGAAGCTCCATCATCGGTTTCCCGACAGATCTTGCGGACCGCTTACTTGGAGCCTGTTCAATTTCGAACGTACCATTAGCGCAATTAGGGTACAGCTTATTCCGAACAGCTGACACAATAGATGACCCAGCGCACTTGGGAATATGGCAGAAGAAAATCCTAGGACGCTGAATCCGCTTTTCTGAATCAGAAAAAAGAAAAGTCCCCGAAACCTTTCTCCCTATCGCCCCCAAAACTTTAAGCTCCACCATTTCCAGCCCCTATCAATAGTGAATTAAATCAAACGACTCAATGCGCACCTATCACTGCATACAAAACCTCATACGGAGGCAATAGATCGAACCAACGTCAAGTGACGCACCCCTCTAAAATTCTATCTGCAGCAACCTCCATATGTTCGTCACCACACTTCAAATATTCCGCAATTTTATCCTCATCCCATTGTGGAACACCAACACTATCGTTGGTTATCGGTCTTCGGCTATAGGTATTAGGGATGGCAACCTCTTCCGTCCCCATGTAGTGAAGCAAACCCATTGCCTTTTTTTGCAATTCTTCCGAAGGAGCATCCAACTGAGAATAAAGAATTAGATTCTTCATATGAATCCCGATTCTCTGGATAAATAAGATCGACCGGGTAATCATACTTACCGAAGTGGGAACACATAATTACTGGCACGCCGAGACCCGTAAGCTCTAAACATGAAGTACCATTCCAAAGTACCGCAAGATCTATGTAACGAGCCAACTCGTGCACATTGTAGTCCCTATGCCCGAGGAGAATTACATTTTCTGGCAGGTCTTCAGGCAGAAAATCCTCAAGTTTTTCTGTTAAATCTAAAGCAATTTCTGGCCGAAGTTCATGAGGGTGTGGCTTAATCAACAATAACACATCAGAACCAGCAACTGTCGAGACTGAATGCTGCAGCCAATCCTTCATATCCGAATGCGCAGGACCACCATCATAGGGCACAGCAAGATCGCACAACACTTTACCAAAACAGCAAACAACTCGCTTCCCGGCATTTTTTGCCGACACAATCAGATCGTGACAATCAGGAATATCTTCGTCTGAGCCGGAATTTCTATTCTCGTGGATTAGCTCTAAAAACCTACTATTCAGCTCAGCTGAGTTTTTCTCCACTTCATACCACTCTTCGAACCTATGCCGAAGTGCCAAAAAAGGAGCCCGACAGGTTCGGTGCAAAGTCATATCGACTACTGCCATTGATCCTGAAAACTTACTACCCAAGTTTGTATAATAATTTTCATACGCCACATTTGAAGACACAAATCGAAGATTCGGTATTGATCTTTCCAGTATAAAATCTCGAAACACTGAATAAGGAGCAATATGGGTATTGCTACCGACTATAACAATAGGATACTCTGCCGAACGCGCAGCTTTTTCAATTTCCAAACAAACTCTCAGAAGGTAATCACAGAGCATGATCAACTGGTCAAAGCTCTCTTTAACCAATGGGTTTTCCAAACTAATTGTAGACCGCCTAAATTTTGCTGATAAATGCTCATATATTCCTTGGTAAAAGTTTACACCCTCGGAGCTAACAACCCGAGCACCCCAGTCAACATTCCATTCCAATACTACATTACCATCAGTACGCTCACGCCGTATAGAATTAAACAAATGATTGCAAAGGAACATCTCAGAGCCAGCCTCCAAATAAGGAGAATCTAAAACACCTTCAAGTAGCGCAGCTACCGCAAAATTTCGTCTCTTTATTTCCACCATCACTGGTGCGAGCATCGCGAGTGAATTAAAACAATTTAATGTTGCCAAAAGCACGAGTCCTTTAGGGCGACGCGGCTGCACGACAGAATTAACAAAGTCGCTAGTTCTCTGCAAAAATTGCAACCTATCAAGCGTGGACTGTCGAGCAACTTTTTTCTCTAATTTATCATTCTCTTTGTACCCGGCAGAAAAATACAAGAACGCCTCGAAAAACTTATTCGCCCTCCAAGCGGTGAGACCAGCAGACTTCATCAAGTACTCACGCACTACAGATTCTGAGCACACCCCTCTCAATTTATTCCAATCACAACTTCCTGTCTCAAAATGTAACCGAATATTATAAAGGCTCTGATGACTAGGGGTCATCATTCTAGAACACAAAGAAAGAAGCTCCGCTCCTTCGCGATATAGGCCTAACCGTATTAGCTGCGATAATATCGTTGCAAACAGCGCAGAGTAACCAGTGTCAGGCTGAACAAATTCGGGGATATCACTATCTCGTAAAGTGACTATGGCATCACGTAAATCATCGACCGACGCGGTGACGGCATGATATGCGATATGTGACACGACTGGGCCAAGCTTCACATTTGAAGCAACTATTTTACGCATCAACTCAGCCGATAATAACTGGAGTTGTTGTCGGACTTCAGGCTGCCTCTCCACCTTAAACGGTTTTTGGTGTGTAAGTAGTGCTAGCGAGAGTGAGGTAACGGGATCGATTTCCCCAGCGCTTTCCAGAATTTCTTTTGCAACATCATATTTAGCCATCCCCAACGCAAGCCGGAAATATGATCGGCATAACACAATATAATGATGTTGATTCTCAACCCGCGAAATATCTAACACAGGAAAATCGTTAACAACTCTAGCATTGAGATTTTTGACGCCGACTGTGAGGGTGTCAAAAAATCGAATATAAGAGCGCGCGCCAATATCAAGCGAACACTTATTAAACCATTGAATATATACTTCAATTAGATCCCTGAGGTCATCAAATCTAACCTGATCTCGCAAGTAAATTATTAGATCTTCAAATAGGTTGATAGCGACTCGAGATTTAGACGTCGCAAGCAGCTCCTCCAGATCTCGAGTGAGTGGTCTAGCGTACATTAAAGAAATCAGAAATCGCCCAAAGGGAGAGCTCGCCATCTGACCCAGAAAAGAATCAGGAATTTCCACGCAAGCTTTACCACAAAATGACGGCACACCCAGTTCACCTGAAGGTTTTCGATCGAATTCCAGCAGTGTATCTTTGAAGAATCTACAATATAACGGATGGGAAAATAGACATAAAAAGGATAAGGCCGCTTCAATTGAAATAGTAGCTCCTGTAATTGGGCATCTATACTTCTCGCGATAAATATAAAGCTTAAAAAATTCATTCGGCGACTCAACTTCCCTAGCACGCACGTGCTGAGGAAGCGCCTGCCAAAACTCAAAACAGTTAATTGCTCGACTCCAATCAGGCTCCTCAATTTCCATTGGCGACAAATCTTTATTTATAATAACACCCCCTCGTATCAAAGCCTCCAAATAAGGCCCTCGCACCACTTCACGGACAACTTTGGGGCGGGAGCTATTCACAACATAGTTTCTGATTGCCCGGAAAACATGGAGATGTACCAAGACTTGCTTAAACGGCCTCAAGAATGACCTGTGTTTTTTATAAGCTCCAACAATAGCCATTGATACTGGAGAATAAGACATATCAACCTCTCAACAATTAAATATATTTCTTTCGGAAAAAGTGTCAGCCCTGTTAGCCTATCAACTCGAGAGCTAACGGCCATTTATCTTGCCAACTGTGTTAGTTGAAATTCATTCTTACTATTTTCTGTAAAACTTGTTTACATATATTACAATGCAAAACTTTCCTTCCTAAATTTAAGGAACTTATTTCTAGTTGAAATCATTTCAATGTTCCAGAATGGACGAATTCCATCATGTGGATAAAATAAAGGCTTTAGATCTTCGGCGCTCGGAGACTCAAACGTCTCCATGCGAGACGGGCGCCCGTACTTACGATCAAAGCTTAACAAGATCGGTAAGAAGCGATCTTTGTCAAACGTATCAATTTGCTTAAAAGGCCATGGTTTATTGATATATGATATCAGCCATTCCATCCCCTTACGAATACTCTGACCGTCCCGACCGGTAAAAGACCAAAGATCTTCACCTATATATTCCGCCAACATTGCAAGATGAATCCAGCCTTGCAAATTAAAACAGCAGTAATGAGCGCTGGTTGTGCGCGCCAATTCATGAGGCTGGGCTCCATCACTATCAAACTGTTCAAGGATCCGAAATCGAGAGTCGCGAAGTGTTCTCCGCAATATTTTATGTTCACCCAAAAACAAACTAATAGCGGCGACCTGAAGATCGTAATAGGTACCATGATTATTATTTGCTGAGCGCTCACCAAACCCTTGCTCGCTTCTAGAAAGCCAGTGCAGATACTCCCCTAACCAATTCTCAAAACTAATTACTTCTGCTTGATTCAGAAACCTACCACTTCGTAAAATTCGTACTGCATCCAGAAAATAATAGAAGTCTTTGAACTCAATGATACCTGTGCTGGCCCCCCGATTTCTGTTATGTCCTTTTCGAACCTGTGCAAACTCCAGGTGGGGATTCATCGCTGTAGAGGGCTCTAAAAACCAGTGCTTTACCAACGCGGCAGCGTGCCGCCCAAAAGAATCATCACCCAAATTCCGCCAGCCCAATGCCAACACATAGGTGTCGTCAAACAAACGTTGAAGCCGGGTACGATCGTAATTATCACTCTGTGGTTCGTATAACCGAGTACCAGGTACCCGTAGACCATCTCGTCGAATGTATGGCAATCCGGGCAACTTCAATGGATGAGGCCAGTAATATGGAGCAGCGTGCCAATAATCGTGAGGATTTTGACTGGGAGGGAGGGTTTTTTTGTCCACAACTGAGTAAGGACCGCGCGACATTGCTTGATTAGCAGCAGTACGCAATTTACCCAGTAGACACGAAGAGGCATCAGACAATTTGCTAGGATTAGAAAAAACTGGTAGGTCCGAGTCGATACTCGACTCGAGCACCTTAGCATCAAGACTCGAAAGAAGAGTGCCAACAGCCTCCATCCTCGCTTCGCCCCGTCCAACTAATGCTTTGTGATCTTTTTGCTTTTCAAGGTTTGCTTTTCCAGAATAAAGCCTGGCAACCCAGCCGGAATAAGTAAACTGCCCGGCTTCAGATGAATAGGGTGGGCACGCCAAGTCCCAAGGTTCGATAGGCCATCTATCCCATGTTCCCGGAACACCCAGGCGCCAAAGTAATTCTACTTTAGGTCGTCTACCATAACTGTAGTCTTCATTAAATTCAGATTTTGAATCCGCACGAAACAGAATTTGAGGCTCTTCCGCGGCTTCCGGCATATATTCTTTATCGAGTAGTTTACTGTTCTCCGTAATCCTCGCCATCGAAACAATGTGATATGGTACATCACGTTTCGAAATCACAGCACTGCGAAGCTCTCTCCATGCGCTGCCCGTAAGATAACAATTACCATCCCAAGGAAGGACCCACTTTGCAAGCTTCTTCCCTTCCCGTAGCGCTACATTTCTTGCACCATTGTTATTCATCACATAGTTATTTTTGTGACGGAAAATTCGCATTTCAATCTGGTGCCTAGCCTGTTGAGGCAACTCAGCAAAGGATTCGGTATAAGGGGCATAATCTGATGGGACACCTGAGGTATCCCATGTCAGCTGCCGATACTCATTCCAATCGAAGGGAATACGGATATAGGGATAACCTGTACGTTCGAGCATTTCTATTATCAAACGCTCTTCATTTGGGTCGACAATTCGATTGACTATAAATCGTTTCTGACAACCTAAAAGATCTGGTTCGTTTTCCAGTATAAAAGCGAGGTTCTTTCTGGATTGCCCCCTTTCATGCCTGGGGAAAAGGTCATTCCCAATAATTCGCCATAGCACAAAAGTATCAGGCACTTCCGATATCTGAGTGCCCCCCCCTGGTGACGTAGACACATGTGGTTTACCGCGATCAGAGGGGAAGCCGACTGGTGTAGGACGCGACGTTTTCCGATTGAAAATTGAACGCTTAAAGGCCCTGACTCCAGGAACTGCAGCGACAACATTACGCAGATTCAGCAAGACCACACCCCTTTCTCAACAATGAATTTTCAAGAATTATGGACATTTCAGCCAGAGCCGCTTTAAATTTTTGTCCATTTATCATACTTTCCAAGCGAAAAACCCGGTTCGCTAAACTCAAATGGAAAATAGAATAGTCTTCTGGAAGAGTGGGTCTTTTTTGTCTTAGCTCATGAATCATATCTTCAAGCAGAATTTCACTAGCTCCGGCAGGTAATTTTACGCCGACTGGCTCCAAAGCCCACCTGCCCCAGCTGGTTACAAATTGCTTGGGGCTCTGACCTCCGGAAACAATTACATTATCACGCTGCAGATCAGGGTTAAAAACATACAAGGGTAAAGATTGCAATACCCTAATTAGTTCAGGATACGTATTTAGAAATAAGGAGAAAACTTTCGCTTCATCTTCCGTATCAATAGCCAGGGAGACTTTCTTTACGAAGCTCAAAGTAACTCGCTGATGTAAGAGCGGGTGAGATAAAACAAAGCCAGAACATAATGCCCTCGAAGGGCAATAACTCCAATGCTCTAGAAGAATTATCTTCTCCACTTTACGCCATAGCTCATTGGAAGCACGTTTTCCATCTTCGACCTCCAAGAACTGAGCCGCAAACTCGTCCTCCATCACAGTTGCAACACGGGCAGGCGCAAGCAATACGTCATGAGGCACGTGTTTGAGTAAGTACTGTTCATTTGAAATAAGATGTTTCCACCTTACATCCATAACTTGAAGAAGAAACGATCTTTTCTTACAGTCTGAACTTGTATCGACTGTAGCCTGAAATGTGTTTATGCCTTTCTGCGGAGGATCTAGCCACTCAACGGAAACTGACGCTTCAGATAAAACATTCTTCGGAAGTATTCTCGCAACCCATTCTTCACGGCTAGATTTTTCCAGAAGCTGTCTAAAACTTACTGTTTCTGGTGATTCATTTTTCTTTACTTGAACATTTCGAAGAACGAGAGGGTCAATCCCGTCTTTCCAACCCCATAACTTCACACAATCCTTTACGATACCTCCTATCGCATTTATCGCGTGCCTAAGTAAAATTATTGATACGACTGCAGAGAATACGCTTGCAGGATATCCAAGTACGAAAGGCATTAGTACGATAACAAAGCAAACGATAAAGTTTACGTAAGTAAGTGAGTTCAAGTAGTCTGGAAGCTCATTTTTCGCAAACCTACCAACCCTTGACATTCGCGCTTGCGGCAAAGGTCTAAGCACCCACACTGAAAACATATACTGCAAGGACAATGAGCATAAAAGTGCCAGTAAAAGAGTATCGTCAAGCCACACCAAGACTGAAAGAACCAAAAATACGAAGGTGGCACTCGACAAAATCCTGCAAAACGCTGAATAATAATTTCTCAGCTTTTGTTCTCGTCCATAAACCACGTTGATTTCATTCGCCTTAGCCACAACCTCAGCCCCACCCAAAGCTGCTAGGCGCTCAGAAATTGCACTAAATCCAAACCCTACCAAATGAAAGCCGATTGCCGCGGCCGACAATCCAATTATCCAATGCTGCTTATATTCAATTCCCATAAAAAATTGAAAATATTTAGGTATTCCCTCAGAGCTAGCGAGCAGAATAATCTTTAATGGAAGAACCATTGCAATTAAATTGCAAAATTTTTCAATTAGGGAAAAAAGTACTACGGTCGTGAATACACCTGGCCTAACCCCCCAGAATGTATTGAAAATTCGGAAATACCACGACCAGAATATTTTTGTTTGAGCCACTAAATTCATACATCGAATCTCTTCTTAACGTCGCTCAGCTTCTGCGCGCAGTAATAATCGTATGACCTCATATATTTCCACAGTCCAGATTCTGAACTGAACCATGATGGCTATAGCCCTGGAATTCATTGAAAAATCTCTTAACCTTAAAAAACGCACTACAGCGAACAATGGTGGAAGAAAAGTTCGCCCAATTGTTAGAAATCGCGCAGTAAAGGATCCACGACGCAACTGGCTTCCTTTGATACGACGTGCTTTACTCGCAATATCGAACCAGCTACGACGCGCCCTATGACCTACAACTGCATCTTCAGCAAAAATTAATGTAGCTTTGTTATGTACAGCTCGTCGACAGAATTCCGCATCTCCACCTGAGTATCGGCACTCATCAAATCCACCGACCATGTCAAACAAGCTTCTGGAAAATGCTAAATTTGCTGTGGCAGCATACCCTTGCTTTACATATTTCGATTGCGGTACACCTTTTACCAGGTCGTAAATTTCATAAGCACATGGCGAGCTTGAGCTCGGCAACATTTTTATATTCCCAGCAATAACGAATGTCTGCCCGTTAAGTTGAGCTACTTTTTGGTTGATTTCTGAAAGCCAATCTGGCTCGGGAAGACAATCCGCATCTGTGAATACAAGCCACTCTCCTTTGGAGTGTCTAACTCCATAATTACGAGCGGCGTATGACCCCGGCCTTTTGCACTTGATTATACGAAACCTATTTGAGACTCGATCTGGAGGGCAAAAAATTGTCGAGCCGTTATCTACCAGAACAACTTCAAAAGTCTCAGCACATGTCGATTGACGCTCCAAACAATCTATTAAATCCGGCACAAGATGCCACTGCTCATAGATCGGAACAATAATCGAATATTTCATCGGATAATCCGCGATAGATATTTCAGCATGCTAAGAAATAGAGCAGGCATTCCTCCATAGAGGAATGCCTGCACGCCCTAAAGTTTCAGTGATCTTGGAGAACACTCGCAGTAACTGGAGTATTCTCGTAAACAACTGAGTTTACTTTCTTCCCTATAACTGAGTCGTAAAATTTTGGAGGTAGGCCATACCCTGGTCGAACGCTACGTATTGCGTCAGCAGTAATAACTTCTCCGGGCAGCAGAGATTTCACAAAGTATAACGATCTTCTGAACTGCACATTTCCCGTTTCACTTGACTTGCGGCCGTAATTAACAGTACCGAGTGCCTCCCATGCGGTCTTGGTATCCCGGCACAGCTCTTGCAGCTCCCGCGGCTCCAAAGAGAAGCTGTCATCTGGCCCTCCCCCGTTTCGATCCAAGGTAAAATGTTTCTCGATTATCGAGGCACCCAGTGCCACACTAGCAATAGCAGTTGTATTATCAAGAGTGTGATCTGAGAGACCTGTTACCAAACCATACCGTTGAGACATGTCACTCAGAGTTCTAAGATTGTAATCGCCTGCAGGAGCCGGATATCCACTCACACAATGAAGAACTGCGAGTTCTTTACAGCCACCGTCTCGTGCTGCAGTAATGGCTTCTTCAATTTCAACTGCATCAGCCATACCCGTTGAAATTATCATGGGCTTACCGGTTCCCGCAGCGTACTTGATCAACTGCAGATCTACCGCTTCGAAAGAAGCAATTTTGTAGGCCGGGGCCCCCAAATCTTCAAGGAGGTCAACCGCTGTACTGTCAAATGGGGAGCTAAACATAGTGATCCCAAGCTCCCTTGCCAACTCAAATAACGGAGCATGCCACTCCCATGGCATGTGGGCTTCTTGATACAACTCATACAAAGTGCGACCATCCCAGAGCCCTCCACTTATTTGAAAATCTTTTGCATTGCTATTTAACGTAATTGTATCAGGTCGATACGTCTGCAATTTTATAGCATCAGCTCCCGCCCGCTTTGCCTCGGTGACAATTTTTAGCGCAGTATCTAGGCTACCATTATGGTTTGCAGACAATTCAGCGATAATATACGGTCGGTTTTCTACTGAAACTTCACGGCCAGCTATATTAATACTAGGGGTGCCTTTAAACATTTTTTTCCTCGCGCTTGATATTTTTCCATTCAGTAGTCAATAAGCCAAAGCACACCACCGAGCAATATGATTTACCATATCTGTATTGGTCTCGAAGGATACCCTCTTGCTTGAAACCAAGACGTCGATGAAACCTTATTGATCGCTCATTGAACGACAGGGCTTGGCCGCAAACCTTATGTAAATTTAGCTTGTCAAATCCATAGGCTAGAGCAGTTTCTCCGAGTTCTTTACCTGTTCCTTTTGGTGCGTCAGGTGCCGTATAAAATCCCCAATCCGCAACATCGCCGCCGTTTATTCTGTTAAAGCTGACAAACCCGAGCGGAGTATCACCTTGCTCAAAAATCAATAATCGTCGGCTTGTATTTTTCGAGCTACTGTCAAACCAACTCTTATGCTGGTCAAAATCTATCTTGTCTTGCGTGTACATATAACGCCTGACCTCTATATGGTTTCGCCACTCTAAAACCAAGTCGAGGTCAGCTTCATTCATAGTTCGAACTGCACTAACCATGACCGAAAAACTCTTCTTTCATTACCTGAGCAACGTTCTTAGCTCCGAGGCCGTTGGTAATTTTGGCTGCAGACCGAGACATTTCCATCAATATTTCACCGCGGGATACTTCATCCAATATTTTGGGAAAAAGAGCTCGGATATCCTCAACTTTTCCTACAACTCTTGCAGCCCCGGCCGCCTGTAATGCAGCGGCGCCGGGCTCTTGATTTTCCGCAAGGAGCACAATGATAGACGGAACTCCAAGGCATGCTCGCTCCCATGCAGTTCCTCCGGCAGCGCCGACAACCAAGTCGCTGCCTGCCATTCTCCGTCCCATATCATCAACATTGACCAGAACCTGGGTATCAAATGGCAGGTCTTTAACGAGGTACCGAACGTGATTCAACCATGGTGCGTGAGCTCCTAAAACTACCGTAACCTTACAGTCGGGTCCCAGCTTACACCCCTTCAATGCATGCAAGACTTCACCTGTGGCGTTGCCTCGATCGATACCACCCATCGTGATAAGAATGTTTTTCAAGCCTCCCTTTGATCGACGAGAGAGACTTGAAGTTCTTAAGAACGCAAATTCGGGACGTAGTAAAGCGAAATCGGGACCAATCAGATTTTTGCTACATTCCGGCACCAACTGCGAATAATCTGATGGGTCTCTTCCCAGATTTTGGTCTATCAGTAGATCGCAAATGTGGGGACGATCCGCAAGGTCGTCAATTACCATCAACAACCGGGTAAATGGCTTAACATTTAACTCCCAATTCCTATCGATTGCATAGTGATCTACTACTAGCCAATCCGGTTTAATATGCTCAATCACGCTGGCAGTCTGTTCCGCATCAATTTCCCAATTACAACCCAGCCACGATTTATAACTAAGAGCTACTTCTGCTTTTTCAATCGAACTGGCACCGCTGTCATTGCTGGGAAGAATTTTCAGTTGAAAACCTTTGGCAAGTATTAGGTCGCACAAGTTTCCTCGATGATTGCGACAAATAAAGTAACAAGTTGCCCCAAATTCACTGAGAGCTTCAGCAAGCGTCAAGCATCGCATTACATGCCCAGTGCCTATGAGAAAGGAGGCGTCGACCCGAAAAGCAACTTTCACTGGTTAACACCTGCCTGCGCCAGCTTAGCCTTAAGCATCCACTCTGCTCGCTCCCAGTCTTCTTGAGTATCAATATCCTGCACGCGATGACGAGGTAAAGGCACGGGGACAGATCCTTGTGAAAAAATCACTCGTTCATTCAGCCACGCATCGACTTTTCCCCAATAGAATTGGCCGGCATCATGGTACATATCTTCAAGATCTTGTGAACGAGTATCAAAGTGCTCCGGGTACGCCATTTTGACTCGACCATTATCCGCCAACCGTATAGCTCGCTGTACTGGAAACACATAGCTCGCTACAGAAAACGCATAATCTGCACCTGATGCTTTTAACAACGCCAACCCACGGCGAATATCTTCCGCGCAAACAAATGGTGCAGTCGCATAAATGCAGCATGCATAGTCCACGTCCAGTTGATTGGACTGCAACCAATGGATAGCGTGACGAATTACAGGGATCGTTCCAGTATAATCGTCGGACAAAACTGAAGGGCGCATAAATGGTACCGCGGCCCCGTACTGAATAGCGATCTCTGCAATTTCAGAGTCATCGGTTGAAACGATCACGTGGTCAAAGCAATCGCTCTCGATTGCCGCCTCAATTGACCAGGCAATCATTGGCTTTCCGCCAAAGCTCCGAATGTTTTTACGGGGAATCCGTTTGCTGCCCCCTCTAGCTGGGATTATTGCTGCATTCATGCATCAATTGCCTTTCTTAGGGCTGCTACAACTTCATCTTGCTGAGCTTCGGTCATAGTTTGGAACATCGGAAGGCTGATGGCCTCACTATAGTAACGCTCCGATTCTGGGTAAAGCCCAACCTTGAAGCCCATGCGTTGATAGAACGGCTGGGTATGTACAGGGATATAGTGTAGATTGACACCAATCCCCTGGGCCCTTAATGAGTCAAACACTTCACTGTGACTGGCCGTCAACTCATTCAGTTTCAGACGAATCACATATAAATGAAAGCCGGAATAACTATCAGGGTGTTGCCAAGGAGTAAGGACAGGCAGTCCATCCAGCAATTCGTTATAGCGAGCGGCCAACTCATGACGACGGCTTACAAATGCATCAAGTCGTCCAAGTTGGGATGCACCTAGCGCGGCTTGCATCTCCGTCATTCGGTAGTTAAATCCGAGATCAACCTGCTGGTAATACCAAGAACCATCAGGCTTATGAGTCATTAGTGCAGGGTCACGCGTAATTCCATGACTACGTAGTAATTGTAGTTTTTGGGCAATTTTAGGGTCATTAGTGACAGCCATGCCACCTTCGGCAGTAGTAATGATCTTTACCGGGTGGAAACTGAAAACAGTAATATCACTGTATTGCCCCCCACCGATATACTTACCTTGATATTTTCCGCCAATTGCATGAGAAGCATCTTCAATTACTTTGAAGTTAAACCTATGGCTTAACTTTCGGATAGCCTGCATGTCACATGGTTGACCACAAAGATGAACGACTACAACCACCTTGGGGAGCAAGCCTTGTGCTTCAGCATCAACTAATTTCTTCTCAAGCGCTACCGGGCAGAGGTTATACGATTTTGCATCTATATCGACAAAATCTACTTTGGCGCCGCAGTAGAGTGCACAATTTGCGGACGCAACAAACGTGACAGGGCTAGTCCAAAGGCGGTCTCCCACCTCCAACCCCAGTGCCAGGCACGCAATATGTAATGCTGATGTGGCGCTATTAACAGCGACTGCGTACTTGGCACCAACTTTACTCGCGACTGCCTCCTCAAAGCGGGGCACCATCGGCCCCTGCGTCAAGAAATCTGAAGTGAGAACGCTAACTACCGCATCAATATCTTCTTGCGAAATATCCTGGCGACCGTAAGGAATCACTTAAATACTCCCAATCTTATCTTTATTGGTGTCAATCCAAGCACCAAGCTCGCTCTCATTCATCCAGTCACTGTTATTGTCACTGGCATAAATAAAACCTTCTGGCACTTTAGTACCATCCTTAATCCGGTTTGCACACTTGTCCCAATCGTGGATGGCCGGTAATATCTTGAAGTGCTCTGGATACTCATAGGTATAGAAGGAGTCTTCAGCACCAATCATTTGCTCGTGCAATTTTTCTCCAGGGCGAATTCCAATAATCTCTTGCTCTGCGTCAGGTGCTATTGTTTTAGCCACATCAGTAACCTTCATAGAAGGAATTTTTTTGACATATATTTCGCCACCTTCCATATCATTAAAAGCATGCCATACGAGCTCTACACCTTGCTCCAGTGAGATCATGAAGCGAGTCATTCTCGGGTCAGTTATTGGTAATTTACCTTCTCCACGAATTGACATAAAGAAAGGAATCACGGAACCACGAGACCCCATTACATTCCCGTAGCGAACAACTGAAAAGCGCGTATTGTGAGCGCCAGCGTAAGAGTTGCCCGCCACAAAAAGCTTGTCGGACGTCAACTTAGTCGCACCATATAGATTCACCGGGCTACTTGCCTTGTCCGTAGATAGTGCAACCACTTTCTTCACACCCTTATCTATACAGGCATCAATCAGGTTCATTGCGCCATGAACATTGGTCTTCACACACTCAAAAGGGTTGTACTCGGCTGTTGGCACAATTTTAGTTGCTGCGGCATGCACGACGTAATCAACCCCATCAAGCGCACGATAAACGCGCTCACGGTCTCTTACGTCTCCAATGAAGAAACGAACACGAGGATCGTCCTTGAATTTTTTTGCCATTTCCCATTGTTTCATTTCGTCTCGAGAGAAGATAATGACTCGGCTTGGGTTATATTTCTCCAACAGCATTGGAATGAAAGTGTGCCCAAACGAACCAGTGCCACCAGTAACGAGAATAGAAGAATTATCAAACACTATTTTTACTCCATATGATTATGTAAATAATTAATGTAAAGAGTGGATACCTGCGCCAAGAATCTCATCCATAGCGCTACCCATATCAAGCGCGACAGCACCTTTGCTTTTGGCGGTATCCATGAAAATTTTTCCGGCCACTCCTGCTCCCACAAGAACCAAGTCACCAGCTACTGCCAAGCCTGAAATGGCATCACAAATATTCTGAAACAGAAAAGGTAATGGCTGTTCGAAGCTAGTGTACCTATCATTTTTCAAAGTTTTATTATGTGTAGGGATAGAAATGAGCCGGGTGTCAATGGTTTCACCCAGGATATTCTTAAGGTTATTCGGTTCGCCACTGGACACAATGATCACCTTCCCAGCCAATTGAGCAATTTTCCGAAGTACCTGCATGTTATTAAAAACAGCCAGATTAGCTTTATCATCTGTATAAATTGCAGATCCTCGGTCAAGCATACGAATTCCCTCGAGAACAGAAAGAAGCCCGCGCCCCTGAACACTATTCTTCAATGTAACAGACTTGTCAGAGTGATCCCTCAAAAAACGGTACACACTTGGAATCCCCAAAACATCAGCGTTTTGAATCGCCGCCTTAGCATTATTAGAAATTTTTTCTCGCAGATCCGCCGGAATTTCCTGCCCCCACCAGTGTCTCTCACGATTCAGTGCATCATCTTCAGAGAAATGCTCACTATAATCCCGAAATAAGTATCCTTCACCATCACTTAATCTTATGAAAGAAAAACCCTCACGAGACACCAACTTTGACTCGACCATTGCCACAAAGCGCTGAAACTGGTCAGAGTTCCTCTTTACATCCAACAGTACAACTCGATCTCGTAATTGATCGTAGACATTTATTACAGCCAATTTATACTCAGCTGATATGGCCGGGAGGTATTCGATAAATTTGCGCTCGACCTCTTGATAGTCGGAGAATTCAAATTCACCCCTCACCTTGAGGAGACATTGCACAGAAATCTTCAACCTTTCTAGTGGAGTCAAATCTGCTTTTCGGTAATCAAAATACTTTAGCAACGTATGGCCTTGATCCTGATCAGCTTGGGCAAAACGCAAAAAAGCTATACGTCGATTGATACTGGCATTTTCCACCCTAAAATGCCTTGTACGATTTAAAAAACCAATTAACGTAAAATTATTTGAATGCCTAAGAATAATGTCGAAGATTTTTGCTTCAACCCACTTTTCAGCGCCTTCACCACCAGAGTAATTACATGCAAACTCTATCAGTAATGCAATATTTTCATGCGAGGGGGGATATCCCGTCCACTCGATTCTTTTAGCGATCAACCAGAAGTCCAATATAGACTGACAAACCGTCAAATCAGCTGAATTGAAAAGCTTACTTAATAAAGGACTGCGCGAGTCAAAGTAACTATTTAACCGCTTAATTATCCACAGGTCACCATAGCGAGCAGCTCGCCCAGCCCTCATAAAATTTGTAAATGTCTGATTAAAACAAAACAAATCTCTATAAAAACTAAACTCTTTTGAAATAGCGTGATCCCATTCTCTGGAAAGCCCGGAGGCCACGAACAATTTTCTGAAGAACAATGATTCGCGTCGCTTTTCGATCAAATTACGGTCAGTATCCAAGTTCGGCAGGTACTCACCAAGCACAGCCCCCCAAGCCTTCCCATCTTTATCGTCAGACCAGAACTTTCCACTTGTATCAATATCCGCTAAAGAGCTAGTTAGTCCCCGCCGCACAAAACCGTAGTAATCATCAACAATAGAATCCAGTTTGAAATACTGGTAAACCAAGTTCCCCCTTGCTAATAACTCAACCACTACTGATGAATTACCACATATAGCAATATGAGGGTACTCCGGGACCTCCTTCAGAACCCCGACATTCAACTTATCGAAAACTTCAAAGGCACTAAAGGATGGGTGTGGTTTTACCCTCACATCAGAGGGAACACCACCTAGTCGAAGCCTTCGTACAAGCTCTCCAAGCTCACCTACAACAAAACTACTGCTAGGATAAATAACTATTGCCGGGTCAACTTTCTCCCGCAGAAGCTGGCGAGAATGCAATATTCGTCCCAAAGTGAGATCTTTGTCGATTCTACTGAGGTATATAGATTCCCCGGTCAATGGAGCTATTTTCTCATAGACGTTACGTGAGGCCTGGTTGCGCAAAATTGAAAAGTCAAAATCGTTCCGCGGAAAGATTTCCGTCACTTCTGCATGCTGGATGTAGAGCGTGGTTACCCCAAAGTATTTGGCTACAACGGAGAACGCGACAGGCATCGGCGAATGATCATTAGCGACAACAAATACTTTTGCTTTCGACGTCACCAATGTAGCAATTGCACACAGGAATGTAAGACTATAATTCAATACCTGATGCAATATTGACTTAGATATATACCCTCTCAATGACAAAAAGCGCGCCGCAACTGAAAGTATTACGTTTCTCGCCTCTTCAATTCTCTTGAAAGTAACTATTAGTGGTTCTACAACTTTCTCACAGTCCCGCACATTCACTAGCTTTTCGGAATAGCCATTCCGTTCAAGCAGCTTTGAAAAAAAATCAAATTCCTTGCGATTATTGACGGTGGCACCGTAAGCCAAGATATTGGCAGACGAATCTATCCCATAAACGGGCACTTGATACTTCGAGATTTTTTCACAAAGTAGCTTATGAGCGTCCTCCCAAAATATCTTTCCGTGAGTCGCTTCGATCTTTTGATATAACTCTTTCTGCAGCCTCGCACCCAAAATTAAATCATAGTCACCAGCACCATCAACGACAGCCGCAATCTTCACCAGCCCGGACTCAAAATAATAACTTAGATCTCTAACCACGGAATACGCCACGAACTATAAATTTTTTACGAACCATACATGTATGTTTCAGGACAAGGATTTTCGTGCGGACCTAGTAACAGACCGCAGCGGGGCTGAAATCTTCCAGATAATACTATTCCTAGGGTTCACAACGCTTACGAGGTTTCGCCTCAACCATTGATGAAATCGCCGCCCCTCTCTTTTGGCGAACTTCCCTACAAGAGGGTTTTGTTTGCGACTATATGAAGCTAGCTTTTTATACATATTATCTAGGTCTGATTCTGCAGTGTGTAATTGAGCCAACAGAATTTGATTTTCCTTCTGAATAGCTTTCAATAATGAGTCGTTTTGCTCTTCCGCATAGGTCATTGACTCCAGTTCACTAACTAGGTAATTAACATCGAGCTCTGAATCAAAGAGCCCATCAGCCGGTCCTGAAAAGTAACTACAGAGACTTTCATACAACCCTACTGCCTTCGAATTTCTCGATATCACTGCTTCAGCGAGCAGATCGTAAAAGTCTGGTTTTTGGCGACCGACAGCTTGGGTTGACCTGCCCCTAGCATCGACTACTCTATTGACATCCGGTAGGAGAGTGCCTAGATTTTCTGCCGAGTTATCGACATCCACGAATAATGCTTGGTTTGCATTAATCTTACGAAACTGAATCTGGCGCTCAGTTTCGTTACACCACATATCCAATGCACCAAATGGGTCATTCCTTTTTCGAAGGCTTTCCGCAATCACCTTTATCGGATGGCGCTGTACCAACAGATAAAACTCTCCCTCGGAAGCCGTATCGTTAAGAGCTCTAGTTAATTGACCTTCTTCAGCCTCAGTTATGCTTAGGCCAAGAGTTCCTATAACCCGAGAAATCGTACTCGTGGGTATACCTGAAACGCTATTCAATATTAGTTTCATTGGTCGCCGCTCTTCGATTTTGCCCACTGCTATTTAAACCCCATAAAAGCTAAATTAAGTACCGGATTAAAATCGACACTTGCCATTTACTCAACTCAACCAGCCTAGTTTTGACCTGCATGTCTCATAGAAGTTGTGATCAATCGGGTGTATCAAAGTGAGCCTATGCGGCTTTTTATGTATACGAATCACATCGCCCGGTTCGGTGATCACCTGGTCGTGCCCGTCACAGGTTACATAGGAGTGGGTAGAATTATGTTCACCGATAATGATCTTAAATTCACTACTTCCCTCTACCACGATCGGCCTACTGCTAAGAGTATGCGGGTTTAAAGGGACCACCACGATTGCATCGAGCTTAGGATGCATAATCGGCCCACCGCCGGACAGTGCATACGCGGTGGACCCCGTGGGCGTGGAGACGATCAACCCATCTGAGCGCTGCGTGTATACAAACTGCCCATCAATAAACAGATCAAACTCAATCATGCGGATATACTCACCCGGGTGAATCACCACATCATTGAGAGAGGATCCTTTACCTATTGGTTTACCATCACGGGTGACGGACATATCCAGCAAGAAGCGGCTCTCAGCCATATATTTGCCGGAGAGCACTTCCCCTACCTTTTGTTCAATTTCATCTGGGGTGATATCGGTCAGAAAGCCCAATCGGCCGCGATTGATCCCCAGTAGAGGCACACTGAATTTGGCCAAAGCGCGTGCAGCAGCGAGCAAACTGCCATCCCCCCCCACAACGATAACCAGATCACAGAGTTCACCGAGTTTATCTTTACTTGAAACTCTGGCTTTGTGACCGACAACATCATTGGCTGTATTCTTTTCGAGCACGACGGAATAGCCCCCTCTCTCAAGAAACGCCATCAGGCGTTTGAGTGAGATGACTGCGCTATCACTTTCGGTTCGGCCGATAAGACCGATATTCTGAAATTCCGACACCGCTCCCCCAAGGTGCCCGAATCTGGGCCAATGCAGTTTTTTGAGTTTTGCGCTTCAACCAGAAACTGTTCAATTTCTGATCTATCAGCGGGTAATATGACAGGTGATTATGCCTGAGGGAAAAGAGCGAGTCGAACCTGATTCGGGGTTGTGTGCGCCTGCCTGGTCACAAGCCAATCTGCATATTATTTGTACAAAAACCTAGTATTTTGATCACTTTACGACCAATCCGCGTGCCCCCTGCGCCCCTCCGGTATGTATGAACAGGACTCGGCGCTGGCGCGTATTACATTTTTTTGAGGTGAGATTAACGCGGCTTTTTTTGATTGCAGAAACTACCTTCCCCGTATACACATGGTCGAACCTGACGCCACTGCAGTCCTCTATTTCGCAGATATCGAGGCGTAGTAATTCGGAGGTTTTGCCATAACCCCCATGATGTTCACCTGTAATTATTCGAGAATCATTAGATGGGAGCCCGCGCCCCCAGAAACCCGCCGTGTTCCTGATACTCGCCTCTGCCCCTAGAACCGCTACCCCAATACATGGTATTGACGCACCAAGACTTGCACTCAATGCACCCAGTGTCAGCCCGGTGCCACAGGCCAGCCAGCACTCATCCATGGGTACTGGGCAAGTTTCCCGGATCACCTGCCCCCAAATCTCAACCCCTCGGGCCCCTTGCTCATTCGCCCCGCCCTCCGGCACGTACCAATACCGCTCGCCGGATAGCCCCAACTGCGCCCAAAACCCTTCTTCCGCTCTCTTCCTATATACAGCGCGAGACACAAACCGTAATTCCATTCCAAACCGCTCGGCGTCCTGCAACATGGCACTCAGCGCGGGGGGGCGTTCACCGCGTATGATGCCGATAGTTTTGAACCCAAACCGCTGTCCGGCAGCGGCGGTGGCGTGGATGTGGTTCGACCAGGCACCGCCGCAGGTGACAATCGTATCCTTGCCCTGCGCACGGGCCTCCAGCAGATTGAATATCAGCTTGTAGGCTTTGTTGCCAGAAATAATGGGATCGATGAGGTCGTCGCGGCGGATCCAGAGATCGATACCGGGAAACAGTTCGGACTCAATTTGCTGATAGGGCACGTTTCTGGCGGCCTCCGTAAAGGCTTCCAGGCTCAACTCGGTCAGGTAGCGGATCATGCGGGCTGCGGGATCTGGCCGGATGCCTCGAACAGATCTCGAGAAAAATTGCGGGACTGAACGCCGCTGCCGGTCTTGACCAGGAAGGCCACGCCCTCGCTCGAAGACTCAGCGGTAACTTCCGCTTCCATGGTGGGTGGGCGACGCAATAGTGCCTGAGGGTCAAATAACGCTATATTGATCCCCTCGACACCGGCTGTCGGCAGCTCCGCAACGCCCGCAGAAAGAGCACGGGCAGACGGCGTTTCAAAACCCTGAATCCCAACCTCTCGTGCCTGTGTTCCCAGCAGCTGGCAGAAACGGTACTCCGCAGCGTGGGTTAGCTGTGGCCAGTAGTCCTGCCATTCTGTCGATTGCAGGCGAACCCCGGGATCAGCGCAGTATTTGGCAGAAAAAACCTGGTGGAAGCTGGTTACAGGATTCGGCGGGGGATGCGCCATGTCGCTAATAAATAACAACCGGTAATAAGCAGTCTCGGCGAGTACCGTGTCGATGGTTTTACTGCCGTAAAAGATACCGCTCTCGGCGACGCCACCAAACCTTGATCCCCAGGGAAGCGGCGGGTAGCGAAACGGCGTCGCCAGCAGATAGTGCAGATCTTCGCTCCCCGGTAGCCTGGCAGGTTTGCTCTGTTCGAGGAGGTTTTCCAGAACCTCCTGCTTCTGCAGGCTATCGACGAGACCCCGGGTGGCGACTTCTTCCTGAGATTCAATAATTCTGTACAGCCGCCCGAGCAGCCGGATGGCCGAGTTTCGGATCTTGTCCCGAAGGTCGATCACACCTTACCCCGCATTGCGTCCAGGTAGGTGACGATGCGTACGAGACCATCGATACGGTGAGCTATTTCTTTGGGTACGCCGTTTAATGCGCGGTTGGCAGTGGCGAACCAGGTCTTGGCGCCCTCTTCTCCCCCCATCAGCACGAACGCGGAGCGATAGGCCCGAACCAGCAACAGGGCGAGCTGCCCTTCGGCACTCTGGGGGGCCAGGCCACTGCGGCGGCGCAACGTGCGATCATCCAGGTGGATGATTTCACTGAGCTCTTTCTTTTTCAGGCCCAGGTGGCTGGCAGTATTGAGAGTTGCCTCTAGGAGGACCTGATCTTCGGTGGCTTGCGGGGTATGGGCTGGGTTGGCCATTTTGCCTCCGGGCTGTAATTAGAGGACATTTGACCTAAATATATTCGACAAATGGACAAATTGCAAAGGTGGTGAAACCTAGGAGTACAGTATGTGCCACATCGGGACGGGACTGACTCAGGCCTATCGGCCTTCGCCCTGCGGGCGCCTTCGGCGCCCTACATCGCTTTGCGATTTGGTCGAACGGTGGCTCGAGTCCGACGGTCCGCCATATACGCAAAAGGCCCTGCTCTTTCGAACAGGGCCTTTTGCGTATATGGCGGACCGGACGGGACTCGAACCCGCGACCTCCGGCGTGACAGGCCGGCATTCTAACCAACTGAACTACCGGTCCGCGGTAGTGCTTCCTTTAAGGAAGTGGTGGGTGGTACAGGGGTCGAACCTGTGACCTACGCCTTGTAAGGGCGCCGCTCTACCAACTGAGCTAACCACCCTTTCGGGTAACTGTCTTTCGAGCTAAAAGCGATCAAGTTTTCCGATTTCGCTCTGGGCTTGTCCCCCGAGAGCGAGGCGCATCTTACCGGACTGTGATTTAGTGTCAACAAAAAAGACGCCAAAAAATTAAAAAACTTTTCAGCGCCTATTTATTAACCTAAGTCATTGATTTTTAGAACTAATCTTCCAAAGGTACGGCCTCCGCAGACACCGGGGTCGGCACGATTTCTTCTTCCACCTCAGGCTCCCCTGCAATCTGCTCTGGCGCCAAGCGATAGTCCGAATTCACCGGCTGCCCGGCAATGATGACAGGTCCACCCTGCTGGAATAGCGGGCCTTTTGGACGCCCAATATCGGGCTCGTTGTAATTACACACACCATCCGGGAAGATCCGCCGCATCTCATCAATACGGGAAACAACGTCATCCGTGGCTGCGCCATAGGTATCTTTGGCGATTGCGCGCTCCAGGGGCTGCAAAGCGCACTTGAACACATCGCCGGTTATGGGTGCGCCGGCCATCTGACGGGGGGTGCTGTAAATGGGATACCGCTGCATACATGCACCATCGGGCTTGTGATTCCATGCGCCGTCCCAGACACCTGGACCAGCAGCCAGCACGTTTCCGTTTTTGTCGAAACAGCGATCGGTCGCCTCTACCGGCTTGTTACCGGCTACGCCGCGTTCGGGGTTTTCCGCGATTTTCTGAATCCAATGGTCGATGATATCGAGGGCCTCATCGACCGGGTTGTATTTTTTATGACTCATCCAGATCAGCTGATTCTCCGCATGCCCCCGCGCCCGACGGATACGCTCGCGGCTTGAGAAGGACGCGAGGCTGTGGTGCATATCCAGTTCACCTTCCAGATAGTGCCGCAGGTCGACGATAGGTATCTCGACATCCCCCAGGAATACGTGCCCCGACCGGTAGATACCTTCGATTGCTTCAATATCCGCCACACTTCTGGGGGCCGGGTTATCCAGCCCACCCAGATTCATGTTGTGCTCGCTCCACACGGACAGCTCTACCGGGAAGACATCACCGTTCATAAACCAGAGCTTTTCACCACCCTGCTCTGTGGGCTCTTTCCAGCCGCCAATGGTCGCGTTGAGGCGCAGGAATTCGTCGATATCAATTTTTCCCTGCTTCAGCGCATTCAATCCGTACTGGACCCCCTGATTGTCCCAGGCACTGTTGGCGTAACCATCCTGCCCCGCACCGTAGAAATCACGCAGGTCCTCCCAGTGCGTCCAGTGTGTCTGTTTCGCCACTGCATCCGCATAACTCGCACTGAAATGTATAAAATTCGGGTTGTTCACCAGTGGAACCAGACCTCGCCACCCCTGAACGCATTCAGAAGCGCCGTTGGCTGTCCCCTTGTAACGGCCATCAAACAACCCGACGGCGTTTTCCAGAATCTTAAAGCGATGATCGAAATCTGTTTTGGTCGCGAGACCAATAATGGCCTCCCGTTCGGAGACCTCCCTCCAGCGCTCGTCACCGGCGGCCACCACATCGAAATAATATTCAAGAGGCTCACAGTCAAACACGTATATGGTCTGGCTCACCATGTCTGGATAGGAATACAGCGGTAACGCTGCATCCAGTACACCCGGTGCGTTCTGCGCGATCAGGTATTGCTGAATGGCACCACCGGACCCACCGATGCCCACCGTGTACAGAGGCTCTTCATAGAGTGCGGAAAACTGCTTCTTCAAACGCCGTGCAGTGTCTTCGGCCAACCATATGTTGTAGTGGTTACTGGTCTGGTTCGCGGTGGAATAGACGATGGCGTACCCTCGCGCAAGCTGATCTTCCCGCCGCTCGACGATGTGATTACGACCGATATTTCCCTGGCGGCGACCCACGCCGACACCACCGCGAAACTGGTAAATTAACCGCTTGTTCCAGTTGCTGGTATTGGGATTGTCAGCGGTTTCGCCGTCGCCTCTCAAGGCAGCGATCGCGTAGAAAAACCGGTTGATGGTGCCGGTTTCAAGTCGCACCACAAAATCCGTGGTGCGACCGTTAACGGTCACCTGATCTATATCGTTGTTCGCATCCTCAAGCGGGTGAAACTGCCCGTCTACTGAACTGCGATAGAAATAGGAAACTGCGGTCCCGTGACTGCAGTCGCGACTGTAACCGATCACTTCATCGGTCTGCTCCCCATTCTCATCAAGGGCAAATACCGGAATACCTTCGCCATTGTGGTTATCCACCAATGGCTGATTATTGGTGACTTTGTTTTCTCCACACAGAAACGGATAGGTGGAAGGCCCCGAGAACAGGGTTTCGACTGGCCCACTCTCGCCAATCGCAATAGGGAATGGAAAATATTCGGCCGGGCGACCACTTTTCCTCGGGTGATCACCTAGGTAGGCCGGCTGAGGCGCATGATCCAGCGCCCCTTTGGGCACGCCAACCACCGGTGCTTTTGGTACACCCGGCAGCCGTGGGAGGTTTTCATAAACAAACCAGGTACCCAGCCCCAGCAGAATAAACAGCGTGGCAACAATACTGGTCACCACGCGCCGGACTCCAAATCGCGCAGTCAAATTCCTTGCGCTCCAAGCCATATGCGCCTCCGTACGCCGTGTATTCCTGTGCACCGAAGAGACGAAGCCTTTCGTCATCAAAAACCGCGGGCACAGCAACAGTATATGTGGCGCCGGGAAAAGCGTTGGCCGGTTGGCGGGCGAGTTTACTCGAAGAAAATTCGGCAGGAATTGCCGTTTGAAATTTAGACAGAAAGAATGGAGAAATCAAAGAACGTTGATGTCGAAAGGTCTATTTGCGGGAGCACTTTTTCCTGAAATAGCACGTGACTGACTCGCCATGAGAATTTTTCGTGCCACTCTGCAGGAGCCTGGTAACAGACTCCTGCAGCAACCCATCAGGATCAGACAATGATGCCGCGATCCTGCAGGGATTTGATCACCGCCTCAACCTCTTCTTCCAGGGTCATTTTGTCGGTGCGCAGATGCAGTTCCGGTGATTCTGGCGCTTCGTAGGGGTCGTCGATGCCGGTGAAGCCGCGGATCTCGCCAGCGCGGGCTTTCTTGTACAGGCCTTTCGGGTCACGTTCTTCAGCGGCTTCCAAGGAGCAGTCGACAAACACTTCCATAAACGGCAGGTCACCCTCTTTGTGGACCTTGCGTACCATGGCGCGATCATCGGCGTAGGGGCTGATAAAGCTGCTCAGAACCACGACGCCAGTGTCGGCGAACAGTTTGGAGATCTCGCCTACACGACGGATGTTTTCCTGACGGTCTTCCGCGGAGAAGCCCAGGTTGGAGTTGATACCGAGACGGATATTGTCGCCATCGAGACGGTAAGTCAGTACGCCACGGGCAGTCAGCGCTTTCTCTAAAGCAACCGCAACGGTGCTTTTACCGGATCCGGACAGGCCAGTGAACCACAGGGTCACACCTTTATGACCCAGCATTGCAGCACGGTCACCACGGGTAACTTCCCCATCGTGCCAATGAACATTGGTTGCCTTACGCTCGACTACTTCCGTCACTCTCTTCCCCTAAGTACAGTTGAACTTGCGAATAATTGCTCCGACGCCAAGTACTCAACAGCATTTGGGACGGAAATCTAAAACTGGCGCGCATTATCCTAGATCGCCCCAGTGCAGGTAAAGGCAACCCATAGAACAATAAAGTGCTAAAACCAAAAAACCCGGCATAAAGCCGGGTTTGCGGGACCATCAGGTCATATATGGGGTGGCCGACGGGGATCGAACCCGCGACCTCAGGAGCCACAATCCTGTGCTCTACCAACTGAGCTACGGCCACCATTGAGCGGTGTTTAACGTTGTACACTGTGGCTGCACAACGGCGATGTTTCCACCGCGCTCCCAACCTGGCACAAAGCCCGGCAGGGTAAAAATCGCCGCTTGCAAAGCACCGCTTTGGGCGATTTTTACGCCCATCAGCTGTGCTGATGGGCCGGAATAGTCCTGCGTCTTTTAGCTCGCTGCGGACCATCACTAGTCTGCCAAGCTCGCAGCCACTATCAGAGATATGGCACGCCCGGCAGGACTCGAACCTGCGACCATCCGCTTAGAAGGCGGATGCTCTATCCAGCTGAGCTACGGGCGCAAGAAAACCCGGTAAATTGGTCGGGGCAGAGGGATTCGAACCCCCGACATCCTGCTCCCAAAGCAGGCGCGCTACCAGACTGCGCTATGCCCCGATTTCTTTCCCGAGGGTGTCCCCCCGTTCGAGAGCGCGCATATTACTTGCGGCTCCCTAGGGTGTCAACGGCGCTAAGCCATTCTTTTTTAAAGTAGTTTAGCCTTTCGCCAATGTGGTGATCTTATGAGTGACCGAATAGGGAAAATGTTCGCCGCTTGTGCGAAAATGCCGCGCCTAAATTAAGCTTTAGCAGGCTGACGGACTTAGGCGCTCGTCGCGAGGGAAAGTCCGGTTCGGCAGCCTGCTCGCTCTAACTATTCATGAGCGCGTCCACATTCCCGCGGCTGCGCTCCCTGTTCAGGTTGAGAATACTCTATGTCTGCACTGGTTCTGGACGGCAAGGCCCTTGCCCAGAAAACAGAAGAAGAACTTTCTGCCCGCGTGGCGGCGATGAAGGAAAAAAGCGGCGGTCAGACGCCGATCCTGGCCACCATCCTGGTGGGTGATGATCCCGCATCCGCCACCTACGTAAAGATGAAGGGCAACGCCTGCCGCCGTATCGGTATGGATTCCCTGCAGGTAGAGCTCCCCTCCTCGACCACCACCGAGCAGTTGCTGGCGAAGATTGAAGAGCTGAACGCCAACCCGAACGTACACGGTATCCTGCTGCAACACCCGGTGCCCGAGCAGATCGACGAGCGCGCCTGCTTCGATGCCATCGCTCTGGAAAAAGACGTCGATGGCGTCACCTGCCTGGGCTTCGGTCGTATGGCGATGGGTGAAGAGGCCTACGGCTGTGCCACCCCGAAAGGTATCATGCGCCTGCTGGAAGCCTACAACATCGCACTGGAAGGCAAGCACGCGGTTGTTGTCGGCCGCAGTCCGATCCTGGGCAAGCCCATGGCGGCCATGCTGCTGAATGCCAATGCCACCGTGACCATTTGCCACTCCCGCACCCAAAACCTGGCCGAGCATATCCGCCGCGCCGATATCGTGGTGGGTGCCGTGGGCCGCCCGGAGTTTATCAAGGCGGACTGGATTAAAGATGGCGCCGTGGTTGTGGATGCCGGCTACCACCCCGGTGGCGTGGGTGATATCGAGCTGGGCCCGCTGGCAGAGCGCGTGTCTGCCTATACCCCGGTTCCCGGCGGTGTCGGCCCCATGACCATCAACACCCTGATTTATCAGTCTGTCGATTCCGGTGAGAAAAAGCTTGGCTAAATCCTCTTCATCTTCGCCATCATCGGCATCCATCATGCGGCTCGATAAAGCCGTCAGCCAGGTAACGGATCTGTCCCGGGCAGACGTCAAACGGGCCGCGCGCCAGGAACGGATTACCGTCAATGGCGTGGCGGTGACCGACCCTTCCGTCAAAGTCAGTGACGCAGACGAAGTGTGCCTGGACGGCGAAGTACTGGGTGCGGCCGGTCCGCGCTACTTTATGCTGAACAAACCCTTGGGTTATGTGTGTGCCACCAAAGATGGCGAACACCCCATCGTGCTGGACCTGCTGGATGAGCCCAACCTGCAAAAACTGCATATTGCAGGGCGCCTGGATATCGATACCACCGGTCTGGTACTGATCACCGACGACGGCCAGTGGTCCCATCGCATTGCCTCGCCCCGCCATCAGTGCGCCAAAACCTACTACGCGCACCTGGCGGAACCCATTGCCGACGATGCGGTAGAGAAATTCGAAAAAGGGGTCTGGCTCAACCATGAGAAGACCCGCACCAAGCCCGCCAGGCTCGAAATTCTCTACCGCAACGAAGTCCGCATCACCATCACCGAAGGACGCTACCACCAGGTGAAGCGTATGTTTGCCGCACTCGGCAACAAAGTGCTGGAGCTGCACCGGGAGAGCATCGGCGAAATCCAGCTCGATGAGTTGCTGTCGGAAGGGGACTACCGTCCGCTGACCCCGGAAGAAATCGCCAGTATTGGTTGATTGCCTGTTACCAACCACCCCGGAAACTGAGTATGTCTACCCTGCTCGCCCAGCTGTTGCGCGATAGTGACGCAAGCACCCTGTGGATCGCAGACGAAAATGCGAAGCCCCTGCTTACCCAAGACTTTTCATTTGCCGGGACAATGCTCAGTAACCGCTGGGATCTGGTACAGGCGGCGCAGCTATGTGGCGTCACGGCGGTGTTTTCGGACTTTGAACTGACCCATGCGGGCAATCACTTTTCGCAGATTCTATATCCGGTTTCCAAAGAAAAGGCAGCCGTCCACTACGTGATCAACTCTGCACCGAAGGTTCTTCAGGAAAACGGTGAACTGTTACTGCTCGGCAGCAAGAACAGCGGTATCAAGACTTACGCACAAAAAACAGCGCAGTATCTGGGCACGCCCAAGCGTCTGCAAAAGCACGGTGCGGAGTATCTGAGCCGATCAAGGCTTGCCGTCGGCGCACCCCTCGGTGCACCACTGGACGATAGTGACTACCGCTCCCTCCGCCCCGTGATGGCACTGGGCGATCTCTACTCCAAGCCCGGACAATTTGGCTGGAACAAGATCGACGTAGGCAGCGCACTTCTGGCCGCGCATTTTGCCGACCATTTGGGCCCATCTCCTTTTACCGCGGTAGATCTGGGCTGCGGCTACGGCTATCTCAGCTGCCAGCTGGCAAAAATCGCCACTCAGGCCCGAATCCTCGCGACAGACAATAATGCCGCCGCACTGATTGCCTGTGAGAAAAATTTCATGGAAAGCAATATCCCGGGAGAGGTCGTACCCGGTGATGCCGGATCACAGATAGCCAGTGCGTCCGCCGACCTGGTTCTGTGCAATCCCCCCTTCCATCAGGGCTTCCAGGTCGAGGGTGATCTTACCGGCCACTTTCTGAGCCAGGCGGCTCGGATACTGCGCCCACGGGGTACGGCCTTATTTGTAGTGAATGAGTTCATCCCGCTCGGGAAGAAAGCCGAAACGCTTTTCGGAAAGGTGGAAGAGTTGGAAAAAGCGCGAGGATTCTGCCTCTATCGTCTGACCCGCTAAACGACGGTCAGGCAAGCACACAAGTGTTCAATGCTCACCGCTCAATAGTCCCTTAGATTAAACAGATTCACCGAGAGGGTGTGCTCTTCGAGTTGCTCCAGTTCCAGTAGCCGCTCCAGCGCATGCTTCGCGCTCGGCGTATCTGCCACCAGCAGTAGGTCCCGGTATTGATCGGCCAGGTACATTTCAATATCCATCGCGACTTGGCCAATGGCGTCCACATCGGAAATATCCGTATTGCGCAGCCGCTGGAGTAATTCTGGCTCCCGCCCCTCGGGTGCAAACTGTACCCAGGTGTGCAACGCCCCTTCGCCCACATCATCCCGGAAGTTTTCCAGGGTATGGGTCATGGACACTTCCCGCCGTTTTAACTGATCGAGCAACAGGCTGGCGCGCGCATTGGCAGCGAGCAACTCAAACTCTTCGTACTGGCGGCTCAGTTTTAGGTGGAACTCCCTCCCCTCCTGGATCACATCTTCCAAGGTCTTGTACCGCATCAACTGGTCCTGGGAAAATAACTGACTAAAACCAGTATAGACTCAGGGATCATTAACCCGCCAATCTAAATACCCGTTCGGCAGGACCCTAACGAAGCGCGCGCAGGCGAGAATCCAGTTTACGGCTGGGATTGCCGGGGTTGATCGCAGGTGGTGCCTGCTGCAGAAGCTCGGCACGGATCAGTGGACGACGACTGAACACACCGATGCAATTCTCGTAAACCGGGTGCTCCAGAGTCCATGCGCCTTTTTCCTGTGCGAGTTGTGCACGCAGCTGCGGCCGACGCCACCCGCTATCAAGCAGCTCGCGACGACTGCCGAAGTTGCCGACCAGAACCCCATCAGGGGTGAGAAGCTCCAGGAGCTGTCCGCACCAATCTGGATCTGCAGGAATTGCCCGCTGGGCCACACCGTCCGTATGGTCGAACAGATCATCGACCACCAGGTCAAACCTTTCAGCCGAAGTGCCCTGGCACTCCGAAATGTATTGCCGGGCATCGGCGCAAATCAGCTCGGTACCCGCGACCCCGAAAAAACGTTTGGCAACCTTGAGATGTACCGGGTCAATATCGACACCGACAATGGTGTGCGGGAAGGCATAGGTCTGCAGCAGTCGAATCAGAGCGCCACCACCCACGCCAAGCAACAGCACACGCTTGATCTGTTGTGGGCGACGAAAGAACACGGGCAGCAACAGCAGCTCCCACAATGACCCCTTCAAGGGATCCCGCGGGTTCCACTGAGAATGAAACACACCATTACTGTACAGGCGCACCGACGCTCCGTGGGTTCGCACTTCATAGCGGTTGCCACCGCGGCGCTGCTGCCAGATGACTGCCATCCCCGGGTGCCCGTTTTAGTTGCCTGGCAAGTCCGAGTGCTCCAGCAGGGTTGTCGCGAACTGCTCGATACCGGCGAGATCCTGCTCGGTAAAGCGGGCGATCTGCGGGCTATCGATATCCAGCACTCCGATACAGCGATCACCGTTGTACAGGGGCACCACGATTTCCGACGCCGAGACCGCATCGCAAGCGATGTGCCCGGGGAACGCATGGACATCCTCCACCAGTTGCGACTGCCCGGTTTTCACCGCGGTGCCGCAAACACCCGCGCCGACCGCAATACGCGTACACGCGGGTTTGCCCTGAAAGGGCCCCAGGCGCAATTCATCACCGTGCAGAAAATAAAACCCGGCCCAGTTGATGTCGGACAATTCCAGCCACAACAAGGCACTGGCGTTGGCGGTATTGGCCAGCCAGTCCCGCTCGCCGGTCAACAGACCGGTCAATTGGCTGGAGAGAGATTGGTAAAAGGGTGTAACCGTCATAGCGACCTCAGACAATGGCAACCAGCTACCCGTAACGGGCGGCCAGAAAGTGAAAAGCCCGCAGCAAGCGGGCTCAGGGCGATTGTAAGGGCTGGAGTGCAGGGAATAAAGCTTGCCCTCCAGATCACTGACCTGGAATTTACTGGTAGGGATCCGCTATCGGTGTATCGGCTTCAGATTGCACCTCATAGGCCTCAGCATCCACCGTTGGTCTCGCCCACTCACTGTCGTCACTCTCCGACTTATTTGCCCGAATCGCCGGACCGGTGGTGGTAACATCCCCCGCAACCAGGCCACGCGAGCGCGTGCCGGAGGGCGGCTGGCTGGTCGGCGCACTGGGTTCAGCAGGTGCGTTTTTGAGCACGCGACTGGCAATGGTGTTCAGATTCGGGCGGCGACGATCCGCCAGTTTGACGGCTTCCAGCTCTGCATTCAGACGATTAATCTCCGCCTGCATATCCCCCAGCTTGGCCTGCAGATCAGTAATCTGCGAGAGTACACCTTTGACTTTGCGACTTTCTTGCTCATACAGCACCGCAGCGCCCCCAAAGGCGACCACGAAGACCAATAAAATCGAAAACTGACGCATTCAAGCCTCCCCTGCTTTTGCGTGACTACTGCATATAATCTGGCAAATATTAACGGAACCGGGGATATATTCCGTGAACTGGCGTGTAAAACGCAAGTTCAATCTATGACCAGTAAGGCTGCTCCCTTCCTTATCGCATCGGACGTGATCCGGTATCCAAGAATAGCCGTCATACCCGGCTTGATCCGGCATTCGAGAATAACCGTCATACCCAGCTTGATCTGGTATCCAAAAATAGCCGTCGTACCGGACTTGATCCGGTATCCGAGAATAACCGTCATACCGGACTTGATCCGGTATCCAGCTTCGCAGCTCTGGGTCCCGGCCTGTGTCGGGATGACGAAATCCGAGGCTTATTCGGGAACCTCGTCCACCAGATCCAGGAACTCCAGACTCGCCTGCTGCCGGATGGTGTGGCGGTGGTTGGCCCAGAGTTTGGCAATTTTCTCCTGATTGCACACCTTGCGATCCACATACACCCGGGTATTCAGCTCACCGATGGGCTTGGGGCTCGGGCACTTGCTGAACACAAACTGGTTGGAGATCAGGTCCATAAACGGGCCGGACTTGCTGCTGGGCATGATGAACAGCAACTGCAGACCCAGCGTCTCAGTGAGGTAGCGAATCACCTCGCGAGAGCGGGATTCATCCATTTTGGAGAAAGCCTCGTCCACCAGCACCATTTTCAGATGGCTGTTGCCGTCATTGAAGCGGAACGCGGAGGTGACCGCGGCGGAGCGGATGATATACGCCGGTGTTTCCAGCTGCCCGCCGGAGCCGGTGCCGTACTGACTGAGCGCAATGGGCTCCTTGCCCTGAGGCTCCTTGTAGATCTCGTAATTGCGATAGTTGCGGTAGTCGCTGATGCGGTCGAGCTCGCGGCGCGCCACCTGCTCGTCTTCACTCAGCAACATTCCCAACAGGCGGTCGCGCACCTTCTGGTGCTTTGGATCCAGGTCCGCATCAAACAGGCTCTGCTCTTCACCCAGATTCGGCAGCTCGATCACCGCCTTGAAGAAATTCCAGTATTCCCTGAATTCCGGCACCCAGCGGTAATCGAAACGGAAGCGCTCGCGATCGGCACCAAAGCGGTGGTGCTCCAGCTCCTGGTTCAGGTCGTCCAGCACGCGCTTGCCATCATTGATGGACTGGTAGATGGCGTGACACAGGTGGGTGACGAAGGTGGTATTGAAGGACTTTTTGAGCCCCTGCAGCTGCTCGTGGCGATCCACCAGCAGATTGTTCTTCAGACGGTTGCGCAGGGCCGTCACCTGCTCCACCAGCTGGCACACCAGCTTGAACTGGCCTTCGTTGTGACCGGCGGCGAAGTCGGGATCAAACGACAGCGTGTCGCCGGTGCTGCAACTGCTGTTGTAGTCCATCACCGCTTTCAGCAACTGATGGCTGTACTTCTGCAGCAGACCACGCCACTCGGCCACATCCTGGGAGAAGTCGAAACCGTCATCCGCCTGTGCGGCCTGGTCGTCGGCTTTTTGCAGGGTGGCTTCGGCATCAAAGTCCGGGGTGATCTGGGCAATACGCTGCACCGCCGCTTCACTGTCCGACAGGGCTTCGTCCAGTTGATCCAGCTGCGCCGACAGCGCCTGCAACTGACGAGCGATACCGTCGAGATTGCTTTCCAGTTTGCCGGCCAGCTTCTGCAGACCGGCGCCCTGCTGGCGTTCGGCCTCGAGCTTTTCGTGGAGCGCGTTAGCCTGTTGCTCCAGCTCCATTCCATCGTCCAGATCGAGATTGGACAGTGCCTGCTCCGCGTTGCGGCCCTGGCGCTGGGCATTCAGCGCAGTATCCACCGCATCCAGCAGCTTCAGTGGCGTCAGACTGCGCACAGCCTGCGACAGTTTACGCAACTGTTGCTGCTGATCGTTAATCGCGCCCGCCTCTTTCAATAATTGTTGCAGAGCGCGCTCCTGGGCTGCCAGTGCCCGCGCCCGCGCACCCTGGCCGAACACCAGCTCACTGTCATCAATATCACAGCGCCACATACTGTAGTTGCCGCTGGCCAAGCCTTCCGAGGTCAGGCCACGGCGGGTGCCCTTGAGTTCGGCGGCATCGCGCACCTGCAGCACAGAGCCGTAAGACGCACGCAAATAGTACTCCGCCGTCTTGTGGCTAAACGACATCAGCTCGACGATGGATCTGTTCTGCGGGTCAAGTCGCTCGGCATCCCGGCGGGCTTTGTCGCCCTGGATGACCCGTGCCCGGTTGCCGCGGCCCGGCATACTGCGCACGATACCAATCGCTTCCGCTTCGTAATCCGGGTCGACAATAATGGAGAAGCGGGCACCGCCCAGATAGCCTTCCACGGCCATCTGCCAGCGCTCGTCTAGTACTTCCACAAAATCACACAACACCTGGGGCTCGGCCTGGGGGCACTGTTCGCGAATCGCCGCCAGCGCCTGGTCCACATACTGCGGGTAGCGCACACGGTTGGACTGCAGGTGGTGAATACGGGATTCCTGGGCGTGCAACTGCTTTTGCACCTGCTGCACCTTGAGCTCGCCGCGGGACACCAGATCGTTGACCTGATCCCGCAGGGTCACTTCCCCGGGTTCTGCGCCGGTCATCTGCTGCACGAAACGATTCTGCTGCGCCTCAGCATTGGCCACCGCTTCTCGCAGCGACTCCTGGGCGGACAGATCAATCCAGTCTTTGCCCAGCAGGCCGTCCAGCTTTGGCAGCGCATCACCCCGGGCGACCGCCTTCAATGACTTGACCAGGCCACCGTCACTGAACGCCGGAATCTCCAGGGAAACAGAGGTGGTACTCAACAGGGACAGCAACTCACCGGCGGCGGCCTGATTTTCCGCAAAGCTCTGCTGCTGGCTGGCCAGCGGCGCCGCAAGCGAAGACAGGGTGCGATTCGCTTCCTCGATCTTCTGATCCAGCTCGTCTTTGCTGCGCAGCGCCGCCACACCCTGGCGCTGAGCCTGGATCGCCACCAGCTGCTCACTCAGGTGGCGGGTACGACCCTCCGACTGGAGGATTTCCTGGCCGGTGCGCTCGAGTTCCGCACGGGTTTCCTTCTGCCGGTTTTTCCCCTCGACATAGGTTTTCTGCACCCGCAATTGCTGGTGCTTGGCCTGCAGATACTCCTGCACGCGCAGTTGCAACCACTGCTCGGTGTACAGGCCGGCCGATTCCCCGATACTCGCCAGGGCCTCCACGCGGTCGACAATTTCCCGCGCCTCCTGCTCCATTCCGTGAATGGTTTTCATCAGCTCGGATACGGAGCGGATCGCCTCGCCGAGGTCGCGCTTTTCCAACACTTCCTGGGCGACAAAATCGTTGATGCTCTTTACCGGTTTGTAGGCCATAAAGTTGGCAAAGGTGCGTGCGGCGTGAGTGGCCTCGCGATCCGGTACTGCATCCTTCCGGCCGCGCAGCGCGCCATAAAGCCGGCGCAGATAGGCTTTCTTTTTGTCGTACTGCTCGACCTTGCCGAACTGCTTGCTGGCAACACTGTAGAACTTGTCCAGGGGTAGCAGGTGCTTGCCGTCTTTGTATTCCTTGATGAAATCGCCCATGGCCAGCTGCTCGCCGGGGATCACGAAAAATTTCAGATTGTCCTGGCGCGCCTGGGCGGGTTTGGAGCTGGCATCCAGGTGTGCGCGGATAGCCATGATGGCGGTAAAGGGCTCGCCGTCTTCACCTTCGGTGGGGAAGAAATTGCCCGCGATATAACAATCGGTAGGCTGCAGCCGCGCGTAGCTGCCGTCGTCGCAGCCGAGTACGTAAGATGCAAGTGTGCGCACCTGCTTGCCGCCGCGCCCGCGCTGGGTGGTCTCGTCCTGCCCCGGATTGAAGGTAAACAGGGTATCGTGGGCGGCGGTCATCAATGTCTGGATGGCATCGGCGGCGGTGGTTTTGCCGGAGCCATTGCCACCGGAAAACAGGTTGATGGGGCCGAAGTCGTATTCCAGCTGGGGAATATTGCCCCAGTTGATCAGGATGAGTTTTTTCAGAAACATACGTTTCGTGTGCTCGGTTTAATTTTTCTCGTTGGCAGATGCGCTGTCGTGATGCCGGACTTGATCCGGCATCCAGCACTACGTAGCACTGGATGCCGATACCGGATCAAGTCCGGCTCAGGCTCTGCGCCGGAATGACGGTACTATTGTTCAGTGGCGAAGAGGCTGTGATCTTCGCTAGCCGGAGTAATCCGCTCGACTTGCTCCACCTCGTCATTCGACGTATCGCTCTCCAGCAACTGCGCCAGCGCGGATTCACTGACAAACTGCGCAATGGTCGGCCGCACCCGCAACAGGGTTTCGGCCACGGCCTCGCTGTCTTCGCCGTTAAACTGGATCAGGCGCAGCTGACGGAGCTTTTTCAGGAGCTGTTTGCGCTCGGCGAGCTTGTCCGGAAGGGACATTTTCAGCAGATTGCGCAGGCCGAGTTCAAGGGCTTCCAGTGTCAGTGCCACGCACCCCTGGTCGTCTACCTGCCCTTCCCGCAGAGATTTGTCGTACTCCACCCGCAACACCAGAATCGCCGCCACCTCCTGTTGAGACAGGCGTGCGCGGAAGCCACCGTGGTGCGGCTCCTCCTGATCCGGCATACCGGGAACTTCCGCCCCCGGCGGATAGACGCGGATAAACTGAAAGCGGCTGTCGTGCTGCAGGCGCAGGCCCAGCGGGGCAATCCACTCGCGGATCAGCGGCTCGCAGCGCTGGAAGCGGTCGTACAGTACCGTCTCCACATTACTTTCGTCCCGGCAGATCACTCCGTAATCCAGCAGGCGCACCAGCAGCTCGGAGAATTCGTTGCGGGTCAACTTGCACTGGGCCAGTGCTTCTTCCAATGCCTGTTCAATCACGATTTTCTGACTCGGTTTTCAATTCAAGCGTGTATTCATCAAATTGCTCGAAGTAATCGTTACTGGCGGTCTCACCGGTAAAGGTCACTTCCACAAAGGGGCCACTGCCATCCTGGGACACAGCCGCCGCTTCCAGGGCATGGCTCATGGCAAGCAGGTCGCGGGCGTTGGTGAGTGGCAGATCGCGACTACTGACCGATTTTCCCGCGCGCAAAGCACTGCTCAAATAATTGCGCAGGTCACTACTGTTAAAGTTGAATGCTTGATCCAACAGTTGCTGTAAGACGATGCCACGCTGCCTGTCGTCATCGATAGGCACTATGTCTTCCACCAGGGTGTTGACGGGCTGGCGGCGGTTGCGCTGCCACAATTGTGTCTGCTTCGGGTCGTACAACCGCAACTGGAAGGCGGCGAGATCACTGCCCAGCCTGCCGAGTAATTGGTCGCGCTCGCTGTTTGTACCCAGTTCCTGGCACAGATCGGTGAAGGCCCCTTCGGTGCTACTCTGCAGGTAACTCAGCTGGCGGATTATGATCTCCGCGCGCTTGGTAAAGCCCTGCAGGGCCTGGCGCAATGCCGGGAGTTTTACCTCACAGGCGCGGCGCATACGGTCTTCGATGGTGTCCAGCATCAACCAAAGGACCGACTGCCCCTCGGCGTGCAGCTCCGGGAGCTGCTGGCGCAGACGCTGCTCCCACTCGGCCTTTCTGTTGTTGTCTTTGCGACGAATCTGACCGATGACCCGACTGATGCTGTCGCGGTGCTTTTCCACACTGTCGGCGGAAAGGCGAATCGCCAGGCCTGGCTGGAAGCGGCTCTCCATAAACGAGAAAAATTCGTCGGTAGCCTGCTGCACCAGAATCTGCGCTTCCACCTCGCGCACCATTTCCCGTTTGCGCTCTTCCAGCTCCGCGATCATATCCGTGAAATCGGCGACGATGCGCTCGGAATACTCCCAGGCGTCGATCAGGTCGTAAACCTCCCCGCGATTGGCGAAGGCTTCCAGGGAGTTGAGCGTATTGCGGGTGTTGCGGTGGCGGGTGCGCACGCGGGTGCTGTTCAGCTCCACCAGCGGCTGGGTAAACAGCCGACCGCGCCGGCTGAAGGGATAAGAGATGGTAAGCGTGGCGGTGTCCACCAGCTTCTCCAGCCAGCCAAACTCCACCAGACTGTTCAGCACCCAGACGGACTGCTCGCGCAAACCGCGAAAGCGCCCTTCCGGCTCCGCACTGCCGTCGCTGTCCAGCTGCGGGGCTCGGGTCAGGGCCTCGGAAAAGATTTCCAGAATCTGTTCGCGGGTGAGCGACTCGCCGTAGTCCGCCTTGGCAGTGTACAGGCGCTCGTATAACAGGCGCAGGCATTCGACCACCTGCTCACGGTATTTGCCGGTGAGCGGGCGGAAGAAGTGCTGGTAGGAATCTGCAAAGAACAACGGGCAGGCTTCCGGTCAGAGGTCAGTTTACTGGTCTTCAGGTTTCTGGTTCAGCACACAGAATTTAGTGTAGTCACCGGCGTCTTTGAAGCTCCAGTCGCCCTTCGGGGTTTCATCCATTTTCTTGCACCAGGCATCGGAACCACGCTTGGGTTCACAGGCGGTGAGCAGGAAAGCGGCGGAGAGGATGGACGCAACTGTGAAGATTTTTTTCATGGTCGTTTTCTCTAGTTTTTATCTTTTGTTTCGTCATTCCGGCGCATGCCGGAATCCAGGCTGCGGAGCTTCGAACTGGATACCGGTACCGGATCAAGTCCGGCACAGGCTCTGTGCCGGCATGACGGTGTATGTGGTGCTCAGCCGGACATTACTCTCGACGCCACTTGGTGCCTTCGCGGCTGTCTTCCAAAACCACACCCTTGGCCTTCAGCTCCTCGCGGATCTCGTCGGCGCGGGCGAAGTTTTTGTCTTTCTTGCTCTGCTGGCGCTCGGCGATCAGGGCCTCGATCTCGTCTTCGCTGATCTCATCGCCGCCGCGGGATTGCTTGAACCAGGCTTCCGCATCCATCTGCAGGATACCCAGCATCTCGCTGGCCGCGAGCAACTGGCCCTTGAGCGCGGGCTTGTCGGCGTCAGCGGCTTTGTTCAGCTCGCGGGCGAGCTGGTGCAATTCGCTGATGGCAATGGGGGTATTCAGGTCATCGTGCAGGGCCTCGATAAAGGCAGTGCCCTCTAGGTTCGCTTCGGCCGCTTCCACCGACTGGGTTTCGCGCAGTGCACCGTAGAGGCCATCAAGGGTGCGCCAGGCCTGATCCAGCAGGTCCGCGCTGAAATTCAGTTCGGAACGGTAGTGGGCGGAGAGCAGTGCGAAGCGCAGTACTTCGCCGGGGTACTGTTGCAGCAGGTCATTGACCATGCGGAAGTTGCCCAGGGATTTGGACATTTTCTCGCCGTCGATGTTGACGTAGCCGTTGTGCATCCAGTAACGCACAAACTCTTTGCCGTTGGCACAGCAGCTCTGGGCGATTTCGTTTTCGTGGTGCGGAAAGGTCAGGTCGCGACCACCGCCGTGGATATCGATGGTATCCCCGAGGTGCTTTTTGATCATGGCCGAGCACTCCAGGTGCCAGCCCGGGCGACCGCGGCCCCAGGGGCTCTCCCAACCGGGCTCGTCTTCTGACGACGGCTTCCACAGCACAAAATCCCCGGCGTATCTCTTATACGGTGCCACTTCCACTCGGGCGCCGGCGAGCATGTCGTCGAGAGAACGCTTGGAGAGTTTGCCGTAGTCGTCCATAGACTGCACTGCGAAGAGCACGTGGCCCTCTGCAGCGTACGCATGCCCTTTTTCCACCAGCGCCTCGATCATGGCGATCATTTCCGGCAGGTGCTGGGTAGCGTAAGGGGTAACATCTGGCTGCAGGGTATTCAGCGCCTGCATATCCTCGAAATAGGCCTGGGCAAAGCGCGCGCTGAGAGCGCCGATTTCTTCGCCGTTGTCCCGCGCGGCCTTCATGATCTTGTCGTCGATATCGGTAATGTTGCGCGCGTACACCACGTCGCTGTAGAGGCTTTTCAGCACGCGATAGAGTGTATCGAACACCACCGCCGGGCGCGCATTGCCGATGTGCACACGGTTGTACACGGTCGGGCCGCACACGTACATACGCACGCGGTTTTCCTGAATGGGCGTGAAGATTTCCTTTTCACCGGAGAAGGTGTTGTAAACCTTGAGAGACATCGGTTCTCGCTGTTTCTGATTTTGTGGCTTTTCGGTAACGGACGGTGGATGCGCTTCGCTTATCCGCCCTACAAATACAAAACCCATGGCCGTAGGGTGGATAAGCGCAGCGCATCCACCAATCCCGACGGGTAAACTTACTTGTTTTGTTCTTTGGCCCAGCTATCACGCAACCCGATAGTGCGGTTGAACACCGGCTTTTCCGGCGTGCCGTATTTGCTGTCGCGGCAGAAATAACCGTTGCGCTCGAACTGATAGCCTTTTTCCGGCTGCGCTTCGGCGAGGCCGATTTCGGCTTTACAGCCAGTCAGCACCTCCAGGTTGTCCGGGTTGACGGACTCCAGGAAGTTCTTGTCGCCGACATCCGGGGACTCTTCGTTGAACAGGCGGTCGTAGAGGCGCACCTCGCAGTCCACGTTGTTGTCCGCAGACACCCAGTGAATAACTCCCTTGGGCTTGACGCCATCTGCCGGATCTTTACCCAGGGTATCCAGGTCCACGGAACACAGAACTTCCACAATGTCTCCGGCATCGTTCTTGATGACTTCGTCCGCCTGAATCACGTAGGCATTGCGCAGACGCACCTTTTTGCCCAGCACCAGTCGCTTGTATTTCTTGTTGGCTTCCTCGCGGAAGTCTTCCTGTTCGATATACAGGGTTTTGGTAAACGGCAGCTCACGCGTCGGCAGGTCTTCACGCACCGGGTGGCCGGGGGCACTCAGCATTTCCTGCTGCCCCTCCGGGTAATTGGTGAGGGTCACCTTGAGCGGCTTCAGCACACACATGGCGCGAGGCGCGTTTTTGTCTAGGTCGTCACGGATCGCGTATTCCAGCATGCCCACATCAACGGTGGAGTCGGAGCGGGTAACACCGATCATTTCGCAGAACTGACGGATAGAAGCCGGGGTCACACCGCGGCGACGCAGACCGGAAATGGTCGGCATCCGCGGATCGTCCCAGCCGTCCACAAAGCCCTCGTCCACCAGCTGCTTCAGTTTGCGCTTGGACACCACGGTGTAGTTCAGGTGCAGGCGGGCAAACTCGTACTGGCGCGGGCGCGCCGGCACCGGCAGGTTTTCGATAAACCAGTCGTACAGCGGCTTGTGGTCTTCAAACTCCAGGGTGCAGATGGAGTGGCTGATCCCTTCGATGGCATCAGACTGACCGTGGGCGAAGTCGTAGCTCGGGTAGACGCACCATTTGTCACCGGTCTGGTGGTGCGCCATTTTCTTGATCCGGTAGATGATCGGGTCGCGCAGGTTGATGTTCGGCGCCGCCATATCGATCTTGGCACGCAGGCTGCAGCTACCCTCGTCGAACTCGCCGGCGGTCATGCGCGCGAACAGGTCCAGGTTCTCTTCCACCGTGCGATCGCGGTACGGGCTGTTCTTGCCCGGCTCTTTCAGGGTGCCGCGGTACTCGCGAGCCTGCTCCGCATTCAGATCGCATACATAGGCCTTGCCCTGCTCGATCAGGTAGATGGCCCACTGGTGCAGCTGGTCAAAGTAGTCCGAGGTGTAGCGCACATCTCCCGCCCACTGGAACCCCAGCCAGGATACGTCGCGCTTGATGGCATCAACATATTCCTCTTCTTCTTTGGCCGGGTTGGTATCATCGAAGCGCAGGTTGCACTGACCACCAAACTCATTCGCCAGACCAAAATTCAGGCAGATGGATTTGGCGTGACCGATATGCAGGTAACCGTTCGGTTCCGGCGGGAAACGGGTAGTCAATTGCTCGACGCGGCCCTCGGCCAGGTCTTCGCGAATGATGTTCTGGAGGAAGTGAGCGGGCTTGCTCTCGGATGTCATAGCTTTCTCTAAATCAACAACTCGAAGTAAGCGGCGGATTATACCGCAGATGACTGCCGCCGCATGGGGTTTTCACTGCTTGTAAGTCGCCGGGCTGCGCGGCTTGCGTCGGACTGTGAACAGAGTATCATGCCGCCCCAAACCGATCCCGGACAGGACATTTTATGATCACTCTGCACACCACCTACGGCGACATCAACATCGAACTGGATTTTGACAAGGCGCCGAAGACCGCGGCCAACTTCCTGCTGTATTGCCGCGACGACTTTTACACCGGCACCATCTTTCACCGGGTGATCAACAACTTCATGATCCAGGGTGGCGGCATGACCCCGAATATGGACCAGAAGCCCACCCGCGACGCGATCGAGAACGAAGCGGATAATGGCCTGAAGAACGACACCGGCACCCTGGCCATGGCACGCACCATGGACCCACACTCCGCCACCGCGCAGTTTTTCATCAACGTGAAAGACAACGACTTCCTGAACTTCCGCGCCAAAGACGCACAGGGCTGGGGCTACTGTGTATTCGGCAAGGTGGTCGACGGTATGGACGTGGTCAACAAGATCAAGGACGTTCCCACCGGCAGCAACGGCTTCCATCAGGACGTACCCACCGAGACCATCGAAATTACCGGTGTGACCGTCTCCGACGCCTACGCCGACAAGTAAGCGAATCCCGAATACTCGCATACCACACCAAACCGGGCGGAGCAGACCAGTGGCAACCTACCTGATTTCAGACCTGCACCTGGACGAATCCCGCCCGAATATCACCCGGGCCTTTTTTGACTTTCTGAAAGGGCCCGCGGCGGGCGCCGAAGCGCTGCACATCCTCGGCGACTTTTTCGAAGTATGGATCGGAGACGACGACGATGCTCCCCTGATCGAAGAAGTTGCGCGCCAACTCAGGACCTATTCCGATTCCGGCCCGGCACTCTACCTGATGCACGGCAACCGGGATTTCCTGATGGGTGAAGACTTCGCCCGGCGCTGCGGCGCCACCCTGCTCCCGGATCCCAGCCTGGTGGAGCTGGCAGGCCACCCGGTCCTGCTGATGCACGGCGACAGCCTGTGTACCCGCGACCAGGAATATATGGCATTCCGCCAGCAGGCCCGTAACCCGCTGTGGCAGCAGGGGCTGCTTGCCAAGTCCCTGGAGGAGCGCCGCCAGATTGCCGCGCAGATCCGCGCCACCTCAAAATCCATGAACAGCCTGAAAGCCGAAGACATCATGGATGTCACACCGGAGGAAGTGGTCAAGGTCATGGAATCCCATAACACCCAGACCCTGATTCACGGACACACGCACCGACCCGACCGGCATGCGCTGACCGCGAATGGCCAGGCGGCGGAGCGTATCGTGCTGGGGGACTGGGGCGCGCTGGCGTGGTGCACCAGGGCAGATGAAAACGGCCTGTCGCTGGAACAATGGCCTATTGAGCCCTGATTCCCGCGGTTAAACGCCGGACGGACAGATAAACAAAAACGGGGCACTGAATGTGCCCCGTTTTTGTTTTACGCAATGTCAGCCCAATCAATCAGGCTGCACCTCCGCTGGGCAAGCCCTTCAGATCGTCCGTACCGACTTCAGCGGTCGATTCGATCGACGCTTCCGCCGCTTTCAACGCTTCGCTCAGGGTCTCATAAGTGCCCGAGGCAGGAATCCGGCCATTCAGGCCCTTCAATACCTTGTGCACCTCTTCGTTCATGCCCGCCAGATAGAGCTGCTTGCCGCTGTCCTTGGCGTCCGCTGCGATCGTCTCCACCGCAAGGGCCGCAGACAGATCGAGGTAAGGTACCGAAGAGAAGTTCAGAATCAGCACCCGCGACTGCTGACTGCTCTGCTCGCGCACATGGTGACCCAGATCGGCCGCCGCACCGAAGCTCAGCGGACCGCTGAACTCGAAGAGCGCAATACGATCGCGGTGACGCTGCAGGATGGCTTTGTCTTCCTCGCTATCCAGATGCTCGGGTAAATTGCGCAGGCGCTCGATCTGCAGGCTCGCCACCTGCTTCACATAGGCCAGCGCTGCCAGTACCACACCGGCCGCAACCGCAGTAATCAGGTCAACAAACACGGTCATGCTGAGTACCAGCACCATCAACAGCAGATCCCAACGCGGGCCCTGGTGTGCGCGCTTGAGGTATTTCCAGTCGATGATATCCAGCCCCACTTTCACGAGGATACCGGCCAGCACCGCCTGGGGAATATTCTCCGCCAGGGGACCGAGGCCCAGTGCCACCGCAAGCAATACCAGCGCATGAACCATCCCAGAAATACGGGTCTGGCCCCCGGAACGGATATTCACCACGGTGCGCATGGTCGCGCCCGCACCGGCGATACCACCGATAAATCCTGCCGCCGTGTTACCAATACCCTGGCCAATCAGCTCTTTATTGCTGTGGTGTCGGGTACGGGACATGTTGTCCGCTACCAGAGAAGTCAGCAGGCTGTCGAGAGAACCGAGGATCGCCAGGATGATGGCTGCTTCCACCACCAGCATCATATTCTCCCCACCCAGCACAGGCATTTGCAGCTCAGGCAGCCCGGTGGGAATACTGCCGAGAATCGGCACATCCAGGGCGAAATAGGCAACCACGGTACCCACAATCAATGCCGCCAGAGGCCCCGGGAGGTAGCGCCCCCATTTACCGGGCCACAGGTAGACCATGGCCAGGGTTGCCAGACCGAGTACCAGGTTTGCCGGATGAACAGAAGAAAGCGCCTCAGGCACATTCCCCAGTGCGCCCAGCACCCCGCTTGGAGAAGCGTGTCCAAGCAGTGGGTTCAACTGGAGAATAATGATGATGACACCAATACCCGTCATAAACCCGGAAATCACCGGATAGGGTACCAGTCGAATGTAGTGGCCGATGCCCAGTACCCCGAAGGCGATCTGAAAAACGCCCGCCAGAATCACTGCCGTGAATATGAGCGCAGCATCGCCGGAGAGGCTGGCAAACAGGCCCGCGAGAACAACCACCATCGGCCCGGTGGGACCGGAAATCTGGGGGCCGGTGCCACCGAACAGGGCGGCAAAGAAACCTACGGCGATTGCACCGTACATACCGGCCATGGGGCCAAGCCCGGAGGCAACCCCCAACGCCAGTGCCAGCGGCAACGCAACGACACCGGCGGTAATACCCCCGGTGATGTCGCCGCGCAAATTAGACAGGTCGAACTTCATGACTTCGGCACCTCTTATACTTCAGAATCTTCCTTGCGAAAGGAGCCTTGGCCCCTTTTGTCAGCACGAAACGCAGACGACACACACGCGAGGCGATCAGCTGCCGCAGGTGTCCTTGGCAACCGAGTCCGCCAGCTCGCCGAACATTGCGCGATAGCGCTCATCCATCGGCTTGAACTCCCGCGTTGACTCGTCGAAGCACAGAACTTCCCCGCTGCCAATGTTGTAAACCCAACCGTGCAAGGTAACCCGACCATTGGCGAGACCACTGGCGACCGCAGGGTGGGTACGCAGGTGCTGCAATTGTTGGACCACATTTTCACAAGTCACTTCATTCAGGTGATCTTTACTCAGCTCGCCGTGGCGGTCGCGCACAACATCGGTGGCTGAACGACAGTGACCAAGCCATTCCTTCACATGCGGCAGCGAGTCCAGGTTCTCCGGCTCGATCGCGCCCTTCATGGCGCCACAATCGGTATGCCCACAGATCACGATATGGGAAACCCCCAACGCCGCCACCGCGAACTCGATGGATGCCGTCATGCCGCCGGAATGATTGCTGTGCGGGGGAACCACATTGCCCGCATTGCGACAGATAAACAGCTCGCCGGGCTCGGTCTGGGTGACCAGGTTCGGATCGATGCGGGAATCGGCGCAGGTGATAAACAGCACCTCGGGATTCTGGCCGTCAGCCAGCTTGGAAAAGCGTGCCTTTTTGGTGGGATAGACTTCTTTCTGAAACTTCGCCACACCGGAAATTACGTGCTCCATCATTACTCCTTGCAATCATTCTGGAACGGGCATTCAACTTGGAATCCATTATTTTTTGATAGTTCAATAAGTTAAAATACCTATCGCTGATAATCATTCGTTATCAAAAAAGACTGAAGCGCCATGCCGAAAACCTCTCAACCACCCAGTTTTAAACAGCTGGAATACTTTGTGACCATAGCGTCACAATCAAGCTTTCGGCGTGCCGCTGACGAGCTTAGAGTCAGCCAGCCCGCACTCACCGCGCAGATTCAGGCCCTGGAAAGCAACCTGGGCATTCCCCTGTTTGAACGAAACCGCTCGGGCACCCTGTTGACCCCGGAAGGCCGCGAGCTACTTGAACACGCAAAGCAGCTTATTCTGGGAGTTCGCGAATTTTCGCAACACGCGGACCTGATTTCCCAGGGACATCAGAGCACCTACAAACTCGGAGTACCCCCCACGCTGGGGCCCTACCTGCTCCCCAACGTGCTGCCAGCTCTACATCACCGGCACCACAAACTGAAACTCTATGTGCGGGAGGCGCCCCCAAACCGCCTGCTCCAATCACTTACCGAAGGTCTCTACGACATTGCGATCGTGCCCCTCCCGGTCAAACGGGACGACATATCAGTGGAACCCCTGTTTACCGAACCGCTCAAGTTCGTGGTACCCGCGGACCATCGGCTGGCAGGCAAGGCTCAGGTGACGCCATCACAGCTCAAGGGGGAAAAAGTGCTGACCCTGGAAGGACAACATCACTTTCACCATCAGGTGCAGGAGATATGCGAGCGCCTGGGCGCCCAGCTACAGCGAGACTATGAGGGCACCAGCCTGGACACTTTGCGCCAGATGGTAGTGATGGGGTTGGGCGTTGCCTTTCTGCCCGGACTCTACGTCCATTCAGAAATGCACAACCCGGAAGCACTGCACGTCAGCGAGCTGCGGGCGAAACCGATTCGACGCCAGCACGGCCTGGTATGGCGGGCGAGCGCCCCGGCACGGCGCTTTTACCGGGAGCTGGCCAGCGACCTACGGGCAATCGTCGCAGAGCGGCTTGGGGATGTGGTCGAAGTGTACAAATAGCCGCGACGGGACTCATGCGAGCCCGGGTACACCACTGTGGAAGCGGAATTCCTCATCGCTGCCCTGCACCAGGTCCCGCTCTACCTCCAGCATTGCCTGCACCCTCGGCTGGATATCCTCGCTCGTCGCCTTTTGCGCAAGTGTTAGATAGTCGCGGAAATGCCGCGCCTCAGACTTGAGCAGGGAGAGATAAAACGCCTGCAGCTCTTCATCCAGATGCGGCGCAATCCGGGCAAACCGCTCACAGGAGCGCGCCTCGATAATCGCGCCACAGATCAGCGTATCTACCAGTCGGCCCGGCTCCTCCCGGCGCACCTGGTCGCGCAGTCCCGCTGCATAGCGCGAGGCCGTGACATGCGGGTAGCGAATACCCCGCTTTTTCATAATCGCAATCACCTGCTCGAAATGCCGCAGCTCCTCCCGCGCCAGTCGCGACATTTTGTTCAGCAGCTCAAAATTGTCGAGATAGCGAAACATCAGATTGAGCGCCGTGCCCGCGGCTTTCTTTTCGCAATTGGCGTGGTCCACCAGCATCATTTCAGGTTGCGCGAGCGCCGCCTCGATCCACGCGCCGGGGGTTTCGCACAACAGAAAGTCGTGGATGGCGGACAGGTCGGGAACCGGGGCACTACTCATAACAGAACTCATGACAAATCAAATACGGATACGCGGGAATACACGTGCCTCCCGGCGCGGCGCATCATAACGCCCCTCCCCGCCTTTTGTTGACCGGTTACCGCGCTCGGGGGTGGGCGTACCGAGCATCGCGCTCATTTGATAACGACTTATTAAGTGGATTAATATAGGAGACTCCCGCACCACCCAAGGTCGGATTCATCGCTCTCCAGGGCCAGATCCGGCGGATCACCTCCAGGGCACAGAAGATGTCGAACAGCGTCACCTCGAAGTCCCAATTGGCACAACTCAACCGCGAGCTGGCAGCCTCCCTTGTGCAGCTGCACGGACTGGCGGAGCAACTGGCGCAACACCTGTCTGCACTGGAGGACGCCGCTCCCAGTTGGCAGCACTATCTGCTGCGCCCGGAGTTTGCGATCGATTCGGCGAACCGCCTGGGCGTCACCTTTGAACAGCCATTCGGCCTGGCCGCTGCACTCTTCGCCAGCCTTGATTATGGTGAGGCCCACCAGCCAGGGGATGCCCGCAATACACTACAGGTTCCGGGGCTACTGGCGGTTCCCACCGGTGCTATTGAGCACGCGCAGCAACTCAATAAAGCAAAAGCGGTATTTCAGAAGACGGTCGCCGACATAAAACAGGCTCTCGCCCCCCAACCTGCCCTAGAGCGCGACCAACAACTGCGGGATATGCTCGCGGATGCTGGTTTTCCCCGCACCCATTTGCGCCAGTGTTACCGCCAGATACTACTCTGCCCACGGCGCCCGGATGCCATAGCACTCAGCTGGATCAAGGCTCGCAAATCCATGAAAAAGGTGAGTATTGCGTGGTGTGAGAGGAAGCTGGTGCAACTGGACCCACAGGGACAGGACCCGGGTATTCAGTATCAGCGTCAGCTCCTGGCCGGGCTGCACCGTAACGACCACGACCACCTGCGCCAGGTACAGATTCAGAGCAGAGCGAATTTACAGGTAGCGGAAATCTTTCATGCCGCAGAGCAGGATCAGCGGGACGACTATCGGCAGGTAGGTTATTCGGCGATGCCGGTGCTGATCAGCGGTGGTGCGGATCGCTCTTTGCCGGAGTTCTCTCGGGTCGACCACACGCCACCGGCGAGCCGGCGACGCACGCGCCGGGACTTGCAGGTGGATAAAACACCATTTTTACCGGCATTGCGGGTGCACCTTATCCGCCCGCACTGAACGTGGGCATTGGGCATAAAGCCGGTAGTCAGGCCTGCAGGCGCTTGATTGCCTGCGCAGCACTGGCCTGGCACGCCGAAAGTAGCGACGCATATCGCGTACCCTCCAGCACACCCGCCTCCTGCCGAGCCTGTTCCAGAAATGCCTCCTCCCGGGAGCCGCAGTATGCCAGCATGGCGTCCCCACCCTGCTCCGCAAAGACGCTGGACAGCTGCTCCTGCATCTGCTGCAGCGCTTCGCGATCAGGATCTGGCTCCGCCGGTAGATCACCGGTTTCCCGGATGGCCGCCGCCAGCCTGCCCACCAGCTGCTCGCGCTCATCCGCCAGGGATTCACACAGCGCTACCGCTTCCGCACCCACCTCGTGATCGGCAACGAAACGGAAATGCGACAGGGTTTCCAGCGCCCAGCCGTGCAGCCACTGCAATGCCACCTGACGGTCGCTTCTCAGTAAACTCATTAGACCAACTCTCCTTACGCATGAACCCCGGCCTTCCTCAGCGCCGGGGACAAACAGCCCGCTAGACGCCAGCGTCAGCCGGCACCACGGCCGCGATCACCCCTTTCTCCACCCGAATACATACCGGGGTAGTCGCCACTGGCTCGCCGTCTGCGTGGACTTCCATCGCTGCCGGCGCTGTCTCGATCGCCACTTCGGAACCCGACGCCGTAAATACGCGCCTGGACACCCGGTGCTGCCCCAAGCGAAGAAACGGCGCCAAGGACAACAGTTCCAGCAGACTTTGCGGCTTCAGGCTGTACAGGTGGAGTTTGCCATCGCTAATGGTAGCCTGCTCGTGCACCACATTGCCGCCCCCGTAGAAACGGCCGTTACCGACCGCAAGCTGCATTGATCGGATATGGAATTTCTGCCCGTCAACGACCAGCCGGACCTTGAACTGGTTGCTGCGCGTCAGCGCTTCACTCACGGCTTTGAGATAACTGAGAACACCCCAGCGGCGCTTTACATCCGGGGTAAGCGCCTCCGTCACCTGCACACCCAGCCCCAGATTTGCCACATTGAAGAAGTACTCATCCCCCAAGCGCGCGAGATCGATCCTTGCCGTGTGGCCGTCACGAATGGCTGCAAATGCCTGTTCCAGTGACTCGATACCGAGGGAACGTGCGAGATCATTGGCGGTCCCCATGGGCAGTACCGCCAGAGGAAGCCCCCGCTCCACCAGGGCTTTTGCACAACCGCTGACAGTGCCATCACCACCGCCAATGGCAATCATATCTGCCCGGGCATCACGAATACTGGTAACGGCATCTTCAGGACTGTCCGTGTCTCTTACCTCGACCGACCAGCCCTCTTCCCGCAAGCCGGATACCCCCGCCTGCAGCTGATCAGCACAATCCCCGCCGCTGCGACTGGCCGGGTTGATCAGGATAAGGAGCTGCTTGTCTGGGCGACGGGAAGCGTGGGGCAAGTGAGACTCCTAAAAATAATGAACGGTGGCCAGGGCACTGTGAGCCCTGACAGCAACCCGAAATAAACAGCACCTGACGTACGCACCGGCTACTCGGCCGCCGATGCCAGCCCCGGCGCCACAAATCGCAGGTAGTACGCCTGTGAGAGTGCGAAAAAGTCTTCATCGATGCGCCTGCGCAGCTCCGTCAACGGGATACCCCGTGCTACCGGGGTCACCTGCAACCCGTACTCCGCCGGGTCGGCAATCTGGCTAGCCCCCGCGCGCAACAATTCAAACACCCAGCAGTAGGGGTTCTGATCTTCATTAAAACGGATCTGTTGATGGCGCAACTGCGCCAGCAACAGGTTCTGGTCGACGATTTCAAACTGACTGCGCACGGCATTTGCAAGATAGCCGTCACGGCGCTCCGCTATGATGCGGCGTTGCTCTTCCGAGTATGCGTTCCAGTTGATCACTTCGTGCGCAAATCGCTTGCACCCACGACAGACATTGTCGCCAATGCCGGTGGAGCAGACGCCAATACAGGGCGTACGTACTTTTTTATAAATCGCCATGCAGCGAAAATACCTCTTCTGCCGCCACTACCGCCAGCATCCTGTGTGATGCTCACCGTACGGTGGGGCGCCGATAAATTCGTGTGAAACGCTGTGTGAATCGAGGCGGCACAGAATAGCATTTTCGATGACCGTTTACGTCCATTCATCACATGGATAATAGCCGGGTGAAAGCACCATAATGCGATTGATTATCAGTTGAAAAAAGCCACTGAAATCGACCTTTATTCATCCGATGAATGATGAGAATTTGCGTAAGTTATTGATTTTTCAACGAACTTAACAGCGTTAACCGAGTAATGTAGAATTCGCCACCCGCTTCCAGCGGCCATCGATGTAAAACGGAGTTCGATTTGCGGCTCTGGTCGCCCAGAACTCCAGGAAAGCTGTTGGTTCCACCCCATACACCAAAGAGGGAATTATCCGTGCTTGAAGCCTATCGCAAACACGTCGCCGAGCGCGCCGAACAGAATATCCCACCCAAGCCCCTGAACGCCGAGCAGGTTGCCGGCCTGGTGGAACTGCTGAAAAACCCGCCCGCGGGTGAAGAGCAGGAACTGCTGGACCTGATCACCAATCGCGTACCGCCGGGTGTGGACGAGGCCGCCTACGTAAAAGCCGGTTTCCTCACCGCCATCGTCAAGGGCGAGGCCGAATCCCCCCTGATCGACAGAGAACATGCCACCAAACTGCTGGGTAAAATGCTGGGCGGCTACAACATCGCCACTCTGGTAGACCTGCTGGACGACAAAGATCTGGCGGAACTGGCCGGCGAACAGCTGAAAGGCACCCTGCTGATGTTTGACGCCTTCCACGATGTGGAAGAAAAAGCCAAAGCCGGCAACGAAGTGGCCAAGGCGGTAATCCAGTCCTGGGCCGACGGCGAGTGGTTCACCAAGCGCGATAAAGTGCCCGAGAGCATCAAGGTTGCGGTCTTCAAAGTGACCGGTGAAACCAACACCGACGACCTGTCCCCGGCCCCGGACGCCTGGTCCCGCCCGGATATCCCCCTGCACGCGCGCGCCATGTACAAAATGACCCGCGACGGTCTGGAGCCGGAAGAGCACGGCGTGACCGGCCCGATGAAGCAAATCGAAGAAATCCAGGCCAAAGGCCTGCCGGTTGCCTTTGTTGGTGACGTAGTCGGTACCGGTTCTTCCCGTAAGTCCGCCACCAACTCTGTCCTGTGGTTCTTCGGCGACGAACTGCCGGGCGTACCGAACAAGAAAGGCGGCGGTATCTGCATCGGCGGTAAAGTGGCCCCGATCTTCTACAACACCATGGAAGACGCCGGCGCACTGGTCTTCGAAGCCCCGGTTGACGACCTGAATATGGGCGACATCATCGAAATCCGCCCCTATGAAGGCAAGATCCTGTCCGAGGACGGCAAGGTCATTTCCGAATTCGAACTGAAGTCCGACGTACTGCTGGACGAAGTGCAGGCCGGTGGCCGTATCAACCTGATCGTTGGCCGCGGTCTGACCACCAAAGCCCGCGAATCCCTGGGACTCGGCGCTTCCGACCTGTTCCGCCTGCCGGAGCAACCGAACGACACTGGCAAGGGTTACACCCTGGCACAGAAAATGGTGGGTAAAGCCTGCGGTATGGAAGGCGTCCGTCCGGGCACCTACTGCGAGCCGAAGATGACCACCGTTGGCTCCCAGGACACCACGGGTCCGATGACCCGTGACGAACTGAAAGACCTGGCGTGCCTCGGCTTCCAGGCCGACCTCACCATGCAGTCTTTCTGTCACACCGCGGCTTACCCCAAGCCCGTGGACATCGACACCCAGCACACCCTGCCGGACTTCATCATGAACCGCGGCGGTGTTTCCCTGCGCCCGGGCGACGGCATCATCCACAGCTGGCTGAACCGCATGCTGCTGCCGGACACCGTGGGTACCGGTGGTGACTCCCACACCCGCTTCCCCATGGGCATCTCCTTCCCGGCCGGCTCCGGCTTGGTGGCGTTTGCCGCGGCCACCGGCGTTATGCCGCTGGATATGCCGGAATCCGTACTGGTGCGCTTCAAGGGCGAAATGCAGCCGGGCATCACCCTGCGTGACTTGGTACATGCCATCCCTTACTACGCGATTCAGGAAGGCCTGCTGACCGTCGAGAAGAAAGGCAAGAAGAACATCTTCTCCGGCCGCATCCTCGAGATCGAAGGTCTGGACAACCTGACTGTAGAGCAGGCATTCGAGCTGTCCGACGCTTCCGCCGAGCGTTCCGCTGCGGGCTGTACCATCAAGCTGCCGGAAGACTCCATCGCCGAGTACCTGCGCTCCAACATCACCCTGCTGCGCTGGATGATCGCGGAAGGCTACGGCGACAAGCGCACCCTGGAGCGTCGTGCACGCGCCATGGAAGCCTGGCTGGAAAAACCGGAGCTGATGAGCGCCGACGCCGACGCCGAGTACGCCGCAGTGATCGAAATCGACCTGGCGGAAGTAAAAGAGCCCATCGTGTGCTGCCCGAACGACCCGGACGACGCCAAGCTGCTGTCTGACGTGGCCGGCGACAAGGTCGATGAAGTATTTATCGGCTCCTGCATGACCAACATCGGTCACTTCCGCGCCGCCGGTAAACTGCTGCAGCAGCACAAGGGTGGCATCTCCACCCGTATGTGGATCTCTCCGCCCACCAAGATGGACGAGCACCAGCTGATGGAAGAAGGCTACTACAACATCTACGGCGCATCCGGTGCACGCACCGAGATGCCGGGATGCTCCCTGTGCATGGGTAACCAGGCGCGCGTAGCCCCGAACAGCACCGTGCTGTCCACCTCTACCCGTAACTTCCCCAACCGCCTGGGCGATGGTGCCAACGTGTACCTGACCTCCGCGGAACTGGCCTCTGTAGGCGCCATCCTGGGCAAACTGCCGACCCCGGCGGAATACCAGGAATACGCCCAGAACCTGAACTCCATGTCTGCGGAAATCTACCGCTACCTGAACTTCGACCAGATTGAAGACTTCCAGAAGTCTGCCGAAGAAGGTAAGCGTATCGCCGCGACCGAGATTCAGGATGTTGCTGTATAAGTGACTGACTGAGGTTCGGAAAGCCCTGCTCGAAAGAGCGGGGCTTTTTTTTGCCAGCTGAACTGAAAACGAAGAGAAACGGCCATGTCTTTAAACTGGATGACGACGCAAGAAAATTCACTCCCCGAGGCCACAGCGGGAAATGATCGCGAGTTCACGGTTTATCGAGCGGATGTGAAAAGTCCAGACAATCAGAACGTACAGCGCGCGATTGAAGCAACGACTGAAAAAGCCTGTGAGCTCCTGGAAGGCAATATCCAGGACGACTCCCGCTACCTGCTCTTTGGCTGGAATGTCGATACGGCAACATTGACCATCGTCGTCACCGACGATGGCAAAGTACGTGACTCCCACGCCGTGGTGCAGTGCACGTTCGCAACAGAAGGTCAGCCGCTGAACACGGAAGACATTCAGTTCTGGATCAAGGACTTCCTGAGCAGCTACGCACCCTTCTTGCGCTACTCACTGATTGCTGCGTTTTACTGTGGATCAAGAAACGACTGCGTACTGCTGTGACGCGCTTCGGCGCCCGGCGCGCCCTCAATAAAACAGGCGGGAAACGCGGCGCGATCAGGGATCCCGCCGCATTGAACTCATCCAGCTTAGCGCCGGGATAGCGTCGAGCCCCGCGCATCCAGGCCGGCGAGAATTGCCTTCATCTCATCAGCCTCTTCCTGCACCTTTTTGGCCTTTTCCGCTGCAATACGTGCCTTTTCGGCCTCGATACCCGCTTTAATCGCCCGCTCTTTCGCCGCGCTGCCGGTGCGCCCGGTGGCCAGCTTTTCTTTTACCGGCTTTTTGCTATTCGGTTTCGCCGCGGTGCTGGCTGACGGTTTGACGCGTGTCACCCGCGTCTTGCGCTTGGGAGCCAGTGCGGATTGAGTAGTGCCGGGCTTTACCGTTTTGATACCTACCAGACTTTTGGCATTGAAGCTGTCCAGTGCTTCTTCCACCATCTCCTGCAGCTCCAGGCGGTCTTCCGCTACGGCAAACAGGCTCGGGGTGAAGGCAGACGCACCGAATTTCTTCAGTTCATCATAGAAAGGGTGATCGATACCCGAAGATACGGCGGCCTGGATCTGCTCGAAGCGGGCTTCCGGCGTCACGCCCTCGCGCGCAGTGCCCACCCATACTTGATCCGTATCTTCGTTGGTCAGGGTAAATACGATCATGGTATCTCAGTCAACCTCTTCTTAATCAGACGTGCGGGTCAATCGCAAACCTCGGTTCTCGTAGCTCAGGTTCACGAAAATCCGGCCCGCGAAAAGGTCGCGAATTCTAATGATTTAAAAGTAAATGTGCAGACTTGACTTGCGGAATACGGGGGTTACATTTGCGCGGAAATATTTATCACTGCGAAATCATGGATCTTCCCTATTTTCTCGGCTGTCCCCAGTGGCAACACCCGGCCTGGCACACCCGCTTGCCCGCGGGCCCGGCGCCCCTCGAACGCTACAGTCAGGTGCTGAATTGTGTAGAAGGTAATACCACTTTCTACGCAACCCCGAGTCAGGCGCAATGTGTGCAGTGGCGACGCCAGGTTTCCGATAATTTTCGCTTTTTGCTCAAGTTTCCCCGCAGCATCAGCCACGACTACCTGCTGACCCCACCACAAAAATTGGTGACCGAATTTCTGGAGATCGTTTCTCCACTGAATGACGTGCTAGGCCCATTTCTGCTGCAGTTGCCTGCGGCATTTGGCCCACAGCAGTTGAGCAATCTGTGGCGGTTTATGGATGATCTCCCGCATCCACTTTCCTGCGCAGTGGAAGTCCGACACGCCGCATTCTTCCAAAAGGGTGACGCAGAGCGCGCCCTGAACCGGGGGTTGCGCGAGCGAGAGTGCGCACGTGTGTGCCTGGACAGCCGCGGCCTGTTTGCGGCAGAAGCGGAGAGCCCATCGATCGCAGATGCGCAGCGCAAGAAACCGAAGGTACCGGTGCACCTGCTACCGGTAAATGCACCGCCGGTGATTCGCTTTATCGGCCACCCGGAACTGGAAAGCAATCGGGAATACCTCGCTCCCTGGGTCGCTCGAGTGGCGAACTGGATCGAACAGGGAGTCCGGCCGTACGTTTTCATCCATATGCCGGATAACGGCGATGCCCTGAACCTGGTCACATTGTGGACCGAACTGCTACACGCGCGCCTGCCCCAGGCGCCGGTGATGACCTTTAACGAAAAACAGCCCCAACTGGGGCTGTTCTAGGGAACCTCCGCAAGGACCGCGGACGTCAGAAGGTATAGGTAATCGCGGCAAACCCCTTGAGAACATAGTCGTCACCGACAATCGGGCTGTCCGAGATATCATCCCCGAGATACTCGGCATTAATATCCAGCACCAGGCGCCAGTGCTCGGTAATCTCCAGCATCGCGCCAATACCCGCCTCCACCGTCACGGTGCTACCCACGTCGTAGGCTGGGCGCCCGGGCAGCGCGCCCCAGGTCGGCACGCCGAAATCGTAGTTGGCGAGGTCACTGCTCAGCCAGTTGACACCAAGCGACGGCGCCCAGTTGATATTGCCATTTTGAAACCCTCTCGACACCCGCAGTTCGGCGGTACCGCCGCCAAACCGATCGAGTACGTCGTGCTGATAGCGAAAATCCACATCGATACGGTTAGGACCGTCATACACCAGCCCAACGCCCGCCATCAGAGTACTGTCCCGGTCACCCAGCCCCAGTAAAACGGGACTGTCGCTCTCTTCATAAGCGCCGACCCGATAGGTGGCATTGACCGCGAAGCGGAAAGTATCGCTGCCCCACAGGCCATAGCGCAGACTTGGCCCCACCCACTGAAGGCGCTCACCAAAATAGGTAATAGCCGGAATCACCTGAGTCACCGTGGAGTCGGAACCGATGTACGGACTGCTGCGACCAATGACACCCAACCCGACACCCCACTGGCCGAATTCACCCAGTACTTCGTAGAGTTCAATATCGACGGTTTTTGTTTCGTTCTCGGCCAGCGAAAAACTTGCCCGCTGAAAACTGGGCGGCCCTTTCGGGCGGTAACCGTTGGATAAGCCAATGGGTTCTTTGGGGATACCGATAAAGGTGCGATCCAGAGCGCGATTCTGATTGCCATCCGCATAAACCAGCAGCGCCACCGCGCCGGGGCGCACATCGTCAATACGGTAAACACCGCTGCCATTGACCGGCAGTGGAATCTCCCGGGAGGGGCTGCGGAAGTCACCAAATGCGTCTGGGTTGTCGTACACCTGAAACACCAGAGTGCCCTCTGCCGGGGCATTGACCACCCGCACATCAAGGGCGGCCGCTGACAGCCGGTTCGAAGCCAGCAGCGTACACAAAATCAGGAATATCGCGGGTATTCCTCGGCGTGGTGTCGACATAAACAATTCCATTTTCCAGAGACGGTTCAGCGTATCTATTGGTTATGGTACGCAATTTCAGTCCCGTGGATCACCCCCAGGGTGAATTCTGGGCGCAGACGAAAACGGGCACTCTGTGAGTGCCCGTATCCCCGTGACTAGCGCCCAAGGTTCATCACCTTGTGCCACGCCCTGGCGAAGTCATCGACAAATTTCTGCTTGGCATCGTCGGTAGAATAAAATTCCGCCACAGCCCGCAGCTCGGCATTGGAGCCGAAGATCAGATCCACCGGCGTGGCAGACCATTTCACTTTGCCGGTTTTCCGATCCTTGCCTTCATACAGATTATTGCCGGATTTACTCCACTGCGTGGACATATCCACGAGGTTGACGAAGAAATCATTACTGAGCGTACCGGGTTTGTCCGTCAACACGCCGTTGGCGGATCTATCCGTATTGGTATTCATGGTGCGCATACCGCCGATCAGTACAGCCATCTCTGGAACACTCAAATCCAGCATGCTGGCCTTGTCCACCATGGCTTCCGCCGGAGACAGTGTATTGCCTTTTCCATAGTAATTGCGGAAGGCATCGGCTTTCGGCTCCAGCCAGCCAAACGACTCCACATCTGTCTGCTCTGCAGTGGCGTCATTGCGGCCCGGGTTAAACGGTACCTGAATGTTGTATCCAGCTTTCCTGGCGGCCTCTTCCACACCAGCATTGCCGGCGAGCACCACGGTATCCGCGAAAGAAATTTTCTTACCACCACTTAAGGAGTCATTGAAATCTTTCTGGATGGATTCCAGTTTGGCAAGCACCTTGGACAGTTCTGCAGGGTTGTTCACCGGCCAGTCTTTCTGAGGTGCCAGGCGGATACGTCCACCATTGGCCCCACCCCGGGCATCGGAGTCGCGATAGGACGCCGCGGCCGCCCAGGCGGTGCGCACCAGTTCCGGAACACTCAACCCCGAAGCGAGGATTTTTTTCTTCAGGTTGGCCGCATCGCTCTCGCTGATCAGCGTGTAATCCACCGCCGGGATCGGGTCCTGCCAGAGCAGATCTTCTTTGGGTACTTCCGGGCCGAGATAACGGGACTTGGGCCCCAGGTCCCGGTGCAACAGTTTGAACCAGGCTTTGGCAAAGGCTTTCTGCAACTGGTCCGGGTTTTCCAGGAAACGCTGGGAGATCTTCCGGTATTCCGGATCCATCTTCAGGGAAAGATCCGTGGTAAACATGATCGGTGCATGGCGCTTGGATTTGTCATGGGCGTCGGGTACCAGGTTGGCGGCCTGTCCGTCTTTGGGAATCCATTGAGTGGCGCCGGCAGGGCTCTTGGTTTTTACCCAGTCGAACTTGAACAGGTTTTCCAGATACTGGTTGCTCCACTGAATGGGGTTTACCGACCAGGCGCCCTCAAGTCCACTGGTAAAGGTGTCCGCGCCCTTGCCGGTACCGCATTTGTTTTTCCAGCCAAACCCCTGCTCCTCGATACCCGCTGCGGCAGGCTCTTTCCCTACGCAATCGTGTTTCACTGCGCCGTGGGCTTTACCAAAAGTGTGACCGCCAGCAATCAACGCCACGGTCTCCTCATCGTTCATGGCCATGCGACCGAAGGTCTCGCGGATATCCCTGGCGGCGGCGATGGGATCCGGATCGCCATTGGGGCCTTCCGGGTTGACGTAGATCAGTCCCATCTGTACGGCGGCGAGTGGTTTCTCCAGCTGGCGATCGCCCTTGTAGCGCTTGTCATCGAGCCATTTGGTTTCAGGGCCCCAGTAAACGAGATCTGCTTCCCAGTCGTCTTCGCGGCCGCCGGCAAAGCCATAGGTCTCAAAGCCCATAGACTCCATCGCCACATTGCCGGTCAGCGCCATCAGATCCGCCCAACTGATTTTATTGCCGTATTTCTGTTTGATTGGCAGCAGCAGACGACGGGCTTTGTCGAGGCTGACGTTGTCCGGCCAGCTATTCAGTGGCTCAAAGCGCTGTTGCGCACCACCAGCACCCCCGCGGCCGTCGACGACCCGATAGGTACCGGAGGCGTGCCACGACATACGGATCATCAACGGGCCATAGTGCCCATAATCTGCGGGCCACCAGTCCTGAGATGTGGTCAGCACCTTTTCAATGTCTTTTTTCAGCGCGTTGTAATCGAGACTGTTGAATGCCTTGGCGTAATCAAACTCCTCTCCCAGGGGATTGGAGGCCGGGTTATTGCGGCGCAATACAGATAGATCCAGCTCATCCGGCCACCAGAAGCTGTTGGGCTTGGGCTCTCCAGGTGGCGGCACCATGGTGTTGGCGTTTTCCTGGGCCTGCAGCCCCAGGCTGGCAGACAGTGTCGCCAGGGTCAGCACGAGGGCGGTACAAAGTGGGAATTGGGTTTTGATCATGACAGTGTCTCCTGCGAGCCGCTCGTCGGGTTATTCTGAATAATGCTGGTTTTGAATATAGGCACTGGCAACCTCAGTCTTCACACAACTCCAGCTATTCGACGCCAATCGAACGGCTCTCAGTGGAACTTTGCCGAAATACCGGGCTACCGATTAAGCCCGCAAATCAGCGTCATTGCTTTTCCTTATCTGTTTATCTATACCGCCGTCGCCAATTCTCTCGGGCAGGATTACTACACTAGCCAGATACGTTTAATGATTTCGCCTCCATGCGGCTAATCCGATTCCTGCCCATTACCCTCTTCGTCGCACTGTCCCCGCTGTGGGCACAGCCGACAGGTGACGAGAAGGCATCCGAGACCGCCGCCATCACGGTAGAGGCGGTAGTCGCGCGGGCGCAGCCACTGATCGAGGAGGTGCCGGTCACCGGCACCATCAATCCCTTGCGGCAGTCCCTGCTGTCCGCGGAGGTGGCGGGTATGATTCAGACAATTCACGCGGATATTGGCGACCGGGTAGAGCAAGGGGCGTTGCTGGTTACCCTCGACCCGGAGCTCAGCCGCCTCGACCGTGACGCAGCCCTTGCGGAAGTCGCGCGGGTGCGGGAAACCTTGGCAGACAGCCGGCGACGTCTGGCGGAATTACAGCGGCTGGTGGGCGACAACCACGTGGCGGAAACAGAAGTGGAAAGCCTCAGTTCCGAAGTGCGCGAACGCAGTGCCCAATTGCAGGCAGCCCAGGTAGAGAGTGAGCGCCTGGGTGCCCTGCTCCGCCGACACCAGATTGCCGCCCCCTTCAACGGCACCGTGAGTCTGCGGGAGGTGGACGTAGGGGAATGGGTCGAACCGGGCACTGCCCTGTTTGAACTGGTGGATACGCAAACACTCCGCGCCGACTTCCAGGTCCCGCAGCGCTACTATTCCCGTATCCGGCCCGACACCGGCCTACGCCTGACCCTCGACAACGGCGAGACACTGAGCGCCCGGGTGGAGCATCGCATTCCGGTGAGCCGCAGTGGCAGCCGCACCTTTCTACTACGCACCACCGTCCAACAGCAGCGCGCGGGCAACCCCCCTTCGATTATCCCGGGCATGTCCGCGTCCGCGGTATTGCACCTGAAGCAAGATCGCGAGGGGATCGCGGTGCCGCGGGATGCCGTCCTGCGCTACCCCGACGGCCGTATCACCCTATGGGTGGCCGCCCGCGACAGCCGCTGGGGAGCTGTCACCACCGTAACCGAGCAGCAGGTCTCAACCGGACTCAGCTTCAACGGCATGATCGAAATCACCGAGGGAATCAATGCAGGCCAGCCCGTCATCGTGCGCGGCAATGAGAGCCTGCAACCCCGGCAGCGCGTGATATTGAAACGGGCAGGAACACCGAAGACCGCAGGCAGTCACTGATGTTCGAGCAGATCATCAAAAACGGTATTCTGGTAACCGTATCCGTGTTGATCATCGCCATCCTCGGCCTGGTCGCGGCATTTCGTATCCCCGTGCAGATGATCCCCGACCTGGAAGTGCGCACCATCTCCATCCGCACCAGCTGGCCCGGCGCCACACCACAGGATATCGAAAAGGAAATCCTGATCGAGCAAGAGGAATACCTGCGCAACATTCCCTATCTCCAGGAACTGCAATCCACCGCGGATCTCGGCTCTGCGGAGATCGAGCTGGAATTTCCATTTGGGGTGGATATTCTGGAAACCCAGATCCGGGTCAACAACGCCCTCACCCAGGTGCCTTCCTACCCGGAAAATGTGGACGAGCCCCGGGTTTATGCCACGTCTTTTTCCTCCAATGCCTTTATGTATTTTCGTGTGTCCCCCCTACCCGGCAATCCGCATGGGCTGGATATGGATATGCTGCGTGATTTCGTCGAAGACAATGTGCGACCGCGTATGTCGGGGGTGGCGGGTGTGGCTCAGGTGGATGTGGGTGGCGGTGCCGAGCGACAGATCCAGATCCGCCTGAAACCGGAACGGCTGGCCGAGCGCAATCTGACCCTTGCGCAGGTGCGCGCGGTGATCAATGCGCGCAATCGCGATATCTCCGGGGGCGAAGTCGAAAGTGGAAAGCGCCGCTACCTGCTGCGAACCCTGGGGCGCTTCAAGGATCTGGAAGAGCTTCGCGCGCTGATACTGCGGCGGGACGGTGACGGTATCGTGTATCTGGAAGACGTCGCCGAGATCACCCTGGACCACTTCAAGATCCGCAGCAGTGCTTTCGTCAATGGTCAGTCGGTGATTTTTCTCTCCGTGCGCCGGGAAAGCGGCTCCAATGTCATTGATATCAAGCGCGCCATGCTCCGAGAGGTGGCACAGATCAATCGGGAGTTACTGGAACCCCAGGGTATGCATCTGTCCCTCACCGCGGACGATGTGGGCTATGTAGAGTCCTCCGTATTCAATGTATGGAAAAACCTGGCTCTCGGCGCGGCACTGGCCACCGCCATCATGTACGCCTTCCTGCGCTCCCTGCGGGCAACCGCACTCGGCGTGGTCGGTATTCCCATCTGTACCATTGCCGCCTTTATCGGCCTGCTGATCGCCGGGCGCACCATCAACGTGATCTCCCTCGCCGGCGTGGCCTTCTCCATCGGCATGACACTGGACAATAGTATTGTGGTGCTGGAAAGCATTGAGCTCGAACGCCGACGGGGATTGGACCGGTTACAGTCGGCCATCAGCGGCGTAAAAAAAGTCTGGCCGGCGGTGCTGGCATCCACACTGACCACGGTAATGGTATTTTTGCCGGTGGTATTTATCGCAGAAGAAGCGGGGCAACTGTACTCTGACATTGCCATCGCCATTTCCGCGTCCATTCTCGTTTCCATGCTGGTGGCCATCACGGTCATCCCCACCGCCAGCGCGCGCCTGAGATTTGACGGCACCACCGCCGATCATCTGACCCACAGCCGGGTGCGCCGAGGCGTGGTTCGCCGCATCCACTGGCTGCTCGCCGCGCCCGCGCGCCGTCTGTACTGTATCGGAGTGACCGTTACCGCAAGCCTTGCCATTGTCCTGTTGCTGACGCCCCCGGCGGAATATCTGCCCGAGGGCGAGGAGGCAAAAACCTTTGCCAGCATGAATGCCCCGCCCGGCTACAACCTCGCCACCATGAAAGAGATCGCGCTGGAGCTGCAGGCATTCTTTCTGCCCTATCTGGACCCGGCACCGGAGGCATTCGATCGCGGCGACGCCGCAGTGCCACCGATGAAGTTCTTTATCATCAGCGTATCCCCGCAGAGCCTGCGTATCATTGCGGAAACCAAGGATCCACGGCACATCGACGAGCTGATGACGATCATCGTCAAACAATACGAGCAGTACCCCGGCATGCGCGCCTTCGCCACCCGAGGCTCCATCATCAGCAGTAACGATGGCGGCACCCGCAGCGTGAACCTGGATATTTCCGGGGCCAATCTCGCCGATCTCTACCAGGTTGCCCGCACCGCCTACAGCCGCGCGCAGCAGATTTTCGACAACCCCAATATCCAGACCCGCCCCGCCAGCCTGTCTCTGGCCCAGCCACTGCTGGAAGTAAAGCCCCGCTGGGCCCGTGCCGCAGAAGTGGGCATGAGCGCGGAAGACATTGGCTTCGCGGTGGCAGCCCTGACCGACGGCGCTTTCGTCAACGAATTTTTCATGGACGACGACAAGGTGGATATCTATCTGTACAACCGGCAGGGGCCGGAAGCGACGGTGGAGACGCTGGAACAGATTTTTGTGTACACCCCCACCGGCGCAGTGTTGCCGCTGTCCGAGCTGGCGCGGATTCAGGAAACCGTGGACACGGCCACGGTGCGACGAATCGATGGCCGCCGTACCGTCACGCTGAATATCATCCCGCCCCGTTCAGTGGCTCTGGAAACCGGCGTGGAAGCCGTGCGCACAGAGCTGGTCCAGTACCTGCGGGATAACGGCCAGGTGCCCCTCGGCGTGTCGATGAATATCTCCGGCGCTGCAGATCAGCTGGACGCAACCCGCGCCTCTCTGGGGAGTAACTATGTGGTGGCCCTGGCCATTATCTATCTGCTGATGGTGGCGATCTTTTCCCACTGGGGGTATCCACTGCTGATCATGACCACCATTCCACTGGGTATTGCCGGTGGCATTGCCGGGCTGGCTCTGCTCAACCTCGCCGGAACCCTGCTGCGCAGCGTGGGATTTGAGGGGGTTCACCAGCCGTTCGATATGATCTCCATGCTGGGTTTTCTGATTTTGATGGGTACCGTGGTCAACAACCCGATCCTGATCGTGCACCGCGCCATCGCCAACGTGAAGGAAGACGGTATGAGCGCCGTAGAAGCGGTGCAGGAAGCAGTGGATTCCCGCCTGCGCCCCATCGCCATATCCACCCTGACCACCATCTTTGGACTTGCGCCACTGGTCTTTCTACCGGGTGCCGGTACCGAACTCTACCGAGGAGTGGGCGTGATTGTAATGGCGGGTATCATTGGAGCCACGCTGGTGACACTGACAATGCTGCCGTCCCTGACGGCATTTGTACTGGAGTGGCACCAGCGCCACACACATGCACCGGACGAGGCGTAGCCTTTCCCTATGACAGACAGGATTCGAAATCTCAGTCAGCTGGTAGAGCAGCTGGAGGCGCTGACCGAGTGCAGTGGCAAGATTACCCTGGATAAGGTGCTCGACGCCCTGGGCGACCGGTCCTTTGCACCGGTGATCCTCCTCGCCGGCCTGATCCTGTTCTCCCCGCTGTCCGGCATTCCCGGCGTACCTACCCTGATGGGTATCCTGCTGCTGTTGATCAGTACCCAGATGCTGATGCTGCGCCATCACTTGTGGCTGCCACAGTGGCTGCTCAGCCGCACCATTCCCAAAAAGCCCCTGGTGCGTGGTCTGGACTGGATCGAAAAACCGGCGGAGCACCTGGACCGGTTGTTACGTCCACGGCTTGGCATCATGGTGTATCGCGCCGGCAGCCTCGCTACGGCGGGTATCTGCTGCATCATCGCGCTGCTGCTACCGGTGATGGAAATCATCCCCTTCTCCGCCTCCCTGGCGGGTCTTGCGCTGATTACCTTCGGCCTGGCACTGGTCGCCCGCGACGGTGCCCTGGAGCTGCTGGCGTTTGCACTCACCGGCAGTGCCCTGGCGTTGATCCCCCATTACTTCTTTTGACGATCAGGCTATCAAAACCAATACACAGATAGCGCAGGGCAATCACACCCATTAAAATCAATAATTTTTATCAGAAGCAGCGATCCAATAGTATTTCCCCCGTACCCGATAACCCACGCCCGAAACAGATACCTGAAACAACGGGCAAACATTCTCTCAGGAGATAAGGAAATACCATGGCTAACTACATCAACAGCGAAATCAAACCGTTCAACGCCAAGGCTTACCAGTCTGGTGACTTCTTCGATGTGTCTGACGCGGACCTGAAAGGCAAGTGGTCTGTGGTCTTCTTCTACCCGGCGGACTTCACCTTCGTGTGCCCCACCGAGCTGGGCGACCTGGCGGACAACTACGCCGAATTCCAGAAGCTGGGCGTTGAGATCTACTCCGTCTCCACCGACACCCACTTCACCCACAAAGCGTGGCACGACACTTCCGACACCATCGGCAAGATTCAATTCCCGATGATCGGCGACCCCACCGGCACCATCACCCGCAACTTCGGTGTGATGATCGAGGAAGAAGGCATCGCAGACCGCGGTACCTTCGTGATCGACCCGGAAGGCCGTATTCAGATCGTTGAGATCAACGCCGGCGGTATTGGCCGCGACGCCCAGGACCTGCTGCGCAAGATCAAAGCCGCCCAGTACGTCGCCGCCCATCCGGGTGAAGTCTGCCCGGCCAAGTGGAAAGAAGGTGAAGAAACTCTGGCACCGTCTCTGGATCTTGTTGGCAAGATCTAACCATCCACAGCGGGCTTCGGCCCGCAACAATTCAGAGCTCTGAATAGAGTTCAGTGGCGCCGCCGCTACCGGGTGCTCTCTTGTGAGACACGCCGTGAACCCATCCCTGGGGGCTCTTCCGCGAGGTCCCTCTCGCGGAAGGTCTCACAAGAGAGCACCCGGCATCGGCGCCTTCACCACAACCTCTGATAAATACCCGAATTTCAGGACACACCGATGTTGGACGCAAACGTAAAGAAACAATTGGACACCTATCTGCAGAATATCGTCACTCCGATCCAGATCAGTGTGTCCGCCGACAGCAGCCCCAAGGCTGTTGAACTGAACAACCTCGCCAGCGAAATCGCCGGCCTCTCCAGCCAAATTGAGCTGCAACAGGAGAGCCGCAAGCGCACCCCGAGCATGGCCATCGCGCCCGCCGGAGAAGCCCCGCGCGTCAGTTTCGCCGGCATCCCCATGGGACACGAATTCACCTCCCTGGTGCTCGCCCTCCTGCAGGCCGGCGGCCACCCGTCCAAAGCGGATCCGGAACTGCTGGAGCAGATTCGCAATATCCAAGGTGAATTCCACTTTGAAACCTATATTTCACTGTCTTGCCAGAATTGCCCGGACGTGGTCCAGGCACTGAACCTGATGGCAAACCTGAACCCGAACATCACTCACGAAATGATCGACGGTGCCCTGTTCCAGGACGAAGTGGACGAGCGCCAGATCATGGCGGTGCCCGCGGTCTACCTGAACGGTGAACACTTCGGCCAGGGCCGCATGGGCCTGGAAGAAATCGTGGCAAAGATCGACACCGGTGCCGAGGCCCGCAAAGCGGAAGAGTTGAACAGGCGCGAGCCCTACGACGTACTGGTGCTCGGTGGCGGCCCCGCCGGTGCCGCAGCGGCGATCTATGCCGCGCGCAAAGGCATTCGCACCGCTCTGGTGGCGGAGCGCTTCGGTGGCCAGGTCATGGATACCGTGGGTATCGAAAACTTTATTTCCGTGCCCTACACCGAAGGCCCGAAGCTGGCCGCCAGCCTCGAGCAGCACGTGAAAGAGTACGGTGTGGACATCATTACCGGGCAGCGGGCGGCCGACCTTCAACGAAAACAGTTGATCGAGCTGCAAATGGAGAGCGGCGCTACCCTGGCCAGTAAGTCCGTGGTGCTGGCCACCGGTGCCCGCTGGCGCGAGCTGGGAGTCCCTGGTGAAGCGGAATACAAAACCCGTGGCGTGGCTTACTGTCCGCACTGTGACGGCCCCTTCTTCAAGGGCAAGCACGTGGCGGTGATCGGCGGCGGCAACTCCGGTATCGAAGCGGCCATTGATCTCGCCGGTATCGTCAAGCAGGTCACGGTGCTGGAATTTGCCGACACCTTGCGCGCTGACGAGGTACTGGTACGCAAGGCGCGCTCCATGCCGAATGTGGACATCATCACCAACGCCCAGACCACCGAAGTGCTCGGCGACGGCAGCAAGGTCAACGGCCTGCAATACACCGACCGCGTCAGCGGTGAGCGCAGGAAGCTGGAACTGGCGGGAGTATTTGTGCAGATCGGCCTGGTACCCAACACCGAGTTTCTGAAGGGCAGCGGCGTGGAAATGAACCGAGTTGGTGAAATTGTGATCGACAGCCGCGGTGCCACGTCCGTACCCGGTGTGTTCGCCGCGGGGGACGCTACCACCGTGCCCTACAAACAGATTGTGATCTCCATGGGTGCCGGCGCTACCGCCGCCCTGGGCGCCTTTGATCACCTGATCCGCCATTCGGTACCGGATGAAAATGCCGCGACAGCGAATGCGTCGCTGTCACTGGCGAGCTGAGTGGCGCCACACCTGCCTCGGCGCGATATCGCAACACCGGGCGCTGGCCTCCCAGCGGCGCCCGGCCTCTCCCCGATGGGAACCCCTCCCATCCCCCACTGGGAACCATCCTCAACCTTTAGCCGGCCCTAGCCGGCTTTTTTTCTTTGCAGTTTTTACTACTATTCGCTGACTTTCACTGGCCAGTAACCACAGTGACTGATAATGTTTCTCACCTGAAACCGATTGGTCGATTCTGGTCGACACAGTCTGTGTATGGATTAAACCCCGGTCTCACTACCGAGTCTGAAACAGGAGAATCACCATGACTTTAAAGTCCATTGCCCTGGCATCCCTACTTGCTCTGCCCGTTTCCGCGTTCGCTGACTGGCAGCTGGCCGGTGATGACTCCAGTGTCAATTTCGTATCCGTCAAAAAAAGCACCATTGCCGAGACCCACTTTTTCAAGAGCGTGAGCGGTGCCATTTCCGACGAGGGTAAGGCGGAAGTGACCATCGACCTGGCCAGCGTGGAGACCAACATCCCGATCCGCAACGAGCGGATGCAGAAAATGCTCTTCGAGACGGCGAAATTCGCCGAGGCGACAGTTTCCACCAGTGTGGATGCCGCGAAACTGAAGGCCCTGAAGCCCGGTCAGACCATGTCGGTGAACGCGGATGTTACTGTCGCGATCCACGGCGAGTCCAAAACCCACAAGGCCAAGCTTCATGTTACCGGTCTGGAAGGCGGCAGCCTGCTGGTCACCACCAAGGCGCCCATTCTGCTCAATGCCGGTGATTACAAGCTGCTCGAAGGTATCGAGAAGCTGCGCGAAGTGGCTGGCCTGGATAGCATCAGCCCGATGGTGCCGGTGACTACCAGTCTGGTGTTTGAGCAGAAATAGTAAGTTCATCGCCATAAATTAAGTTTTGTGGCGGTGACTCTGCCGGTACAGGCTTGCAATACACGCCGTGAACCCATCCATGGGGGCTCTTCCGCGAGGTCCCTCTCGCGGAAGGTCTTGCAAGCCTGTACCGGCAGAGCCACCTTCAAGCCCACATAATCACATTACCCACCATCGCAATAGCAGTTTCCCTACTGCGATCCCCAACCAAAATCCGCTAGAATTCCCGCCTGAACGTTCCCATCAGGTAGACCCCCATGGCATCACTCCAGGATCAACTGCTCAAGGCAGGTCTGGTAGACGGCAAGAAAGCCAAGCAAATCAGCAAAGAAAAGCGCAAACAGAACAAAGTGGCCAAGAAATCTGGCGAAGGTCAGGTGGACGAGGCCAAACTGGCAGCGGAGCAGGCCCGTGCAGCCAAGGTGGCCAAAGACCGGGAACTGAATGCCCAGCGTGAGGCGGCCGCTCAGGAGAAGGCGATCCAGGCCCAGGTCAAACAGCTGATCGAGCGCAACAAGCAGCCCAAGGGCGCCAACGGTAAAGACGATATTGCCTACCACTTTACCTTCGACAAGAAAGTCAAAAAAATCTATGTCTCCGCCGCGGTGCAGGACCACCTGATCGCAGGCCGGCTACTGATCGTCGGTGAGGGCGAACAGTTCGAGCTGGTGCCCAAGGTCGTGGCCGAAAAGATTGCCGAGCGCAATCCCGCCATGGTGGTGCAGCCACCGGAAAACAGCAGTGCAGCACCGGACGAAGACGACCCCTATGCGGGCTATGAAATCCCCGATGACCTGATGTGGTAAGCGGACGCTCAGTGAGATGACAGACAGCGATCCAGTTATCGCCCAGGTCGAGCAGTGGCTGAATGAGGTCGTGGTGGGGCTGAACCTGTGCCCCTTTGCCCGCAAGCCGCTGCGCGCCGGGCAGATCCGTTACGTGGTGAGCGACGCCGCCGCGGAAAAGTGCACGGAAATTTTGCTGGAGGAGTTACTGCAGGAATTTCAGGTACTGGACCGCTGCACGGAAGAAGAGGTGGAAACCACCCTGCTGATCCTGCCCACCCAGCTGCAGGACTTTCACGATTACAACTTTTTCCTCGACGATGCCGAGTGGCTGCTCAAGCGGCAGGGTTATGAGGGCATCTACCAGATCGCCAGTTTTCACCCCCACTACCAGTTTGCCGACACACAACCGGACGATGCGGAGAACCTTACCAACCGCGCCCCCTACCCTATTTTGCATATTCTGCGGGAAGCGAGCCTGGAACGCGGACTGAAAAATTATCCGGATCCGGAGTCTATTCCCCACAACAATATCCTGCGGGTAGAGTCGCTCACGGATGCGGAAAGGAAGCGACTGTTCCCCTATCTGTTCTCCCACTGAGCGGGCGGACCGCTACCCAGAGTTTCACTCAATGTCGTAAAGGCCTGATACTGGGTAAAGAATATCTCCCCTGACAAGCGCTGTACAAAACCACTCCTCGACAACGCATCCATCACGGGCCCTTTGACCTCGGACAGGTGAAAGTAGATTCCAGCGGCCCGCAGTCGCGCGTTGATGGATTCGAGAGTTTCCAGAGCGCTCCAGTCGATTTCGTTGACCGCACTGCACACCAGAATGACGTGTCTCACTTCCGGTGTCCCGGCGATGTCGGCGTACATCCGGTCTTCCAGAAACGCCGCATTGGAAAACATCAGGCTTTCATCCATGCGGATGCTCAGGATCTGCGGCAGGGTGTGCACCTGATGCCGCTGGATATTGCGAAAATGCTCGGTACCTTCAACCAGTCCCACTTCCGCAATATGCGGCCTGGAGGTGCGGTACAGGAACAGCACGATCGAGGCCAGCACACCACAGGACACCCCCGCCTCTACCCCAAACAGCAGGGTCACCACAATGGTGGTCAATACCGCGACGAAATCCCTGGGGGCATAGTGCCAGGTCTTTTTCAGAATGGAGAAATCCACCAGGGATAACACGGCGACAATAATGGTCGCCGCCAGAGTTGCCTTGGGTAGGTAATAAAGAAACGGGGTAAGAAACATGGCCGCAAGCGCTATCCCGAAAGCAGTGAATACACTCGCCATCTGGGTTTCTGCACCGGCATCGAAGTTGACCACCGAACGGGAGAATCCCCCGGTGACCGGAAAACCGCCGGAGAAGCCCGAAGCCAAGTTCGCCGCCCCCAGACCGATCAATTCCCGGTTCATATCGATTTTCTGCCGGCGTCTGACCGCCAGGGTTTTTCCAACCGAAATCGACTCCACATAGCCGATAATGGAAATCATGATGGCGGGCATCAGCAGCTGCTGGATCAACTCCAACGTGAAACTGGGCCATACCAGCTGTGGCAGGCCACTGGGGATTGCCCCCACCAGTTTCACTCCCTTCCCTTCAAGATCCCAACCGCTGGCGATCAGTATGGTTGCGATCACGCCAATGATCGGCGCGGCTTTTACCAACATTGCCGCGGTATTCTCCGACAGCGAAAAGTACTGTAGAAACCGCGCTGCCGCACCGCGCGACCAGATCAGGAATATGATTACCGCCGCGCCCAGTAAGAGCGAATATGGATTGATGCTCTCTGCACCGGCGAGCATCGACAGAAGCAGCTCCGGCAGGCTGTCTCCCTGGGCAGTGACACCCGTCAGATGCTTGAGCTGACTGAACGCTATCAGGATTCCCGAGGCGGTGATAAACCCGGAAATGACCGGGTGAGAAAGGAAGTTGGCGAGAAAACCGAGACGCAGCACCCCCAGCAGTAATAGGAACAGGCCCGACAATAGCGCCAGTAGCGTCGCCGCCAGCAGATAATCCGCCGTGTTCTGCGCGGCCACCTGACTCAGGGCTGTGGCACTCATCAGCGAGGCCACCGCCACAGGCCCTACAGACAGAGTGCGGCTGCTGCCGAACAGCGCATAAACCATCAGCGGCGCAATACTAGCGTAAAGCCCCACTTCGGCCGGAACACCAGCCAGTAGGGCGTAGGCAAGGGATTGCGGAATCAGCATGATGGTGACGACAACCGCCGCCAACAGATCCCGCTGCAGGGTGCCCAGAGAATATTCGCGCAGCCACTGCGTAGCCGGAACAGTGTGGTTCAGGAAAGGTACCACACCAGCTCCGCACTGCGATCAAATACCTGATTCACCGGCTCGCTCCTCAATACCTGCTTTCGCATCCTTGATTTTTCAATGACTGCCGGACCCGATCAGTAGGTCACCAGCACTCCGCTGATATCGAACCCCGCCTTCTGCGCCGCCTGCTGCAACTGCGGTTTCTCTGCTCCATTCAGGCAGCTGGCCGCTGCCCAGAGATTGCAGGAGCGGTTACCGGTACGGCAGAACGCATGCACTTTTTTGCCGCTGCGCAATAGCTCGGCAAAGGCTTCACTGTGCTGGGGCTGCATCTGCCCTCGGGAAAACGGGATGGCGACAAATGTCATGCCGGCATCAGAGACCGCGTTTTCGAGCTCGGCGAAACTGGGATTATCTTCCGCCTCGTTTTCCGGCCGATTGCATACGACCACTTCCACCCCCTGCTCGGCCAACGCGGCAAACTCCGCGAGGGCGGGCTCTGCGGAAATGCTTACCTGAGAGTCCAGTGTCTTGCGCTCCATATGCGTATCCTCAATTAATGCGATCGATGGCTGCGATGTAAGATGAATATCTGTAAACAGACGAAACCCGCGCGTTACAACCTGTCGACGGGCACTTTCAGGTACACGGTGCCGTTGTCTTCTGCCGGTGGCATCTGGCCCGCGCGAATGTTGACCTGGATAGAGGGCAGAATCAGTCGTGGCATGCCCAAAGTGGCATCGCGGGCACTGCGCATTTTTACAAACTCCTCCTCTGTCACCCCCTGGTGCAGATGAATATTCTCGCGCTTTTGCGCCCCCACGGTGGTTTCACATTCGTGCCCGCGGACCCCATTGGGGGGATAGTCGTGGCACATGAACATGCGGGTCTCCTCCGGAAGTGACAGCAGCTTCTGGACCGACTGATACAGAGTACGGGCATCGCCACCAGGGAAATCGCAGCGTGCGCTGCCCACGTCCGGCAGAAACAGGGTATCGCCTACAAACAGCGCATCGCCAATCAACCATGCCATGTCCGCCGGGGTGTGCCCGGGAACATAGATGACCCGGGCTTCCAGATCACCGATTTTGAAGATATCGCCGTCATGGAACAGGTGATCGAACTGGGAGCCGTCTACCAGGAAGGTTTTTTCCAGATTGAACACCTCACGGAAGATACCCTGCACCTGGCGAATCTGATCGCCGATGGCGATCTTGCCCCCCAGCTGCTCGCGAATGAACGGCGCCGCAGACAGGTGGTCGGCGTGGGCATGGGTCTCCAGGATCCATTCCACGGTCAGATCCTTGTCGCGCACGAACTCAACCATTCTCTGGGCGCCGTCGGTGCTGGTACGCCCGGATGCCTGGTCAAAGTCAAGAACCGCATCAATGACCGCGGCACTGCCACCGGCCCGGTCATAGACCACATAGCTCCATGTCTCGGTGTCATCATCGAGAAACGGTTGCACGAGTGGACAGGGATCTGCGGTAACCATGTCAGCGCCTCATAGACCATCCAGGAATATATCAATAACCAGGAGAAATATATATTCCAACAATATACTTTTCAATATATTATTTTTTTCGTAACAGTTTACCGTGGCTGCCCGGCACCTCATACGGCGTGCACTTAGCCGCACCCCAGCCTGAATCACCAAGCGGAACACCAAGAATGCCGGAACCAAGTGACCTACAGCTCGACAGAATGCGTGCCGCCGCAGGGGAAGCTTCGCAACTCCTGCGCTCGCTGGGCAATCAGGATCGTCTGCTCTTGCTCTGCCAGCTGTGTGAAGAGGAACTGAGCGTTGGAGAGCTGGAGGAACGACTGGATATCCGCCAACCGAGCCTGTCTCAGCAGCTGGGTGTATTGCGTCGGGAGGGTCTGGTCGCCACACGCAAGCAAGGCAAGCGGGTGTACTACCGGGTGGCTGACCAGAAGGTACTGACCCTGTTACAAACTTTGTATCAACTGTACTGCGCGGAGTAACTCGCCACCATGACCATCGACTGGAATGCATTTACCCCCATATCCGCCCTCGCCGGCGGGGTGCTGATCGGGCTGGCCAGCGCCTGGTTGATCCTCGCAAACGGCCGTATCGCTGGAATTTCCGGGATTCTCGGCGGACTTGTAAACCGCGAGCGCGGGCCTCAAGAGCGACGCAATCACGGCTGGCAGCTCGCCTTTATCCTCGGCCTTCTCGCAGGCCCCGGGGTCTGGGCACTGTTTTATGTATTACCCCCCATTGAAATCAATGCCAGCTACCCGGTGCTGGTTGCGGCCGGCCTGCTGGTGGGGCTCGGCACCCGCTATGCAGCCGGATGTACCAGCGGCCACGGTGTTTGCGGATTGTCGCGACTGTCGCCCAGGTCGCTGGCTGCCACCTTGACGTTTATGTGCGGCGGCTTCGCCACTGTTTTTATCGCGCGCCACCTGCTGGGAGCCTGACGCCATGAATAGAGTAACGGTATCCGCATTTGCTTCCGGGCTGATCTTCAGTGTCGGCTTGCTGCTTTCAGGAATGGCCAACCCGGAAAAGGTACTCGGGTTTCTCGACCTGTTCGGTGCCTGGGACCCTTCCCTGGCGCTGGTAATGGGGGGCGCCATTGCGGTCGGCCTGCCCGTGTTTACACTGGCCAGAAAGCGCGAGCGCGCACTGCTCGGAGGGGAGATACACCTGCCCACCAAACGCTCCCTCGACAGGCGCCTGGTTCTCGGCAGCCTGGCTTTCGGAGTTGGCTGGGGACTTGCCGGTTTCTGCCCGGGACCAGGCATTGTCGCTACCGGCGCACTGCAGCCGGGTGCGGCGGTATTTGTGCTCGCCATGCTGGCCGGGATGTTCTTCTTTCGCATTCTGGAGCAGCGCACCCACTGAGCGTAGATGGCACTGGCCTCTTCCAGATGGCAGGGGCTATGCTGATGGAATTCATGCGCCCTCCGGAGCAAGACTGCACAACCCATGCGGGCAAACCGACTGATACCCTTCTGGCTGCGAAACTATCGCCGCCAGTGGCTCCTTTCTGATCTGACCGCGGCACTGGTGTCGGGTATGCTGCTGGTCCCTCAGGGGCTGGCCTATGCGTTGCTGGCCGGGCTGCCGCCCCATGTGGGGCTCTACGCCAGCCTGGTCCCACTGATTGCCTATGCTGCCTTTGGCAGCAGTAGCGCCATGTCCGTTGGTCCCGCCGCCGTCCTCTCGCTGATGACAGTTTCCGCACTCAGTCCTCTCGCCGCCGTCGGCAGCCCCGAATATATCGGCGCTGCAGTGGTACTCACCCTGTTGAGCGGCCTATTTCTGTTCGCCATGGGACTGTTCAAACTGGGGGCCCTGTCCAACCTGCTGAGCCACCCGGTGATCAACGGGTTTGTGTCCGGTGCTGCGGCGCTGATTATCGTAGGCCAACTACCTGCGTTGCTCGGGGTCGAAGCGGATGGGGAAACGGCCTCGGTCAAACTGCTGCATGTACTGGAACACCTGCCACAGGCCCACCTGCCCACCATGGTATTTGGCGTTGCCACCGCCGCCATCCTGATATTCAGCCGCATCTGGCTACCCATGCTGCTGTTTCGCCTCGGTGCGCCCAAACAACTGGCACGGCTGGGCGCCCGGCTGATGCCCATGTTGCTGGTGCTCTGCGCCATCGGCCTGGTGCACTGGCTCGCCCTCAGTGATGAACTGGACATTGTCGGTGACATCCCCGCCGGGTTACCCGAGATCGTGATCCCCGACTGGAATGGGCACCTGGTCTTTCAGCTATTGCTACCCGCGCTGATCATCGCCCTGCTCACCTTTGTGGAAAGTCTTTCCATCGCCCAGGCGCTGGCCGCCCGGCGCGGAGAGCGCCTCAATGCCGACGGGGAGCTTCTCGGTCTGGGTGCCGCCAATATCACCAGCGGGCTGTCTGGAGGCCTGCCGGTCGCAGGCAGCTTTTCCCGCACCGCGGTCAATGCCGAGGCCGGCGCTGTCTCCCCCCTGGCCGGCGTGCTGGCGGCGCTGCTGATGATTCCAGTGCTGCTGTACCTGACCAGGCTATTCAGCGTTCTGCCACTGACGGTTCTGGCTGCGATCATTATTGTGGCCGCCGCCAGCCTGTTCGATTTCCGCGGCTTTATTCATAACTGGCGCTACGATCGCACCGATGGCATTGCCATGCTGTGCACGTTTATCGGAGTGCTGCTTTTCGGGGTGGAAGTCGGCATCGCGCTGGGCATTGGCCTCTCCTTCGCCACTCTGATCTGGCGCAGCAGCCGGCCGCATATTGCGGTGGTCGGGCGCGTCCCGGGCACAGAACATTTCCGCAATGTGTTGCGCCACGACGTGGAAACCCAGGAGGAAATTCTATTTCTGCGCATTGATGAGAGCCTCTTCTTCAGCAATATCAGCGCCGTGGAGGACCGCCTCCTGAGCGAACTGAAACGCCACCCGGCGACCCGCGAGCTGGTGCTGATTCTGTCATCGGTGAGCCGCATCGATGGCACCGCACTAGAGCGCCTGCACCAGATCAACAAGGACCTGAGAAACCGCAATATCCGCCTGCACCTTTCCGAGGTAAAAGGGCCGGTGCTCGATCGCTTGAGCCGCTCAAAACTGCTGGAAAAACTGACCGGCCGCATCTTCCTGTCGTCGTATATTGCCGAACTGGCGCTGCGGCACGGCGATGAAGGAGAGCCCATACCAGAGGAGCCGGCATAAAGACTTGTACCCGCCACCCGGATACTGGCAATATATCCAGTACTCTTTTTTGGCGGTACTCGAATCCATGTCAGGCAACCCAGCACAGCTCACGGAAGAGCAACAGGCCATTGCCAACCATCCCGGCGGCCACGCAAAGATTATCGCGGTGGCCGGCTCCGGAAAAACCACGGCGCTCCTGCACTACATTCAGAACCGGTTGAACGCGGGAACTGACCCCCGCCGGATTCTGGTGGTGATGTACAACCGCAGCGCCCGGGAAGACTTCAGTAGCCGCCTGCAGGCACTCTGTGGCCAGAACAGTCCGGTGGTAAACACTTTTCATAGCCTCGGCTATCGCCTGTACCAGCGCATGATCGCCCGAGGGCAGCTGCCGCAGGCCAACCTCTCTCCTCTGCCCCAGTCGCTGGTGCAACTGCAGATATGGAAAGCCATCGAAGCCTGCGCCCCCCCGGCGGAACTGGAAGATATCCGCGCGCGCAAACAATCTGAGACAGAGGCGGCGGAATTCTTTATTGATTTCACCAAAACCACACTGGACGGCGACCTCAGCGCTTTCGACCGTCTCCGACTGGGGGATGAGTACCGGTACTTTCTGAAGGTGTTCCGCCACTTTGAGGACTGGCGTCGCGAGCAGCAGGCAGTGACCTACGCGGACCTGCTGTACGATCCCGCCATGCAACTGAAACTCAACCCGGAAATGGCCGAAACTTACGGCAGTTTTTACCAGGAACTGCTGGTCGATGAATACCAGGACATCAACGAAGTCCAACACCTCCTGCTGCGGGTCTTCTACGGTAAATCCGGTAACGTCATTGCCATCGGCGATCCGGATCAGACCATTTACGAATGGCGAGGCTCGCGACCGGAATTTCTACTGCGTCTGTTCGATGGGGACTTCCCGCCGTCCAATGTATATCGTCTGAGCCGTACCTTCCGCTATGGACACACACTGTCACTGGCAGCCAACCACTTTATTCAGAATAACCGCGAGCGCGCAGATATTTTCTGCGTTTCCGGCAACCCCGAGGCCACAACCCGCATTCAGCAGGTCAGTGCCGCCAATGAAGGGAAGTGGCTGGTGGAGCACATTCGCCGCTGTCGCAAGGAAGGCGTCGACCTAGGGAGTATCGCGGTACTGGTCAGACTCTGGTCCCTCGCGGCACCGCTGGAACTGGCCCTGCTGGCCAACAATATTCCCTACCGCTCCGGCAGTCGCAACACCGTACTCTCACGTCGGGAGTTACGACCACTGTTCTGGAGCCTGAATATCGCTGCCGGCCGGTTTCGCGACCTGCCCGTGACACGCCGCGCCAGGGGACTCTATGAGTGGCTTACGGCTCCACATGTACGCATCGCCCGCGCGGTTCTGGAACCTCTCTGCGAGAGGCTTGCCCGACTGGAGAAAGACTGGGGTAAAACGCTGCTCACCCTGATGCCGGAGTCCCTGAGCCAGCCCCAGAGTAAACGGCTGCGACAACGGGCAGAACTGCTGCAACAGGTGGAACACTGGCGCGGTACGGCCGGGGAGCTGGTGCGACGGCAACTGGGCGAACTGGATTTTCTGAGCGGCATTGCCGAAGATGCATTCAATCGGCAACAGGCAGAAGAAAAACAGCAGACCATACTGGCCTTTATCCAGTACCTCGACCAATTGCGCCTGACGCCACAGGAAGCGCTGTCTCACCTGCAACAACTGCAAGAGCAGCATCAGAACGAGAGCGCCCAGGAAAACGTAGACGCGGCCACACTCACCGACGGCGCAGAAGTACCGAACGAAAAACGCGCTCGCATTCAGATCACGACCATGCACCAGGCCAAGGGGCTGGAGTGGGATCAGGTCATTATTCCCGGGCTTACCACCCACAATATGCCATACCAGCCGCAGCGGGATTTTTCCACCCCAGCCTCTGTCGAGAGCGAACGCCGCCTGATGTACGTAGCCATGACCCGTGCACGCAAACACCTGTTCCTGCTCACACCACCACCGCCAACAGAGAGCAATAACAAAGCCCCGGGCCATCCTGCGGAGACCGAACAGAAACCCTCACTGTTTCTGGATGAAATGCATTTGCCGCTGAGTGATTTACTGGCGAGCGCCTTGCAGGAGCGACCGGAAAACATCGACACCAAAGTGCCGATTACGCGGCTGGCACTGCGCTATCTGGCAGCGTGCGATTACAACCCGGACATCAATGCACCGCAGGCGACGGTGAAGAAACCTGCGGTGGGAGATGGGATACAGCACCAGAAGCTGGGCTACGGGCGAGTCATAAAGTGGGAGGACGCGCGGGTGGAGATCCTGTTTAGTGATCGCCAGACCCGCCGCTTTGACTGGGACAAGCTGTCACAACACTTGTGCTGACTCCGCCGGGGCAGCGGGCAGCCTGACGCCCGCTTATTCCGCTTCCGTGGAGTGCGCGAACTGCTGGCTGACATTGAAAAACAGCGGGTATTCCTCGCCGGACTCCGGATCGCGCACCTGCATTTTGTCGTAGATGCCCTGCTTGTCGTAGACAATAGACTGATCCAGAACCTGCAGCCCCTTCAGCCGAACAAAGCCACGCAACTCGGATGTGCTGATGGTCAGAAATGCACTCTCCTGGCTTTTACCATCGCCACTGTTTTCAATGGAGGTCATCAAGCCTTCCACCATGTAGCGATGCAGATCCTCACGCTCGTACTCCCCCGCCTGCCCACTGCACACCACACCGATCATATGGGCCTCAAGACTCATATAGTTATACGCCAGCACCTTGTCGACATTGCGCAGACAGCTGGTGAAGTCCGCCTGCTCTACCGAACTGTAGGCTTCCGGCAGCCCTTTCAGCTTCATGCCACCGTAGGGGTTGTATTCCGATGACGCCACATAGGCCTTGCGCAGACGATCAAAATCCAGTGTAAAACTCAACTGACGCGCCTCTTCCAGCAGCATCTGGTACTCACTCTGGTTCTGTGCTCGCAAGCCCGGACTCGACCCACCCTGCTGCGTCCCCTGGCCACTACAGGCGGCCAGCAGCACCGCCAGCGACACCGCGGCAGCAAACCGGGCCAGGCTGCGGGTCTGGATTGAGAAACATAAATCAGTTCGAGGAATTATCATTGGAAGCTTCCGTTGCGGGTTTTACCCGTAAACCAAACAGACTTTTTTGCTGGCTTTCCACCAGCTGGGTGCGCGGCCGCAGGAACTCCTTCAGGGTTTCCCGCTCCCACATCGCATCCTGATACCCTAACTCCAGCAATTCACCGAGATAAGGTTTTTCAAACAGCAGATAACTGGCCGCCGAGGCTCCGCCACCGGAAGTGGTTGCACCGGTAGAGCGAAACAGCCAACGCAATGTTGGCGGCAGATAACGCACCTTGCGCCCGGCAATACGGTCCAGACTCTGGCTCGGCTCGATCACCGCGGACTCCACTGCGCGCAGAGGCGCGAGATCTGGCAGGACTTTTTCATCCACCGACTTCAACAGTAAATTGACCCTGTCGAGATGCTCAAGATCCCCTTCCAGGCTGTCAATAAATGCAGCGTTGAACAACTGGCCGCCAATTTGTGCAATCGACGGGGAGTGCCGGGGAGGCTTGCGGTGCTTACCCCAGTGTACCGGCGAACGGTTATCTGACACACCCACCACAAACACCCGACTCGCCCCCAGGTGCAAGGCCGGGCTGATCGGCGCCAACTGGCGCACCGCACCGTCGCCAAAATACGCATCGCCAATTTTGACCGACGGAAACAGTGTGGGGATTGCCGCTGACGCCATCAAGTGATCGACGGTGAGCTGGGTGCGCTCACCACAGCGGCGAAAGCGACGCCATTCCTGCAACTCGTCACAGCCCTGAAAGAAACTGACCGATTCCCCTTCGCTGTATGACATGGCATTGACGCTGACGGCCCGCAGACGCCCTGCGTCGATGTTGCGCTGGATATTGCCAAATGGCACCACCTCAGTGACCAGCTCCCGCAGCGGGCGATTATCCAGTAACGCCAGGGGCTTGTGCCGGGCCATCCCCTGATTGAACAGGGACCGGGTAATGGTAAACATATTGCCCAGCAGACTGGTGAAGTGACTGCGGTAGATACGGTCGACAGACAGCCCCATCCACAGATCACACAGGCGCGCCACCGCCTCTTTGAAGGTCCCCGGGTGAGTCGCCAGCACCAGTGCGTTGACCGCCCCGGCAGAAGTACCACAGATGATCTTGAACGGATGCGGTTCACTGTCCGGCGCCAGCTCCGCCAGCGCTTTCAACACGCCAACCTGATAGGCCGCGCGGGCGCCACCACCGGAGAGAATCAGGGCGCCAGAATCATGTGTGATGGGGGGTACCGGATTATTGACCGACAAAGTTTGCTACCAGATCAACAGGAGTTAGGAAATTTCTTTCATGATTGACCAATAACTCGTCAATCTATCCCAGTTTAAATTTATTGTGGCTATTTAGCATAGCAGCTGAGGATAGCAGCGCCTGCGGCCGCCGGTCCCGCGGACCGGCGCGCAAAACAAAAATGTGCGCGCAGGGTCACAAAACTGACTGAAGCTGCGTCACCGGGTCATATCGACCACATAGCGGCCGATGCCGTGACCGCGGTGCAGTCGAGCCAGGAATTCCGGCGCCTGTTCGAGCGAGATATCTTCGGCAATCCGCTCCAGTTGCTCACCGATATACCAGGATCCCGCCAGCTTCTGCCAGACATCAACCTTTTTCTGCAGTGGCAGCTCCACGCTGTCCACCCCCAGCAGGCTGATACCGCGCAGAATAAAGGGGAAAACATTGGCCTGGAACTGGGCACCGGAGGCCATACCACAGGCCGCGACACCACCACTGTATTTGAGACACTTGATCACATTGAACAGCGTCTCGCCGCCAACGGTATCCACCGCCCAGGCCCACAGCGGCTTGGCGATAGCCTTGTTGGCGAAGGGGGCCAGGGTCTCACGGTCGAGAACCTTCCAGGCGCCAAGTGCGGTGAGAAACTCGGCGGATTCGAGCTTGCCGGTAACTGCCGCCACACGGAAGCCCAACTTGGCCAGAAGCGCCACGGCGATGGAGCCGACGCCCCCGGTAGCACCGGTCACCAACACCTCGCCATCTTCGGGTTTTGCCCCCGCTTCCAGCAACTTTTCAACACAGAGCGCCGCTGTCAGGCCAGCGGTTCCCAGAATCATCGATTCGCGCAGGGACAGACCATCCGGCAGGGGCGCCACCCATTGCGCCGGCACGGAAATGCGCTCAGCAAAGCCTCCCGGGGTGTTCATACCCAGATCGTAGCCGGTTACCAGTACCCGCGTCCCCGCTTGCAGCGTACCGCTGTCATCCCGGATGACGGTGCCCGCGGCATCTATACCCGGAGTGTGAGGATACTCGCGAGTGATGGCGCGATTGCCAAAGGCAGACAGCGCGTCCTTGTAGTTCAGGGACGAATGGGAAACCGCAATCCGCACCGGATTGTCGGGCAAGTCGCTCATCGGGCGCTGTACGATATTCTGGTCGTACTTTCCCGCGGCCACCTCTTCTACCAGCATGGCCCGGTAACACTGATCCGTATTGTTCTGTTGTTCAGCAGCCATTCCCGCCACTTCCTTATCCACTGAAAATGCCAGCCCCAGGAAATACTTACTGGGCCTGATGACGCCAGGCTTCGAGCCGTGTAAACAGGCGAGAAAAGGCACTTTCGACGCCCAGCTGTGCAGCGATTCCCATCTTGCGTGCGATATTCTGTCGCTCTTTATATTCCACCTGATACAGGTCGGCATTCGCCGCCCGAGCAGTGAGATACTCGTCGGAGGTTTTCAATTCATCAACCAGTGCGAGATCGAGTGCGCGCTGCCCGAACCAGACTTCGCCCGTGGCAACCTTGGCAATATCCAGCTGCGGACGAAATTCCTGCACAAAGTGCTGGAACAGGGTGTGAATCTCTTCCAGATCGGCCTGGAATTTCTCTTTGCCTTCCTCAGTGTTCTCACCGAACATGGTCACCGTGCGCTTGTATTCACCCGCGGTAAACAGTTCAAAATCCACATCGTTCCGCTGCAGCAGGCGGTGAAAGTTCGGCAACTGAGCAACCACACCGATGGAGCCCAGCATCGCGAAGGGCGCCGCGAGAATGCGGTCCGCCACACAGGCCATCATATACCCACCACTCGCCGCCACCTTGTCGACCACAATGGTCAGGTGCACACCGGCGCTGCGCACGCGCGCCAGTTGGCTGGCGGCGAGTCCGTAGTTGGCCACCATGCCACCGGGGCTTTCCAGGCACACAACGACTTCATCTTTCTTACCCGCAATCTGCAGAATCGCGGTGATTTCTTCGCGCAAATTGGACAGTGCACTGGCCTTGATATCGCCATCGAAATGCACCACAAACAGACGCTTGCACTTGGCCCCTTCTGCCTCCCGGGAACCATCACCGGCAGTCTCCACTTCACCTTCGAGGGCGGCAGCCCCGGTTTCCGCATCGGCTTCCGCCTGCTCGGGCACCGCGGCTTCTGCCGATTCACGCTTCTTACCCTGCCCTTTGCGCGATTTCGCCTGTGCCTTCAATTCGGCTTTACGTTGCTTTGCCTGCGCTTTGGCTTCCGCTTTTTTTTCTTTTTCCTGCTGTTTTTTCCGCTCTGCGTAATCCGCATCGTCCATTACCGCTTCCAGCAGAGACTCTTTCATGTCGTCGTAGCGGTCGTTCAGATAGGTCACCGCGATGTGGCCGGGCTGGCGATCTTTCAGTTGCGCGCGGTTGGCCACTATAAATCCGATCACCAACAGCAGTGCCAACACAATGGTGACGACCTTGGCCAGAAATAATCCGTATTCACTCAGAAATTCCACTCAATCCTCTCTTTTTCTTTCCCGCAGTGACATCAACTGCGGCAACGTTCAATCTGTGGCACTTCCCGTTTATTGCCACTCGTTCAGTGCAGATTCTGCCTGCTGATTCAGCGGCCGTGCCAGCAACCCGGTATGGCTGATCCGGACCTCGTACACAGCACCGTCCTGCATGGGCAGGAAGGTAGCACTTCCATAAACCGCATCCACCATGGGCACGCGATTATCCATTTCCCGCAGAAAATTCCACAGGTCTACACCGTGGTTACTCTGTTCCAGCGCATAAACAGAGCGCGCCTTGTTGCGCTCGTCCTGCAATGTCAGGTAGCGGCCACTCAGCCGATCCAGCCGGTAGGCGGGCTCAATACCCCAGCGTGCGAGTACCCCCTTCCACTTGAGCATACGGGCATCGAGCTGCCACTGGTCCCCGTAGAGCTCGAATTCCTGGGAAATACCATCTTCGTCGGCGAATTTCACCATGTAGTGCTGGTTGCCCAGACGCTCAAAGGAAACCGTGCCCACGCTGTGCTCGTCTCCGAGGTTGCGATAACTATAGACATCCAATGCCAGCAGCACGATCAACAGAGCCCCCACAAGCAACAGCAGCCCGACCGAACCGCGCAGAAAGCCCATCAGCCAGTTGCCGCGCAGCAACACCTTCCCACCCCAGAAAACCAGTAAAAGTGCCACAAAGGCAATGGCAAAGGTTATAGCGATATACATTGTTTTAGCCTCATTCACGGGCTGCGCCTGTGGTGGAACCGTTTCAGCGCTGCCCAACAAACGTTCGGATCAATTGCCCCGAAAGCGTTTCCGCGGGCGGAATTGCCTGAGGGATTTGCGATTTGTGGAACCAGTGCGCTTCCATGATCTCTTCCTGGTCCGGCCGCAGGGTCCCGCCGGTTACCTCGGCAAGGTAGCCAATCATTAATTGCCCGGGAAATGGCCAGGATTGGGTACCGACATAGTGCAGCTGCTCCGGCCCCATCCCGACCTCCAGCCCCACTTCTTCACGCGCCTCTCTGGCGAGGGCCTGCTCTGCGTTTTCACCGGGCTCAATAAACCCGGCCAGTGCGGTATATAGGGCGTGACGATGGTGAGTGTGACGGGCCAGAAGACACTCATCCCCACGCACCAGCAACATGATGACACAGGGGGAAATGCGCGGGTATACGTTGAAATTGCAGCTACTGCAGACCCGAGCCCGATCCCTCGCGTGGTAGGTTGTGTGCCGCCCACAACGGCCACAGTAGCGATGGTCGAGATCCCAATTGACCACCTGCATGGCACGCCCGATCAGAAAAAACAGGGGCTCACTGACGGTCCCCAGGAATGTGCGCAGGCCTCGCCAATCACAGCCGGGCAACGCTACGCGGAAAGGCAGGTAATGAACGGCACAGGGCTTGCCCGCCCATTCACCCAGATAATGCGTGCTGGACAGGGCATCGTCTGCGGCTAGTTCATGAACCGGCAGGGACCGGTGGAGCGGCCCCTGTGCACCACACAGGACTTCTCCATGGGAAACCACAATATGCCAGTGAAATTCCGGGTGGGGAAATACGCTCGCCGCGGGGCTGAAATCAGACATGCAGAGAATTCTGTACTTGGATCATTACACCAAGACTGCACCAGCGCCCGGGTTCAGGCAACCTCTACCGGGTACCCGAGCGCCTCGAGACTTTCCACAGCCAGGTCCAGGGACTGCATATCCACTTGCCGGTGCAGCTTCACCTCACCGAGGTAATATTCCAGACTGATGATGGCATCAGCAAATATCTCCAGGGACTGCTCTATCCCCGGGGACACGGTCTTCTGATCGATTACCGCATCCACAAAATGGGTCAGCCGCTCCACCACCGCTGCCGCCCGGCTGAGACTCAACACCACCATACCGCCGCGCACACTGTTCAATGTGGTGGACACATTGCGGATATGACCGTGATCGAACCCGGAATCCGCATAGGAACCCAGCGCCCGTTTGATCAGAGAGAGCCCGGCTTCCGCTTCTTTGAGCACCGCGAGCTCCGCCTCTTCGAGCTGACTGCGCTCAAGGGCAATATCCGCCTGGCCGCTCTCATCCAGCTCGATGGTGGAACGCTGGCGCATGGCCCGGATCGCACTGTCCACGGTTAGAATCTGGTTTGTCAGCTGCTGCAGCGCATTGTCCGCTGCGCGACCACCCACCTGCGCACAATTCTGGTAGGCAGTGAGAGAGCCGCCGAGATTTTCACCAATGCGACGAAAATTGAGCAGAATGAGGGTGTTGGAGATCCGCCGCAGGGTTTCTACCAGCCCGCCCTCGTCATCCAGACCAGTCATACCGACCATTTCTGCATCGTCCAGCAGACGCCGCACACCGGAAAGCTCTTCTTCCAGTGCACCGGCTACCGCGGCGATCGCCGTGGCGCCGGGGCCACCGAGGCTCGCACGATCCCGCTCCAGCTCCGGCTCGCGATAGGCCAGCGGGCGGACTCCGAACACCTGCAGCATTTTTTCTCCCTGTCCGGACGGCCCCGCCAGGGCCAGCCAGTAGAGGCACTCCTTGATCAACACAGGGGGGGCCGGCTGATCCAGTGCCGCATCGCCGTCGCGGCAGATATTGCGCAGGCGACGGTCCAGCATACTGAAGACCATCACCCGCTGCCGGTTGATCAGCATCTCGCGGCTTGCCATTGCGGCAATCGCGGTGCCCGCGACGGACCAGAGTTTGCCATTGGGACGCCCGGCACACACACTGGCAATCCGCTGCAGTGCGCGCGCCATCATGGTATAGGCGGGGCCGCGGGGCTTTCCTTTCAGCAGCGCGAGCAAGCCCACCTGGTACATGTGACGGAAGCGGCGCACAAAGGTTTTGAGGTCCTCGGACATCACCGCAGACGACACCGCTCCCGGCACGGTGGCATCGAGGCGGCAGCGCAGGAAGTGGCTCTCGGGCACCGGCGCCTGGGCGCGCGCCAGTCGCAGGCTGTTGATATAGGGAACCAGTAGCTCCGGACGGGGGGCGGCCCGATTCTGGACAAAGTCCAGATAGCGGGTCATTACATAAAAGGCGATACCGAGGCTTTCCAGCAGCTCCTGAGGCGACTGCTGGCGATCCTGTAGCAGGTCACCCATGGCCGCGAGCATTTCCTGAGCAAGCAGCTCCGCAGCGCTCAACTGCACCATCTGCAACACACCAGACACCTGACGCATGCTCTGGATACATTCTTCCAGCGCCAGTTTATCCCCGTGATCTGCCGCGTACTGGTCCAGGTAGCCGGTTGCTCCTTCAATACTCGCAACCAGCTCGTCTTTTACCAGACTGACGGATGTCAGGTTGATTTCGCGCAATCCATTCATTGCCTACACCACTGCAATTCTCGTTATTTTTTACTGCCAGCCAGCTGGGCGCCAATGGCGCCTTCCTGCAAACCGTCCAATTTATACAAAACCGTAAAAGTGTCCAGATAAAATCATCCCGTTTCCACCGATCAATCGACAAAAATGCACGCCACCTGCCAATTGGTAAAACCAATTGAAATTCGCCGCGGAAAAAGGTAGCTTTGCCGCCGGTCCTCCCGGCGGTAGCGGCAAGGGAGCCCTAAGAGAACCAAGGAAGTAGTATTAATGAACGCTCTGAATGACACCCTGCCGGCAACGGGTAGCGGCATCGGCCGCGCATTTACCGACAACTTTCTCGGGGAGGCCCCTGACTGGTACAAGCTGACCATCGCCCTCTTCCTGATCCTCAATCCCATCCTACTGTACACCACATCACCGTTCGTGACCGGATGGGTTCTGATTGGTGAATTTATCTTCACCCTCGCCATGGCCCTGAAATGCTACCCCCTGCAGCCAGGAGGCCTGCTGGCCATCGAAGCGGTACTACTGGGCATGACCAGCAGCGAGTCGGTCTTTCACGAGGTGACAGAAAACATTCAGGTTATTCTCCTGCTGATGTTTATGGTGGCCGGCATCTATTTTATGAAGAACCTGCTGCTGTATGTATTCACCAAGCTGCTGGTTACCGTCCGTTCAAAATCTGTACTATCCCTGCTGTTTTGCGGCGTTTCCGCGGTACTGTCCGCGTTTCTTGATGCGCTCACCGTCACCGCGGTCCTGATTGCAGTGGCAGTGGGTTTTTACGCGGTCTATCACAAGGTGACCTCCAACCGGCAGGCCCATCCGGAACACGACCACTCCAGCGACGATGGGGTGGTTGAATACCACCGTTCCGATCTGGACCAGTTCCGGGCATTTTTGCGCAGCCTGATCATGCACGGAGCGGTAGGCACCGCCCTGGGCGGCGTCTGCACCCTGGTCGGCGAACCGCAAAACCTGCTAATTGCAGAAAAAGCCGGCTGGGACTTCCTGCAGTTTTTCACCTACATGGCGCCAGTCACCATGCCCGCATTCGCAGCCGGCCTGATTACCTGCTTCCTGCTGGAAAAATCCAGGATGTTTGGCTACGGCGCCAAACTGCCGGATGCGGTGCGCGAAGTGCTGTCAAATTACGCGTCCGAACAGGAGCGCAAGCGCACCCAACGCGACGTGGTTGAGCTGTGGATTCAGGGGATTGTAGCCGTCATTCTGGTGCTTTCCTTGGCCTTCCATGTGGCAGAAGTAGGCATTATTGGCCTGATGGTCATTGTGCTCCTGACCGCTTTCAACGGCGTCATCCAGGAAGCGCGGATTGGCCACGCCTTTGAGGAAGCCCTGCCATTTACTGCTTTGCTGGTCGTGTTCTTTGCCATCGTCGCGGTAATCCATCAGCAGCACCTGTTCGCACCGGTTACCCATTTCGTACTGAGTCTGGCGCCGGAACAGCAGCCGGGCATGCTGTTTCTCGCCAATGGCATCCTTTCCATGATCAGTGACAACGTGTTTGTTGCCACCGTCTACATCAATGAAGTCAAGGACGCCCTGATCGCCGGGGACATCAGCCGCGAGCACTTCGACAAGCTCGCCATCGCCATCAATACCGGCACCAATCTGCCCAGCGTGGCTACTCCCAATGGCCAGGCGGCGTTCCTGTTTCTCCTGACCTCCGCCCTCGCACCGCTGATTCGCCTGTCTTACGGTCGCATGGTAATTATGGCCCTGCCATACACCGTCGTTCTGACGATTGTTGCACTGACCTGCGTCGTCTACGCAATCTGAGCCATAGCGCAGAAGGAACAGAGAACAGAAGGAACTTCCAGATTCCTGGGTCTGATTATCCGCATCGTCATCGCCGGAGGTATCGGTACCGGCAAGCGCGAGATCCGTCTGGCCCCCGGTCATCATCAGGTAAACGTCGGCGAGAATCTCCGCATCCAGTAGTGCGCCGTGCAAATCCCGCTGTGAGTTATCGACAAAATAACGTTTGCACAGAGCATCCAGGTTGTTCTTCTGGCCCGGATGCTTTTCCCGCGCGAGCGCCAGGGTATCCAGTACTCCGCAGTGCGCCGCCACACTTTGCCAGCGCGGACTCCCCAACCGCTTCAGCTCAGCATCAATAAACCCCACATCGAACGGCGCATTGTGGATGACCAGCTCTGCACCATCACAGAAGGTCATGAACTCATCGACAACTTGTGAGAAAACCGGTTTATCGACCAGAAACTCGTTGGTTATGCCGTGCACCTCGATAGCCCCGTCATCCACCTCGCGCTCCGGGTTGATGTACTGGTGATAGTGACGACCAGTGAGCTTGCGGTTGATCAGTTCGACACAACCAATTTCAATAATCCGGTGGCCGGATTTGGGGTCCAGACCCGTGGTTTCCGTATCCAGAACAATCTGACGCATGACTCAGGACTCCCCCAATTCATCAATACCGCGATTGGCCAGGGCATCGGCACGCTCGTTGCCCGGATCTCCCGCGTGCCCTTTGACCCAGTGCCAATGTACTTCATGCTCCCCAATGGCCGCATCCAGCGCCTGCCAGAGATCGGCGTTTTTCACCGGTTTTTTGGCCGAGGTCTTCCAGCCATTCTTCTTCCAGTTGTGTATCCACCCGGTGATTCCCTGGCGCACATACTGGGAATCGGTATGCAGATCGACGCGACAGTGCTGATTGAGCGCCTGCAGGGCCTGAATCGCCGCCATCAACTCCATGCGGTTGTTGGTGGTCAGGGACTCGCCGCCACACAATTCTTTTTCAGCACCGCCACTCATCAGCAACGCACCCCACCCGCCCGGGCCAGGATTACCCCGGCAAGCGCCATCGGTATATATGGTGACTTGTTTCAAATCGTGCTCGTCGTGAAATTATTCGATAAATTGCTGACAGGTCTGGTCAGCGCTTGGTATTCCGGTTCTGCTTACCCGGACGCAGCGGCTTGAGCCTGTCTCTGGCGGCGATCCGCGGACTGCTTGGCACCACACTCAGGGCCGGCTTTTTCTCACCGCGCCAGTTGAGTTTGATGGTGCGCATCCGCGCCACCTCTTTGCGCGCGACTATGATGTAAAAGCCTCCCCACGGCAAGTGCCAGCGGGTCCCCACGCGCTCCATCCACGATGTCTTCGCCAGCAGGTCACCATGCTTCAGAGGCAGACGGAAAAAACCGCGCTCTATTTCTCCCGACTGTAAATCCAGCAGGTTCATCCAGTCGGCAATGCGCGCAGCGCGCAACTGATTACCCGCTTGATAGGGGCTCGAGGAGCGGAAAAAGCGCGCCAGCCCCAGAAGAGAAAACGGATTGAACCCAATCAACACCATATGCCCGCCGGGGATCAATACCCGTGCGGCTTCCCGCAGGACCTGGTGTGGCTGCGGCGAAAAGTCCAGCAGGTGGTGCAACACCGCCACATCAATGGACTCGGACGGCAGCGGTAACTGATCAAACTCAACCAGCGCGGCCCCCTGGCCTTCCGCGCAAGGACTAAGTTTGAAGCGGTGATTGATGCGGCTGCACGCGGCAAAATCCACCTGCCGGGCCACACTGGCCTGCATCAGGTGATAGCCGAACAGCCCTTCCACGACCGGCTGGACCAGCGCCAACTGCTGGGTCAGGATTTCCCGTCCCAGTCCGCTGTCAAACCAGTCACTCAACGCCTCACAGGATTCTGCAAGTGGAGCTATGGGCGCCTTCCCCCCAAAGAAGAGGGATTGTTTATCCGGTTTTTCCGGCATCCGCGTCATCACCAGCTCCTTATTTCTGACATCCCGTACCTGTTTATCCGCGGTTGAGCCCCGAAAGGCCACCTCCGTGCGGAACTCCACAGTCGCCCGGATGGCGGTATTCTTCACTGCCCCAGCAATTCGGCTGTGTTAGGGTTCGCCAATCATCCTTAGGTTAGCGGGGACAGCCAATGATCACAATCCGCCCCATCCCGGCATTCAACGACAACTATATCTGGCATTTGCAACAAAATGGTGAGCACTGGGTAGTAGATCCGGGGGACGCGGCGCCGGTAATGCGCGCTCTGCAGGGTGAACGCTTGTCGGGCATACTGCTGACACATCACCACTTCGATCATACCGGTGGCGTTCCCGCTCTCACCCGCACCTTTGACTGCCCGGTTTACGGCCCGGCGACCATCGAGGGCGTCACTCACCCGCTGACCGACGGCGCTGATGTCAACTTGATGGGGAACCCCTGTACCGTCATGGCGGTACCAGGGCACACACTGGACCACATCGCCGTGCTGATGGAAGACGGCCGCGAACGCTATCTGTTCTGTGGCGATACCCTGTTCGCCGGCGGTTGCGGACGCCTGTTCGAGGGCTCTCCCGGGCAAATGCACGAATCCCTTGCCAGGCTCGCAGCGCTGCCGCCGCATACCCGCGTCTACTGCACCCACGAGTACACCCTTGCCAACCTGGCCTTCGCCCTTGCGGTGGAGCCGGACAACCAGCAGCTGGTCGAACGAAAGCGGGCCGCTGCGGCGCTGCGGGAGCGAGATGAACCCACACTGCCCTCGACCATCGCGCTGGAACGTGCCACCAACCCGTTTCTGCGCACCGACCAACCCTCGGTGCGCGCCCGGGCACACCAACAGGGTGCGCCCGACACAGCGGATGCTGTAGAAATTTTCGCCACTTTACGTCAGTGGAAGGACGTTTTTTGACCAGATTCCATTGACCGGAACCAACCCCCGTCTTTAGAATCAGATAATTACAATTCAAAGCTCAAGTGTATTATTTGGCCGCTTGATTCCACGGCTGTATTCGCCGGCAGTAATTTCTGCCGGAGCCGTGAATTCCGCCAGTATCGCATCCGTGTCGCGCTGGGCGCGCTGCACAGGAATAAAGAGCCACAAGATAACAACAGATCGTGGACACCAGAATGGTTTATAAGAAGTTTGCCGTTGCGCTCCTGGCAGCGGCCGTGGGGGCCTGTACGCAGATCGACTCTGCTCCGCAAAATGCAAACGCCTCCGACAACGGCGCCGCTCAAGACCCGGCAGCATCCGGGGGGGAGCACAGTGCGATCAGCCAGAATATCCTGAATGTCACCGAACCGGCCCTTCCGCCGGACGATATCTGGCAGCGCCTGCGACAGGGTTTCACGCTGGATCGTGAAACACATCGTCCAAAAGTTAAGGATTACGTAAAATATTTTTCTTCCAACCAGGGCTATATGGCCCGGGTAACGGAACGGGCCCGTCGCTACATCTTTCACGTCGCCGAGCAACTGGAACAGGAAAATATTCCGCTGGAATTCGCCCTGCTGCCCATCGTGGAAAGCGCGTACGATCCCTTCGCCTACTCCCATGCACAGGCATCCGGAATGTGGCAGTTTATCCCCGCCACAGGACGCTCATTTGGACTGCATCAGAACTGGTGGTACGACGGACGCCGGGACGTTGTCGAGTCCACCCGGGCCGCCTCCGAGTACTTCAACTACCTGTCTGCGAAATTTGATGGCGACTGGTTGCTGGTACTGGCCGCCTACAATGCCGGCGAAGGCACCGTTCGCCGCGCCAGGGAACGCAACGCCCGGCAGGGAAAAGGAACCAGTTTCTGGGACCTGAAACTGCCCCGTGAAACCCAGCGCTATGTACCGCAGTTGCTGGCCCTCGCCGAAGTGGTGTCCCGCTCGGACCATTACCGGGTCCCCCTGCACGACGTCGGTAACGAACCTTACTACGCAGCGGTCAATGTGGGCAGCCAGATCGATCTTGCCCAGGCCGCGGAACTGGCGGGCGTAGAGATTGAAGAGCTCCACCTGCTGAATCCCGGCTTCAACCGCTGGGCAACCGATCCGGAAGGCCACCACCGCCTACTGGTCCCGCGGGAAAAGAGTGCCCGGTTCATCGAGGCACTGGAGAAACTTCCCGCCGACCAACGGGTAAGCTGGCAGCACTACCGCGTGGCCCGTGGTGACTCTCTTTCTGTAATTGCACGCCGCTATGAGACCACCATTGCCGCCATCCAGCAGGCCAATAAACTGCGCGGCAGCAACATCCGCGCAGGTCAGACCCTGTTAATTCCCAGCGCGTCCGGCCCCAATGCCCAATACGCTTACGCGATCGACCAACGCGTAAAGCGCCGGCAGAGCTCGGGTAAAGGCCAGAAAACAAACTACACCGTTCGTCCCGGCGACACACTCTGGGGCATCGCCCGCAAGCTGGATGTGAAAGTGCGTGAGCTGGCCAGCTGGAACAGTATGGCCCCGGGCGACACCCTCCGACCAGGGCGTAAACTGGTGGCTTACAGCGGTGCCCAAAGCAGCGAGAGCCGTACAACCCGTAAACTCTCCTACCGGGTGCGTAGCGGAGACTCGCTGTACCGTATCGCACGCAAATTCCGCATCGATATCAGCGACATTGTGCGCTGGAATAAAATCAGCAAAAACAGCTACCGGCAACCGGGCCAGCGATTGACGCTGTTTGTGGATACCGCCAACAGCGGCTGAGTCAACAAACTGTCCAGACAGGCATAAAAAAACCGGCGATATCGCCGGTTTTTTTATTGAACACGTATTGTATCAACCAGTGGTACCACGCATTACTGTGCCGGCTCAGCCTGGGATACTTCCACATCTGCTTTGCCAGTCAGGAACTGCTGAACGGCCGCAAGTTCCGCACTGCCCTGCATCGAAGCCAGCTGCTGCAGCAATGCCTCTCGCTGCTCCTTGCTTTGCCGCGCAAGAACACCGGCACGGACCGCGCGCAGTTGCGCAACCACCACATCGCCACTAGGCAGAGCAAACTGTTCAAGGGTGCGTGCTCCTGGGCGGGGCGCATTCATTGCGAAGACTTTATTCACCACCTCACCCCGCGTCCCAAAACCGCCACGGCGTGTCTTGTCGCTGGTCTCCAGCGTCAATCCTTCGGCTTCCGCAACCGTCGCCAGACCGTCTCCGGAGGCCGCCTGGTCACGAATCTGCTCCGCCTTGCTGGCAAGCTGCTCACTGGCCTTTTCACGCTTCAGACGCTGAACGATTTCTGCTGTGACTTCTTCGAGCGGTTTAACCCCGGCGGTTTTGTGCTCGATAACACGCAGTACCACCGCGTGATTCTCCGTGAGATTCAACACATCGGACGTATTGCCATCTTCCAGTACTTCCGGGGCAAACGCAGCGGATATCACCTGCCCTTCACCGGTAATACCACTGCCACCCTGGCGCGAGAACAGAGCGGATTTCTGAACGCTCACACCCAGCTCTTCTGCCGGTGCGGCCAGGGTTTCCGCGTTATAAGCGAGATCGCCCAGACGGCTGACCGCATCAACAAACTCCCGCTCCGCAGCCGCGTTGCGCAAACGGGCCGAAATGGCCGCTTTGCGTTCTTCGAACGTCGGGGGCTCCGCATCGGCAATTTCAATCAGCTTGATAAAATGGGTACCACCATCGGTCTCAACCGGACCCGACACTTCCCCAACCTGCAGATTTGCCAGCGCATCTTCGAAAGCCTCCGGGAACACATCACCCGAGGTGAAGCCCACATCACCGCCATCTTCACTGGAGATAATATCGTCGGAGTACTCTTTCGCCAGCGCCTCGAAGGACGCCCCCTCGCTCAGCTTGGCCTGCACTTCTGCGATTTTGGCCTGCGCTGCTTCGTCGTCGCCCTCCACCAGAATGTGTGCGGCATGGCGACGCACATTGGCTTCAAAGCTTTTTACTTCCTGCTCGTATTGCGCACGCACGTCCTGTTCGGACACATCAATGTTCGCCGCAAACTGCTCAGGGGTCAGCTCAATGTACTCAATTGCAACCTGTTCGGGGCGCTGAAAGGAGGCCTGGTTTTCGTCGTAGTAGGTCTGTACTTCTTCGTCAGCCACTTCTATTCCGTCCAGCAGCGGAGAGGCAGGCAGTGTGACATAGTCAAAGTCACGCTCTTCCATCGACACCGCTACAATATTTTCCGCATCGGTACGGGTACTGAATGCGGTGTCGGACACGCTGCTGATAAACTGCTGCATGACCATTTCCTGCTCCAGCAGCTGACGGAAACCTGCCGGGCTGTATCCCATCCGGCGCAGCCCTTCACGGAACATCTGCTGATCGAACTGACCGTTTACCTGAAAACCGGGCATCTGCACAATTTCACGATCAACCGCACTGGTGCTCATCGCCATACCGCTATCCAGCGCCGCCTGGCGCATCACCGCGCTATTGACCAACTGCTGCAGAACGGGGCCTCGCAGCTGCTCATCGGTAAGCAGGTCGCTCGGCACATTTTCGCCGTATTGGCTTTCAATCATCGCACGGCGATTCTGGATCGCCCGCTGTAAATCCAACTGGGTGATCTTTTCACCATTCACTTCCGCTACTTTTTCGGCGGAACCGCCACTGGCGCCAGTGAAGAAATCGATCCCACCGATCACCATGATAAATCCGAAAAAGGCCGCTACGATAATGGCGGCCGTTCCCTTCAGGTTGTCACGCATGGACTGAAGCATATTCAGCTCCGAAATTAACTCTTGTCAGTACTCAGGCAGATCAATCTTTATTGTTGTCTCGACCTCATGTGCAGAAAGCACCCGGCCGATCAGGACAAATATCCTGTTGATCCTGTTTACAATTTTTTCTTTCACAAACAAAAAAGGCGCATCCAGATGATACGCCTCTTTGAAGCCTTGCTTTTACAAGGCTTCTTAGTTCACCGCGTCTTTCAAAGCTTTACCAGCTTTGAAGTTCGGGATTTTAGCCGCTGCGATTTCGATCGGATCGCCGGTGCGCGGGTTGCGGCCAGTACGGGCAGCGCGCTCTTTTACAGCGAAGGTACCAAAGCCAACCAGTGCTACCTGATCGCCTTTTTTCAGGGCGTCAGTAATGCTGTCTACCATGGCGTCCAGCGCACGGCCTGCCGCTGCCTTTGGAATGTCGGCAGACGCGGCGATGGCTTCAATCAGTTCGGACTTATTCACGCTATATCCCTCTGTTCTTTTCTAGGTCTAAATGGTCTAAATATCTAGATTCTGCATCCGGAAGATCGTTCCGGACGTGATTTCCAGGTGTCTTTTTCAGGTCTGTTGCAACCCCGTTTTACGAGGCGCAATCGTGCATTTTTTGCAGTCGATTTTTAATCGCCTGCGGCTCCCCCGCAGCGCAACAAGCCACGTTTTATACCAACTGCCTGTTGGTGGGTCAAGGAACCATGCGGCTTTGCGGGCAGTTGGACAATTTTGAAGCACACTTGTTCAGTCAACCGCCTGCAAGTTCATTTTTTAACCTGTAACAGCAGCAGGTCGCGTACTCTACGCGACTTGCTGCCGAGGTTTCAATGGTTTTTTCCGCCGACCGGATGGCAGGCGTTTTAGTGAGTTTGCATCGAGCGCTGGGAACGCTCATCCGCCTGCTTTTGCAGTGCGGAATACTCCTCGTCACTGAGTGGGCTGGGCATGGATTCGAGCGCGTATTCAAGCACCTGATCAATCCATTTAACGGGCTTGATCACCAAATCCTGCTGAATATTGTCGGGAATATCCTTCAGGTCGCGCTCGTTGTCCGCGGGAATCAGCACAGTTTTGATTCCGCCCCGGTGCGCTGCCAGCAGCTTCTCTTTCAGGCCGCCAATACGCAACACTTCTCCGCGTAAGGTAATTTCACCGGTCATTGCCACATCCGAACGCACCGGAATATTGGTGAGTACAGAAGCCAGAACCGTGCACATGGCGATACCCGCAGACGGTCCGTCTTTCGGGGTCGCCCCCTCCGGCACGTGAATGTGAATATCCCGTGTTTCGTGGAAGTCTGGCGCAATACCCAGTGCCTGTGCACGCGCGCGTACAACGGTGAGCGCAGCCTGAATAGACTCCTGCATGACATCGCCCAGGGAACCGGTTTTGATCACCCGCCCTTTACCAGACACGGCGGAAGATTCGATCGTCAGCAGCTCGCCGCCAACCTCGGTCCACGCCAGGCCGGTAACCTGACCAATCTTGTTTTCGTCTTCAGCGCGACCGTAATCAAACTTGCGCACACCGAGCAGGTCTTCCAGCTGTTCCGGCTTGATCACCACCTTCTCAGTGGTGGCGTTGCGCACATGCTCGGTAACCACTTTACGGCAGATTTTCGCCATCTCGCGATCCAGACCGCGGACCCCGGCCTCACGAGTGTAATAACGCACTACATCGCGCACTGCCTCGTCTGCCAGCTCCAGCTCTTCGGGCTTGAGGCCGGCGGCCTTGCGCTGCTTCGGAATCAGATAACGCTGGGCAATGTTGAGTTTCTCGTCCTCGGTGTAGCCGGGGATTCGAATCACCTCCATCCGGTCCAGCAGAGGGCCCGGAATATTCATGGAGTTGGAGGTGCATACGAACATCACATCAGAGAGGTCGTAGTCCACTTCCAGGTAGTGGTCGTTGAACGACTTGTTCTGTTCCGGGTCGAGCACCTCAAGCAGTGCAGAGGCCGGATCACCGCGGTGATCCATCCCCATCTTGTCCACTTCATCCAGCAGGAACAACGGGTTTTTCACCCCGACCTTGGAGATTTTCTGTACCAGTTTACCGGGCAGAGAGCCGATGTAGGTTCTGCGGTGACCGCGAATTTCGGCCTCATCACGTACGCCACCCAGAGCCATACGCACATACTTGCGATTGGTTGCACGGGCAATGGACTCACCGAGGGAAGTTTTACCGACCCCGGGCGGACCCACCAGGCAAAGAATCGGACCCTTCACTTTTTTCACGCGCTTTTGCACCGCGAGATACTCAAGGATGCGCTCCTTCACCTCTTCCAGACCGTAATGATCTTTGTTCAGAATTTCTTCTGCCTTGATCAGGTCGTGGCGCACTCGACTGGCTTTCTTCCAGGGGACACTCAACATCCAGTCGATGTAGCTGCGCAGCACAGAAGCTTCTGCCGACATCGGCGACATCATCTTCAGCTTGCCCAGTTCGGCACGGGTTTTCTTTTCCGCCTCAGTGGACATACCGGAATCGGCAATTTTCTTTTCCAGCTCTTCAATTTCATTGGGCTCTTCCGTAATCTCGCCCAATTCTTTCTGAATTGCCTTCATCTGCTCATTCAGGTAATACTCGCGCTGGCTCTTCTCCATCTGCTTTTTGACTCGGCCGCGAATACGCTTTTCGACCTGAATCAGGTCGATTTCCGAATCCATCAGGCCCAGCAGGTGCTCCAGGCGCTCCTTGACACTGATCGTTTCCAACAGCTCCTGCTTCTGGGGCAAATCCAGGGACATATGCGCGGCAATGGTATCCGCCAGGCGACCGGGCTCATCAATCCCGGACAGTGAGGTCATGACCTCGTTGGGCACCTTTTTGCTGACACTGACATATTGCTCAAACTGAGACATCGCGGAACGCACCAGTGCTTCGGCCTCCGCTTCGGGCAAATCTTCCGAATCAATCTGAGATACAGTGGCGCGGTAGTGCCCTTCGCCTTCGGTAATTTCTTCCACCTTCACCCGGTGGCCGCCCTCAACCAGCACCTTTACGGTGCCATCGGGCAGCTTCAGCAACTGCAGCACGCTGGCGACGGTGCCTACGCGATATACATCTTCAGCACCAGGATCATCTTCCGACGCCTGACGCTGGGCTACCAACAACACCTGCTTGTCACTGCGCATGGCGTCTTCCAGCGCATCAATGGATTTCTCCCGGCCAACAAACAGCGGGATCACCATATGCGGGTATACCACCACATCTCGCAGTGGCAGCAAGGGGTATTCGTTCAAGGTCTCGGATGGCTGGTCCATAAAACTCCTCTCGGCCTTCAGGCGGTAGAAACCGCCAGATTGGCAGCGTATTCGTCGTCGCAAGCCGCTATTCCAGACGCGGTTCTTGTACGGCTAGTGCCAGTTCAACAGCTAAAGTGGGGGCATACCGCAGAATAACAAGCCTGTGCCGCCAAGCGCAGCAAAATTAGTTTAATTCCACAGCCTCAGCCTTGGTTGCACAAAACTCAAGTTCCTGAATGCCTGAGTCTATTAGCACAAAAGACACTCGATTGTAGGCCAGCGGGAGCCTGACGTCGGGGTCAGTTACGAGAGTGACCCGGCCACCATCGCCCGTTGTCACCGCAATCGACAGGCACAAAAAAAGCCCCAAATTGGGGCTTTTTATGCCTGCCGAAGCAGGTATTTACCGCAGCCGATTACTCTTCCGGCGCAACCTTCTGGGCTTCCGCCTGCTCGTAGACCAGCAGGGGAGCGGATTCCCCCTTGATCACGGCTTCATCGATCACGACCTTGGCCACGTTGTCCATGGACGGGATGTCGTACATGGTTTCCAGCAGCACCGACTCCATGATCGAGCGCAGGCCCCGGGCACCGGTTTTACGCTCCATCGCCTTGTTGGCGACTGCGTCCAGGGCGTCGGGACGGAAGTCCAGCTCAACCCCTTCCATATCGAACAGCTTGCCATACTGCTTGGTCAGCGCATTGCGTGGTTCGGTCAGAATCTGCACCAGTGCAGCGCGATCCAGCTCTTCCAGGGTTGCAGTCACCGGCAGGCGGCCCACAAACTCGGGAATCAGGCCGTAGCGCACCAGGTCTTCCGGCTCCAGGTCCAGCAGTACTTCTCCGAAGTTACTGTTGTTGTCTTTGGACTTCACTTGCGCAGAGAAGCCGATACCACCCTTCTCGGAACGATCGCGGATGACCTTATCGAGGCCGGCGAATGCGCCGCCACAGATAAACAGAATATTGGAGGTATCCACCTGCAGAAACTCCTGCTGCGGGTGCTTGCGCCCGCCCTGCGGGGGAACGGAAGCAACGGTACCTTCAATCAGTTTCAGCAGTGCCTGCTGCACCCCTTCACCGGACACGTCACGGGTGATGGAAGGGTTGTCAGACTTGCGGGAAATCTTGTCGATTTCGTCAATGTAGACAATACCCTGCTGGGCTTTTTCCACATCGTAATCGCACTTCTGCAGCAGTTTCTGGATGATATTCTCGACGTCCTCACCCACGTAACCCGCTTCGGTCAGCGTGGTCGCATCGGCGATGGTGAACGGCACATTCAGCAGGCGCGCCAGTGTCTCCGCAAGAAGGGTTTTACCGCTACCGGTAGGGCCCACCAGCAGAATGTTGGACTTACCCAGCTCCACTTCATCTTTGCCTTTCACACCTTTACTGGTGCGCAGACGCTTGTAGTGGTTGTACACCGCTACCGCGAGCACTTTTTTGGCACGCGCCTGACCAATAACGTACTGGTCGAGAATCTCGGTGATTTCCTGAGGGGTTGGCAAACGGGAATCGTCGCCATCAACAGTTTCCTGCACCTCTTCGCGAATGATATCGGTGCAGAGTTCGACGCATTCGTCACAGATGTAAACAGAGGGGCCTGCGATCAGTTTGCGTACTTCCTGCTGGCTCTTGCCACAGAAGGAACAGTAAAGGAGTTTGCCGTTGTCGTCTCCGCTGTTCTTTTCAGTCATCTAAGTACTCCGTGGTCTCATAGCCAGCCAAAACTCGGTGGCAAAAAGGGTTCATAACCAAGATGCGGTCTTTTGGCAGGATTTTCAAGCTTTTTTATTCTCTCCTCCGGGCCCGGCGGTAGCGCCGCCCCACAACGCCAGCAACAGGATGCCGAATTCTGCGGGACAACACTCCCCGGGCCCGGGGTATTTTAGGGATTTGGTGCGCGGTCAACGCCCCAAGCGTATTACTTACCCAAATTCTGACGCTGAGCCAGTACTTCATCCACCAAACCGTACTCCTTGGCCTCATCAGCACTCAGGAAGCGGTCGCGATCCGTATCACGCTCGATGTCCGCCACACTGCGGCCAGTGTGATGCGCCATGAGCTCATTCAGGCGCGCGCGGATCTTCAGAATTTCCTGGGCATGAATGTGAATATCCGACGCCTGCCCCTGAGCGCCACCACTGGGCTGGTGAATCATGACGCGGGAATTTGGTGTGGCGTAGCGCTTGCCTTCCGCGCCAGCGGTCAGCAGAAACGCACCCATGCTACAGGCCTGACCAATACACATGGTGCTGACGTCGGGCTTGATAAACTGCATGGTGTCATAAATGGACATACCTGCCGTCACCGACCCGCCTGGCGAGTTGATATACAGATGAATGTCTTTATCGGGGTTTTCCGCTTCCAGGAAAAGCAGCTGCGCCACTACCAGGTTGGCCATATGGTCTTCGACCGGACCAACCAGGAAAATCACACGCTCTTTCAGCAGGCGGGAGTAAATATCAAATGAACGCTCCCCGCGCGCTGTCTGCTCCACCACCATGGGCACCAGCCCACCGGTGGCGAGAATTTCTTTGGAGTTCATTGGATTATCAAAATATGCCATGGATACGATGCTTCCTTTTTCGGCGTATTAGGCGGGTCAGAACGCATGTGCTCAAAAAAGACACACTTCTGAAAAATTCGCTCAACCTGAGCTTAACTGCTCGACAGCAATAATGCCAGATTGACACTCGCGCCACCGGGCGGAAAAAACAAAACCTACAAACAAAAACGGCCACCCGAAGGTGGCCGCTTTGAAACGCTACTGCGTGCGAATCAAGACTGCTTCTGGGGCTTGATCACGTCGTCGTAGCTGCTTTCAACTTCGCTCACTTTTGCCTTGTCCAGTACAAAGTCAACGACCTGATCTTCCAGCACTACAGATTCGACGCCAGCCAGCAGTTCGCGGTTATTGAGGTAGTACTCAACCACCTCTTCCGGCTGCTGATAAGTGGAGGCAAGCTCTTCCACTTTGGCCTTCACTCGGTCGGCATCCACGGTCAGCTTGTTTTCCTTGACGATTTCGCCAACCACCAGACCGAGCACAACACGGCGCTTTGCCTGATCTTCGAACATGGTGTCCGGCAGCATTTTGGCTGCGTCTTCTGGCTTGATCTGGCCGCCGAACTGCTGAACCATCTGGCCGCGCAGGGTCTGAACCTCACCCGCAACCAGTGCAGCCGGGATTTCAACCTGGTGCTTTTCAAACAGCTGGTCCATGACCTGGGTCTTGACCTTGTTCAGCGCGGCGTTTTTCAGTTCGCGTTGCATGTTGCCACGCACTTCTTCGCGGAACCTCTCTTCGCCGCCCTCTTCCACGCCGTAACCAGCGAAGAACTCGTCGTTCAGCTCAGGCAGTTCCGGCTTCTCGGAAGCCGTCACCTTGATGGTGAACACGGCATCTGCACCTTTCAGGTTTTCCGCCTGGTAATCTTCCGGGAAAGTCACTTCCACTTCTTTCTCTTCGCCCGGCTTCATACCCAGAATGCCGTCTTCAAAGCCCGGGATCATGCTGCCGGAACCCAGCACCAGCTGCTGACCTTCCGCCTTGCCACCCTCGAACTCTTCGCCATCTTTGCGGCCGACAAAGTCGATGGTTACGCGGTCGCCTTTCTGCGCCTTGCGCTTGGTTTCTTTCCAGCCGGACTGCTGCTTGCGCAGAACGTCGATCATATTGTCCACGTCCGCGTCGGTCACTTCCGCCACCGGGCGCTCAACAGTAACTTCAGACAGGTCCGCCAGCTCAACTTCCGGATAGACTTCGAAGGTCGCCACGTACTCCAGGTTCTCACCTTCCGTCACATTCTTGGCTTCGATGCTGGGCTGGCCAGCCGGCTTGACCTGCTCTTTTTGCACAGCGTCGTAGAAAGAACGGCTCATCACTTCGCCCAGCACTTCCTGACGAACTCCAGCACCAAAACGCTGACGCACAACCTTCATCGGCACCTTGCCTTTACGGAAGCCGTTAATGCGCACGGTCTTGGCCGCTTGCTGAAGGCGCTTGTCTACTTCCTTATCAACCACTTCTGCCGGCAGATTGACGGTTAAGCGACGTTCCAGACCGGAAGTTGTTTCGATGGAAACCTGCATGTTAATCCTCGTGAGACTCTTCTCTTCACTGAATGCCGGGCTACGGGAATGCTTGCCCGCCACCAGCGATTAGCGTTGCGCCGAACTTGTTCCGGCCGCCAAATACAAACAGCCCGCGCCACTGCGCCCTCCCCTTGCGCGCCCGAGGCTTGCGCAGAGAAGGTGCCGAATAAGCACGGACTGCAAAATTCCTGATTGGTGGGGACGGAGAGACTTGAACTCTCACACCTTGCGGCACCAGAACCTAAATCTGGCGTGTCTACCAATTCCACCACGTCCCCAACACACACTCGCGGATAAGCCTTTGATTTTCCTGCATTTTTAGGAAAAAACAGGCCGCACGTCCAGCGAGGGGAGCAGATTGTGCCACAGTGGGCACAGGGCTTCAATAAGTAGCCCAAAAACAATCAGGGCGCCCGCAGGCGCCCTGATTGCGAACACAAGACCCGATCGCTTATACGCGCTCGAGAATTGTGGTAATGCCCTGCCCCAGACCAATACACATGGTCGAGACACCCAGGTTACCGCCTTCGTTCTGCATCACAGACAGCAGGGTGCCGGTGATTCGAACGCCGGAACAACCAAATGGGTGCCCCAGGGCAATCGCGCCACCATAGAGGTTCACCTTGTCGTCCATCACGTCCAGCAGCTTCAGGTCCTTCAGCACCGGCAACGCCTGTGCAGCAAAGGCCTCATTCAGCTCCAGCTTGTCGACATCCTCGATGGTGAGGCCCGCACGCTTCAACGCATTCTGGGTGGATGGCACCGGGCCATAGCCCATGATGGACGGATCCACGCCTGCCAGTGCCATCTCGCGCACCTTGGCGATCGGCGTCAGACCCAGCGACCGGGCGCGCTCGGCCGACATCACCAGCATCACGGAAGCACCGTCGGTAATCTGCGAGGACGTGCCTGCGGTTACCTGGCCGTGCTTCGGATCAAATGCGGGCTTCAGCTGCGCGAGCGCCTCGGCCCTGGTATCCGGGCGGATGGTCTGGTCAGTTTCCACCAGCATCGGCACGCCATCTTCATCGTGCCCCTCAATCGCGATAATTTCGCGATTGAACTTGCCTTCTTTGGTAGCTTTGGCAGCCAGCTGGTGAGAGCGGGCACCAAACTCGTCCATCTGCTGACGCTGAATACCGTGCATCATCGCCAGGTATTCCGCGGTCATACCCATGGAACCTGCGGCCTTGGCCATGTTGCGGCCCAGCATCGGGTTGGGGCTCACGTGCTCCATCATGTTCAGGTGGCCCATGTGTTCGACGCCACCCACCACATACACATCACCAACACCGGCCTGGATATTCGCCGCCGCGGTGTGCAGCGCCGACATGGAGGAGCCACACAGACGGTTTACGGTCTGCGCCGGAATGGTGTGCGGCAGACCCGCGCGCAGCAGAATAAACCGCGCCACATTGAAGCCCTGCTCATCGCGCTGCATCACGCAGCCCCAGATCAGGTCATCGATTTCTTTCGGGTCCAGCTTGTCATTGCGCTGCAGGAATTTTTTCAGCAGCTCTGCCGACATGTCGTCCGCACGCACGTTGCGGTAAACACCGTTCTTGGATCGACCCATGGCGGTACGCGCATAGTCGACGATTACGGCATCTCTAGGATTCAGACTCATGGAAACTCTCCTTACTTGTCGCCGTAGTAGGTTTTGCCGCTGGCAGCCATTTCACGCATACCTTTGGTGGGCTCGTACAGCGGACCCAGGTCGCTGTGCTTCTCGGCCATCTTCACGAAGGTATCGAGACCAATGCTGTCCAACCAGGCGAAGATGCCGCCGCGGAACGGTGGGAAACCGATGCCGTAGATGAGCGCCATATCCGCTTCGGCAGGAGAGTCCACAATACCCTCTTCCAGGCAGCGGGCGAGCTCGGTCGCCATCGGCACCATCATGCGCTCGATAATCTCATCGTTTTCGAACTCACGACGCTCGGCGACGTGGGGCTTCAGCAGCTCGTAGGCTTCATCGGTTGCCACTTTCTTCGGGCGTCCCTTCTTGTCTTCTTCGTAGACGTAGAAGCCCTTGCCATTCTTCTGGCCGTAACGACCCGCTTCGTACATGACATCAGAAGCAGCCGTGAAGGATTTACCCATGCGATCCGGGAAGCCTTCCGCCATCACCTGCTCAGCGTGTACACCGGTATCGATACCGACCACGTCCATCAGGTAAGCCGGGCCCATGGGCCAGCCCCAGCGCTCCATCACCTTGTCGACCTGCTGGAAGTCCGCGCCGTCGCGTACCAGCATGGCGAAACCGGCGAAGTATGGGAAAAGTACCCGGTTCACCAGGAATCCGGGGCAATCGCGTACGACGATCGCTTTCTTACCCATCTTGTTCGCATAAGCCACAACCCGTGCGATGGCCGTCTCGGAGGTTTTCTCACCGCGAATCACTTCCACCAGCGGCATTTTGTGCACCGGGTTAAAGAAGTGCATGCCGAGGAAATTTTCCGGGCGGGACAGGGGCTCAGCCAGGGAATCGATGGAGATGGTAGAAGTGTTGGAGGCGATGACGGTGTCGTCGGTCACCTTGCCTTCTACTTCCTTCAGCACTGCGTGCTTCACCTTCGGGTTCTCCACCACGGCCTCAACCACGATATCGACATTGTCGAAACCATCGTAACTCAGGGTGGGCTCGATGCGGTTCAGGGTCTCGGCCATCTTCGCTGGCGTCATACGACCGCGGTCAACCAGCTTGGTAAGCAGTTTGCCCGCCTCTTTCAGGCCCAGGTCAATGCCATCCTGGGCGATGTCTTTCATTTTGATTGGCGTGCCTTTATAGGCAGACTGATAGGCAATACCACCGCCCATGATACCGGCGCCCAGTACCGCAGCGCGCTCGATATCCTTGTCCGATTTTTTCTCCCAGCCTTTCGCCACCTTGCCGACTTTCTGATCACTCAGAAACAGGCCCACCAGAGATTTGGCGGTTTCGGTTTGTGCACTGGCAATAAACTGCTGCTGCTCGATCTTCAGGGCTTCATCGCGATCGACTTTATAGCCCTGCTCGATGGAGGTCACCGCATTCACCGGCGACGGATAATTGCGCCCCGCCTGCTGGCCGACAAACGCCTTGGTGGTGAAGAAGGCCATCAGCGCTTCGGTGTCGTTCAGCGGGATCGGCGACTTCTTGATCTCGCGGCGCTTTTCATAATTCAGTTCGCCGGCAATGGCGCGTTCGAGCAGTTTCAGCGCGGCATCTTTCAGCTTGTCGGTAGGAACCACCGCGTCTACCGCATGGGCAGTCAATGCGGCATCCGGGCGCTGTTCTTTACCGGCCGCAATCCATTCCGCAGCGACATCCACACCTACCACACGCGGCAGGCGCACGGTGCCACCCCAGCCCGGAATCAGACCAAGTTTCACTTCCGGCAGGCCAACTTTGGCCTTGTCGCCCATTACGCGGAAATCACAACCCAGGCAGACTTCGAAACCGCCACCCAGGGCATACCCATTGATTGCCACGGCTGTGGGGAACGGGAGGTCTTCCAGGCGATTGATGTTCTCGTTGTTTTTGTTCATCAGCTCGGCGATGCCTTCCGGACCGGCGGAGAAAGCGCCGCCGAATTCGGTAATGTCGGCACCGACGATGAATACACTTTTGCCGCTGGTCAGCAACAGACCTTTGATATCGCCCGCTTTTTCAATCGCATCCAGAGCGTCGGAAAACTCCGATACCGTGAGACGATTGAATTTGTTGACGGACTCGCCTTCCAGATCGAATTTCAGTTCCGCGATGCCGTTGTCCAGCATCTGCACGGATAGCGCTTTGCCACTAAATAACATTATTGACCTCATTGATTGGTGACCCGGTGTCATTGACGTCAATGGACCGGTCCGGGGGTCGGGTTGTGCAAGACTGAGATAGGACTCGCCGCGAACAGCGTGCGGCACTCGTGTTGCCAGTTAATGACGCACTGTCCGAAATCAGTCAACGCGCCAAGTATAGCCAGATTCAAACGTGTGTTTGAATACCATTTCTGCCATATCCACTGTCCGGTTCGGTGCATACCGGTGGAAACATTGTGGTCTTGCACGGATTCCGATCAAAATCTGACCCAATCGTTCACAAACCGGGTTTTTGTGGACATCACCGCGGCAACGGCGGCGTGCGCAGCAAGCATAGCGGGAAATACCGTCCAGGGGGTCGGCTGCGGAGCCGATTGAGGGGAGCACTGCATCGATTCCATCCCAAGACGCAGTCGCAAGGCGGGAACCAGCGCCGCCCGCCCGGGCGAGCCGACGCTGTGAATCAGTCAGACCATATCCGCAAAGGGGTTGTCGGCGTCGAGGGAAATGGCGCCCGCACCGCCGGGCAGGGTCAGCCTGTGCGCATCCATCTCGATCGCGCTCTCATCAATCAACCCTTCGCCAAAACGATATATGGCATTGAGATCGCCACGGCTGGCGCGCGCATCGTAGTCCGCGGCCTGCTCACTCACTACTTCATTGCGAGCCTGGTAGGCGGTAAACGCAGCCTGACCATGACGTTTGGCGAGCATGCGCCGGGTAACGTGGGGGGCAAGGACGCCGGCTGTCGCGTTGTTGCCACCGAAGCCCTTGGAGTTCAGAAAGGCCACGTCCAGAGATTCCGGGTCCCGCTCTACGTGGGCCATGGAAAGCGCAAGGTTTTCGTGGTGCACATCATCTGCCACCCGGTCGATGGTAGTGATACCGGGCAGAATACCGCGGTTAAATACACCGAGACTGGTAATCAGCTGGTCACCACTGGCGGCGGCGACCGTATGCCCCACGAAGGCTTTTACCGCGCACACCGGCCAGTCTTTGATATCAAACGCGGCCGCCAGGCGATCAAATATGGCGGACTCGGTCACCCGGTTCTGCGGGGTACTGGAGCCATGAGCCTGCACAAAGCTGCGCTCGCGCAGGCTCTGCTCGCCCAGAATCGCGCGGGCTTCCGCCATCGCGCGCGCTACCGTCAGGTAATTACCCGGCCCCGGTGCAGAAATGGATTTTTTGGGTCCGTCGGCGTTGACAAAGACATTGGCCACAGCACCGTGAATGGGGGCGCCGAGCTCCATCGCCAGCGCGTCGTCCATCAAGACCACCCACTGACTACCCTCACCCAGGGTAAATCCGCAGTTTTCGCCAAACGGGCGACTGGCGCGACGGAAGTCGATTCGATCGCCAAAAATTTTGCGCAGCCCGTCCAGGTTGGCGAGGGCACCCATGGTCGCGTAACCATCAACCACTTCCGGAACCAGCGGCGCCTCAGCGGCGCCCACTACCGCCACCCGGGCGCGGCCACAGCGAATGTCTTCCACTGCGGAACGCAGGTTGTAAAGGTAGGTCGCACAGGCGCCGGCAACAGCCCCGGTCGTACCGACACTACCGAGCACATAGGCATTGACGAAGTCCGCTGGCATGCTGGTGAGGCCGAGCGCCAGCTGCTTGGAGCTGACCCGACCGCCGCGCAGGCGGGATTGCAGCAGACCACCATTACCATTGGGATCCAGCTGGCTCATGGCTGAGCTGGCGTATACGGAAATCTTGTCGGGGCCCGCTTTCTCGGCCACCTTATCCCAATCGATTCCCAGGGACTGCACCGCATCGGAAGCCCCCAGAATCGCCAGTTGCAGGCCGCGGGGATGGAACCGGGAATTGTACTGCTCGCCCGGCTCGAAGCCGGTGGGCAACTGACCCGCTGAGGCCACCGCGATCTCCCGGTGGCTGTCGAGCATTACCGACAGGCTGCCGGTACGCACCTTTACCCGGCCAGTTTCCAGTGTCTCCACTTGCCAGCCCGCCGGCAGTGGATTGGGCAGCTGGCGCGCAGACATTTCAAAGGTGAAACCCTCGGCACTGGACAGCGACGCCGGCTGGTGAAAATGGCACTGGCGGTAATCGTAGAAACGGGTCTCCAGTGCCCGCACCAGGGTGCCATCCAGCACCTGCTGCTCAAGCTCCGCACTCAGGGTGCCCTGCGCTTCGCTGCCGGTGCGGAGCCCCATCAGCGCCGCGAGATCAGACAATACATCGGTGCGCTCATCAGCCCCGAGACTATCCAACACCATGCGCTTGTAGCCACGGTGAAAGGAACTGCGACCTGCCGGGTTGAATCCCCCAAACGCAGTGATTACGGGTAGGCGCTGCATCCTGACCTCCAGCCTGTTACGGAAACACGAAACAAAAGAACCCGGTAATTTCGGATGTGCGCCAGTTTAGGGGCTGGCGATTCGGCCTAGTTATGGGCATACTGGCCAGCAAATTTGACCATCTGGCCATGATTGCCCCGGGCGCCGCGCCCTGGATTGGCACAGGCCCGGATGACTGTGAGGATTTTGCGGCGAACAGCGCTGAACACGCTGGCATCCGAGCAACAATGCCGGGCTTCCGAACCGGCCGGCTCCGAACCGCACTATCCTAGAGCGTTACCCCAGAGAGTTACCCGATGCCCACCGTCACCTTCCTGTTGATCGACCAGATGCTATCCACCGGCACCATGCTGCCCCTGGAAATGCTGCGAGGGGCAGAGAGCCGGGCTCGGGCGGAGGGAAAATCCACTCCCCTGAAGCTGATTAGCGCCAGTGTCGATGGCAAGCCGGTCAGGTCACGTTCGGGCTTCAACCTGGCGCCGGACATGGCCCTCGCCCAGGTGCCGGACAGCGATATTATCTATCTGCCCGCACTGTGGCGGAATCCGCGCCCGGCACTCAAGCGCAGTCAACCCCTGCTGGACTGGCTGAGCGATCAGGCCAGCAAAGGCGCCGCGATCAGTGCGGTGGGCACCGGCGTATGCTTTCTCGCGGAAGCCGGCCTGCTGGATGGCAAACCCGCGACCACGCACTGGCATTATTTCGATCGCTTCGCTGCCGACTACCCGGATGTCAAACTCAAACGCCAGTATTTTATTACCCAGGCCGACAAGCTGTTCTGTGCCGCCAGTGTTAACGCACTGGCGGATGTAACCGTACACCTGATCCGCCAGCTATACGGCCCCTCTGTCGCGAGCCATGTGGAGCGCAATTTCTCCCATGAAATCCGCCGGCCGTTCGAGGAAATCGCCTACTCGGAGGGTGCTGTGCACCTGCACCCGGACGAGGATATCGTTCAGGCGCAAACGTGGCTGAAGCAGCGTTGCAGTGAAGATGTAAAACTGAGTGAAGTCGCCAAGACCTTCGATATGAGTGTGCGCTCGTTCAACCGACGCTTCAAACTGGCAACCGGTCAGACACCCCTGCAATATCTGCAGAACGTGCGCGTGGATATGGCGAGAGAATTACTGCAGTCGAGCAATCTGTCGGTCAACGAAATCGCGGAAAAAGTCGGCTATCAGGACATGGGCCATTTCACTGCGCTGTTCAAAAAATTCCTCTCCACTACCCCAAGCGAGTACCGTACAACCGTACGCGCGAAACTGTTTCGGGTAAACACCTGAGCGACGGGGGCAGAGTTCGGACGCTCCCTGAAATGCGAGAGGCTCGCGCGACTCGAAAAGCCAGACATTCAACCCCGATCAATCTGGCCGGTGCAGAAAAATCACATCGGGCGCGACAATTTCGAGCTCTGCCCCCAGATGGGCTGCCAGCCAGGAAAAGGTTTCTTCGCTGAAAAATACGATATGGGTAGGATCGCGAATGTAGTGCCAGCTGGCGAAGCGCTCGCGGGACGCTACCAGCTTGGTCATCAATGCGAGCACTCCCCCACACCGGACCCGCTGCCACAACATCTCGATCACATCACCGGGGGCACTCAGATGCTCCACAACCTCGGTACTGACAATGAAATCGAACGTCCGCTTCAGCACCGCCGCATCTGGTTGATAGTACAGATCGTAGATCGCCATTTTGTGGCCGGCTTGCTCAAGTAGCTGTGCCAGCAGGGGAGCCGGGCCGCAACCAAAATCCAGCCCTTCCGCTCCCGCAGGCAGAGCAGCGACTAACGGCTCGGCACATCGACTCAGGAACTTCCGATAGCCGGCATCCTGCAGACTGTTTTCGTGCAGGTCGTAATAGGCTTTCTCTTGCCCAGCGGAAAGATGGAATTGCTCAGGCACATACACCAACGCACATGCTGAACACTGATAGTAGGAACGCAAAGCGGCGTCTTCGACAGTGCGACGTTTTTTGTTGCGGCGATCCCGGTGGTACAGAAACGGCTGTGCCGCCCGAAGGCGGCACAGTGGGCAGACGGATGATACGGTCTGCCGATCCAGGCTGGATTTTTGTGACGTCACGATCAGGCGGCTTGCTCACCCTTATCCTGCTCGCCATCACTGGTCACAGCTTTGGGAGCCGATGTGCTGGACTGGAGCAGCTTTCCGCTGGAGATTTCAATTTTCCGCGGTTTCATGGCTTCCGGGATTTCGCGCACCAGTTCAATGTGCAGAAGGCCATTGGAAAGCTGAGCATCCACGACTTTCACGTGGTCCGCCAACTGGAAGCGCCGCTCAAAATTGCGCGCCGCAATGCCGCGGTGCAGGAAATTGCGCTGGTTTTCGTCGGCGGGCTTTTTACCACTGACGGTCAGACGGTTCTGTTCCACCTGAATATCCAGCTCTGACTGATCAAACCCGGCGACCGCCATGGAAATTCGATAGGCATCTTCCCCGGTCAATTCAATATTGTAAGGGGGGTATGCGGGCTGATTCTGATCGGCACTATTCATGGAGTCCAGCAGACTGGCCAGACGATCAAACCCGATTGCAGAACGGTAAAGCGGAGAAAAATCGATATTACGCATTGTCATATCCTCAATTCAGAGCAATATTTAAAAGGTGCCCGTACCTTGTGAAGCACAGCTTCCGTACCGGGCGGTTGCTTTCCGGTACTACTCCCCAATATCGGGGGTATCCGGCATTCCGGGAACACCTCTGTCGAGCCTGCTCCCTTACCCATAGATATAGGGCCGGGTGATCCGCCTTCAAGATCAACATCAAAAAAAAATGCAAAAAACTTCGCGCCCTCAGCAAAGGCCTCAGGACACCAGTCTCATCCGGCTGTTTATCGGTATCGCACCAGATGCAGACACACAGCATTTTCTCGACGGGATCTGTTGCGAAGCGGGGCAGCGCGGACTGCCAAAGAAAGTTCGCTGGATCAGCCACACCAATCGGCACCTCACCCTGGCCTTCCTCGGTGAAACGGATCCGGACCACCTGGAAACGATCGAGCAGTCTCTGGCAGGTATCGCCAGTGGGTCACCGCCTCTCTGTGGCAAAATTGTCAGCGCCCACCCTTTTCCGCGGGCCCGTGCCGCAATGTTTGCCGCAGAATTGCTGCCTTCTCCGGCGCTGACGAGGTTGCACCGGGCGTGTCAGGCACTCATGCACGCCATCGGCAAAGCACCGGAGCGCAAGACCTTTCGCCCACACTTCACCCTAGCGCGCAGCCGCAGCGGGTTTTCCCGACCCGCACCCATCCCCGCGGATTTCACCTGCATACTCGACAACCTCACCCTCTACCAGAGTCTCCTTGCGCCCGAAGGCAGTCAATACCGGTCACTGCTGACACTACCACTGTGCGGGGCAGAAAATTCCGAGGCGGATTCGCAGGCATAAAAAAACCCGCCTGGCGGCCAGGCCAGGCGGGCTGTCGGAGCTGCTCCATTCAGGAGCAGTCAATTGACTCATCAGTCCAGATGGGACAGAACATACTCTGGGTACATCACCAGACGCGGGCGCGACAGGCGACGGGCATCGAAGATAAAGACATAGCGCTCACCATCATCATCCGACGGGATGGTGCGGCGGAAGCGCCAGGAATTGATCTTGTAGGTTTGCCGCCCGGAACTGACCGGCGCAATCAGCTTGTACTGGTTCTGACCAAGAAACTCGAACTCGATAGCGTCCTCACCGGAGGGTCTGAGGGTCAGGTTACGGAAAGTATGCTTACCCTCTTCCCCCTCCTCGAGCTCACCCAGCAACTTTTCCAGGCGCTCGCGCTCTCCGCGCACATACTCCAGTAATTCGGGGTCAATCTCGCGCACAGGCTCTTGCGCCATGGCCGCTTCCGCAGCGGCAGGCGCCGCCTCTTCAGCCGGAGCCAGGGAAGCCAGAGTCGGCTCGGGGATTTCCGGTTGTGACATGGCAACCGCCGGCGAGGCACTCTTCGCCTGCTCGACTTTTTTCGCCTGGGCTTTGGTGTTGGCTTCCGACAGCATCGCGTTCACCAGGGAGTCCACCAGTGTTTGCTGACTGGCCAGACGCGCCTTGCCCGCGGCCACCGATTCCCGCGAATCTTTCAGTCGCTGTTCCAGCTCGGCGAAGTTGGACTGAATGATCTCCACCCGGCGATTGCGGCTATCAACCCCGCGCTCGGCCATATCATGGGCATGGCGCGCTTTATGCAGAGCGCGCTCGGTATCCGTGCTGGGTGCACCCTTGTGCTCCCGCTCTGCGGTCTTCAATTCCACCAGGCTCTGCTGATAGTTTTCCCGCGCCTTGCTGAGCGACTCTTGAGCACGTTGCAGCTTGTACTCGTAAGCCAGCATTTCGTTCTCAATATCTTCCAACTCGACCAGCCGGTTTTCCTGAACCTGCTCCATACGCGCAAGCCTGTTCTGCTCCGCGGTCAGCGAAGATGCTGCCTGCAGCGCCGAATTCCAGCCAATCACCCCCAATAGGCCCGCAATCAACAGCGAGCGGCCACGGTTTACCACCATTGTCAAAATCCATTGTTTGATTTTTACTTCGAGAGAACACCGCGGAATACCTTTCTGCAGGCGCTCTTGATGTGCCGGGCCACCACTAATCGGCGCCGGCAGTATGAAAATTGAGCGAGCCACCCCCCAAAACGCCCAAATCCGGGAGTTCAGCAGGCCGATAGCCACGCTCACGCACATTTTCTCATGTACACGACAAATTTACCCCAGCCACTTTTACGCAGCAATGACCATGCCAACAAGAATGCAGGGCAATGGGTGACCTGTGCTGCAATTCGCAGTTTCTGAGAGCTGAAAAAGTTCCCCCGGGACTAGCAAATTTTTATGACATTTTATTGATTTTGATGCTTGATTTTTTTTCTGAGAATCGCATTATGGATCACAGGGAGTTAATCCTGACCTGGTTGAAGACCGGCCCGAGCGCAAAACTTTATACCGGCTGCACGCACAGCCACCAAACCGCGACCTCTGGTGACCAAATTTTCAACCCTGTCATTTTCTCCCTACAGGGCGCCCTACCTTCTTTCAGCAAACCGCGCATCGCGGCCTGCATGGATCCTTTATAACCGGAGGTATGTGCCCATGAAATCTGCGCCTTACGATAACATTGTGTTTCGCGACATCGACAAATCTGCCGCCCTCGCGGACACAGTATCCAGAAAGCTGGACAAGCTGGAACGTTATTGTGGCGATATCATACGAAGCCGTGTGGTCCTCGAAGCCCCCCATCAACACAAGCACAAAGGAAAGCAGTACAAAGCTTCCGTTGAGCTCGCTGTTAGCGGCAATCCCGTCACCATTACCAACGAGAGCGACTCCATTCACCGAGCCGTCAATGGTGCCTTCAGTTCCGCCGAGCGCTGCCTGAAAGAGCGCGGCGACCGCCGCAAAACCCGTCGACATCAGATGCCGCAGGTAGAGGCTGTCACCGAGGAGTAGCGTCGCCGCTACCCGAGCGAGCCCAGACCGATCGATACATCAGAATTTTTCGCGCAGTGGACCTGAATGTCTCCTGCTGAATACAACCAGAAAAGGCGGGGTAACTCCCCGCCTTTTACGTTTGCGCCACCCGATCGCTTACTTCACTCTGCCACCGGGGTCCGCATTGTCACAAACTCTTCAGCTGCGGTCGGATGGATACCGATGGTCTGGTCAAAGATCGCCTTGGTCGCTCCTGCTTTCATGGCCACCGCCAGCCCCTGGATGATCTCCCCGGCGTCGGGCCCCACCATGTGCGCCCCGACTACCAGGTCACTATCGCGATCCACGATCAGTTTCATCAGTGTGCGCTCATCGCGCCCGCTGACGGAATGGCGCATGGCGCGAAAATCGGAGCGAAACACCTGCACCGGGATCCCAGCCTGGCGAGCCTCTTCTTCGGTCAACCCGACGGTACCAATGTTGGGCTGACAGAAGACTGCGGTCGGGATGTTGTTGTAGTCGATTTCCGCGGTCTTACCGCTCTGCCAATGTTTTACCAGTGCCATCGCTTCCGCCAGCGCCACAGGCGTCAGTTCCGGGCCCCCTGTCACGTCTCCCAGAGCGTAGATTGAAGTCACACTGCTGCGGAAGTTGTCGTCAACACCAATGGTGCCATCTTTGTGCACCACCACCCCAAGCTTCTCCAGACCGAGACCGGCCGTGTTGGGTTTACGGCCAGTGGCATACAGCACCGCGTCCACTTCCAGCACCTTTCCGTCGCTGTCAGTTACCCGCAGGCTGCCATCGGTGCATTTCTCGATGGATGAGACCTGGTGCTGAAAGTGCAGCTGTACGGACTTTTTCGCCATTTCATCGCGGACGAAACGACGCACATCGTTATCGAACCCCCGCAGAAACAGATCCCGGCGATAGGAAAGATGTGTTTCCGCACCGAGCCCGGCAAATATCCCGGCAAACTCGACAGCAATATAACCACCGCCCACAATCAGCACCCGCTTTGGAAAGACCTCCAGGGAAAATACCTCGTTGGTGGTAATCGCATATTCAGAACCCGGAAGCTCCGGCACAAACGGCCAGCCACCGGTTGCGATCAGAATGCGCTGTGCCGAATACTCGGTTTCGCCGACGGTGACCTGATGTCTGCCACTCAGCTTTGCGCGCCCATCAATAATGGTCACACCCGCGGTCCCCAGCAGATTTCGATAGATACCATTGAGACGCGTCACCTCTTTGGCGTTGTTGTCACGCAGAGTGGGCCAGTCAAACTCGGCGCTCGCCTGTCCCTGCCAGCCATAGGCTTCGGCATCTTCAAAAGCCTCGCGATAGCTGCTCGCATAGACGAACAGTTTCTTTGGCACACAACCGACGTTGACGCAGGTTCCGCCCATATAACGATCTTCCGCAACTGCCACGCGCATGCCCGATGCCGCGGCCATGCGCGCCGCACGCACGCCGCCCGAGCCGGCGCCAATCACGAAAAGATCAAAATCAAATTCAGACAAAATTCACTCCTTTTGCCGAAAAAACTACCTATCTCACCACTAATTGGCCAGGGGAAACGCGGACTGGTTCCGCAATTGGCACATAAGTGACATTTCGAACTTAAAAGCCGTTGACATAAGACTGGCGTTTAGATACTTATGTGATGTTTATCACAATAACAAGCCTGATAGCGAAAACAACAGCAAGGCACTCGAAAATGAAAACACCATATCGAAAAACAACACACTTGCACCCATCCACCCTGCCGAACCTGCGCCGGAAAGTAACTCAGGCGCTGACTGCCGCCATGACACTCGGCATTCTGTTGTCCTCCGGTAACGCCGCGGCCAATGCCCATCCGTCATACCTCACCGAGAGCTATTGCGATGGGCTGGTAGAGCAATTCGTCGATTCCGGGATGCGCAGCCTGGGTAAATACGTCAATGAGAACTTCAAACCGGAATATAAAGGTGGTATCCGCAATACCATCAATTTCCTGAAGCAGCGTTCGGAATGGCTGTCAGAATGCGACGCCTACCTCAAGGATACCGCCAGCGTTCACGTGTTCCACGATGAAAAGAACACCAAGGACATCTTTGCCGCGATTGATGCCCTTGCCAAGGAACTCCAGTTGGTCCGCGAAGGCGTCGAGTATCCGGATGAGTCCGGTGCGAACAATCCGCACCCGTTTATCAAAAGTCGTTACGAGACGCTCGCCGAGCTGATGGATCAGCACCACACGCGTATTCTGATGAAGAAGCAGTTCCAGTAATCACCGTCTGACCGGGGCGGTAGAGCTTCGAGTACTACCGTTCCCGGCCTTCCTTCTCACTGCCTGGCCGCGGAACCGCCGCGCCAGCCTCCCTTCCCTTTGCGGCCTCGCTCGCGGTCATCTCCGGCCAATGCTCCTGATCACGCCCCAACAGACGCTCTTTGAGGCTGGCAGCAATTCTGCGTGCAAGCGCGCCAAGCTTGGGCCGCTGCTTTTCAGAAAACGGAATCGGCCGGCAACTGTGCACTGCGGCGAGACCAATACGCGCCATGAACAGACTGGCTCCCATACCCTGACCCAACCGGGCAGAGACGGTGCTGAGCATGCTGTCGCCCACGAGTTCCGGCCACAGCTCGCTTACGGCATATTCGCTTGCTCCACTGTACGCCACCAGTGCCAGGATCTTTTTGAACAGGCGCCAGCGCACCACCACCGATGGTCGTACACCGTAGATCTGTGCAACATCGTCGATCATGCGCATGGACTGGCGCAGGGCGACCAGGACGTCCAGGGTCGTAAATGGGCTCAGGCCCACAAGGGCACCGGTGGTGGTGGCGTGGCGCACTATACGCCGCAGGGCTTCCTGATCCAGCGCTTCAAAAAAGTTGAGCTCCAGATGCTTGAGAAGCTCACTGTTATCGTAATAATCCGGAGTTTCCTCCTGCACTCTGGCGAGTAACGCCCCCTGGGGTTTGCCGTCGAAGAGTGCTCGCAACTGCTGATTGAGTGGCTCAACCGCGTCCGTGGCACGACTATCACGCACCTGCGCCGCCAGCTGCTGGGTTTTCTGCAACTTGCGCAACGGCTTACCAGCGCGGAAATATTCCCACACGGCGCTGGCCATGGTGAGCACCAGCGCACCAATAATGACCCCGGCCAAAAGCCCAAGGCTCCAGTGCATATCTGCCGCCCAGTAGAAAAACTGACGCAACTCCCAGAACACGGCGCCAAATGTCAGTGCCAGAGCGGCCAGTAATGCCGGCTTCCACAGGCGCAGGCGGTATACCGGTAGCCGGAGCTCGGAAAATGAGACCGTATTCGGCAATGATTCACCGGTGGTTATTGAGCGCGGCAGCTGCTCGGGTTCCTCCGCCAGGGATTCCACCCGTGTCGCGGCCCGTTCGCGAGGTGCCGGCTCTTCCGCGTCGAGGTTTTCAATTCGGGTCTGACGCCGCGGCGCCCCCAGCCCACCGGGCGGCTTGCCGCCCGGGACGGCGTTATTGTCAGGCAAATCCGTCACACCTTATCCCCCAGCAACAGGTTCAGTAACGCATCAATGCGTATATGGGGCATATAGCCCTCACTGCCGATACCTACCGGTGGCCGCAATTGCGGCGGCAGGCCCCCATTGTAATGCTGCCAGTCCCCCTCCTGCGGTAGATGGGCGAGGATTTCCGCGTTTTCAAACCCGAGATAGCGGCCATCCATCCCGTGCCCCACCAGCATACGCCGACCATCGCGCACACTCTCATTCGAGCAGCGCACCGCGGCAATGGCTTCGCAGTACAGCGGTAACCCGCGATGGCGCGCACCGGAAAATACCTGCTGTAACTGCTGTCCCAGCAACTGCCGCAGGGCGTCGTGATCCGCCGCCAGCACCTGATCGACCTTGGTGGCAGCAAATACCAGTCGGTCGATCCGAGGACGCCACAGTTTGCGCAGCAACCCGTTGCTGCCATAGCGAAAGGTGTCGGCAATATGCCCAAACGCCATGCGCATATCTTCCAGCGCTTCTTCGCCGGCGAATAACGTCCCGATAAGATCCACCAGGACCAGCTGGCGGTCCAGGTGCCGGAAGTGACTTTCGACAAATGGGCTCACCAGGGTTTCAACATACTCCCGATAGCGCGCTTCCAGAACCCGATACACACTATCTTCCGGTAGCGCCGCCAGCTCTGCGGCACTCTGATGCGCCAGGGCCGTCAGCGGGAAGAAGCCGTATTCGTCGTTATCGAGTAGCGCCCGGCCCGGTTGCAGATAGCTGAGCCGGGCACTGCCGCGGCAATCGCGCAGAAACTGACGATAATCCTGCCACAGGCTATCCAGCTCCCGGGGGTCTGCCGTCGCTTCCGGGTTGAGGTTCTCCAGGCGCGCCAGCAATGCCGGCGCCAAAGCCCGCCGGGTTTCACCAGCCAGCAAATCCCGCTGGTGTCGGCACCAGGTGGCGAAATCCAACCGCAGCAGAGGCAGGTCCATCAACCATTCGCCCGGATAATCGCGAAACTCGAGAATCAGCTTCTGGCGATATTTGCGGCCGAAGCGTCGGCTTTGCAGGTGGAGGTGCAGTTCCAGGGCGGAGAGGTCGCGGGTGGATTCCGGCCAGCGCGGCGGATTGGCGGTTAACGCCTCGATGCAGCGCTGATATTCGAATAGTGGCAGACCGGAATCGACGGCGGGATGCAGGTCGGCGCCGATCAGGCGGCCATTGAGGGCCGGCGCAAAGCCCGGCAATTGGGCTCTGTCCGGATGACTCAGCTGATAGACAAGACTAGTGATCAGCGTGGATTTACCGGCACCACTGAGACCGGTAATCCCGATACACAGGCGCTTGTCGAGAAGGCGCTCGGCCGCCCAGTGGGATTTATCCAGCGCCTCTTTTCCAAGGTGGCGCAGTTGCTTTTTCAGGCCGCGCAAGCGGCCACTGCCGGTATGGCCACGATTTTCAGAACTCACTCAAACTCCATGTACAGTGGTGCCGCGACACGCGGCCCGGATGCGGCACCTGAGGCTGCAACCACCGCGGTCAAACGCCGGCGGCTTACTCGACCAGGGCAATGTCGCCAGAGCCCATCACCGAGAAATTGTCACTGGCGGGACGCTTCAGAACGATGTCCCCCGACCCCATTACCGCACCGCCGGCATTGGTCGCCTGCAGGTTGCGGCCAACAAAGTCGCCGGAACCCATCACGGTGATTTTCAGGTCAGCCACCTTGCCGCCGATCACCATATCACCGGAGCCCTTGATCTGTGCGCTCAGGGTCTCGCCAATAAAGTTGTCCATACGGACGTCCCCAGAGCCGGTCACGCCGGTGTCCCCCTGCACAGCCAGAATAGTACCGAGAATCAGGTCACCGGAACCGGTCACCTGAGCACTGAGCGACTCTGCCGCCACTTTCGCCACATGCATCACGCCGGACCCGGTCACGCGCAGATCCAGTTCCGCACTCTCGAGGGTTCCCGCAGAAGCCTTACCGGAACCGGTAACGCGAAGGGCCTTTATCGCCGGCAGAGTGACCTTGAAGTCGATTTCCGGTTCGCTGCTTACGGTTACCACCCCAAACAAACTCTTGCGGTCCGATTCTACCGACAGCGACAGCGTGTCTCCGCTGACCTCCGTCCGAGCGTATTGCAGGTCTTCTTTCTGTCCGTGTGCGGTTACCGAGAAGGACGCCCCCTGTACCACTTCCAGCGTCGAGCCGCCTTTCAGGACAATGGCGGAAAAGCCCTCCGCATCGAAGCTGCGACTGTCTTGCGCGCGGCTGCCGGCAGCCCCCAGCAGCAGTAGTGGCGCCAGCACCACAAAGGTCAAAAAACGAGCAAAAAATGAAGATCTGGAACCCATGGCCCGATTACCTGTAGTCATTAACTGATTTACCCGACGGCACCCGCGTGGGCTGCCATTTCCGTTCACTGCCTGTAGGACGCTCCCGCGCGCCGGTTCGGATGCAGTGGGTGGCTATTTGTCTGTGCACGACGGATCTGTACTGTGGCGGTAGCCGAGATCGACCAGCGCCTGACGGATCTTCGCCGCTTCGGCCGCCAGGACCTCCGGTTCCGCCTGCTGCTGCAGCGCGAAATCCAGGTCGGGGATTTCATTGATGGGCACCAGGTGATAGTGGGTATGCGGCACTTCCAGGCCTGCCACCATGACCCCAACGCGCTTTGGGCTGTACACGCGCTTCTGAGCCTTCGCCACCCTGCTTGCCACCTGCATCAGGTGCGCGCTGGTTTCCGCCGGTAGATCGTCCCAGTGATCAATCTCCTCCACCGGAATCACCAGGCAGTGGCCCGGTTTTATGGGCGCAATGGTCATGATTGCCACCGCCACCTCGTCTCGCCAGACGAAATGCCCAGGAAGGTCGCCATTGATGATTTGGGTAAAAATACTTGCCATTGGGTGCCCTGCTTTGCTGAATCTGCTGTTGCATTGGTTCGACGGGCAGTTTACCAGTGGCGTTTGCCGTGTCACCTCCTCAGCATGCCGGCGACAGAACGGCCACACAATGCACATGGCTCCCAAGAGCTAACGGACAACTCGGCAGCCGCCAGAAAACGCTGTAAAAATAGGCTTCTGAAGCATACTGCGCCGCGACGTTGCGCCCAATTAAACGGGCCCTGAAACACCCGTGGAGAAGTGTGACAATTTCTTGCCGTTTTGTTGGCAGTGGTATTTCCATCCCGTACTCTTGCCGCCCATATCGAAGCCGGCAGCCCAGACCTCAGCAAAAACGGTGAATACCGCAAACGCAATTGCCAAAAAAGCAACTACTTACAGGAAAAAGGGCGCCAACTTACTTTCAGTTTGACCGTCTCACAGGGGGATTTCATTCATGCCAAAGGTTGTATCAGCCGTACCAGCACTCCGATCGTGCTCCCAGCACAGCGCGATCCAGACTCCGGGGGAATGCACCCTGCTCGACATCATCGGCGGCCGCGTGTTTGTCGATCAGCTTGTCACTGAGTTTTACCAGGCGATCGGTAAATATCTGTCCAGTGAAGACACATCCGAGCACGGCAAACAGACCACCCGTCAGGCACAGTTTATCAGCCACGCCCTGGCGGAGCAGGCGGAGCCAGTGCACAGCGCCCGCGCCAGCTTCCTCGCCCGCGGACTCAACCCCGCTCTGTTTGAGGGTCTGATGGAGTATTTTGAAGCGCGCCTGCTGGAGCTTGGCTTTTCCCCTTCCTTCGGCGGACAACTGGTACGCACCGTGACCGACCTGTATGACCAGAGCGAAACCCCGCTGTCCATCGCCTGCTGAGCATCGGTTGCGCGCCATCTGACCGCGGCGCTTCGCCTCCCGCATCGGCCTCGGTTGCGACCGCCGGGGCCGCCCCATACAATGCACTCTCACACAGCCTATATCCCCGTTTGCTTTTCCTACTGTAAGCGGTAAGCGCTACAACTCACGCTCAAGATACAAGAGATTGCCAATGAAAATTGCTAACCACAGCGTTGTGGAGATCAACTACACCCTGAAAGATGCCGAAGGTACCGTGATCGACACATCCGAAGGTGGCCAGCCGCTGAAATACCTGCAGGGCGTAGGAAATATCATCCCCGGGCTGGAGCAGGAAATGCTCGACAAGAGTGCCGGCGACAAGTTCAAGGTCGTGGTAGAGCCTGAAAATGGCTACGGCCCCCAGAACCCGGAGCTGATCCAGACCCTGCCGAAAAGCGCATTTGGCGGTGTGGAAGAGCTGAAAGTAGGCATGGCCTTCCGTGCCCAGAGTACCGAGGGTCAACCGATCGAAGTCGAAATCATCGATATCGACGGTGACCAGGTAACCATCAACGGCAACCACCCGCTGGCAGGCGTTGAGCTGCACTTCGACATCGAAGTGGTCTCGGTACGCGAAGCAACTCCGGAAGAGATCGACCACGGCCACGTGCACTGACTCGAAACTCTCCCCGCAGGGCGGTCCCTCCGCCCTGCGTCTTCTACCCTCCCCCTTCGGTTTATTATTCAGCCCAATAGTAAGTGGTACCGGACCCCTATGCCCGACTCTCTGCCCCACAAGAACCTGAGTGACGCCTACCTGCAACGATTTGGCGGTATTGCACGACTGTATGGCGCCGACGCTCTGCCGCTCCTTCACGCCGCGCACACGGTGGTCATTGGAATTGGCGGTGTCGGCAGCTGGACGGCGGAAGCACTGGCGCGCAGTGGTATCGGCAAAATCACCCTGATCGATCTCGATGATATTTGCATCACCAATACCAACCGGCAGATACACGCGCTGGAGCAGAGTGTGGGGGAAATCAAGGTGACGGCGATGGCGGAACGTCTGCGGGAGATCAACCCGGAAATTCGGGTCGCAACCGTCGAGGACTTCATCGCCAGCGACAACTTCGCCGAGCTACTGGCACCGCAGCGGGAGTCCATCGATCTGGTGATCGACGCGTTCGACAATGCGCGGGTCAAGGCTGCACTGATCGCCTATTGCAAGGCGCGCAAACTGAGACTGATTACCGTAGGCTCTGCCGGCGGCAAACAGGATCCCACCCAGATCACCTGTGCGGATCTCGGGCGCACAGTCAGCGACCCGATGCTGGCAAAAGTCCGCCAGCACCTGTACCGCTTTCACAACTTTCAGAAATCCAGCAAGCGACAGTTTGGTGTGGATGCCATTTATTCCCGCGAGCCCATGGTCTACCCGCAGCCCGATGGCCAGGTATGCCAACAGAAAAGTAGCATGCAGAATGGGGTCAAGCTGGATTGCAGCGGCGGCTTCGGCGCCGCCACCATGGTCACCGGTACCTTCGGATTTGTTGCCGCAGCAAAAGCCGTTGAGCGCATACTGCAGCGCACCCGCAAGCGGACCTGAAATGCCGTCAGCGCGTATTCATCAGGCTGAAAGCGCGCTGTAGCAATGCACGGAACCCGTTTGCCCGGGACTCACTGAGCTGCTGTGCCAGTCCCAGGTCATCAAACAGCGCCTGCAGTTGTTCGACGCTTACCTCATCGGACTGGCATCCGTCCAACTGCGACAACAGCAGCGCCCCCAGCCCTTTGACGATGCGGCTATCGCTATCCACAGCAAAATAGTGTCGGTCGCCTTGCTGACGATGCACCAGCCAGGCACTGGACTCACAGCCCTGCACCAGGTTTTCCGCAGTACGAATCGCATCCTTGCGGGTTATCACCTTGGCCCACCCCATCAGGGTGCGATAGCGATCCTGCCAATTTTTTTGATTGCGCAGCGTAGCGAGATCCAGCGTCGATAGGTAGTCCGGCTGCCAGAGGCCATGCGTCATGTCAGCCATTCCCGGTTCCGGATCGGTATCCGAGTCCAGCTGTCGTAAAAACTCCTCGACCGCCGCCACAAAACGATCCAAGTCCGCACGGGTGTTATAGGCGGCCAATGACGCACGCAAGATTGCGGTATGTCCGGCGGCACGTAAAAGGGGTTGCGCGCAATGGTGCCCGACCCGCACCGCGATATCCCGTCCGTCCAGCCACTGCGCCAGGTCAATCGCGGCGCATCGGGGATGGGTAAAACTGACAATACCGAGGTTGTGTTGCGGATTGCTCAATAAATGAAGTTCACTAATCTGCGACAGTTTTTCGTGGAGATACTGCTGCATCTGTTGCTCGTGCCGGGCCATGGCGACGCGATCCTGACGAGCGATAAATTCGAGACAGGCGCCAAGACCCGCGATGCCTGCGAGGGATGAGGTGCCCGCCTCGAACTTGTGCGGCAATTCCGCGTACGCGCTGGACAGCAGGTCCACATCCGCAATCATTTCGCCTCCGCCCTGCCAGGGGGGCATCGATCGCAAATGTTCCTCTTTACCAAAAACCAGGCCAATCCCCGTAGGGCCGTAAAACTTGTGCGCAGAACACACGAAAAAGTCACAACCGATGGCTGCCACATCCACTGGGTCATGTGCCGCCAGTTGCGCGCCGTCGAGTACCCAGTACAGGTTCCGGTCGCCCAGTGACGCGCGCAGTGCCGCCAGATCCGTACGGAAGCCCAAAGCATTGGAGCCGGCCGTCACCGATACAATCTTTGTTCGCGACGACAGTACCTCACCAATACGGTCGAACTGGGGAATACCCCGGGCGTCGGGCACAAAACGCAACGTCAGCCCATAGCGTTCAGCCATCATTTGCCAGGGCACCAGGTTAGCGTGGTGCTCTGCGGTAGACAGAACGACCTCATCCCCGCCTGCAGGGTGCCGCACAGACTGTTGGCGAGCAGATTCAGGCCTTCGGTGGCTCCGCGGGTAAAAATAATCTCGCGCGGGGACCGGGCATTGAGGAACCCGGCTGCGGCGCGGCGTACCCCTTCCACCATTTCGGTTGCGCGACGCGCGAGCCGGTGGCTGGAACGGTGCGTATTGGCATTACTGTGGAGATAAAAATCGCGCAGCGCGTCAATCACACATGCGGGCTTGTGCGTGGTCGCCGCATTGTCCAGGTAAACCAGCTCCCGGTTTTCCTGCTGAGCGAAGAGCGGGAAGTGTGTTTTGAAGTATTCGGGAGAAAAATGCATTGTCAATTAGAGCCCAAAGAGTACCCGGGCATTATTTCCAGTCTGAGCAATCACGGTTTCAACGGGCACCCCGCGCAATTCCGCCAGGGTTTGCGCTACCGCCGGCAGGTATTCCGGGCTGTTTCTCTCACCCTGGCGCCCCGCGTGGGGCATATCCGGTGCATCGGATTCCAGTAGCAGTTTTTCCAGGGGCACATCGCTGAGGGTTGCGCGGGTTTTCGCCGCCCGTTCATAGGTAATGGTGCCACCAACACCGAGAGAAAATCCGAGCCTGATATATTCCTCGGCTATTTCCCGGCTGCCGGAAAATGCGTGAATCACCCCGCCTTTTTCCGGGCAAATACTTTTCAGCGCTTTCAGGACCTCGCTGTGGCACCGCACACAGTGAACGATCACCGGCAGCGACAATGTCTGCGCAGCCTGCAGCTGCGCCTCGAATACCGGAATCTGTGCCTCCAGAGGTGTTTCGATATTGGCATCGAGACCGCATTCACCGATCGCAACACAGTGCTGCCCACCCCGTTTGCGTTCGTGCTGGACACGCTCGACCACCGCGCGCCCGACCTCGGCCGCCCCCAGGGCAAGGTCTGCCACCCACCACGGGTGCACCCCCACGGCCCCGAACCAGCCGGGCTCAGACTGCACGAGTGCGAACAGGTGGCGCCACTGGGGAATACTCACGCCGGGTATGATCAACCCCTGCATACCCAGCCCCTGGCAGCGCGCCCAGACCTGCCCGCGATCGGCAGAGAAGGAATCGAAATCAAAGTGGCAATGGCTATCGATCAGCGCCATCAAAACTCCCCGGGAATCTCAGGTGAAGCGGATTCGAGATGTACAGGGCGTGAATTGTAGGTCGGGCGCGCCGGAAAAGCGACGCGCTCAGTGGGGGAAGGCGGTATGACAGTATGACAGGGAGAGTGCCGCGTGCAGGAAGCGCGCTCCGGCGGCACCCGGGAAAAGCGTCTGCGCGCTTCAGCTGATACTGGACTGGCGCGCCAACTTGCGCCCCTCTTCCAGCTCCACACGAAAGTTTTTCACCATCTGCCGCAGGAAAAGTCGCGGCGCCAGTTTATACAGATAGGCACCGAGCAGGGTTTTGTCCCACGGGAACAGACGCTCTTTGCCTGCCGCCACCGCGTTCACAATACGCGCTGCCATCCAGTCGGCAGTGCGCACCTGGCCCACCGTGCTTTGCGCGTGCTGCGCGCGACCACCGTCCCCAGACAGCGCATTGGCGTCAATATTGGTGGCAACAAAACTGGGGTACACCATCAACACAGAGATACCGTCGTCCCGGACTTCCTCACGGAAAGTTTCAAAGTACTGATGCAAAGCGCTTTTGGCAGCACAGTATCCGGCGCGTCCCAGCACCGGCATCCAGCCCGCCATGGAGCTGATATTCACCACGCACCCACCGGCAGCACGCATCGGTGCGAGCAGTCCTTGCGCAAGTTCCACCGGCGCGTGATAGTCCACCGCCATCACCCGGCGGATCACCGCGTTGGTGGTCTGGGTGGAGAGACTGCGGTGGGTGATTCCCGCATTATTGATCAGCAGATCAATCTGAGGGTGGGCATTACACAGCGCGCGGCAAAGTCCCGCCACCGAATCTTCCGCAGAAAGGTCGGCCACGTGCACATCCACCGAGACCAAAGGCTGGGTCAGTTCTGCCGCCCGATGCTGCAGCGCATCGCTGTTCATATCCACCAGCACCAGACGCAGAGACGTCGCACTCTGCTGGGCCCGCGCCGCGAGCTGCTGCACCATGGCCCATCCAAGTCCGCCTGCGGCACCGGTCACTACTGCCACCTGTTCGCGGTTCACCCGCTTGCCACGTAAAAAACTCATGCGGCCTCTCCCTGCGGTTGTTGTTGTCGCTGCGCGCCCGACACTACCCCCTCAAACCGGGTGACGCGGGCCTCTCTCGCATCCACCGGGATACCCAGTGCATTTTTTGCAAAAAAGGCAAAGGCCTCAGCCGAAGTTTTTTGCGGTTGATAGCCCAACTCGGTTTTCAGCCGGTGGTTTAGCAGAACCGGCCGATACTGCAGAAACATCACTTGAGCCGGCTGCACACTCCCCAGGCGCAATGTGAAACAGAAAGACAGGATCGCCTTCAACAGCCAAACCGGCGGGCACCGCAGAGGCTTATGCAACAGCCGCGCAATCTCCTTCGGGGTAAGTGCATCGTCGCCGGCCAGATTGAAAATCCCACTGGCACTACGTGTCACGCCGTATTCAATCGCGCCGATCACGTCCTGATCCCACACAAAGACAAACGGTGAATTATGGGCTCCGGGGTCGAGGATGCCGCGACCGGAAAACAACGCGCTGATTTTGCTGTTGGTCGTTGCACCGACAATGGAACAGGGACGAAAAATCAACTGCTTGAGCTGCGGGTGCTGCAGGCGATACTCCGCGAGCATCTCCTCAACCAGCCGTTTGTGATCGGAATAGGCAAATTCCGGATTGCCCCGCAGCGGATCGCTCTCCTGCAGCCAGGCAGGGTTGTCGGCGTGATAACCATAGGCCGCACCGCTGCTGGTGAGCGTGAGGTGGGAAACACCAGCCTTGACACAGGCCTCCAGCACGTTGCGCGTGCCCTCCACGTCAATCCTGTACTCCCGCGCGCGGTCGCGCCCGGGCGACACCACAGAAGCCAGATGCACCACATGTGTAATGCGCTCCGCGCGCAGCAGTTCCGCCAGGCGCGCGTCACAGATGTCCATTTCACGAATCGGAAATGCCGCTTCCCGCGGCACGATGTCAATACCCATGACGGACATCTGTTTACTCAGAGATTCCCCCAGTAAGCAGCCCACGTAGCCGGCAGCACCGGTAATCAATACCCGCTTATCAGTCATTGTTCACTCTTATTTTCCCCGGGGCCGCGACCGGTGGTCGCCGCCGAAACGATATTGTTATTTGTATGCGTTTTTATGATTCGATGTCTGTGGCTGGTCTACCCGACCGAATCGCTCCCCGCGCCGTTGAATCCGGGCGTCGGGCAGCGGTTGCTGGAATAGTTCCAATAGCCCGCCACACAAAGCCCGGACACCAGATGCCACACGCCCCAGAAGCCGGCGATAACCAGCATCTCTCCCGCCTGGGGGTAGAAGGTGAACAGGATGGCCAGCGCCAATCCGGAGTTCTGGATACCCACTTCCATGGTGACCGCGCGCCGGTCCCCGACCGGCAGGCGAGCCGCCCGGCTGGAAAGGTCTCCGATCAGGAAGGCCAGCGCATTGTGTGCGACAACCAGAACCAGAACGGAGCCGGCAATCTGTATCGCGGTCTGCCAGTGTTTGCTGAAAGAGATCACCACAAACAGCAGAAATACCAGCAGTGAGGCCGTGCGGAAGTAGCGCTCACTGCGCTGGGCAAAATGCGGGAAGCGCGCGCCGGCGAGCATCCCCAGCACCATAGGCACTGCCAGTACCATCACCACAATGAGCACCATGTTTTCCGCCGGCAGCGCAATGGCCTGCAGCAGATCGCGGGTGTTCGGGTTGAGACTGCCATAGAGGGCAAAATTGAATGGCGTCATCACCACGGCAGCGAGACTGGAAATGGCGGTCATGCTCACCGAGGTGGCTACATTGGCGCGCCCAATCCAGGTCATCACATTGGAGAAAGTACCGCCGGGGCAGCAGGACACCAGGATCATGCCCAGCGCCAGTCCCGGGCTGATATCCAGAGCCCAGGTCGCGGCACAGGTCATCGCTGGCAACAACAGAAACTGCGCGACCAGTCCGGTGATCGGAGCCACTGGCCGACGCAGTACCCGGCGAAAGTCCGCACTGCGCAGCCCGAGAGAAACGCCGAACATCATAAACGCGAGAATCGCGTTGAGCGCGAGCAGCGCCGCTGGCGACATCTGAAAAGTCTCCAGCGAGGACGAGATTACGGGGTTCATTTCATTCATGGTCCTGGCGACCTCAGCGGGTCGCCGCAGCGGGACTGGCTACAAAATGATCAGTATCCGCAAACTCATACCCCTTCAGCAAGTCCCTGGTGTGACCAGCCAGTGCTTTCAGGTAGGTATCCTTGTGCACGTAGTAGGCCATGCGCTCCAGATTCAGATAATTCATCCCGCCATCGGCCCGGCTGCCTGCCCGGGCCCGCTTGATCGCCTGGAGTTTGCGCGCGGATTCCGCGCCTTCCGACAGCTGGCGGATGTACAGCGCCACCATTTCCGCCTGGCGATTGCGCCCCTCCCATCCGAGTCCGGCCGCTTCCACCATGCCCATCAGGAACAGGTTGTCATACTCCGGGTGGAATACATTCAGATAGAGCCGCGGCGCGTAGGACTCCCAGTTCAGGCGCGCGCGATCGATAAACGGGTAATGCAGTTTGTAGCCGGTTGCCAGCAGGATCATATCGTATTCGCCATTGCTGCCGTCAGCGAAGGTCACGCGGTGACCGTCCACCTGTGCGATGTCCTTGCGGGCCTTGATATCCCCGTGGCCAATATGGTGCAGAATCAGGGAATTGATCACCGGATGGGACTCAAACATCTTGTAGTCCGGCTTGGGCAGGCCGTATTGCTCCGGTGTACCCAGCATGAACTTTGACAGAGCCGCGCTGATTTTCTGCTGGATAAAGCGCGGCAGTTTGATCTTGCCACCCACCGCGTCCGTCGCCTTGCCGCCAATAAACTTGGGCAGGAAGTAGTAGCCGCGACGCAGGCTGATGTCCACACTGCGGGCGCGATGCGCTGCATCCACTGCGATATCCGCGCCGCTGTTGCCGCACCCCACCAGCAGCACGCGTTTGCCATCGAAAATAGCCGGATCCCGGTAATCCGAGGAATGCAGCAGTTCGCCGGCAAATTCACCGGGCAGTTGCGGCTTGTTGGGATGGTGCAGGGTGCCGTTCGCAATCAACAAGCCGCCGAATACCCGGGTCTGCTCCTCGCCTTTGCAGCGCGTTGTGATATGCCAGTCGCCATCGACCCGCTCGCAGTGGACAACCTCGGTATCAAATTCGTAATGGCGGTAGAGATCGAATTCCCGTGCATATTCCTGAAAATACTGCTTCAGCTCACTGTGATGGGGGAACAGAGCAACTTCATCCCCCATGGGAAATTCGGCAAATTCGGTCATGCGCTTGGAGGAAATCAGGTGCGCCGACTCATACATGGTGCTGGTCGGGCTGTCGATATCCCACAGCCCACCCACATCGCTGTGAATTTCAAATCCCACACAGGGGATGCCGTGCTTTGCCAGATTCCGTACACTACACAGACCCATGGGGCCCGCGCCAATCACCGCGTAGGGTTTCATTATTCTTCTCGCTGTTTTTTCAGTTCATCAACGATGCCTGCTCCGCGTTTCACCGCACTCTCAGACATACCGTTTGGGGTCGATTTTGAATATAACGTGACATCCGGAGAGGCCGTCGTCATAATCGGGCAGTCTCTGGTTAATTTCGGACAGTGAATTTGAACACCACTGATACTCGAACCGTCACACTCAGCTATACCCGCGCAATTATTGCCGCTCTCGGGCGCCTGGATCTGGTACTCCCTGACAGTGCCCAATCCCTCTTGGCCGCCATTGACGAGGAAGAGCGCGTGCCAATGGAGGTCCAGGAAGAGATCTGGCTGGCGGTACAGGAAGCCATACCGGACCCACTTCTGGGTATCCGCCTGGGGCAGGCCATGCAAGGCAGCCAGATGGGGCTGGTGGGTTACCTGTTGATGACCCAGAAAAACTTGGGTGCGGCCATTGATCAGCTTCTCATATACCACCCGCTGCTGGGAGAGGGTGGCCAGTTCGAGCTGCGCCGCAGCAGTTTTTATGTGGAACTCTGCTATCGCCCCAATTACCTGCGCTGCGCGCGACTGCGGGTCGAGACGGTGCTGTCCATCTGCCTGGCCCAGGCCCGCGCCATGACCGGGCGGGAATTCCAGCCCCAGAGTGTCCAGTTCGCCTACCCCACCCCCTCTCTCGCGGTACAACAGCAGTACCAGCAACTGCTGCAGGCACCGGTACAGTTCAATGCGGAAGTCTCGGCCATCCGCCTGCGCCCCCAGGATCTGGAAACCCCGCTGGTGGCCGCAGATCGCCAGGTGATGGCGCGCCTCAAGCCCGAGGCAGATGCCCTGCTCAAGGCCCTGACCAGCAAGAGCCTGCAACTGCGGGTGGCGCACCTGCTACAGCAGGAGCCGCAACTCAGCCGCGAGCAGGTCGCTGCCCGTCTGTGCATCAGCCCGAGACACCTCGGGCGCAAGCTGCTGGAAGAGAACGCCAGTTTCCGCGCGATACAGGACGAGGTGCGCAGTCACTATGCCTGCCAGTGGCTGCGCGAGGGCCAGAAGACCAACGTGGATATTGCCGCGGCCCTCGGGTACTGCGACGAAAGCGCCTTTGGCAAAGCGTTTCGCCGCTGGACCGGCCTGTCCCCGAAAGGGTTCAAGGCACAGCAGGACTGATCGCTACCGTCACCGCGGGAGAACGCTACAGTTAGGGAGACTTCCCGAACTACTGCATTCAGGAACCCGCGCATGTCTGTCCAGTCCGCGTCCACCGTCGAACCGCCCTCCCGGCTACCCATCGTACTCGGGCAGACCACACTCCCGCCCGAGGCCGGCGCCGCCCATGCCCCGGTGGTTCTGCTGCCGCAGATGTTGAACCGACACGGACTGATCTGCGGTGCTACCGGCACCGGCAAAACAGTCACCCTGCGCTACCTGGTCGAGCAGCTGAACCGCCGTAATATCGCGACACTGGTCACCGATCTCAAAGGCGACCTCAGTGGATTGGCGGCGCCCGGTGGCGGCAACCAGAAGGTACGGGAACGCCTGTCGCTGTTCGCCCTCGACGAGCGCTATTTCACCGGCTTTCCGTTGACCCTGTGGGGGCGCTGCGGCCTGCCTCTGCGCACCACTCCCAGTGAAATGGGCCCGGAGCTGCTCGGCCGGCTGCTTCAGTTGAATGACAACCAGCAGGGGTTATTGCGGGTCATTTTTCACATGGCCGATCAGCAGGGACTGCTGTTACTGGACTGGAAAGACCTGACCGCGCTGCTGGATTATGTGGAACAGCACCGCAAAGCGCTGACCGCCGAATACGGGAATATTTCTCCCGCGAGCCTCGGCGCCATCAAGCGCAAGATGCTGGCCCTGGAGCCATTGTCAGCGGACACCCGAGGCGCCGCCAGTCTCTTCGGCGAGCCCGCACTGAACCTCAATGATCTGACCCAGGGCGGGCGCATCCATCTGCTGGACGCCAGCGATATGCAGCCCGCCGTCTACGGCACGCTGCTGCTGTGGCTGCTGGCAGAGTTGTACGAAACCCTGCCCGAGAGCGGCGACAGTCAGTTGCACCTGGTCCTTTTTTTTGACGAGGCACACCTTCTGTTCGACGATCTGCCAAAAGCCCTGTGCGACCAGGTGGAGCAGATCGTGAAACTCATCCGCTCCAAAGGTGTGGGCATTGTGTTTGTGACGCAAAACCCGCTGGATATTCCAGAAGACATTCTCGCGCAACTTGGCAACCGCATTCAGCACGCACTGCGCGCTTACACGCCAAATGAGCAGCGCGCGGTCAAGGCCGCAGCGCGCAGCTTTCGCGAGAACCCCGCTATCGATACCGCCAGCGCCATCGGCGAACTGGCCGTCGGCGAGGCTCTTATTTCCGGGCTGGACCCCGATGGCATTCCACAGCCGGTAGCGCGCGCGATGATTCACCCACCGGCGAGCCAGCTCGCGCCACTCACGGACGACGAGAAAAAAGCTTTAGTGAAAAGTGACCCCTTGCGCACAATCTACGGTAAAAAGCTGGATCGGGAATCCGCTTACGAACAGCTCCAGCAGCGGCGCGAGCAATTGCAGGTCACGAAGGACACCGCTCCCGCAGCAACCACCGGAAGCGGCCAGGCCTCCAGGAGCACACTGGAAAAGAGTATTCAGCAGATGGCCAGCAGCTTTGGACGACAGTTTGGCAGGGAGTTAATGCGCGGACTGATGGGCGCTCTGACCGGACGCCGGCGCTGATACGTTTATATACGCCCACCATGCTCGGTAAAAAATTGTCGCAGAGGCCCATGCTCGTCCTGCAGCAACGGCGCCAGTGATTTGTACCGGGTCTCTTCCGGTGACATCGCCTCCACCGCAGCCTGCAGTGCGGCAACACCGCCCTCGATCAGCAACAGATCTTCCAGCGGATTGATCGACACACGAATGGTAAATACCACCGCGCCGGTTTTCGGCAGTCGGCGCAGCGACTGTCGCTCGATCCGCAGGTATGCCCGCTGATTTTTAGTCTCGCCGGTTCCCGATGAATCCACGCTAACGCCGCCACGTTGCAACAATTCTGCCGAAGTCACCAGCGACCAGTTGCCCCGCCATACCGGATACGCCGGCTTCAGGTGATCGAAAAAGCGTGCGACCTGGGCTGACAGTTTGTTCTGGAATCCGGGTACCGGCCTGTGAATCGCATCCAGTGGCCGCCCGATCTTCTCTTCCAGCCGCCAGTAACTCGGCGCCGTCAGTGACGCGGCAACCAGTACATAGCCGTGCTTGCCCGGTTGCAGCAGACAGATATCGTCCGCAATCCAGCCACTGGCATCCCACAGGGGTTCACCACTTGCAAGCTGGGAGGCCAGGCCCGTCCAGTAGAGGGCTTTGCCATCCGCCTGCCAACGAAGGGGGCCAGCGGATGTGCACGCGTAACCTGCGTGGTCGTTGATCAGATGTTGATACAGCCGCTCCCCCAGCTCTCGCTGAGCCGGCAGCGATTCTGGCAGCTGGGCATAGACTTTGTCCCCCAGCACGCGACGGGCGGCAATCTTGTGGTGGTGATAGTGCGGGAGTGTGTGACAGGGCAATACCCAGTGGCGTGTATCGAGCCTGTTGAGCCCCATATGCACCACCTCGGGCGTATCGAGAAAGGGAATACAGGAAAACGGTGCAGAGAAATCCTGCGCAAAGCGGCGCTCGGGCAACGCCTCACCGTCACCACCCGCGCCGGCAGCGACGAGTAGTGACGGCCTGTCAGCCATGACAATGGCCAAACCGTGACATCTTAGTGCGCAGTCGCCATCTGGGCAGTGCGCGCCTGCTGTAACGCCGCCAGATCCTGCACCCAGACGATGTCGGAAAGGTCCGCGTTTTGCCCGGTATATTCCCGTAGCGCAGTGCCCACTCGAGCCAGGTCATCGGCAGCGGTCACCTCTTGCAGGGGCAGCGCGATCCAGGCCTGACCGTTCTGATCAATCACAGGCTTCGCCGACCGCTCACCACTGTGCTGGCTGTCATCGGCGGAGGTGATGTGGCGGTCAATCGCGGAGGAGCCACCCGCCGGCAGATAAATGGTGCCATTGGTAAAGTCCACGGCAAATGCCACGATGCCCGGCAGGATACCGAACAGCAGTGCCGCTCCGTCCAGGATCACCACCACCGGGTCGACCCGGCCACCACTCTGCCCTTTGCGCTCCGGGTACAGGAAATAACCGCAGGCGGTCAGATTCATTACCATGGTCAGCAGACAGGTCGCCGCGAGACCGCGCGTGAGAGATCGATTCGATGGGCGATTCATAGTACGTATTCCTTAGCAGGTGCCGGCCACCGCAGGGCCGGACAATTCAAAATCCGGGGTCCGCAAGGATACCTGATTTCCCAAACCTGCTGAAAGTGGCGCCATATCATTCATTGTGCGCCAGGTCGCAGGCATTGCGGGACATCCTCGGTATTCTTGAAAGGAAGCTGTACCGAATACACCTTGCCTTCTCACCCTCATACTCTTTTGGCTTTCGGAGATTTCCCATGCCCAGTGTTCTGCTCCCACTTCTGCGCCCATTGGCGCTGACATCGATCGTCCTGCAGATCTGCCTGCTCGCGGCCTGTGCCGCCCCCGGGCGCACTCCCGACGAGCAACGCCAGCATATTGTGCAAACCGAGCGCGAAGTGCTGGAGGAACTCTACCGGTTGAAGCCGGCCTTGCGCAGCGAAGTGGCTCAGGCGCCAGGGTACGCCGTGTTCAGCAATATCAACGTCAACCTGCTGGTTGCCAGTACCGCCAGTGGATACGGTGTTGTCGTAAGCAAATCCGGCAAGCGTACCTATATGAAAATGGGTGAAGTGGGGGTTGGCCTGGGATTCGGGGTAAAAGACTTCCGCGCCCTGTTTATCTTTGATTCCGCTGAAGTCATGCAACGCTTTGTGGAATCCGGCTGGACCTTTGGCGGCCACGCGGACGCCGCCGCCAAATCCCAGGACAAAGGCGCTGCCGTCGGCGGAGAGGTCGTGGCCGATGGCATGCGGGTCTACCAGCTCACGGAAAGCGGTATCGCGCTGCAGGCGACGGTGAAGGGCACCAAATACTGGAAAGATGCCGCTTTGAACTGAGTCCGACCACAGGCCCGTGCGCTCTGCCGGCGCGCGTCACAGCGGGCGGTATTCCGCCCGCGGCCCCGCCATCCCAAGTCCTAACCTGCTTCACCTGTCTAATAGTCAATTGAATCTGCGCCAAGTTGGGCGTCCGCCCCCTGGCAACCTCAAAAGACTGCCTAAACTTTAGTCAGCACCTGCTGAGGAATGTCAGGGAGCAGTACAACATTTCTGAAGGTGTGTTAGTGGTTCACACCGAGCATTTGACCAGGGCAGTGAGAAGTCGTCATTGGTCCGACGCCAGAAATTTCAGGGAGCAGTAGTCTCGGCAGGTGCCGCCAAGGATTGGCAGAGGCGCGACGTCCGCGAGGGCGTCGCGCCTTTTTATTTGCCGGTTCCCGCAGAAAATTCCCACGGGAAATTGCCCCCCGGCTACAAAATTTTCATCTCGAAACTTGCGCCCCCACAGATATTTCCTTCAAGCTGCCTTGGACTATCCTGATTTCCAGGCCCGACGCTGTATCCTGCACCCCGTTCGACCACTGGCTCGCGGCACCGTGCCGAAAACCTGAACAAAATCACTGCGGAGTCTACGCATGCATATCAGCAGCGCTTTCGATAGCGGCAATATCAAAGTCATCGACAAAAAATCGAATCCCATCGAGCTGGCGATCCGAATCGACAACCAGTCCGATTTTTACCAGTGGTTCCACTTTCGCCTCGACGGTGAAGTGGGCAAGCAGTACCCACTGCGTATCAACAATGCCGGCAAGGCAGCCTATCCGGAAGGTTGGGAAAACTACCGGGTATGCGCGTCCTACGACCGCCACAACTGGTTCCGCATTGACGCGCAGTATGACGGCAAGGTCCTGGACTTCACGGTACAGCTGGAGCAACCGGCTATTTATCTGGCCTATTTCGCCCCCTATTCCTGGGAGCGGCATCTCGACCTGCTGGCCTGGGCACAATCCGATGAACGGGTGCAGTCCGAAACCCTCGGCCTGACGCTGGACGGACGCGATATGACGCTGCTCACCATTGGTGATGCGGACAAAGCAACGCGCAAAGTGTGGATGATCGCCCGTCAACACCCGGGAGAGTCCATGGCCGAGTGGTTTGTCGAGGGCTTCCTGGAAACCCTGTTGGACGAAGCCAATCCGGGCGCACGGCAACTATTGCAGGACACCGTTTTTTACGTGGTGCCCAACATGAATCCCGACGGCAGTGTGCGCGGCCACCTCCGTACCAACGCGGCCGGAGCCAACCTCAACCGGGAATGGCAATCCCCAAGTATGGAAAAGAGCCCCGAAGTCTATCTTGTGCGCGAGCGCATGCTGGCCACCGGCGGCGACATGTTCCTGGACATTCACGGAGATGAAGCGCTGCCATTCAATTTCGTGGCCGCCTGTGAAGGTATTCCCGGCTACGACGAAAAACATGCAGCGCTTGAAAAGGTATTCAAGGAATCTTTTGTCAACGCCAGCCCGGATTTCCAGACGGAGCAGGGTTACCCGCTGGACAAACCCGGTGAGGCCAATATGACCGTGGGCACCAACTGGTGCGGCCATCAGTTCCGCACTCTGGCGCTGACGCTGGAAATGCCCTTCAAAGACAACGACAACCTACCCGACCCCATTGAAGGCTGGTCACCAGCACGCTGCCGTCAACTGGCGCGGGATATGCTCACTCCCATTCGCGAAACACTTGCCTATATGAATGGCAATGGATGACAGCACCAGAAACCCGGACAGCATAGAAATAACAAAAGGAAATAGAATGCTTAAATCGTTACCCTGGCAGCGGCTTGCTCTGCCGTTTGCGCTTGCCGCGATCACCACCATATCCGCGTGCACTAAGGATGAGAGTAAGGATGAGCCCACGAGCAGTCTCGGGGCATCCTCCCCCCAGAGTGAAACCGCGGAACGCACGCTACCCCCACCCCAGGAGATGCCCACGGTTGAGCCCATTACTGAGCCGAAACTCAGTGATGCCGAAAAAGCCGAAGTGGCCGAGCTGGCAAAAGATCTGCACACCCATATCGCGGTATTGGCTTCCGATGAGTTTGAGGGGCGTGCGCCCGCAACCAAAGGTGAAGAACTCACCGTCAACTATCTGGCGAATGCATTCAAGAAGCTGGGCCTGAAACCGGGAGCCACCGATGCAGAGGGCAATCCCAGCTGGTTCCAGTCGGTGCCGGTGGTCGAAATGCAGATCGAAACCACGCCTCTGGAGGTCAAGGGCGAAGGTTTTGAGAAATCCCTCGACGCCCTGACCGACATGGTCGCATTTACTCAGCGCCAGACCGCAGAAAGTAAACTGAGCGATAGCCCTCTTGTATTTGTCGGCTACGGAATCGTCGCGCCGGAAAACGACTGGAATGATTACGCTGGCCTCGACATGAAAGGCAAAACGGCGGTGATTCTGGTCAATGATCCGGGCTATGCCACGCAGGATAAGAACCTGTTCAATGGCAATGCGATGACCTATTACGGCCGCTGGAACTATAAATTTGAAGAGGCGGCGCGCCAGGGCGCGGAAGGTGCCATCATCATCCATGAGGACGGTGCCGCCGGCTACCCCTGGGAGGTCGTGAGTGGCAGCTGGTCCGGTGCTCAGATCAGCCTCGCTGCGGAGAACAGAAACGCAGACCGCGTTGCGGTGGAGTCCTGGATGACCACCGCTGCGGCCAAATCCCTGTTTGACGCGGCGGGCCTGGATTTCACTGCGGAAATGGGAGCGGCTAAACAACGTGGCTTCCAGCCCAAACCGCTGAACCTGACCGCCAGTATTGCCCTGAAAAATAAAGTCCGCACCTCGGATTCCCGCAATGTGGTCGCCAAGGTCGAGGGCAGCAAGTACCCGGATGAAGCGGTCATTTACACCGCACACTGGGACCATCTGGGTGTGGGTGGACACGGTGAAGGCGAGGATCATATTTACAACGGTGCCGTGGACAATGCCACGGGTACCGCCGGTCTGCTGGCCATGGCACGCCAGGTTGCCAAGCTGCCGGAAGCGCCGCGGCGCTCCATGATCTTCGTGGCGGTTACCGCAGAAGAGTCGGGCCTGCTCGGTTCCAAATACTATGCAGAAAATCCGGTTGTGCCCCTGGAGAAAACCGTTGCCGGTATCAATTTCGACGCCATGGGCGTGCTTGGCCCCATGCGCGATGTGATCGTTGTCGGCTACGGCAACAGCGAACTGGAGCAATTGCTGGAAAAAGCCGCCGCCAGACAGGGGCGCTACCTGGCGCCGGAAGACCACCCTGAACGCGGTTACTTTTACCGCTCAGATCACTTCAGTCTGGCGAAAAAAGGCGTACCCATGCTGTATTTTGATTCCGGAACGGACAGTTTCGAACACGGTCGCGCATGGGCACAAAAGAAAGCGGCCGAGTACGGTGCCCACGCCTATCACAAGCCCGCCGATGAGTACGACCCACAGTGGAACCTGGAAGGTGCCGCACTGGATCTGGCCCTGGGACTGGACCTGGGTCTTGAGCTCGCTAACAGCCGCGACTGGCCAAACTGGTATCAGGGCAACGAGTTCCGCGCAGCGCGCGACAAGAGTGCGGACGCGCGTTAATAAAAGGAAATTGCGGCTTGTCCGCGCGATCAAACACAATAAGGGCGCCCGGTGGGGCGCCCCTTTTTTTTACCTACCCACACTCAATCCTTATCTTCGAGCAGGCTGCGCCGCTCTTTGTACGACAGCGCCTCTTTTTTCGCTACCAGCCAATAGGTCACACCCAGCGCCAAGACCGCCGCTGCGATACCGAGGATATAGTCGGGTGTCGTATCATCAAGGTCCAGCACAATGACTTTCCGCGCAATCGCCATTAGCGCGGTTGCCACCACCAGCTGAATCGGGATTACGTTGGAGCCGAGATACAGGCGAATATTGATAAATATCTCGATGGAAATCAGCACCAGCATGATCGCGCCGAAAACATCGAATAGATCATTGTGGTTCAGAATCAGAAACGGTGCCGAATGCAGCCTTTGGTACACCACCCACACAACATCCGCCACGCTCCATACGATCACCAGAGCCATCACCACAGACAGAAAGCGCACCGAACTGCGGATAACCACATGCAGGAATCGAATCAGCGGATCTTCGTGCTCCGCCGGTAGCTCCTCATGGATCATGGTCGGGCGTTCCTGCTTGTCGGACATACGCTGCTCTCGGGTCAGGGAGTTGCCCCATAGTTATAGCGCACCTGACGTGGCCCGGTGACATACACCACGCTACTCTTGGCCCTGTCTGTTGCCCCTGGGTGACAGGCACCCATAAAAAAACCCGCTGCAAGCAGCGTAATGCTGTTCACTTAAGCATTGCAGCCTAAGGTGGGGCCCCGGAAAATCCGGTTTCCAGATCAGGAAACCGGATTTTTTTGTGTCTCTTCAGCAGTCTCTCTTCGATATTGATGCCCTCCAGTCCTTCTGTGACCTGAGTACCTTCACCCAGAACATTCCCGTTGAATGGGTGGATTCCGCTCTGCAGTTATCCTCGCAAGCCACTATTCGCCGCCGTCGACTTCCCGCCGATCAGGTACTCTGGCTCGTGCTGGGCATGGCCCTGTTCAGGAATGAACCGGTCTCAGAAGTTGCCCGCAGGCTCAATATCTGTGCTCAGGGGCTCGCGAACGATAGCCTGTTGGCCCCAAGCGGGGTATCAAAGGCGCGACAGCGTCTTGGTGCTAACCCCGTTCAGTGGCTATTTCAACGTACCGGGGTGCACTGGGGACATGAGCGTTACCCCGAAGATGAATGGCGAGGATTGCAAGTTCTCGCTGTCGATGGCGCGCTGTTGCGCACTCAAGATACTCCTGAGCTGCGAGATCATTTTGGCTCCGGTAACACGAGCACAAACCGGCAAACTCCGTACCCTCTTATGCGCCTGGTTGCTCTAATGAACGTACGTTCACATGTACTTCTGAATGCAGAGCTAAGCCCTTACCGACGCAGCGAAATACGCCTGGCCGATGAGTTTATGAATCAGGTGCCGGAAGCCTCCGTAACCCTGTTTGATAAGGGTTTTTGGAGTGCAGACCTTTTGCTGCGGTGGGCGGATCAGAACACGCAACGCCACTGGCTGATCCCCGAGCGCAAAGGCCTGGTCAGTGAGACAGTGGAGGTCTACAACAAAAATGATCGACTACTGCGAATGAAGGTCTCCCCCCTGGCTCGGAAGCGCAATCCGGCCCTTCCCGAGTACTGGGAAGTTCGAGCAGTGAGTTACAAGCATAATGGCAAAAACAAAACGGTATTTACCTCGCTACCGGCAGATACTTACGGCACTAAAGCCGTCGCGAAGCTCTACCAAGAGCGCTGGGAAATCGAAATCGGCTTCCGTGACATCAAAAGTTCCATGCAGCACAACGCCGTCACCCTACGTAGCAAGACCGTGGAACTGGTTTATCAGGAAGTGTGGGGGCTACTGTTGGCGTACAACGTGATACGTCGAGAGGCAAGCCAGGCAGCGGTCGCTCACGGGGGAAACCCAGCCAGGATACGCTTTAAGTTCGCATGCCAGTATATTGCTGCGCAGCTGATTGTCATGGCCGCGGCTCAGCCATTATCAAGGACTGGAGCGCGCTTATCGGAGCTTAGGGCGGGGATTGGGAACCTGTTTTTAGAGGACCGTCCTCGGCCTTCTAGGCCGAGGACGGTAAAGATCAGCAAAACCCGCTATCCGGTGAATCGTCGTGCTGCTCCGCTTAAGTGAACAGCATTACGCTGCAAGCAGCGGGCTTTTTTTGCTGAGGAACAGGCCTATGCTCAGGCGCTGACTCCCGCCTCCACCTTTTTGAGCTCTTCGTCACGCAGCTCTCGGCGCAGAATCTTGCCCACATTGGTTTTTGGCAGGTCTTCCCGAAACTCGATGTTTTTCGGCACCTTGTAGGCCGTCATGTTCTCGCGACAGTAGGCGACGATTTCTTCTTCCGTCAGGGAGTTGTCCGCCTTCACCACAAACAGCTTGACCGTTTCGCCAGTACGCTCGTCCGGGATGCCTACCGCGGCGGCTTCGGTCACTTTCGGGTGTGCGCTGACGATGTCTTCGATTTCGTTCGGATAGACGTTGAATCCAGACACGATAATCATGTCTTTTTTGCGATCCACAATCTTGATGTATCCGTCGTCCTGAATCACCGCCATATCGCCGGTTTTCAACCACCCTTCAGAATCAATGGTCTCGGCGGTCGCTTCCGGACGCTCCCAGTAACCTTTCATTACCTGGGGACCACGCACGCACAACTCACCCGGAGTGTTGTTGGGCAGATCATTACCGTTCTCGTCGATTACTTTCACTTCGGTATTGGGAACGGCCTTGCCCACGGTCCCCAACTGCACCGCTTCGGCGGGGTTAAAAGACACAACCGGTGAAGTCTCCGTCATACCGTAGCCTTCGGTGACCACGCAACCAGTCATCTCTTCCCAGCGTTTGGCGGTATCCCGGGTCAACGCCATACCACCAGACGCCGTGGTGTGCAGCTTGCTGAAGTCCAGGTTGGCAAAATCCGGGTTGCGCATCAGGCCATTGAACAGTGTGTTCAGCCCCACAAAACCGGTGAAGCGGACTCCCTTCAGGGTCTTTACGAACGCGGGAATATCCCGCGGATTGGGAATCAGGATCGAGTGGTTGCCGGTGGCAAACAGCGCCATACAGTGAATGGTAAACGCGTAAATGTGATACAGCGGCAGAGGCGCGATGTAGATTTCCTCGCCCTCTTTCATGGAGTCACCCAGGGCCTCGCGCACCTGCTCCATATTCGCCACCAGATTGCGATTGGTCAGCATTGCGCCCTTCGCCACACCGGTGGTTCCGCCGGTGTACTGCAGCACCGCGATATCGTCCGCGGTACGCTGCACGTCCTGATGCGGCTGTTTGGCGCCCGCTGACATGGCGTCACGGAAATTCACCTGATTCTCAAAGTGGAAGTCCGGAACCATCTTCTTGATGTGCTTGGCAACGGTATTGATCAGAACCCGCTTGAGTGGCGGGTGCAGATCGGCAATTTCGGAAACAATCACCTGCTCCACGGAGGTCTCGCCAATCACCGCCGCGGCAGTGTCGGCAATGTTCGCCAGCACCACCAGCGCCTTGGCACCGGAGTCATTCAGCTGATGCTTAATTTCACGCTGTGTGTACAGGGGGTTGGTATTGACCACCACCATACCGGCGCGCAAGGCACCGAACACCGCTACCGGGTATTGCAATACATTCGGGAGCTGTACGGCGACGCAATCGCCAGGCTTGAGGTTGGTGTGGTTCTGAAGGTAGGAGGCAAATTGGGCACTGAGCCGATCAATGTCACCAATGGTGAGTGTCTGCCCCAGGCAGGTAAATGCCGGGCGCTCTGCATATTTGGCCGTGGCACTGGTAAACACGTCAAGAATGCTGCGTTCGATGTCCAACTTGTTTCTCCCAATACTGTTGTTTTTGTGGTGTCACCCGCCAAACGCGGCCTGCCGCACTCGCAATGATTCGAGCTGGGACAGATTCACAAGACTGGCAGATTATCGGCGAGTTCGCGGACTGATGATACCTCACCGGGCGATCCAGTCCGTTTATAGTCGAAATCCGCAGTGCTGATCTGAGCAGACGGGTAATTATTGTAAGTTTTGTTAGTTATCTGGTGAATGTTACTGCGAGAGGCAAATAAGCCGCCTGAATTTCATCGTAAACCGATGACCGGCGGTCAAATAATTATTGTTGCGCCGGGTCCCTCCCCTGGCGGGCGTCTCTCAACAGGTCCCCTTCCCGGCGCCTTTCCACCAGAGAGCATGCGCCGAGATGCGAAGCGGGTTTTCTCCCGGAAGAGAAACCCCGGCGAAATCAGTGGACCGCGAACAGGTCGGCCAGTGCCGCCGCCAGTTCGCGATTACCGGTATAGCGGATATCGCCCAGCAGAAACGCGTGCCGCGCGCTTAACTGACCATCGATAATGTCCCGCAGGGTGTTGTAGGACATTTCCAGATCCAGATCTGGCGCTTCAGCCAGCCCCGAGACCTGCTCCGCCTCAATTACGGCCACTTCTTCCCGGCCCCTTTCGGCCGGCCCCCTGCGCGCAACGCGCAGGTAAAAATCGCTGCCATCCGACAATCGAAACTGTACTCGAGTGGTCTGAGGCAGACAAGTAAGCAGCCGCAAGCGCTCGAGAATGTGCGCCGGTAATTGCATCATCACTCCGGAAGTTCGGAAGTCCGCCGTTAACCGCCGTTGGCAAACGCGGATTCAAAAACACCGCCGCTGTTACCAGGGGCGGTGTTTTCCAATCATGTCACTCAGAATACGAAGTGTTCCGCGTCCAGGCCCATGAGGTTGTCAGCACCGCTCTGCATGGCACTGGCGTGGGTCGCAGTGCGCGGCAGAATACGGTCAAAATAGAAGCGCGCAGTGGCAATTTTCGCACGGTAGAAGTCTTCTTCACCGGTGCCCGCCTGCAGCTTCTCGTCAGCGGTTTTTGCAGCCAGTGCCCACAGGTAAGCCTGTACCGCATAGCCGGAATACATCAGGTAATCCACGGAAGCAGCGCCGACCTCGTCAGGGTTTTCCATGGCTTTTACACCGATGTTCATGGTCAGCTCGCCCCACTCCTTGTTGATTTCCTGGAGCTTGGCGACATACGGCGCCAGGGCTTCGTTGTCCACTTCCGCCTGACAGAACTTGTGCACAATTTTGGTGAATTTGCGCAGCAGCTCGCCCTGACTCATCAACACTTTGCGGCCCAGCAGGTCCAGTGCCTGAATGCCGGTAGTACCTTCGTAGATGGTGGAGATACGGCTGTCGCGGACGTTCTGCTCCATGCCCCACTCAGCGATGTAACCGTGGCCGCCGAAACACTGCAGGCCCAGGTTGGCAGACTCATAACCGGTTTCGGTCAGGAACGCCTTGGCGATCGGCGTCAGGAACGCCAGCAGGTCATCGGCGTCTTTGCGCTCTTCATCGGTCTCTGCGGCATGGCTGCGGTCTACCTGCTGCGCACACAGCAACACCAGCATACGACCACCTTCAGAGAAGGCTTTCTGGGTCAGCAGCATGCGGCGCACATCCGGGTGTACGATGATCGGGTCAGCGGCACCCTCCGGGTTCTTCGGGCCGCTCAAAGAGCGCATCTGCAGACGGTCTTTGGCGTAGGCCAGAGACTTCTGGAAGCCCGCTTCCGCGTGAGCCACGCCCTGCAGTGCAGTACCCAGACGCGCGGTATTCATAAAGGTGAACATGCAGTTCAGGCCTTTATTGGGCGGGCCAATCAGGAAGCCTTTGGCACCGTCGAAGTTGAGCACCGCAGTAGCATTACCGTGAATACCCATTTTGTGTTCCAGAGAACCACAGGTCACGCCATTGCGCTCACCCACAGAGCCGTCTTCGTTAGGCAGGAACTTCGGCACGATAAAGAGGGAAATGCCCTTGGTACCCGCCGGGGCATCTGGCAGGCGCGCCAGAACGATGTGCACGATGTTCTCGGCCATGTCGTGCTCACCGGCGGAGATAAAGATCTTGGTCCCAGTGATGGAGTAGGAACCGTCGTCGTTGGGTTCAGCCTTGGAGCGCAGGATACCGAGGTCGGTACCGCAGTGCGGCTCGGTCAGACACATGGTGCCGGTCCAGGTACCTTCCACCAGCTTGGTCAGGTAGGTTTCTTTCTGCGCGTCGGTGCCGTGGGCTTCCAGGGTATTCATGGCGCCGTGAGACAGGCCAGGGTACATACCCCAGGACCAGTTGGCGGTGCCCACCATTTCACTCAGGATGGTACCGAGAGAAGGCGGCAGGCCCTGCCCCCCATGCTCGACCTTGTGCGGCAGGGATGGCCAGCCGGCTTCCACGAACTGCTGATAGGCTTCCTTGAAGCCCTCCGGGGTGGTGACTTCGCCGTCGTTCCAGGTACAACCCTGCTGGTCGCCCACCTGATTGATCGGCGCGAGGACGTTTTCACAGAACTTGGCACCCTCTTCCAGGATGGCATCCACCACGTCGGGGCTCGCATCTTCGTAGCCCAGCGCTGCATAGTGCTGGTCCCAGTTCAGCAGCTCACGCATGGAAAAACGCATGTCGCGCAGCGGAATTTTGATCTCGCTCATCCTGAATACCCTCTTTAACGATTTTTACACTCGATTTCTCGCGCCCTCTGCCCGTGTTCAACGCGAACCAGGCGGGGCAGCGCATGGGAAGCACGGCGAGATGCCGTGACTCAACTATTCGTTTTATTCATATTAGTAGCAAATTACCAATAGTCACTATGGCGAAAAGTGTCCAAAGCACTAACAAAATACGGCGACGATTTGGGCTAAAAATCACTGACGCTCAGGTCACCAGAGCGGTGCGGAACCACAGGATCAACCAGGGAAACAGTAAGGAAAGGCGCGCCGCGCGGATTCAGTTTGCCGCCGCCCCGCGCGGGCTCTTGCGATATTCTCCCGGGGTCACGCCGGTCCATTTCTTGAAGGCGCGGAAGAAGGCGCTGGCCTCATCGAAACCGAGCATCTCGGCGATCTGAGTATTGGACAGATCCGGGCAGCTCAGATAGTGGAACGCGGCCTCCATGCGGCATTCGTCCTTGAGTTTCTGGTAAGAGGTGTTTTCCTGCTGCAGTTTGCGCCGCAGGGTGGTGACCGACATGTTCAGGCGCTCGGCAACCGCCTCGGCCGGCGGCATGGACTCGCTCACATCGCGATTGAGGATGGTTTTGACCTTGGTCTTGATGCTGTTGGCATTGCCGTCGCTGATCACCAGGTGGTAAGGCGCGGTGCGGATAAAATCCTCCACCGTCTGGGGGCTCTGCACAATGGGGTAGTCCAGGTAACGACTTTCATACTCCAGGGCATTGGCAGGCTGATCAAATAGCAGCTCGCCGGCCTCGCTCTGCGCCAGAGTCTGGAACTCTTCCGGGCAGGGAAACGAAAAATGCAGTTTGGCCAGTGGGATTTCACGGCCCACCAGCCAGCAGTAGAAACGGTGCCACACCGCCAGTGTGGTGCGAATGACGCCCGGGGTTGTCTCAGCGATCAGTTGATCGAACTCGCCCTCTTTCACGGAGCTGATGCCCACAATCACCACTTTGTCGCGATCCCCTTCCGGCGCGAGCACAGGCTTGACCCGGAAGCCGCGGCAGATTTCCATAAACTCTGCACTGAGGGTGATGGCCTGGCGTACCGTGGCGCAATTCACCACCGTCAGGCAGAGCAGTCGGAACGAGCCGGAACGCACCCGGCCGCCGCTGAGCATGCCAAACCATCCATCCTGCGCCAGCCACATGACCCGCTGGTACAGTCGCCCGTACTTTACTGCGGAAAACGCCGCGGTATCCGCCAGCTCGCCCTCGGAAATATCTACCGACGCCAGTAGCTCCGCCCGGTCGCAACCGTGCCTGGCCGCCTCATCCAGCAGGCGCTGGACATAGGCAATGGGAATACGGATATCGTCACTCTGGCTTGGGTTGAGGCTGGAAACCGACGGACTGTCGCTGGCCATAATCTGCCCTTGCCTAGCGGTCGTCGTTGCGACGATCGTCGCGCTGATCATTTCTGCGCCGCAACCAGTTCAGCAGCGCACCGAAACCGAATGCCACCGCCACGATCACCGCGAGAAACACCAGCATCAGGATCAGGTAGCTGAATACATCCGCCACCGGCAGGTCCCAACTCCAGATAGCCGCGGCAATGAAGGCAATACAGGCGAGTACACTGGTAATAAACGAACGGCGGCGTTTCTGGGCCATAACAAAGCACTTTCAACGGGGAATGAACGATTGGTCGGCGGCATTCGCCGACACTAGGATTCAGGTGTTACGCGGGGCCCCAGAGAAGAGAAGCTCACAACACCTCGCCGAGTGCCCGGGACCCGGAGTTCCGATCTCTCTAATACTATAACCAGAGCGATGGATTTTACCGGGTCACAGGTGCCACCACCGCTGGCGGACACGCTGTGCGCAGACCTGCAAAATCGGGACCGGGTATTCCCGTGTCCACATGGCGCCGAATCCTGCAGGAATGGTCATGGGCTGTCAACGCAGCCCGACCGATTGAGGATCCGGCGGACCCGACCAGGGAGAATGCCATGCACAGACGACACTTACTTCGCAAAGCAGACAGATCGATACTGCGCCGGCTTGGCATCTGGGTCGAGTGCATGATGCTCGTCGCCGGCTCCATTCTGCTGGGCATTCTGCTAATGGCCTGACCCATCCACGATCCCCCCTTCGCTCAGGCGCGCGGGATCGAGTAACTTCTCCAGCTGCGAGCGGGGCAGATCCGTCATTTCCTCAGCCACATCCAGCACCGGGCGTCCGGCTTTATACGCCGCTTTGGCGATCTCTGCCGCCTTGGCATACCCGATTACCGGATTCAGCGCCGTCACCAGTATCGGGTTGCGCGCGAGCGCTTCCTGCATGCGCGACGCATTTACCGAAAAGTCGCCGATGGCCTTGTCCGCCAGCATGCGCGACGCATTGGCCGATAACTGGATACTCTCCAGCAGACTGAAGGCGATTACCGGCAACATGACATTCAACTGAAAGTTGCCGCTCTGGCCGGCCACGGTAATGGTGGTGTCGTTGCCCATCACTTTCGCCGCCACCATGGCAACGGACTCAGCAATGACCGGGTTCACCTTTCCCGGCATGATGCTGCTGCCCGGCTGCAATGCCGGCAGCGCTATTTCACCGACACCCGCCAGCGGTCCACTGTTCATCCAGCGAAGATCGTTGGCAATTTTCATCAGCGCCACCGCCAGGGTTTTCAGCTGACCCGACACTTCCACCGCCGTGTCCTGACTGGAGATTGCCGCGAACGGGTTATCTGCGGGGCGCGGCGAGATGCCGCAGGCGGCGCCGAGTTTGCGCGCAAACACTTCGGCAAAGTCTTCGTGCGCGTTCAGGCCTGTTCCCACCGCAGTGCCTCCCTGCGCCAACTGCTCCAGGCGCGGCAGCACATCCTCGAGACGCGTGCGACACAGTTTTATCTGCGCACTCCAGGCAGATACTTCCTGCGCCAGCGTGATGGGCACCGCATCCATCAGGTGCGTACGGCCGGTCTTGACGACATCCGCCACGGCCTCCGCCTTGCTATCCAGCACCTCACACAGGTGTACCAGAGACGGTAACAATTGATTCTGAATGGCCAATAATGCAGAGAGATGAATGGCTGTGGGAATGACATCATTGCTGCTCTGACACATATTGACGTGATCGTTGGCACCAATGGTGAGGCCACTTTCCTCACTGGCGAGATGGGCCAGCACCTCGTTCACATTCATATTGGTACTGGTACCGGAGCCGGTCTGGAACACATCCACCGGAAACTGCCGGGCGTAGTGCGCATCGGTCAGGCTGTCACAGGCCCGGATGATCGCGCGCGCCTTTTCTTCTTCCAGAATACCAAGTGACCGGTTTGTTTCCGCCGCAGCGCGCTTGATTGCCACTACCGCCCGCACAAACGGCACGGGTAACGCGTAATCACTGACCGGAAAATTATCGACCGCGCGCTGGGTCTGGGCCCCGAACAGCGCATCTTGTGGAACGCGGATTTCGCCGAGACTGTCTTTCTCGATCCGGAATGACCCGGCATTCTCGCCCGGTTCATCGAAGGGTGGCTTGCGCACGGAGCAGGACCTCCTGGAAAGCACAGATGAAAGAAATGCGACACCGGCGAAACACCGGTTCAGAGTAATCTGATACAGAGTAATGTGTGGTGACGGGATCTGGCAATTGCCAGGGCGCAATCAGACGCTGACGCGCCCTTCCTGGGTCCACTCGCAGCGCACCTGCATATCCCCACTGCCGGGTTCGTGAAACAGGCCGGCGGCTTCCCAGTTAAACGAGTGCGTACCCGAGAGCTCCGTCTCCAGATGCACCGTGGCCGACACCCAGTACATACTGCGCAACAGCTCTTCGAATTTCTGAATCCAGTGATTCCATTCATATTCGACAGCGCGATAGGAAGCACCAAAATGGATCACGTCGGTCTGGTACTGGGATTGCTTGACCTTGATGGTCGGGATCGAAAACATGTCGCGACACAGGAACGGCCACTCGTCCGCACTAGGTAGCGCCAACACGGCTTCCCGATTGACCCGGCGGCGATCGCTGCCGCCCGCCAGGCTGTTGCTGTCTTTGATACAGCCGTAAACGATGGATTCCTGATCGCCCTGAATCACGCTGCGCTAACCCCTACGCTTCTCCCGCAGCACGAATGTGTTGTCAGCGGGCCAATTCAATTAATGCTCCGCCAACTGTAACGGCGCGACCGGGATAATTCTACTGCCAGATGACGGCAAATTTTCGACCCGATCGCATTTCAGGCAGATCGTTTAAATTTCGATGCCCTGTTCCCGCAACATGACCATCAGCTGCTCTTCATCCAGTACCGGCAAATCCAGATCCCGCGCTTTGTTCAGTTTGGAACCGGCGCCGGGCCCGGCCACTACGGTGTGGGTATTGGCCGATACACTGCCGGCGACTTTGGCGCCCAGGCGCTGGAGATAATCCTTGGCCTCGCTGCGCGACAGGGTCTCCAGCTTGCCGGTGAGCACCCAGGTCTGACCGGCCAGAGGCTGACTGCCGGCTTCCTGCACTTCCGCCTCCCAGTGCACACCGGCCTGCTGTAGCGCGGCGATCTCTTCGAGATTGTGTGGCTGCTCAAAAAACTCCGCCACATAATGGGCCACGATCGGACCGACATCCTCCACCTGCTGCAATGCCTCGGTGTCCGCCTGCATCAGTTGCTCCAGGTCGCCAAAATGCCGCGCCAGGTTGCGCGCGGTAGCCTCCCCTACCTCGCGAATACCCAGCGCATATAAAAACTTTGGCAGGGTGGTATTTTTACTGCGCTCCAGTGCATCGAGCAGGTTCTGGGCAGACTTCTCCCCCATCCGCTCCAGTGCCACCAGTGGCTCAAGAGAGAGGTGGTAGAGACCCGCGACCGACTTCAGCAGCCCCTCGTCCACCATCTGCTCCACAAGCTTGTCGCCGAGTCCGTCAATATCCATGGCTTTGCGCGAGGCAAAATGCTTGATTGCCTGTTTGCGCTGCGCACTGCAGATCAAGCCACCGCTACAGCGGGCGACGGCCTCGCCGGGGGTCGCCTCTACCGGTGAATCACACACCGGGCAGTGGCTGGGAAACTCGATGTCGCGGGCGTCTTTGGGGCGCCGGCTCTCCACCACCGAGACCACCTGCGGAATCACATCACCGGCGCGCCGGATCACCACGGTATCCCCGATTTTTACGCCCAGACGCTCGATTTCATCGCGATTGTGCAAAGTGGCATTGGAAACCGTCACCCCGCCCACGAATACAGGTTCCAGGCGCGCCACCGGGGTTACTGCACCGGTACGCCCCACCTGAAACTCCACATCCATCAACTGGGTCATCTCTTCCTGTGCGGGGAATTTGTAGGCTGTGGCCCAGCGTGGTGCACGGGCAACAAATCCCAGCCGCTTCTGCAGCGAAATACTGTTTACCTTGAACACGATACCGTCGATATCGTACGGCAACTGTGCGCGCTTCTCGCCAAGTTTGCGGTAATAGTCGATACAGGCCTGAATGTTTTCCGCCACCGCCATTTCGCTATTGATCCGGAATCCCCAGCGGTTCAACTGCCGAAGAATTTCCGCGTGGGTCTCCGGCAGGTCGCCACCTTCCACCACGCCTACACTGTAGGCACACAGCTCCAGCGGGCGCTGGGCAGTAATGCGGGAGTCTAGCTGGCGCAGGCTGCCGGCCGCGGCATTGCGCGGGTTCACAAACGTTTTTTCGCCGGCGGCGCGGGCCTTTTCATTCAGCGACTCGAAACCCGCCTTCGGCATATAGATTTCCCCGCGCACCTCCAGTACTTGCGGTACATCCTCGGCAAGCAGTTTCAAAGGCACGGAGTAGATGGTGCGCACATTCTGGGTAATATCCTCGCCCACGGTACCATCACCACGGGTGGCAGCCCGCTCCAGTAATCCGTCGCGGTACAGCAGGCTCACCGCGATACCATCCAGCTTCGGCTCGCAGGCGTATTCCACCGGGGTACTACTGTTGAGACGCTCACGGATCCGGCGATCAAAATCTTCCATCTCCTCATCACTGAACGCATTGTCCAGCGACAACATGGGCATTTCGTGGCGGATCTGGGTAAACGCCGCAAGCGGCTCCGCACCCACCCGCTGAGTGGGTGAGTCACTGGTGACAAGCGCCGGGTACGCTTCTTCCAGCGCCTGCAGTTCACGCAGGCAGCGATCGTATTCCGCGTCGGGCAATTCCGGTGTGTCCAACACGTAATACTGATAATTGGCGCGGTTGAGAATCTCGTGTAGCGCGGATGCGCGGGACTGCGCGTCCGAAGGAATATTCTTTGTCATTGTTTTTCCGCAAAAATGGGGAATTCTTGCCGGTGTGTTAGAACGTGTTTTTTGTAGGAGCCTGTCTTGCGGATGAACTTGCAACTCTCAATCCGAGGTTTATTCGCCTGCAGCAGGCTCCTACAACAGGAAAGTGATCAGGCCTGGGCACGGGCAAGCGCAGTGCGGCGCTGGAATTCCATGACCCGCTGGCGGTAGTGCTCCGCAGTCTGCGCGGTAAACACACTGCGGTTCTCGTCTTTCAGCTCGCCGCCCAGTTGCTCGGCAATGGTACGCGCGGTAGACAACAGGGTGTCGAACGCCTTCAGGGCTTCCACTTCCGCGGGCAACGCCAGGAACAGACTTACCCCGGGAGTGGTGAAGTCTTCCATCTCCGACATATCAAAGGTGCCAGGTACCACAATATTCGCCAGACTGAACAGCGCAGGTCCCTCTCCCGCCTCGCCGCAGTGGTAGTGGAAAATATTCATGTCACCAAAGCGCATCCCACTGGACAACAGCACCCGCAACAGGTCATTGCCTTCGAAACAGTCGCCTGCGGGGGCCATGATATTGAGGATCAGGACTTCCTGTACTTCCCGCTCTTGCGACCCGCTATGGCCGCGCTTGCCGGACTTCTTCTTACCAGGGCTTTCCGCGTCTTCCACCCCATCGCGACCGGCGGCTTTTTTCAGGTCGGGGCCTTTTTTAAGTTCTGGAAATTTAATCTCCGGCAGTTTCAGGTCCGCCGGTGACCAGCCGGGCTTCTTCACCGGCGCTTCGGGTTCTTCCACCGGCGCATCGTCCGGCACCGACTGCAGAGATTCGAGGCTGATGGACTCGTCCAGAGAGGGTTCGCGGCGATCGGTCACCGGCGACTCATCGCCGGCGGAGGCCAGGCCGGCAACCGGATCCAGCTCTCCCTGATACTGCAGGCTGTCTTCTGAGGTGTATTCGGATGGCATATCACCGGCGGCTTGCGGTGCGATGTCCGGCTCCACCGAGTCCATCAGCATTGGCACCTGCTCCTCAAGGTTCAGCGAGGCCTGTTCCGGCACCTTGGCAGCACGCGTGGTGGTGGTCGATGGCGCGGGCACATCGGTGCGCATTTCGCTGCGCTCCGATACACGTTCAGGCTTGCTGCCCGCCAGAGGTTTACGGGATGACTGGAAGTTCTGCTGTACCTGGCGATTCACCTGACTCGCATCTTCCGGCTTGCGGCGTTGTACCACCCGCACGGTGCCAGGCAGTTCCGCGGAGATCTGGCGGCGCTTTTCCGCCTCTTCCGGATCGATGTATTCGAGCTCGGACTCACTGAGGGGGCTGGATTTTTCCGGCATCGGCGTGGCATCCGCCGCTTCCTTTACGGTGCGCGGGGTGGACAGAATATCTTCGTTGCCATCCTCCATTTCCTGACGCATGGAGCGAGCCAGGTTGCGGGAGACTTTTACCGAATCTTTATGCTTGAGATAGGCGCGGCGGGCACCATCGAGCACTACGCCCAGTAGCACCAGCGCCAGCAGATTGATCAGCCAGTTGTCCATAATTACATCCCTCTCCCTGTGCCCGTCACGCAGAAGCCAGTTCCGCGGCCTCTTCCACATCCACGGATACCAGACGGGAAACACCCGGTTCGTGCATGGTTACCCCCAACAGTTGATCGGCCATCTCCATGGCAATCTTGTTATGGGTAATGTAGATGAACTGAACGTGTTCTGACATTTCTTTTACCATCCGCGCATAGCGACCCACGTTGGCATCGTCCAGCGGTGCGTCCACCTCATCCAGCATACAGAAGGGGGCCGGGTTGAGGCGGAAGATGGAAAATACCAGGGCAATTGCGGTCAGAGCCTTCTCACCACCGGACAGCAGGTGAATAGTACTGTTTCGCTTGCCCGGTGGTCGCGCCATGATCGCGATCCCCGTATCCAGCAGGTCGTCGCCGGTCAACTCCAGATAGGCGTGGCCGCCCCCGAATACTTTAGGGAACAACTCCTGCAGGCCGCCGTTAACCTGGTCGAAGGTCTCTTTAAAGCGGGTGCGGGTTTCCTTGTCGATGCGGCGGATGGCATTTTCCAGCGTTTCCAGCGCGTCGGTCAGATCGTTGTACTGGGTATCCAGGTAGTTCTTGCGCTCGGATTCCTGCTTGTACTCGTCGATGGCGGCCAGGTTGATGGGCCCCAGACGGGAGATACGCGCAGCCACCAGCTCGATATCCTGCTGTACGGCTTCGATAGTCAACTCTTCGGGGAGTTCCTCCAGCAGGCCTTTCAATTCGTGCCCCGCTTCCGCCAGCTGCTCCACCAGACCACTACGCTGGGTTTCGAGAGTCTGCGCCGCCAGGCGTTGCTGCTCCAACTGGGCGCGCACCCCCTGCAGGGCGGATTCCACTTTGTGGCGCTCCTGCTCGTGGTTGCGCAGGGTGGCCTCCACTTCTTCCATTTTTTTGCGCGCTTCGGAGAGCTCGGTTTCCACCTCAATACGCTGGCCGAGCTTCTCTTCCAGTTCCGACTGGAAATCCTGCGACGGATCCTGGGCGTCTTCCATCTGGCGCAACAACTGCTCGCGGCGCTCCTGCAGGCGCTCGACCTGCTCGCGCAATACCTGCAGGGTGCGCTCCAGGGATACCTTCTGGGTGCGTACGGACTGTTCCCGCATGGCCAGTTCGTGCGCACGGTCCTTGTCTTCGCGGGCGCGCTGACGGGCGGCATCCAGGGCTTCGCGCAGTTCTTCGCGGCGCGCCAGCAGGGATTCGCGGCGATCGGTGTCGTCGCTCATGGCCTCCAGGGCCTCCTGCAGCACAATGCGCGCCTCGGAAATCGACTCGGCTTCCAGCTCCTGCTGCTCTTTCACTTCGGCAATTTCCGCTTCAATTCGGCGGCGGCGCTCGTCCATCTGCTCCTGGCGCGCGCGCTGGGCAGAGAGCTGGCTGCGCAGATCGCCGGTGCGGCGGTTCAGCTGCTCCGCATTGTTGCGGCCCTGCTCGATACCGGGTTCCAGCTCGCTGGCGCGGCTGCGCAGCTGTTCGCGCTGTTCCGACAGCTCTTCGATGCGCGCTTCACAGGTTTCCAGCGCCGCTTCCAGGTTTTCCAGCTCCTGCTTGCGCGCCAGTACGCCGGATTCCGCATCACCTCCGCGGCTGACCTTCAGCCAGTTGGGGCCGACCCAGAGGCCATCGCGAGTGACGATGGACTCATTGGCTTTCAGTTGATCGCGCTGGGCCAGGGCCGCATTCAGGTCTTCGGCGGTATAGATGCCATCCACCAGCCCGCTCAACGAGGCCGGGCCTTCCACGACCTCGGCAAGTTTCGGCAGACTGCCGGCGGCGGCTGCCGGGGCACTGTGGCCGTCGACAAACACGGCCTGGCCACCGTCAAAGCTGGTGAGGCTTTCCTGCAGGGAATCGATCTGGTCGACGCACACCGCCTGTAACTGGGCGCCGAGAACGGTTTCCACCGCGGTTTCCCAACCGGCGCGGGCGCTGATCTGCTCCGCCAGGCGCGGGCGATCCTGCAAGCTGTGCTGCTCGAGCCAGCTGGCGACATTCTTGCCCTGCCCCATGGCGGCCTGTTGCAGCGCCTCCAGTGAGGCCTGGCGGCCGCGGCTGGTCTGCAGCTGCAGGCGCTCCTTGTCCAGCTCCGCACCCAGCTCGGTTTCCTGGCGGCGCAGCTCGGACAGCTGCTCCACCTGCTCGGCAATGGATTCACGCAGATCTGCCAGCTGCATTTCCAGCTCGGCCAGCTCTTCGTTCTGCTGCTCCAGCTCCAGGTCGTCACCGGATCCAGACAGGGATTCACGTTCGGTCTGCAGCTTGGTAATACGGTCCTGCAGACGCTGGCTCGAGGTTTCCAGGTGCTGGATACGCGACTGCTGGACTTCCGCGCGCTGGCGCGAGCCGGACGCGCCCTGGTTGAACTGGTCCCACTCATTCTGCCAGTCGCGCATCTGATCTTCGGCGGTCAGCAGCGCCTGTGCGGACTCTTCTTCCGCGGCCTGTACCATTTCGAGGTCGGGAAGGATGATTTCCAGTTCGGCGTCAAATTCAACCGCTTTTTCCTGGTCCGCCGCCAGCAGTGATTGGGATTCATTGAATTCCTGCTCGGTGCGGGCCAAATCGGTCTGTAGCTGGGTATTGCGCTCGCGGGCGTGGGAGATACTCTGCTCCAGGCGCGCAATGTCCGCGCCCACCGCATAAAACCGCCCCTGCACCTCGTTAAAGGCGTCCGACAGATCGTGGTACGCCACACGCTGCTCTTCGATACCGGTATCGAAGCCCACCTGGCGGGTCACCAGTTCTTCCACGGTCAGTTCCAGCTCGCCGATCTGCTGTTGCTTGGCATGCGCCTGGTCATCCAGGTCTTTGTACTTCAGAGCCTGCAGGTGCGCCTTGTGCGTGCGCTCCTCTTCCTTGAAACGGCTGTATTTTTCCGCCGCCGCAGACTGGCGCTCCAGGCGCGCAAGCTGGCGGTCCAGTTCATCTCGGATATCGGTGAGGCGCTCCAGGTTTTCCTTGGTGCGGCGCATACGGTTTTCCGTATCCCGGCGGCGCTCCTTGTACTTGGAGATACCCGCGGCCTCCTCGATAAACACCCGCAGCTCTTCCGGCTTGGCCTCGATGAGCTTCGAGATCATGCCCTGTTCGATAATCGCATAGCTGCGCGGACCCAGGCCGGTGCCCAGGAACAGATCGGTCACATCGCGGCGGCGGCACTTTTCGCCATTCAGGTAATAGATATTCTGCCCTTCGCGGGTCACCTTGCGCCGGATGGAAATCTCAGTGAATGCGGCGTATTCCCCGGTCAGTTTGCCCGCGGAGTTATCGAAGACCAGCTCAATGGAAGCCTGACCCACAGGCTTACGACCACTGGAGCCATTGAAGATGACGTCGGTCATGGAGTCGCCGCGCAGGTTTTTCGCGGAGGATTCACCCATTACCCAGCGCACGGCGTCGATGGTATTGGATTTGCCACAGCCGTTTGGGCCGACCACGGCGCTCAGATTGGAGGGGAAGTAAACGGTGGTCGGATCGACGAACGATTTGAATCCGGCCAGCTTGATACACTTCAAACGCATGGTCTTAAAACTCGGTAATACCCGGCGCCCGTGCGGTCATGGTGCCGCCGCCGAACGCTCTTCGTTGTACTTTCTGGAGGATTTGCCCGGGGGATCTGACTGGCCAGTACCCGCAAATCGCCGTTTTGTCTTTGCAAACCGCCGATTGTACATGGCTGAGGGCCGGGTTTCAGCGCTATTTTCACCACAATACGGCAGCGACGGCTCCGCCTGAAAACGGAGCCGGGAAAAGGGATTCCCGGCTACCCCGGGGGAAAGTGGTCGAGCCGGACGGGCTGACTCAGCAGCTGCGGATCAGATCTGCTCGTCGATCACAATCGTTACCGGCCTGGACCAGTCTGAACGGGCCAGGGCCTTCACCTCGCCCTGCCAGTCTCCCGGCGCCGGGCGGGCATTACCGCCGACGGCGAGACGGGCCACAAGCTGCACCTGATCGACAGTTTTCAGGCTGCGCCCGGGCATCATCGCGCGGGATTCGTCCAGCACCACCTGCGTGGGCAGGTCCGCGGCGGTGAGTCGGACAATTGCCAGCGGCATCGGACTTTCCGCGGTACGCGCGTAAACAAATACCGGGGTATCCGGGGCGTAGTCTACGGAGTCGGCCAGCGCGACGGATACCGCAATGCGATTTTCCTTCTGCGTTCCGACCTCACCCACTGCTTCGGGCTGCGCGCCCGCAGCGGAGGCAACGTCACCGTTTCCGGCTTCTGCCAGCGCGGCCTCTGCCCGCTGAACCCCTGCAGCCAGTGCCTGGGCGGCACCTGACCCGGGAGCCATTTGCGCGAGCGCCTGCTGCCAATAGGACTTGGCGCCGGAGAAATTCTCCTGCTCAAATGCCGCAATACCCGCCAGGCCAAGAGCGGTTGTATTGTTCGGCTGCGCAGACAGAACCTGATCCACCTCGCGCATCACCTCAGCACTCATCTGCGAGCCATTGGCAAAGAACAGCGCCTGCGCCAGCTCCGCGCGAATATTTGCCGCCTGCGGCTCACGGGCAACAATATAGCGATATTGTGCCACCGCCCCCTGAATGTCGTTGCTTACCAGCAAGCGCTGAGCCAGCACATAACGGCTATTGAGGTCCTCCGGGTGGCTGACCGCGCGCTCTCGCAATTGCTGGGTAATGCGCGCTTCCGCCACCATATCCGTCTCACCCGCCTGACTGGCGAGCATCTCACGATAGAGAGCAAGGTCGTCGTGGGACCCCCAATAGAAGTACAGCCCCACCGCGGCGAAGGGCACCACAAACGCCAGCGCGAACAGCAGACCCCGTCCACCGGAGTGACTCTCTGCCAGGCGATAACCCGCTCCGGGCTCTTCCGCCAACAGCTTGCGCGCCAGCTCCGCCTTCAGGGATTCATACTGCACCTCATCAATAGCACCGCTGGTGTGGGCATTTTCGATCTCCGCCAGATGCTCCCGGTAGAGTTCGGTCTGTGAAGCCTGCGTCGGGGTCACCGGGGTGCGCTGTTTGCGCAGTATGGGCCACACAATCACAGCCGCCAGTGGCAACAGTAGAAGCGCCAGCACTATCCAGAGATCAAACATCGTTTTTGCCACCGCTCTTTTGCTGGGCCACGGACTCGCGCCCTTCCAGATCATCGCTACGATCAAGTAACTGCGCCAGACGCCGGGACTCCTCCGGACTCAGCGCATCATTTTCATCACTCTGTTGCCCACCACGCCCACTGCGAGAGCGCGCCACAATCACGATCAGGGACAGTAATCCGAGCGCGGCAAACACCCCCGGCGCCACCCATAACAGCATGGTGTTGCGCTGCAGCGGGGGACGGTACAGAACAAAGTCTCCGTAGCGCGCCACCATATAATCGTTGATCTCCTGGTCACTGAAGCCCTCTTCCAGCAGCCGGCGAATTTCCCGCCGCAGATCGGTAGCCACCATGGAATCGGACCCGGCCAGATTCTGGTTCTGACATTTGGGGCAGCGCATTTCTTCAATTAAAACCAGATAACGCGCCTGCAGTTCCGGGGTAGACAGGGGCTCCACCTCTACCGAGGCGTAACTGGCGGACAGCGGTGCGACCATCGCGATCAGCAGGGTCAGGACGGCAGCCCGTGGCGCTGCCAAGATTTTTTTCTGCACTGGCTTTCTCCGGCGGAAATTCCGGCGATTATATCAGCGCCGGCGCCGGCAAACACGTCCGAACCGCAGCAATGCCAACTCCCTGCGCATTAAACCGAATTACGCTGCCACCCGCTTAACTCATTGAATTGAAAAAAAATTTTCAAAAACCGTTGACGCCCCAAAAAATATCATTACTATACGCAGCTCCTGACGCGGGGTGGTTAGCTCAGTTGGTAGAGCGGCGCCCTTACAAGGCGTAGGTCACAGGTTCGACCCCTGTACCACCCACCACTTTCCTTTACATCTGCACGGCAGATTGCACAAAGGAATGTCAGGAATGCGGACCGGTAGTTCAGTTGGTTAGAATGCCGGCCTGTCACGCCGGAGGTCGCGGGTTCGAGTCCCGTCCGGTCCGCCACATACAAAAAAGGCCCTCACGAAAGTGAGGGCCTTTTTTGTATGTGGTTGATCGGCGTGCGAGAACCCTCGTTCGATCAAATTGCGCAGCAATTTAAGACGCCGAAGGCGCCCGCAGGGTGAGCGGCGCAGCCGCGAATCAGTCCCGGCCGCACCCTGCACCTCACTTTACCTACTTTCCCTGCCCATCATTTTTCCCTTTCGTATCCACGATCCGATATTACAGCGCATCCAGAAACGCCCGGTGTTCAGTCGAAAATTCGAAGTTATTAAATTTGTCCCAGTTGATTGACCAGGTCATCAACCCTCCGAGCCCGGTCCACCCAGTATTCGTGTGCGGTGTATAAGTGGTACACCCCTGCAATTTCACCAGGCAGTTCAGCGCAGCGTGTACCTCACTGACCGAAGTAAACCCACCGCCGGCATTCACGTTGGCCGGCAGCCCGATCAACACCTGATCCTGTCGCAGTGGCGGGAAGAAATAGTTCGGGTCGCCGCCAACATTGAAGCCGGTTAAAACCATGTCCGCCATGGCGATATGAAAATCGGCAACCCCCATACTGTGGTACTGATCGTCCAACCCGATAATCGAACCCGAGTTATAGTGCTGCACCTGTAGCCAGTCCAGATCATCACGCATGGCGTGAATCACCGGCAGGTAGGCGCCGGCACGTCGATCGCAGCCAGAGCAGGAGCCACCGTAAAAGCTGTAGCCCAGCTGCACAAAAAAGGTTTCGGGAGCCATGGTGAGCATGAAGTCATCACCGTAGTGCGCGACCAGGGCCTGCAGCGCATCGATGAGATGGACGATCACCGGCGTGGTGGGGTTGCGGAAATCCACATCCCCGGCATTCAATTCCAGAGAGTGCCCTTCAAAATCCACATCCAGGCCATCGAATCCGTACCGGTCGATAATATCGATCATCGACGCGACAAAGTTGTCGCGGGCTACAGCGCTTTCAAGGCGCACCTGACCGTTGGCCCCGCCTATGCTGATAATGATTTTCTTACCTGCCGCCTGTTTGGACTGAATACCCGCGATAAAGTCCTGCTCGTTGAACAGCGGGTCCAGCACAAAACCAATTTCCCCAGGTGCCGCGCCCGTCGGCTCGGCAAACGATACATTGATCGCGTCGTAGGCATCGGAAACATCCGCAATCGGAATGACACCGGAGCCATTGTCAAAGTTATGCCAATAGCCAGATATCAGGCGACGATTGTTACCACCACTGGAACCCCCTGAAGAGCTGCTCGACGAAGCACCACTGGAGGATCCCGAAGACGTCCCCGAAGACGACCCCGACGAAGAGCTCGAGGAACTGGAAGAGCCGCCACAATCTCCCACCTGGGTCCATGCGTGATCCCAGTAGTCGCCCTCCCCTGGTGCGTACGCCCAGGCAGATTCGGAAGAACACCAGCCGGGGACATCACACTGATATTCATACCCCATATTCTGTACCAGCTGCCCCGCTGCATAACTGACGCCCGCCACGTACTGCACGGAATGACAGCTGCCACCACCAGAAGAAGCGCCCGAGGACGAGCTGGATGAGGCGCCGGAAGAGGATGACGAGGAACCCGATGAGGACGACCCCGAAGAAGACGAGCTGGAAGACGAGGAACTGGAGGCACTCCCGCCACCACACTGGCCGATGACCGACCACTCCTGCCACTGACCGGAGTGCTGCGCGGGATCGCTGCCCTGACTCCACCAGTTGGCCTCGTACGCGGTGCCCAAGTGCTGCACCTGCGCCCCGCCACTGTAGGCGTCACTACTGTTCCAAACCGACAGTCCGGAGCAGTCCACTGCGTAAGCAGAGCCACCCCCCATCAAGCCAGCAAAACACAGCAACCACCGAATCGCATTACTCCAAAGATGCGTTTTCATAAATTGTCCTTTATTTTTTCCACAAGATACCGCTGCCCACAACTCTCCCGAAGCCAGGTCGGTACGATGAAGGGGCAACGGTCAGTACATCTGCGCTCAGCGCAACGGCGCGATCAACGACTCACATTCTGCAGCAGTGACATTGCGCCCACAGACAGGAATCTGGTCTGCCGGATCACCATCAGACCGGTCCTGTGTCAGGCTATTTCCCAACACATGATTTACCGCGTTCAGGTTGTAACCATTATCCTGTTCTGCCATCCAGAAAAAGATGCCGGCCAGGCCGTTGTCTTTGGCGTACTGCGCCTTCAGGGCAACGGTGCGGGGGGTTTCCACGGAAATAAATGCACCAATGGTGTCGTTGTACAGGTAGTCCGCATTGGCTTCCGCATCGGTATATAGCCAGAACCCATTACGCGGCAGCATATTGCTATCCAGATAGTTCTGGTAAAGATCGTAACCCTCGATCACACCAGCTTCCCAGGAGCCAAGCCCGGCGATACCGAGAATCAGATCCGCCCCACTCCAGCTGCCGTCTCCGTAGCTGCTATTGCCCGTCAACCCATGGGTAAACTGAGAAATGTCCCCGGGATGCGTCGCTTTGGAGCGATGATAGTTGGCCGCGCCAATCATCAGCTTATTGGCAGGCACTCCCAGGCTTTGCAGATAGTTGAGCGTCCAACTGGCCGATGTGCCCGCAGACGAGCCCACTGCCATCGGATTTACATACAACGGCGTATGGTGGGAAAGCTCACGCTCCCAGGCGCCTGTCAGATCGTAGGTCATGGCGTAGAGGCGATCCATGTACGGATGCACCTGTGTCCAGTCGACTTTTTCAAGCCGGCCGAGTCCGGCAGGAATGGCCGATGACAGGCGATAGGGCTTACCCGTTTTTTCACTTAACCAGTCCATGCCTGCGCGCAGTTCACGAATCAGGGTTGCGTAATTTTCGCCATCGTCTTCTCGCGCCATTCCCACAACCGCGCCATCGCTACCCGGATATTCCCAATCGATATCCACCCCATCGAAGTCATAGCGCTCTAGAAAATGCACAACGGAATCCACAAAGGCTTTACGGCGCGCCGGATCGTGGGCCATCCACGGGAAGCCCTCGGACAAGGTCCAACCGCCGATGGAAAGATCGAGCTTTAACTGCGGATTCTGTTGACGGAGCTGATACAGCACGCCGAAGACACCACCGACCTTATCTTTATCGAGTGCGTACATGCTTTCCGTGCCCACGATCCCTTTTGGGGCGACGCCCACATCGCGCACAAAGGCCGCCTCAAAATCCGCCACGGCCATGGCACCGTCGGGAAGCCCGCTCTGATCACAGGTCCGCATCACTGCCGCCGGAGCCGTGGTGGGAAAACCGCCGTCCTGAACGTTTTTCGCATCGGGATAGCAGATACCGGCAAAGCCATACACGATGCGGTGCAGATTGGCGGCCGGCAGTTGGGTAAAGTCGTACTGTCGGCCGTATATTGCCCAATCGCCAATGTAGGTGACGACCTCGGTACCGGCGCTCAGGCTATACCCGTTGTGCTGCAAAGGCAGATTGCCAGGCACCAGCTTGGTCCCCCGGGCTCCATTGTCGACGTCGAGACCACCGTGATCACCACCGTTATCCGCAGCCGGATCGGCACCGCCCTGAAAACCGGATATTGGTGACTGAGAATCGGCAATTCGCGCGGCACCGATCGCACCAGCAGGGTTCACCACCCCGGCACTCAGATTACCGTCGACGGGCTGGGCCTCTCCATAATCAATACTGTTGGGAATTGGCACCGGACACAGAGCATCGTCGGGATATCCCGCAGCCTCCCACTGCCCCGGATAAGCCGTATTGTCTGGTGCGATGGAGTGGGTATCCACGAGTGCGCGATACGCAATGCCCTGATAAGCGACAACACTCCCCTCCGTATACAGCGTGCCGGTCTGCCATTCGGTCGCACAGAAATATTCGTCTGGAACAGTGCCACCACTGCCTCCGCTACTACTGCCACCTCCCGAGCACGCCGTTTCACTGCTGCTGGCCCAGGCATTTTCCCACGCCCAGCCGACTCCCGGCTCGTACGCCGAATTACCGGAAGAACACCAGCCGGCTACTGAACAGGAGAAGAAACCACCTGCATTGGACACCACATCACCGGCGGTGTAGGCGCTGCCCGAAACATAGGTGGGGCAGCCACTTCCGCTCCCGGAAGAACCACCGGAACCAGAGCTGGAACTACTGCTTCCGCTACCAGAGCCGCTACCGGAGCTACTCGAACTACTCGAACTGCTTGAACTACTCGAGCTGCTGGAGCTGCTGGAGCTGCTGGAGCCAGCGGTATCACAGCTACCCAGGCCGCTCCAGGCATGCTCCCAGGCCCAACCACTACCGGGGGCATAGGCCCCCCCCTGACTACACCAGCCACCGACATCACACCGATAGGCAACGCCGGCGCTTTGCACGGTAGCGCCGGTGGTATAGCTGGCGCCGTCTACAAACTCCGGCGCACCTGAACAATCGTATGCCGACGCACTTGCCGCAGCCCACAGGCCAAGCAACACGGCGCCAGTATTCCATATCCTTTTTATTGTTGTTTTTTGCATGTTTTCTTCTTCTCCCAGTCGAAGAGTCGGTATTGAAATGGCGGATCATTCCGCCCGATTGATTGGATCGGTACCGCAAGGAAAGAAAACGCTAGAGGAAAAGAGCCCTCCTCTTTTGAAGGAGGCGGAATTAGAAAAGCGCACCAACTTTTAGCCGACAGCGCTGTCAACTAGCATTGCCAAGCTAGCGGGCAGCTGACAACGCTGTCAAACCGATGGACGTGAACGGCGCCACTTAGTGCAAGGATTGCCAAGTAATCCCGAATCGGAAGGCGATACAGGAAAAAAGAGCCGGGAAAGGAAAGATTCAGGGCGTCGACAGGGAAAACGAAAAACCTTCTGGCGCGAGTTTTTCCTTCAAGGGCGGCCACTGATCTCGCGGCAGTTGCACCGCAATGCGCACCCGGTCACTGTACTCAACATCACCACACACTCCGCGGTAACGAGTCACCAGAAAGCGCACACGGGATTCGCCGGCGAAATCGCAGACGATCTGCACGTCGAGCAGAGGGATATGGGTTTCGAGTGTCGCCATCTGCAGCGCAGCACCCACGGCTCCGCGGTAGGCGCGCATCAGACCACCCACTCCGAGCTTGGTGCCGCCAAAATAGCGCGTAACGATGGCACCCACGTTGCCCACTTCCTGTTTCAACAGCAATTCCAGCATTGGCCTGCCAGCACTGCCGCCGGGCTCACCATCATCGTCACTCTGCATCACATCGGGGTTTGCGGGATTGCCGACGATCAGCGCCGTGCAATGGTGGGAGGCGTCCGGATAGCGCGCACGGATACTTTCCAGTTCGTGCAAAAAAGCCGCTTTATCGATCACCGGCCCCAGCCAGCAGATAAAGCGGCTCTTTTTTTCTTCTGTCTCAGCGACAACGGGCGAGCAGGGAATCTGATAACTCACCAGAAAATTCGTCCCATTCCTGATTCTGCAACCGTTGATACAGCGGCTGCAATTTCGTCTGCCAGACTTTGTCGTCCACCACGCCGACATGCTTGCAGCGAATCGTGCCGCCAGCATCTACCAGAAATGTTTCCGGTGCACCGAAAACCCCCAGATCCAGCGCGAGCCGACCCTCGTTGTCCGATACCGAAAAAACATAGGGGTTCTGGAACTGTTCCAGCCACTTCTGTGCCGCTTCGTTGTCGTCTTTCAGATTGATCCCGACGATCGGTACACCCTGCTCTGCCAGCTCGTTCAGGTAGGGGTGCTCCACCCGGCATGAAATACACCAGGTCGCCCAGACATTCAGCAACAGCGGGCGACTGGGCAGATCCGCTTTTTTCAATTCGCGATTGGATTCCACATCGAGCAGGGCAAACTCCGGCACGGGTTTGTCAACAAGCGCCAAGGGCATATCCTGAGGGTTGAGCGACAGGCCGCGCCAGAAAAGCGCGGCCAGCGCGGCAAACACAATCAGTGGAAGGAACAGCTTGAGTCTTGCCATGTAATCCGAAAATCCGTATATCGCTTATTGTTGGAAAGCCAATCAGGCACGGGCCAGGGAACCACCCGCAGCCTCTGCGCGGACCTTACCTGCCCGTGCCGCCCGTACCTTACGGTAGCGTTTGTCGGCAACCGCGATGGCCCCGCCCAGTGCCATCAGCGCCGAGCCCAGCCAGATCCAGATGACAAACGCTTTGTACTGCAAACGCACCGCCCAATCGCCACTGAGGTTTTCCCTGTCCATGGGATCACCGAGCGCGACGTACAGATCCCGGAACAGCGTGGTATCAATGGCGGCTTCGGTCATGATATTGCCGCCGGAAAAATAACTGCGTTTTTGCGGCAGCAACTCGGCCACCTGGCGACCGTCTTTACGCACCAGCAACACCCCTTCCGAGGCGCGATAGTTGGGCCCGCGTACCTGGCGCACACCTTCAAAGGTAAATTCGTAGCCAGACATTGTGGCACTCTGCCCCGGCGACATCCGCAGGTCTTTTTCCACACTGTACACGGTGGTCAGGGCCACCCCCAGTACTGAAACCGCCAGACCAACGTGCCCCAGGTGCATCCCATAATAACTGGCGCGGTGACGCTTGAGGCCGGCAAGCAGACTATCGGCATTCCGCGACTTGGCCAGAATATCGGCGACACTCGCAGCAATCACCCACAGTCCCGCAAACAATCCCAGTGCCGCGCCCCAGTGGAAATCACCCGCCAGCAGCGTCAGCAGTGGCGCACCAATAGCTGCCACCAGTGCCGGCATGCCCCAGGACTTCACCAGCTTTTTCGTCTGACTGTCTTTCCAGTTGGCGTGAATCCCCATACCCAGCAGAACGCACAGCACCAGCATCAACGGCACAAAGAACATATTGAAGAACGGTGGGCCCACGCTGATTTTGCCCCAGTTCAACGCATCGGCCAGCAGTGGATACAGGGTGCCGGTGAGCACCACCGCCATAATCAATATCAGCAGAATATTGTTGCCCAGCAGGAAGGTTTCACGGGAGCGGAACGAAAACACACTGCCGGCACTGACCGTGGGCGCTCGCAGGGCGAACAACAGCAGGGACAACCCTACAACCACTGCCAGAAACGCGAGAATGAATCCGCCCCGCAGCGGGTCAGTGGCAAACGCGTGCACCGAGGTCAGCACGCCGGAGCGGACCAGGAAGGTGCCCAGCAAACTGAGACTGAACGCAAAAATGGAAAGCAGAATGGTCCAGCTGCGGAAGAGACCGCGCTTTTCGGTAACAGCCAGCGAGTGCAGCAGTGCCGTTCCCACCAGCCAGGGCATAAAGGAGGCATTCTCAACCGGATCCCAGAACCACCAGCCTCCCCAGCCAAGTTCGTAGTAGGCCCACCAGCTTCCCAGCGCGATCCCCAGAGTCAGAAACGCCCAGGCCACCGCCGTCCAGGGCCGCGCCCAGCGCGCCCAGGCGCTGTCCAGTCGCCCTTCCAGCAACGCGGCAATGGCAAAGGCGAAGGCCACTGCAAAACCCACATAGCCCATATACAGCAACGGGGGGTGAATAATCATCCCCGGATCCTGCAGCAACGGATTCAGGTCACTGCCATCACTGGGCGGGAACGGCAGAATGCGATCAAAGGGGTTTGAGGTCAGCAGAATAAACAGGAAAAAGCCGATCAGCAGCATACCCATGACCGACAGTACCCGCGCAACGAGCACTGCGGGCAACTGACGGCTGAACACCGCGACCGCGGCGGTCCAGCCAGCCAGCATCAACAGCCACAACAGAATGGAGCCCTCGTGCCCACCCCATACCGCAGTCACCTTATACATCATCGGCAGAATACTGTTCGAATTCTGCGCGACGTAGGCGACGGAGAAGTCGCTGTTCACAAACGCGACCGTAAGGCACACATACGACAGCGCCGTAAATGCAAGCACACCCATCGACAGAGGGCGCGCGGTGTTCACCCAGAGGAGACGCCCCGTATAGGTACCCAGCATGGGCACGATTGCGAGCGCCAGGGACAGCAGCAGACCGATTATCAGGGCAAAATGGCCCAGTTCAGGACTCATATTTTGGCATCTCCATGGCAACTCGCCTGATTCACCATGGTCTCTGCGACTTCCGGCGGAGTGTAGGACTCATCGTGTTTGGCGAGCACCTGATCGGCACGCACATACCCTCCCTGCTGGAGTTTACCGGTTACCACCGCAGCCTCACCCTCGGCAAACAGATCCGGCAGAATCTTGTCGAACACGACTTCGAGCTCCGCCTCACCATCGGTAATCGCAAAGCGCACATCCAGGGAATCCTCATCGCGCACGATACTGCCAGGCACCACACAGCCACCGGCACGGATCCGCTTTTCAACAGGCACTTCGCCGGCGGCGAATGCGCTGGGTGCATAGAAGAAGTCCATGTTTTCACGCATGGCGTAGGTGACAACCCCCACCGCGACACTCGAGAGCGCCACCAGTATGACCACCAGTATCAGTCGCTGTTTACGGGCTGGATGCATGGGTATCCTGTTCTCAATCGCAATTCGTTGTAGATATTCGTTACCACCGCAGGTGTTCGCGGCAGCGCTATTCAGTCCGCCATTTCCGGCTGTGTCTGCGCAGTACGCGCACTCTGGGCTGCGCGGCGGCGCGCCTCTTCCTGGCGCAACTTGCGGCCGATTTCCGCACGCAAGGCTTTCTGCCGGATCGACGGCACAATCGCCAGGGTTGCCAGCACCAGCAGGGCTACCCCGTAGGACGCCCACACATAGGGACCGTGGCCATCCATCGCGATAAAACTGGCCAGACTGTCAAATTGAAATTCCATCGCTCGCATCCTCGTTGGCGGCTCAACCTCGGGCGGGGGAAGATGCCCCCAGCAATTCCCGCACCCACTGGGTGCGCCATTCCCGCTGCAGGATCAGGGTGCGGGTATGCAGCGTCAGCACCCAGGCGTAAAACAGGTAGAAGCCCGCGATCATCGTGATCAGCGGGTAGAACATGCTCGGGTCGATAGTACTGGCTTCGGTCAGTTTGAGCGTCGCGGGCTGGTGCAGCGTGAACCACCAGTCGACCGATTTGTAGATGATCGGGATATTGACGGTGCCAACCAGGGCCAACAGGGCGCTGGCTTTATCGCCGGACTGCTCGCGACTGAAGGCACCGGAAAGCGCCATTACCCCGAGATACAGGAAGAACAGAATCAGCATGGAGGTAATACGGGCATCCCACACCCAGTAAGTGCCCCAGGTGGGCTTGCCCCACACAGCACCGGTGAACAGCGCGATAAACGTCAGCACGGCGCCGATCGGTGCGGCGGCACGCATGACCACAAAAGACAGTTTCATCTTCCAGATCAGGCCGATAGCCCCGGAAATCGCCATGATGTAGTAGCCGGCCAGGGCGAGGAAGGCCGCGGGCACATGAATGTAAATGATGCGGTAGCTGTTACCCTGCTTGGCATCTTCCGGGGCAAAACCCAGGCCCCAGACAATACCAACCGAGAGCAACAGCAGCGCTGTCGCCCCCAGCCAGGGCAGCCAGGCACCGGATTTCTGATAAAACCAGCGCGGCGAACCCAATCTGTGAAACCATTGCCAGGACAAAATACGTACTCCTATGCCCTTCTCTCAGTCAATTCCCATACCGCGTGTGGGAACTGCAGGAAAGGGTCAGTTCTCGAGACTGATACGGATGGCACCCGCAGACGCCAGAGGTGCCAGCGCAGCAGCGACGGCCAGAATGGCCCCAAGGATCGCCAGCTGGGGGCCATAGCTGTAGCCATCCAGTGCCGCCTGCACTGTTCCGGTGCCGAAGATTAACACGGGCACATACAGCGGCATAATAATCAACGCCAGCAACAGACCCGGGCGCTGCAATGCCACGGTCAACGCTGCCCCCACCCCACCAATCAGGCTGAGACTGGCGGTGCCCAATAGCAGGGACACCAACAGCGGCCAGTAGCCCGCTGCCCCGAGGTTCAGCATCATCCCCAACAATGGCGAGAGCAATGCCAGCGGCAAGCCGGTCACCAGCCAGTGCACCAGCACTTTGGCCAGTACCGGAAAGTACAGCGGCTGCGGCTGCAGTGCCAGTTGCTCCAGGGAGCCATCCTCGTAGTCATTGCGAAACAGAGACTCCTGAGAGAGCAACGTCGCCAGCAATGCCATCACCCAGATCAGTCCGGGCGCCATACGCGCCAGCATCTCCGGCTCCGGCCCGATCCCCAGCGGCATCATCGCCAGCACGGTGACGAAGAACAGCAATGGGTTGACGATATCCGAGCGCCGCCGCACCGCCAGGGTGAACTCCGTGCGCAACAGGGTAAAAAATCCCGGCAGCCGGCTAAAGGCAGAGCGGCTCGCCGACGGTGCCGATGTATCGGCAGCGGTGGAGGCGCGGGGGGGCACTGCGGGCTCACCCATGATGGACCTCGCACGCTGTCCCGCGAACTTGCCCGGCCAGGGCAGCGGCATCGTCGAAACGGTCTTCACACGGGGCCTGGACGTCCGCCAGATCGATCCTGCTGAGCGCGGGAATATTGACCGGTTGGTGAGAAGTCAGCAGGAGGCTTCCGTCATTTTCCAGATGCGCGCGCATACGCGCCTCCAGACTCTCCACCCCCGCCACATCAAGGGCGGCCAGCGGTTCGTCCAATACCCACAGGGGAGCGGGGTCAGGAAGGTACAGGCGCGCCAGTGCCACTCGGCGATTCTGCCCTGCCGACAGCTGCCGGCACAGCAGATCCTCGAACCCGAACAGGCCCACCGCCGCAAGCGCCTCAAACGCTTCCTTCTCGGTGGCGCCGTACCAGGCGAGATTTTCCAGTGGCGTAAGGCCCCGGCGCACACCGGCATTGTGCCCGACATACAACAGTTCCGCGCGCATCGACGGCAGCCCCGCAGGGAACGCCTGGCCACGCCAGTGAATTTCGCCGCGAAAGTCCGAGACGCTGCCAATCAGGGTACGGATCAGAGTACTTTTGCCTGCGCCGTTGGCCCCCATCACCTGAATTGCACAACCGGTATTCAGGGCAAAGCTCAGTCCGTCGAACAACGGCCGGCCATCGCGCTCACAGCACAGCCCCTGCACGGACAGGAGAGGGCTGCCGGCGGCAACGGGAGAATCGGAAGCGGTAAGGGTCATTGAGCACCGGCACTGATGAAAAACTGAGCGCAATTATACCGGTACTGGCGGGGTTTGCATGGAATCGTATTGCGATTGTGAACTGTCTTCCGGCGTCTGATCGGAAGCCTCCCCCCAAGTCAGGGTCGCTTCCACTCTGCTACTGCCGGCACAGTAGCGCACCTCGCCACACACGGTGTGCAACAGTGCAAGGCCGCGGCCGGCGTAGATGGAGCCCGCCTCACGCACCTGGGGGAAGCCGTCGCCACTGTCTTCAACCACCAGCGTCAGTTTGCCACCGCCACTTCCCTCGCGGCAACAGAGGGAAATGTTGACCCAACCTTGAGACAAACGACTTCTCCGTTCCGCCATCAGATCGTAATAACGCACAAAGCCATCATCTGTCCCCTTGATCGAGGAATCCAGTTCCAGCACCCCGTGTTCCAGAGCGTTGCGGAACAGTTCTCCCAGGGCGATAGCAAGATCCTCCTGGAAGCGTGCGGCACCGGGCATCTGCCCGAGCACACTAAGGAGGTGCGGCAGCGGGTCCGTCTCCCGCAACTCGGTTTCCGTGAGCCGGAAATTGATCGACCAGTCGCCGATGCGCCCCCCTTTTCGCTCCCCGGACATCTCGTGTTCAGGACACCCTCTGCGCAGCAGGCCCGGATCGGACAGATCCAGCTCCACCAGCGATAGGTCATCGTGCTGTTCCGCCGCGTGTGCACTGACGGCCATCAGGATCTGGTCAAATATCGGCCTGCCGACACCGGCTGGCGCGTTGCCTGCGGATGTTTCCCGCAAAATATCCAACAGACGCGACTCGCCAAAGTGTTCGCCTTTGCTGTTGCGCGCTTCGTGAATGCCATCGCTCCACAGAAATAGCCGATCCCCCGGCAACACCCGGATATTCACGATGGCGGAACTGATCTGATCGGAAGACAGCACACCCAGCGGCAGATGCCGGGATTCCAGCAATTGCTGTGCGCCACTGGACCGTTTCAGACAGGGGCTTGGCATTCCCGCGTTCAGCAGACGAAGGTGCTGGCGCCGGGGGTCGAACTCCAGCATCACCAGACAACAGAACATCTGCCGGGGCAGGATATCGTACAGCTTGCGATTGATCTCCCGGGCCACGCGGGCAAACGAAAACCCCCGGGGAATCATCGAATAAAAAACGGAAGTCAGCGGAACCGCCCCCACCGCTGCGGCGAGACCGTGCCCGGCAAAATCCCCCAGCATCAACACCAGTTTGCCATCGGGGGCATATGTCGCCGCCAGCAGATCGCCATTCAGCACGGCGCGCGGAGACAGGTGATAGCGAATGGCCGGAGTATCGTCCAGACAGCTCTCATTGCCGAGGTTACCGAAGATCTCCCGCGCGTTGGCCTGCTCCTGGAGAAAGTCCGCGTGATGACGGCGAAGCCGGTCACGCTGCGCCATCAGGGAGCGGCCGAACTCACAGAAACGCCGGATGGAGGCCAGCTTCAACTGCACCAGGCGGGGGCTGTAGGGTTTGGTGAGAATATCGTCACATTGCGCCAGGCTCAGCGTCTCGGGATCGGCGTCATGCAGCTCCTGCACCGCCAGGATCGGTACCGGCTCTACCCCCATACACTGCCGCAGTTGTGCGACCGCTTCTCTACCGGTAGCCAGCGCAGCGTTTGGCCCAAAAATAAGGAGGTTGGGCGCGAAGGCATCGTAACAGCGCAGGGCGGCAGCGGCATGGGGGACACACAATACCGATGCCGGCGACACTTTGCCCCCAGAACTCCGGTACTCCCATTCATCAATCAGCCGACGCAGCTCTGCGGTTTCCTGCGAGTCACTTTCAATAATGAGAATTCGGAAGGCGGGCATCAGGGTAACGCGGTATTCAGCGGATGCTGAATATCCGGTCGAAGTTAGACACGGTCAGGATGTGCGCCACGTGCGCGTTTGCGTTCATCAGCTCCACGGTGGGCTGCTCGCGCTCTCGGCCGACTTCGACGCAGTAGTCACGCAGCAAAAGCAGCATCCCCAGAGCCGCACTATCGAGGTGGTCGGTGGCCGCAAGGTCCACCAGAAACACCTTGGGAATCGGATTCGCATTGCGGTAGGCCCGCTGAAAGTCCCGATGAATATTGAAATCGAAGTTCCCGGTGATATGAATCACCAGTTCTTCGCCATCTTCGGAAACTTCCGAGCTCACGCGGCTCTCGAACCTTTCGGAAATCACCATTAGAACGTCCTATATCCTGCTGCATCCTGACCGTTGCAGAACTTGTCAGCTCCAATATACACCCCGCTGCAAGGTGTGGAAACTGGTGGGGCCCTATCCCAGAAATGCGAAAGGGTGCCAATGGCACCCTTCGGCGTACACTGCTCGCTTTATGCACACCGCATTGGAGCAGGAATGATTTTTATTCCGGGCAGTTCCCGGTGTGAGGTTTTGGCCTGAGATTCCAGTCTCGGTCAGAAGTCGTACTGATAGTCCATCAACTCCCGCCGCAGCCGCATTTCTTCCAACCGGTCTTCGACCAGCCGACGTGCGTCGCGAGGGCTCTCCGGGGTGTAGAGCAGACTCTCTTCAAGAGAGGAATCATTTCCATCAAAATCCATGTCATTTTCGATAACGTTGCCGCTCATAGAAAACTCCACAATCTCGATCTGCCAGGGCAGAAACTCTTTGTCTGTTTTTGTTGTGCAATCGCAGGTTAGCCAGCTCCGGCTTTTCCGGTCAAGCAACTTTTTCGCTATACGGTGCAGTTTTTCCTGGGGTTACAACTGCCACCTGGATAGCGCCCTCAGCACCGAGGAGGCGGATCCTCAACCCCCGGCTGCTGGCGCCAAAATAGCGACAAATTGTTACCAATTTGCGAAATTTTTCCGCTGTTTTCCCAGTCTATGAAAACACCAGAAAACAGAGCAGTCTGGTAACCGTTTTGGTACCGGGCGTTACTCTTGGTGACAGTGCAGAGGCAGGCTGAAAAGGTATCCGAGGTTTGGCAGAAATTGCCGGTGCGGGTGGCCGCCGGAGCTGGCGCTTAGACACCGTGTCATGACAGGAGCAGAATCAGCCGCTAGAATGCCCTCCCGGCCCTCAAGGCTGGGCCCGGCCGACCGCCAAGAAGGCTGGCTGCATCAGGGAAAGCCCCCGTCGGTTAACAGGATAAACCACGGACCTCCTAAGTCCGGACTGCAGGTTCGAGTCCTGCCGGGGGCGCCATTTCCAGGTTCAGTGTTCCGCGAAAATTCTAATCACCGGCTTCTGCCCGGCCACGCGACTGGCCCGATACATACCCTTGGTATTAAAGGTCAGCGCCAGATTCCCCTTGCTATCCAGCACAATCACGCCACCAGTGCCGCCTACCGGCAACAGAATATCGTTGATCACCTCGTCCGCAGCGTTCGCGACAGACTTGTTCTGGTAAGCCACGCGAGCGCAGATATCCGCAGCGACATTGTAGCGAATAAAGTACTCCCCGTGACCGGTCGCGGAGACCGCACAGGATTCGTTGTCTGCGAAGGTGCCAGCCCCGATTACCGGCGCGTCGCCAATACGACCATAGCGTTTGGCGGTCATACCGCCGGTGGAAGTTCCTGCAGCCAGGTTGCCCTGCTTGTCCAGAGCGACGGCACCAACGGTACCCATGCGGAAAGGTTCAGGCAGGGATTCGACGGCGGCCCGGTAATCCTTGTCCTGTTTGTTTTCCTTATCCAGCTTTTCTTTCGCCCGCTCCAGTTGCTGGCGGCGCTGCTCGGTATCGAAGGTTTGATTGTCAACCATGGGCACACCCCGGCTTTTGGCAAAGTCCTCTGCACCCTGGCCCGCGAGCATCACAAACGGCGAGTCCTCCATCACCATCCGCGCCAGGTCAATCGGGTTGGCGACGTGCTTTACTCCGGCCACCGCGCCGGCCTGGCGATTGCGGCCATCCATGATGGACGCATCCAGTTCATGGGTGCCGTCATAGGTGTAAGCGGCGCCTTTGCCGGCGTTGAACAGGGGGGAGTCTTCAAGAATATTGATGGCGGCGACGACCGCGTCCAGACTGGAGCCCCCCGTGGCCAGTACCCGATAGCCGGCATTGATGGCTTCCTCGAGTTTGCCACGGTAGGCACGCTCCTTCTCCGGCGTCATGGAGGACTTTTCAATGGTGCCCGCACCACCGTGGATGGCGATGGCAAATGGGGCAGATTCCGGTTGTTCCGCCCACACCAGCGGACTGCAAAACACCAAGCCCGCGATCAAACAGGAAATCCGCTGCCACATCTCCAAGCCTCCGGCCTTTTATGCAAGTCGCTCTTCAAACAAGTTAAGCATTTCTTCCCAGGCACGTTCCGCCTGGGCCTGGTTGTACGCCATCGAATCCGGCGGACACCAGCCGTGCATGGCGCCTTCGTATACCTCTACAGTGGCGTCCACGTCTGCGGCCTCGAAGGCCTCACGCAAGGCATCTTTGGCCTCAGGCTGGCGCTCGTCGTCGTTTTCAGCAATGGCCACAAGAAAGCCGGCTTGGATCTCGGGAATCAGGCGATGGGGACTGTCCGCTTTATCGGTCACCAGGCCACCTCCATGGACAGAAGCGCCAGCCCCGATGCGCTCGGGCTGGGCGGCGGCCATACGGAAGGTGTAAGAGCCGGTCATGCAATACCCTGCCGTACCGGCTTTTTTGCCGGCGTCCACAGAGTCCTGTTTGTCCAGCCAGGCGATAAATGCCTTGCCGTCGGTAACACAAGTTTCGGGAGATAGAGTGCCGGCCAGTTCGCGACCTTTGGGAAAGACTTTTTTGCGCAGTTCCGGACCAATGATTTTGGCATCGTCCGGCACCAGCTGGCCTTTCATGGTGCGATAATAGGGGTTCACCACCAGTACAGAGTAACCGGACTGAGCCAGGCGCTTGCCCATCTGGCGGAATGCTGGGCGCATGCCAAAAATATCCGGCCATAGCACGACCGCGGGGTGACGACCTTTCGCCGGGTGTACGAAGTAGCAATCGGCCTCACCATCGGGTGTGGGCACCATCACCCGGCTTTCCACAAGGTTGGCTTCGCTGGTGGCAGACGCGGACCAGGGCAGCATCGCCAACAGGCCAGCGCCGACCCCCATGCGGCCGAATCCCCGGCGACTTACCCCTTTACCCAGGCCATGCTGCAGGAAATAGGCTTCCGCATCGTTACTGTTCAGCTCGTCACACATACCCCACTCCTTCGTTTTGAATGCACATGACCCTACTGGAAAAGCCGTATTCAGTACAGGTCCCGGCGATACCGACCATTCTCGAGCAGCGATGTCACTTCGCGATCTCCAAGCTGTTGCCGTAGAACGCGGTCCACCCCTTGCCCCATTCCATCGCGATTACCACAGACGTATATATCCGCCCCGCGAGCGAGGAAACGACACAGGTCCTGCGCATGCGCGGCGAGAACATCCTGCACATACCCGGGTTGATCCGATGCCCCGCGGGAAAACACCCGGTCGCAGCGAGATATGATGCCCAGCTGTTGCCAGGTCTCGACTTCCCGTGCCAGTGGGCGGTCCGATTCGGCACGGCGCTCACCATAAACCAGCCAAACAGGGCCGGCACCACCCTGCACAGAGGCTTCGGCTGCCCGCTCCGCCAGTTGCGCGCGCAACCCGGCCAGTCCACTGCCGGCCCCAACCATCAGTAACGAGCGGCTGTGGTCCGGCGTGTGGCAGTGCGAATTTTCCCGCAAGCGGCCACCAAACAATTCCCCCACTTCACAGAACTCCGTCAGCCATCCCGACCCGAGGCCCAGATTCCCATGGGAGTCCGCCTGTTGGCGAACGATCAGCTTGAGGGCTTTTTCCGCGGAACAGGAAGCCACCGAGTATTCGCGCATCGGCAGAAGCGGAAATTCGGAAAAGTCGCCACACAAGAGTTTTTCCCGGCTGAATCTGCCACCTGGCAACCTACGCTCGCGCAGCCAGGCCTGCAGGGTCTGACCGCGCCCGCCCACCACCACCCACTCGTTCGCATCCAGCTGATGTCGCGCGAGCCAGTCTGCCACCACGGCGCGAGGCTGACGGGGCTGCAACTCAAACACATCACCAGCGCGCCATCTGGGCCAGTCGCTGACCGCTCGCAGAGTGAGTTCAAACAGGGGGGCACCGGGGCTCCCGGTATTCAGAAGACCGCGCTCCGCCAGTCGCCACCAGATCACCGGTTGTTTGGCCGGCGGCGCCCGGTCATGCGTCATCGCCGGGGAAGCGCGAAACCAGGCGGGCATGACACTGGCCAGCGCGCCGGTATCACCCTGGGCCCGGTCTACTTTATGCAGAGGGTTCAGGGCGCGGGCCCCCAACGCGGCCATGCCATCAAACAGGCGCTGCCCGAAGGCGCAAAAGCGCTCGTAGGTGCTGTCACCCAGGGCAACCACGGAATAGGAAAGGTGCGAAAGGTCCAGGGTCGCAACTTCACCACTGGCGCCGCTGCTATGGCCCAGAAACTTCCTGGCGAAGCGTTGGCCGTTATCCGGCGGTTCGCCTTCGCCGTAGGTCGCGACAACGAACAGCGCCTTGCGCACTGTTCGCAGGGTATCGGAAGAAACCTGACTGAGGGGCAGCAGGGTAACCGGCTGCGATGCGCCGAGGTGATCAGCGCTCTGCCGTGCCAGTGTGGCGGCGGTACCGCTTTGACTGGCATACGCGATAAGAACGCTGTCTTCCACCTGTGACAGCTGCAGACGATCTGCACTGCGTAGGGTGCGACGATACTGCAGGTACAGATCGACCACCCACAGCAACCAGAGCAGAATACAACCCAGAGCAAGCGCGATACGTTGATTCTCGGTCACAAGTCCGCTCCGCTCGCGGCCCGGTTAAAGGGGCAGCACTTCGAAGGTTGCAGAGTAGGAACCGCGACGCACGGTCGCCGGTGCGCGGGCTTTGCCATCCTCATATTCCGCTTCCATAAAGTACTGCCCCGCACTCGGCCAAGTGACACTGAACTTGCCTTCAGCGTCAGCCTGGGCACTGATTTCGTTCTGGCTGTCGCGGTAGCGGGTGCCGCCGGGGATCAGCACCACTTCTGCGCCTTTCGCCGGTTCGCCGTCAATCAGCAGTTTGAAACTGGCCGCTTCACCTGCATAAAGGTCATTGGGGTGGGTGACCGGCACCAGTTCCAGGCCAACCCCCTCGGGCTTGAGCACATCACTGGTAGGGGCACCCGCAGTGACGAAGGTTTCAACCCGACGGGAGCTCTGGGTGACGCGGAGGTCTTTGGCGTCCTTGGGTACGGCGGTTTCAAACTCCGCGTCATTCGCCTGCTGGCCCCGTCGCGGCCACATTTTGCGTTTGCCCTCTGCGTCTTTCCAGAAAGCGCGCAAACCGGAGGAAGCGAGACCGACTTTGTAGGTGCCCTCTTCCGTCAGCTGCAGGTCGAAGGTAGAGCGATATTTACCTCTGGACGCATTCTCCAGTGACAGAGTTTTACCGTTGGGCGCCGCTACTGTGACCGCGTCCACCCCCATCGCCACGTGATCCGGAAAGAAAATGGTATTGGAGACAGCGGCGTCAAAGGTGACATAGGGATCGTCACCCGACAGTACCGTACTGCTCGGCAGAATCCATGCCCGGTGGGCTTCCGCCTGCATTGCCACACCGGCGGCCATCAGGCCGGCAACCAGAACGCTTGTGAAATTCTTTTTCATGAGTGTGTCCTTTACAGAATGATCAATTGTCGCTGGCAGACGCGAGCGCGATACGCACCCGGCCCAGTTCTTCATTCCCGGCTGCCGACAACGGCAGTTCGGATTCTTCCAGCGGCCAGGTGAGGGGAATTTCAACCAGCTCGCGGCCGCCCACTTCACGGGCAGCTTCGACCCGCAGGCGGTATTTCCCCGGTGCCAGCTTCGCCAGGTCGCTACCGGCAATGGATACCTCCAAAGTGTGCTCACCGGGGCCGTAGGTCGCGGAGGTAATACCGTCCACCGGTACATCCAGCGCCCGGCCTCCGCGGCGCCACCACTGGCGCAGGTCTTTCAACCACTTCTCGCCTTCGTTATTGCGCATTCCGACGTCGTACCACACGGCAATCTGGGTCGCGCTGCGGGATTCATCTTCCAGCCAGACAGCCACATACGGCTTGTGGTATTCCGCTACATTCAATCGCGGAATTTCGATGCTTACCTGCAGGTTCCGGGCCTCGGCGCTCATCGTCAGAAAAAGCGCACCGGTTGCGACGATGCCAGCGAAACGTTTTAACAGCGTTTTTTCCATGCTTGTTCCAAATTAACAGTCAGTGAATAAAAACCAGCGCAATCACCAGAGGAATCAAAACCCCCAGCGCCGTAACCGGCCAGGTAGAAACCCGTCGGGAGGATTGTTGCCAGAGCAGCCAGAAACCTGTAACGCAGAACACGACACAGGCAATTGCGAACATATCCAGATACCAACGCCAGGCTGTGCCGGTGTCCCGCCCCTTATGCAAGTCGTTAAAATACGCAATCCAACCGCGGTCGGTACTCTCGTAAATAAACGCACCACTCTCGGTATCCAGTGACAGCCAGGCGTCTCCCCCCGGCCGCGGCATCGCAAGATAGAACTCACCACTGTCCCATTCACCCGCATAAGAGCGCGCGATCAAGATCTGATATTCCGACGCCAGCCAGCTCTTCAGTGACTCGGGCATCTGTAATGCTTCCCCGTCGTCTGCGCCCAGGGAACGCAACTCCTGCAGCAGGGGTCCGGGCACCTGTCCCTCGTGGCTGACAATGTGCGTCGAGGCAGGGATTTCTCCCGCGTGGTTCAGGGTGATCCCGGTGATGGCGAACAGCAGCATTCCCACCAGACAGACAGCAGAGCTGATCCAGTGCCACTGCCGCACCGACCCAAGAGATATAGCCACGATGGTTCCGCCCCCGAAACGTCTTATTCTGTGCACCCCTGTGCAGACCACCACCCGAGCGCCGCCCATCTGACTTCGACAGGCAGAGAGCACAGGCGGGATCAAACAAATAATGATAATGTATCTCATTAACAACATCAAAGCCTTCCATCCCGGCAGAATGTAAAATTCTGTAAAGGGCCCAGGTGTTTCACCGCCCAAGTCATATAACGGATCGTGCTCGTATGGCCATCGCAAATTCTTAGCCGGCCGCCGCCATACTGTTTAAAATCCGCGCCCTTTTCCGATTACTGCATCAGCAAACTCAATGGTCAAAGCGGATTCATGACGCACCACTCTGCACAGCCCACGCCTCCCCCTTCATCGACACCACCTGTGGCACCATCAGCACGCGCCCTGCTTCCGCTCCTGTTGTTTCTCGCACTCTTTGTGGGCGCCGGCCTCTGGTATCAGTCCCAGGGGGTTGCCATGGGCTTCTATCAGGTGTCCGCCCCGGTCGCGATTCTGCCCGCCATCGCACTGGGAATCCTGCTCGCCCACGGCCCTCTCAGCCAGCGTATCGACACTTTTATTCGGGGTGTGGGTGATCCGACCATTGTCACCATGGTGCTGATCTACCTGCTCGCCGGTGCTTTCGCCAGCGTGGCCAAGGCCGTGGGAGGAGTGGATGCGACGGTGAATTTTGGCCTGAGTGTGATTCCCTCAACGCTGGTTTTGCCGGGGTTGTTTCTGATCACTGCGTTCGTGGCGACAGCGATGGGCACCTCCATGGGCACCATCGCCGCCATCGCGCCGATCGCCGTGGGCGTCAGTGATGCCACGGATTTGTCGATACTGCTCACCATCGGCACCGTGGTGGGCGGGGCCATGTTCGGTGACAACCTGTCGATTATTTCCGACACCACCATCGCCGCCACCCGTACCCAGGGGGTAAAAATGCGGGATAAATTCCGCATGAATCTGCTGATCGCCCTGCCCGCCGCTGTGATCGCATTGATCTGGCTGTACTTCTCCGGCACCACCGCGCAGGTTACGGCACCGGGCGACTACGAACTGGTTCGGGTGCTGCCCTATATTGCGGTGCTGGTACTGGCGGTCAGCGGCGTGAATGTACTGCTGGTGCTGTTTATCGGCATCCTGCTGGCGGGCGCCATTGGGCTGGGACTGCAACCGGACTACTCCATTGCCGCCCTGTCCAAAGATATTTACGCGGGCTATACCGGGATGCAGGAAATCCTGATTCTGTCACTGATGATCGGTGGGCTCGGCGCTCTGATGCACGCCGGTGGCGGACTGGCCTGGCTGGGCCGGCAGATTGATCGTATCAGTCATCTGTGCAGCCGTGGTAAACCCGGGCGCAAAACCGGCGAGGCGGGCATCAGTACCGCCGTGGCACTGACCAACGTCTGTACCGCCAATAATACCGTCGCTATTTTACTGACCGGACAGCTCGCCAGGGAGATGGCCACCCGCTACGGCGTGGAACCCCGTCGTAGCGCCAGTCTGCTGGATATTTTTTCCTGCGTGGTACAGGGAATGCTTCCCTACGGTGCACAGATACTGCTGGCATCGTCTCTGGCAAAAGTCTCGCCTTTGGCGCTAGCGGGCAGTATCCACTACTGCTGGCTGCTGGGGATCAGTGCACTGATTTCCATCGTTACCGGATCGTTTCGTGGGCGTCCTACCCGAGGGGCGACCGAGCGCGAAAATTAGTAGCCTACTGGGGTTGATCCAGCCAGTGCACAATGGCGTCCGCCAGTGCCTGGGGCTGCTCCAGGGGAAGCATATGACCGCCGCCATCGATCCGCCGGAGCTCGGCGCCTGGAATCGCCGCCGCCAGCTCGTCCGCTTCTTCCAGAGAACGCAGCGCATCGTTTGCACTGGCAATCACCAGGGTCGGGCACTGGATTGTCGACGCCGGAACCTGAGAGCGGTCCAGTGCCGATTGTGTCGCCAACGCCTGATACCCCAACCGGCGACTCATTTCCTTGATCGTCGAGATCAGGGTTTTGTCCGAGGCGTTATCCGGGTGCAGTGAATGGGCAATGGTACTGTTACTCAGGCCCCGAAATCGCTCCGGGGTCAGTGCCTGCACCGCCTGCGTTTTTGTTTTCCTCTGCTGCGCGGTGTCGTCGCGCAACGAACTGGCAACAAGGATCAGCGCCTCCACCCGCTCCGGGAAATCTGCAGCCAGTTGCCGGGCAATATAACCACCGAGTGAGAAACCGATCAGGACGAACCGTTCCGGCAGGCGCTCGGCAATATCGGACGCCATATCGCGGATGGTCGGCCCATTGCCCAGGGCTGCGGTATGAAGGCTCCAGTCTTGCGGAAGGTAAAGCCGAAATTCGTTCCACAGTGTTTCATCCAGCATAAAGCCGGGAATCAGGGCAACAGAGGGGGCAAGGGTGCGCACGAAAATCTCCCAATCCAGTTCTCGATATCAGCCCGGCCAAGTTTACCCTACGGCTCGCCCAGCGCTGCCGACGGGAAAAAAGCGGCTGCGCCACATGACGCCGCAACATACCACCGCACACAATACCCCACTGAGCACTGCCACTGCTGGTAACCCGGTTATCTGGGCCAGAGCGCCGAGTAGCGATGCGCCGACCGCTGGCCCGGCCACCGTGGTCATCCCCCACAGGCTCACTACCCGGCCCCGGAATGCGCCGTCGAGGTCCGCCTGTAAAGCGGCCTGCATACCGATACTGGCCAGTGTGGACATGGCGGCAATACCGAAGATGCTGAGGGCCGCCAGTAAAAACTGACTGGAAAAACCGAGCATCAGCACAAACAGCCCCTGCAACGCGCATCCCATGGTGATAAAGGTTACCAGCGTGCTGCGCCGGGTCGTTCCGGATAACACAACACCGGCGACAATACCGCCCGCACCGGCCACCGCCATCAGGATCGCGAGGCCGCTACTGCCACTGTGGAACACGCCCCCGGCGAAGGCGGGCAGCAACTCCAACACCCCGCGTCCCAAGACGGCGATGGCAACCGAAAGAATAAAGAGCTCGAGAAATTTTGGAGTGCTTTTGATATAGAGCAGGCCTTCGCGCAACTGGAAGAGGACACCACCGCCCTTCTGACTGCGCGCCGTGGGTCGTATCTGCACCACCAGAAGAGCAAGCAGCGTTCCGAGAAAGGTCAGGGTGTTGATCAGGAAAGTACCGCCAACGCCGATGGTGCTGATGGACACACCGCCCAATGCGGGGCCTACCAGGCGGGTAACATTGAACACCACCGCATTCAGACTGATGGCCTGCGTGAGAAATTCCCGCGGTGCGATATCGTGAATCAGCGTCAGGCGGATCGGCTGGTAGGCGGCATTGCCAATACCGAGCAATACACAGCAGGCAAGCAGCGCGTGAATATTGAGAAAACCCAGCGCGTGGGTCACGAAAAGCCCGGTATTGAACAGGATCTGTACCAGCAGGCAGGCAATGGCGTAGCGCCGGCGATCCATGCGATCGATCAGCACGCCGAACAACGGCGCAATAAAAACCAGAGGAAGGTACTGGGCAAGTACGATAAGCCCTACCCAGGTCGAGGACTCCGTCAGCTCCCACGATAACCAGCCAATGGCAGTGCGCTGCATCCAGGTGCCAATCCAGGAGACGGTATTCCCGCCCAGGTACAGCGCGTAATTGCGGTCTTTCAGAACCTCAAAGGCCATGGCGTAGCGTTATCCAGAGTGACTGAATACTACGATACAGAAATTCGTGGATCGAGAAAAAGCAAAATCAGAGGTTCCCTAGCCTTCCGCCGCCAAATATTCACCCACCTTGTCCCGCATCACCTGCGGAATGCGCGCGGTACCACGCTCCTTGAGGTCAAACAGCACCGAAGTGGCGCGATTGATCGCCGCCACTTCACCACTTTCACTCAATACCAGCGTCTGACGATAGGTAATCGAACTGTTGCCGATTTTCAGTGCCTCGCAGTCCACATGCACCAGTGCGCCCTCCGGTACTTCCGCCTTGTAGTCGATCTCGTGGCGCACGTCTGCCCATCCCAGGCGACGCTCGCCATCGACCATGGCGTTATGCCCGAGGATCAGCATAAAGTGCTGCATGGCATCATCGAACATCCCCACGTAATTGCGGGTGTTCATATGCCCCATTTCATCACACAGCCAGGTGTGGGCCACGCCGGAAAAAGTGCGAACGGCAGCCATTAGTTGGCTTCCCCGTTTGTTCCCGCGTGAATCATCCCCAGCATGGTCTGCCACGCGTCTTCAGTAGCGGCGGCATCGTATACAGAACCCGCATCGATATTCGCCTGATTGGGGTTGGCATGGTCGAAGGTGTGGGTAGCGCCCTTGTATATTTTCAGGGTCAGTTCGCCAGCACCTTTGGGGTGGTTCGGCTGGTAGGCCTGGCACACTTCCTCTTCGATATAACGGTCTTCGGTGCCGAGGAAGGCAACAGCATCCACGTCCACCGTCCAGGGCTGCATGCAGGTACCGTAGAACATAAAGGCACCCTGTACACGACGTTCAAAATCCACTTGCGGCCATTCCGTCAGACTGATAGGGGCAGATTTTGCAGAGGCCTGGGTCAGTGCGGCCCAGATGGTGACAGCGCCGTGGGAGAAACCCGCGAGATACAGCTGCTCCGCATCCACGCGCGGATCATTTTTCACGTCTTCAATGGTGGCGAGAATATCCGCCGAGCGCTGCCAGGGCGTCATGGCCTGGAAATTACACGCATCCTGCCATTTGATGCCGCGACCTTTGTAGCTATCTACGGCGATCATACCGACACCTTCCTTATTCAGGCGACGGGCCCAGTCCTGTTCGTGGCTTTCGGTGGGTCCACTGCAGCCGTGAAAGAACAACACGGTAGGAACCGCGCCCTCGCCTTCCGGAAAGTAGCGCTGATCGTACGGGCGCAGCGCTTTGCTGATTGCATCCATATCCGTGTCTTTTACGGTCGCCTTGGCATGGGCAATAGCATTGGCAATAAACTGCGCAGCACCGCCCTCTTCCACAACTTCTTCCAGTTCTTTACGGCTTTCATCGGAGGCCAGCGCACTGCTCACAGCAAAGAGGGTCGCGCTCAACAGCGCCCCAAGCATTAAAAATTTTTTAGACATTTCAAGATTCCTTATTCGAAGCATTGTTTGTCGGGGCGATCACCAGGGCCGGCTTGCGCACGCGCTTGCCAAAGTCCTCGCCCAGGGCGCGGGTCAGCGATCGAAAAACCACGAACAGCACTGCCGTTAGTGGCAGCGCGAGAATAATGGTGAGCGATTTGACCGTTTGCAGACCGCTGGCGAACAGCAGGCCGACGGCAATCATCGCCAGGGCAAAGGCCCAGGCCAGGCGGTTGCGCTTACCCGGTTCGTCTTCGCCATACAGATTTTTGGTGCTGATACTTGCCAGGACATAGGCAGACGAATCGAGCGTGGTGGCCAGGAACACAAAGCTCAGCACGGTAAATGCAGCCAGTAGCACCTGACTGAACGGCAGCGTTTTTACGATTTCCACTACGGTTGCGGGAATGCCGTTTTCACTGAGCATGCGCGACACTTCCAGCACCCCATCCAGCTCCAGGTGTAGTGCATAGGCACCGCAGATACTCAGAAACGATATACACCCGAGGCTGCCCCACAGGATGATGCCCAGCACCGTCTGGCGAATGGTGCGACCGCGGGAAATACGCCCAAAGAACAGTCCCATCAAGGGTGCGTAGGCAATCCACCAGGCCCAGTAAAACAGCGTCCAGGCATCGGGAAAACCGCCATCTTTCACCGGATCCAGCCAGAAACTGATTCGGGGAAAGCTGTCCAGCATCAGGCCCAGGCTGTTGGCGGAAAGCGACAGAATAAACACCGTCGGCCCCACAAACAGCACCAGTAGAACCAGTGCAATGGCGAGGAAAATATTGATATCACTGAGAATGCGGATGCCGGCCTTCAGCCCTTTGTAGGCGCTGACACCAAAAATCACTGTCCAGACCCCGATTACGCCGAGGCGGGTGTAGAGATTTTCTTCAATCCCCAGAGTCGAGGTGGTCAACGCCGACACCAGCGGTACCCCAAGCCCCAGGGAGGTGCCGGCACCCGCGATCAGGCCGAGAATGATCAGAGTATCGATCACCGAGCCTACCCAGCCATCCACGCGGTTGCCCAATACCGGTCGGCATACTTCCGAAATACGCAGCAGCGGGCGGTGGCGCGCATGCAGGACGTAAGCGACGGCTACCGAGGGCACCGCATACAGCGCCCAGGGCACGAAGCTCCAGTGAAACAGGGTATACATATGGCCCCATTCCGCGGCGCGCGCCGAATGCGGTTTGATATGCAGAGGCGGTGTGGAGAGATAGTAAATCGGCTCTACAAACGACCAGCTCACCAGGCCGATACCGATACCAGCGGAAAACATCATCGCCGCCCAGCTGAGCTCGGAATACTCCGGTGGCTCATCGGTGCGTGAAAGCTTCACCTGACCAAAACGGCCAAAGGCCAGCCACAGGGCAAACACAAAGGTGCCGAAACCGAAAATGACAAACAACCAGCCAAACTGACTGGTCACCAGCGACATCAGGTGTGCGGCCCAGGCTTCCGCCTGCTCCGGGCGGAACACCAGGAAGCAGGCGGCGATGACGGCAATGGCAAACGCGGGGATAAAAACGGGGAGATCCAGCCGTGGGCGGTCGGCGGCCACGACCGGTTGGGAGCTATTCACACGTATCTTCCTGTTCAGGGTGTGCTGTTCGGAATGAAAAAACGGGGATAGCCGCGTTTCCGGCTATCCCCGAGTGTGGTCGCAATCAGAAGAACTCTCTGGTTACGCTAACACCCCAGGTGGTGGGTTCACCCATAATCGCGAAGCCCATGCCGGACTGGTCGAAGGAGTGCGCGATGTACTCTTCGTCCGTTAGGTTTTTGCCCCAGAGTGCAACCTTGAGGCCCGCGTAGTTGTCCCAGGTGACGTTGGCATTGACCAGGGTGCGGGCATCGTCGGACGCCGCATCCACGTTACCCACACTGTAGTACACCTGGCTTTGGTACATGGCGTTGGTATTGAAGTTCAGCGCAGAGCCGTTGGCCAGTGGCCACTCGTAGTTCAGGCTGGTGGATGCACTATGCTCCGGGGTACGCGCGAGATGATTGCCGACAATTTCCGGGCGGGACGCGAAGCGCACATATTCGGAGTCGGTATAGCCGTAATTCAGAGCCAGCAACAATCCGTCGGTTACAAATGCGGAGACCTCAAGCTCGACCCCTTTGATTTCCGCATCACCCGTGGCGGTTTCCACCTGACCGGACTCCAGGTCTACGGTGAAACTCTGCAAATCGCTGTACTCCAGGTAGAACACCGCACCGTTCAGACGAACACGCTGGCCCATCAGGCTGGTTTTGAAGCCCAGCTCATAATTGGTGGCGTTTTCCGGATCAAACGCGACAGTGGCACCCTGCTCAGTGGCAGCAATGCCATTAAACCCACCGGCCTTGTAGCCTTCGGAAATCGTCGCGTAGACGATATTGGCGTTTTCCGTGGTATAGGTCAGGGTCGCTTTGGGCGTGAACTTTTTCCAGTCCTTCTCAGCGGTAACTTCGTAGTCTTCCGCCAGGAAACCGAACAGATCACCACTACCCGTGGCCACACTACTGAACGCTTTATTGTCGTAGGTATAGCGACCACCGAAGGTGGCACTCAGTGCCGGAGAGAAGTGATAGGTCGCCTCACCAAAGGCGGCATAGCTGGTGGTATCGTTGCTGGCATCCCACACCGGTCGGGAGCTCAGTCCCTCGTAGCCCATCAGGGTGTAAACCAGTGAAGAGTCAAAACTCTCAACGCGGTTCACTTCCTCTTTAAACAGGTAGAGGCCAGCGGTCCACTCCAGCGCTTCGGTACCGGCAGACTGGATGCGCAGCTCCTGACTGAACTGGCTCGAGTCTTCCTCAACGTCATTGGTCATGGCCGCATCCGCCGGCGCCAGATAAGTACCCATCAGGTCGTCGTTGAACGCGTATTCCTGTGCGCGATAGGCGGTAATGGACACCAGGTCAACGGTCTCCAGGGAGTGGGTCAGCTTTGCGGAGACACCGTGCATATCGCGCTCGGCGAAGCCATCCACAAACAGATCCACTTTGTCCGGACGGTTTTCGGTGGGATGCTCCACACCGAATACATCCTCGTAACCGACAATGCTGCGGGCACCGGAGCCGATCAGATCATCGGTGGCATAGTCGGCACTCAGCAACAGATCGGTGCGATCACCCAAAGTAATGGCAAGTTTACCGCGGGCAGACAGGTTGTCCTGATTGGCCAGTTCATTGCCTGTGGCGACATTCTCGATCCAACCGTCGCGGGTGCGACGGGAAACCGCCACACGGCCATTCACATTGTCTGAAAGCTGGCCGTTCACCATGCCGCGGAATTCTTTCAGATCGTAATTGCCACCGGTCACCTTGGCCTTGGCCTCGAAGCTATCGGTCGGATTTTTGGTGATGACATTGATCGCACCACCGGCCACATTGCGGCCATAAAGCGAACCTTGCGGCCCGCGCAGCACTTCCACGCGCTCGATATCGAACATATCCGCGCGGTAGCCACCAGCGCGACCTGCGTATACTTCATCGATAAACACGCCCACGGAGGCATCGTCACCGACGGAGCTGGAGTTGGTGCCCACACCGCGGATGTACGGCTGCGGGGTAACCGGGTTATAGGAAGACAAAGAAAATCCCGGAGTCATTGCGGAGACATCTTCCACATCCAGCATATTGCCGCGCTCCATGGCTTCTTCACCAAAGGCGGACACAGCGATGGGGACGCTCTGCAGGTTCTGGGATTTTCTCTGGGCAGTCACGGTGACTTCTTCCAGAGCGAGATTTGCGCTATTGTCCGCGCGGTCAGCAGTAGCTTCCTGGGCGGTGGCTGCCTGAGCCAGTAGTGCGCTGAGGCTGGCGGCAATCACTTGTGCGATAGGGTTTAGTTTGAGGGGGGTATTTGTTCTTAGACTATAAGGTCGCATTCATCTTCCAGAGGGTTATTGACAGGAGTAGGCCCACGCAAACGAAAGATTTTGCCGGCCTGCGAATAAAGCTGGCGTTATCCTACTGCCTGACCTGACATATACTTTTGGAAATGCGATGAAATCTTGTTCAATTCCGACATGACCGATAGTTCTCCCGAGTTCGATACCCTGGATACGTTTCAACCACCGCGCTTTGGACAGAGCGATGTGGTGCATATCGGTTTCCTGCTGATTCCCGATTTTTCCTTCTTTGCCCTCGCCTGCTGTTCCGAGCCCCTGCGGGTGGCAAACCGGCTCGCGGACAAGAAGTTATTCACATTTACCTTCCTCTCCGAGGACGGCTCGCCGGTCAAGGCATCCAATGGCATTCCCTTTGACACCCAATATTCCATCGCGGATTGCCCCGACGAGTACCAGACGGTGGTGGTGATTTCCGGGTTCAACCCGCTGGACGGCTGTTCCGACACTCTGTATTCGGAGCTGCGCCGACTGGCCGCCAACGGCGCGAGTCTCGGTTGCGTGGATACCGGAGCGCATATTCTGGCCCGCGCGGGGTTACTGCAGGGGCAGCGTACCGTGGTGCACTGGGAAGCAAGCAGTGGCTTTCAGGAAAACTACCCCACCATTCAGGTGGTGCCCGAGCGCTTTATGATCGAGGAAAATCGGGTGTCCGCAGCGGGTGGACTCAGCAGCCTGGATATGATGCTGAATATTATCGGGGCCGCCCACGGCCAGGAACTGGCTACGGCGGTGGCCGAGCAGTTTACCTATACCCACATTCAAAGTGCGGAAGACGCCCAGCGCATGAGTCTGCGCGGACGCCTCTCCACCACCAATAAACGTCTGATCCGCGCCGTGCAGTTGATGGAAAAAAACCTGACCATGCCACTTTCCATTCACGAAATTGCCCAGCGCTGTGAAACCTCTGTGCGCGAGCTGGAGCGACTGTTTAAAAACGACGTAGGCACCCCGCCCAAACGCTATTACCGCAAGCTGCGCCTGGACAAGGCCCGTCAGCTGCTGCGCCAGACCGATATGACGGTACTGGATATCGCCATTTCCTGCGGCTTCCAGTCCGCCGCCTATTTCAGCTCCGCTTACCGCAAGGATTTTGGTATCAGCCCGAGCAAGGACCGCGAATAACGACTGTGAACCAAACATCAAGAGCAATGCCCGGCGTTCCCTGCACACTGCCGGAATCTTTTGCCGCTTGTCGCAATATCAAAACTCGACTGCGGGTTTGTGCGAGCGTTTTTCCCCCTGCCCAATAGCATTACCGCCGAACTCCCCTCTCGATCAGGAGCGAAAGCGAATGCAGATCAACAACAAGGTGATCATCACCTGTGCCCTTACCGGTGCCGGCGCCACGACCGAAAAGAGCCCGCATGTACCGGTCACCCCGAAACAGATTGCCGACGACGCCATCGCCGCCGCCAAAGCCGGTGCAGCAGTGGCACATATTCATGTGCGCGACCCGGAAACCGGCGCCCCCAGCCGCTCCGTAGCCCTCTATAAAGAAGTGGTAGAGCGTATCCGCGAGTCCGATACCGATGTGGTAATCAACCTCACCGCGGGCATGGGTGGCGACCTGCTGCTGGGCCCGGACGACAATCCCATGGATTTCGCCGACGGCACGGATCTGGTGGGCGGGATGGAGCGCCTCGCCCATATCGAGGAGCTGCGCCCGGAGATCTGCACCCTGGATTGCGGCTCCCTCAACTTCGGCGACCAGAACCTCGTGTATATCTCCTCCCCGGAAATGCTGCGCCTCGGCGCCAGGCGCGTACAGGAGCTGGGGGCAAAACCGGAACTGGAAATTTTCGACACCGGCAACCTGTGGTTTGCCAACCAGATGCTCGCGGAAGGGTTGCTGGACGCGCCGCCGCTGTTCCAGCTGTGTATGGGTATTCCCTGGGGCGCGCCGCCCGACATCAGCACCCTGAAAGCCATGGTGGACAATCTGCCAGAGGGCGCCCAGTGGGCGGGCTTCGGCATCGGCCGCCACCAGTTCCCCATGGCCACCCAGGTCATGTTGATGGGCGGTAATATCCGCGTGGGCCTGGAAGACAACCTTTACCTGAAGCGCGGCGAACTGGCCACCAACGCACAGCTGGTGGAAAAAATCCGCAACATCATCGAACTCCTGGGCAGCAGCGTCGCCACACCGGCGGAAACCCGCGAGCGACTGAATCTGAAAAAACACTATTGATAAAACAGAACTAAGGGGACGAGATGTCACACGCAACAGTTATCGGCACCGGTGTTATCGGTGCAGGATGGGTCGCGCGCCTGCTGGCGCAGGGTCACGACGTGGTAGCCTGGGACCCGGGCGCAGAGGCAGAGCGCAAACTGCGCGAGAGCGTCGACACCGCCTGGCCGGCTCTGGAGAAAGTCGGGCTGGTCACCGGTGCCAGCCGCGAGCGCCTGCGCTTTGCCACCTCACTGAAAGAGGCCTGCGAAGGGGCTTACTTTATTCAGGAAAATGCCCCTGAGCGCGAGGCGATGAAGGTGGATCTGCTGGCGGAAATCAGCCGCGCAGCACCGCAGGATGCCCTGATCGGTTCGTCCACTTCTGGTTTTAAACCCAGTGTACTGCAACAGAATATGGTGGCACCGGAGCGCTTCGTGGTGAGCCACCCGTTTAACCCGGTCTACCTGCTGCCGCTGGTGGAAGTGGTGGGTGGTGAACAGACTTCTGCGGAAACCATTGCGCGCGCGCAGGAATTTTTCCGCGGTATCGGCATGCACCCGCTGCATGTGCGCAACGAAATCGACGGACACCTTTCCGACCGCCTGCTGGAAGCGGTATGGCGAGAAATACTGCACCTGGTAAACGATGGTGTTGCCACCACCGGTGAGCTGGATCAGGCCATCACCTACGGCCCGGGTCTGCGCTGGGCATTTATGGGCACCAACCTGACCTACCATCTGGCGGGTGGCGAAACCGGTATGCGCCACATGCTGGAACAATTCGGCCCGGCCCTGAAGTTGCCGTGGACCAAACTGGAAGCGCCGGAACTCAACGACCAGCTGATCGACCGCATGGTGGAAGGCACGCAGGAACAGGCCGGCGATCACAGCATCCGCGAGCTGGAAACCCTGCGGGATAACTGCCTGGTGCGGATTATGGAAGCATTGAGCGAGTTCGAGATGGGTGCCGGTGAAGTGCTGGCAGCGCATCGCAAGCGCCTCGACGGTTAAACGTCGCAGAGGGTTACGGCTTGCTCCGTAACCCTCTGGTTCAGGCCGATCTAGATACCTCTTCCCTCACCCGCCTGCTGCAATTCCGTATCCAGCAAACTGCTTTCCACCGAGCGCGGCTTGTGAAAACGGCCGAGACCAAGGTACACCACCGGTGTCAGGTAGAGCGTAAACAGCGCCGCCAGCCCCAGCCCCCCAAACATCACCCAGCCAATGGCGGAGCGCGCTTCCGCACCGGGGCCGCTGCTTAAAATCAGCGGCAAACCACCCAGCACTGTGGACAGCATGGTCATGGCGATAGGGCGCAGGCGCACGCGGGCCGCTTCGGTGACAGCGTCATAGACACTATGACCTTTGTCCCGCAACTGATCCGCAAACTCCACCAGGAGAATCCCGTTCTTGGCCATCAGTCCGATCAGCATGACGAGGCCGATCTGAGAAAAGATGTTGATGGTGGTACCGGTAAAAAACAGCGCGTAAATAGCCGCGGCCAACCCGAAAGGAACGGTGACCATGACAATCACCGCACTGCTCACGCCTTCGAACTGCGCGCACAACACCAGAAAGACCACCAGCGCCGCGATGGCATAGGTCATTGCCACCTCCCGGGAACTCTCTTCCAGGGAATCCGCTTCACCGAGAAACGCGAGGCCGATATCCTCCGGCAGAATCTCGTCCGCCAGGTTTTGAATATCCGCCACCGCGCTGGCCAGGGGATAACCCGGCTCCAGCCCCGCATCAATTTCAATGGCGCGGCGCTGACCCTGGCGATCCAGTTCGGCAGCGACACTTTCTTCCCGCAATTTCACCATGCTCGAAAGCGGCAGCAGGTCACCCCGCTCACTTTTCACATAGAGGTTCACCAGATCCTCCGGTGACGACACCGTGGTATTGGAGGTTTCCAGCATGATGGGCACCGCCTGGTCGCCCACGTTCAGATCCACCACGTCCAGTCCATCCACCACCGTGCGCAGGGTGGTCGCAATGCTGTCCAGAGGTACGCCGAGATCCGCCGCGCGGCGGCGATCAATTTCGATAGAGAGCTGCGGCTGCGTGGGACGGTAGCTGATTTCCGGGCGACCAAAGTGCGGCAGCCGATCTTCCATGGCCCGGGCCAGTTCCCTGGAGGCCTGATAGATGCGTCCGTAATCGTTCCCCAGCAGCGCGACTTCGATACCGCCACCCCCGCCGCGAATCGACAGACTGTTGGGGCTGCCCACGCGGATACGGGCACCGGGGATTGCCTCCAGCGGCCCCTGAATTTCCCGCTTGATATCCTGTTGGGAAACCGTGCGATCATCCCAGTCCGCCAGTGGCAAAGTAATCTGCGCACGGTTGGGATCCCACTGGCCGATCTTGGTCATGATGTCGGTGATATCACCGCGCTCCACCAGCGGCCGCACCACATCCTCAATATGTTCCGCCTGACGGGCAATATAGTTCTGCCCCACCCCGTCGGGGCCGGTGGCATTCACGTAGAGAATGCCGCGGTCCTCCGGCGGCAACAGCTCTTTGCCGATCACCGTGTACAGGCCACCGGCGCCCACCGCGAGCAACATGGCCACCGCAAAACTGATCCATCCGCGGCGCAGGCAGGCCTGCAGACTGCGCTGATAAATACCGGCGAGGCGCTCTCCCAGTGCCGCAATCCGCAGGTAGATTGGATTGCCGCCCTGGGACTGCTCGTTACGGGTGACCCGCGCGGTGAGCATCGGCACTAGCGTCAGCGCGACAATGGATGACAGTGCAACGGCGGTCGCCAGTACCATGCCGAATTCCCGGAACATGCGCCCGGCGGTACTGGGCAATAAAGCGATGGGAATAAATACGCTCACCAGAACCGCAGTGGTGGCCAGCACCGCAAAAATGACCTGGCGCGTGCCAAGCACCGCCGCTGCGCGCGTGCCCATACCCATTCCACGCAGACGCTGAATATTTTCCAGCACCACGATCGCGTCATCTACCACCAGACCGGTGGCCAGCACAATGGCCAGCAGTGTCAGGATATTGATGGAAAAACCCATCATCCAGATACCCGCCAGCGTGCCGATCAGCGCGATGGGAATGGCGGTACTGGGCACCAGGGTGGTGCGGATATTGCCGAAAAACAACCAGATGGCGGCAATCACGATCAGCACAGTGTAAAACAGGCTGGTGACCACTTCCTTCACCGAGCCCTTGATAAACACAGCGCGGTCTTCGGTAACGGTGATGGAAAGGTTGTCGAAGCGCTTATTCAGGGACGCGACTTTGCGGTGCACCGCATCACTGATTTCGATGGTATTACTCTGGGCCTGGCGCACTACCCCCAGCCCGATCACCGGGCGATCATTCAGATACACCAGGGACTGCACATCCTCCGGGCCGAAGGACACGTGGGCCACATCACCGATACGGATATCCCCGCGGACCGTGGTTTCACGCACCTGCTCCTCGGTCACTGTAGACGCATCGGTGCGCACCAGTAACTGCTGGTCCACGGAATTGAAACTGCCGGAGGGCACATCCAGCGGCGCATTGCGCAACACCGCCGCCACCTCACTGACGGAGAGGCCAAAACTTGTCAGCCGCAACGGGTCCAGCACTACCCGCAATACCCGCTGGCGCTGCCCGGAGATGGGCACATCGGCCACACCGTTGATGGATATCAGCTCCGGAACGATGTCTTTTTCGATGATGTAGGTCAGCGCTTCATCGCGCAGGGTATCGCTGGTGACCGCCAGTTGCACCACCGGCTCCGGCTGATCGGCGGCCTTGACGACGGTCAGCTGTTCAACATCGCTGGGCAGATTGCGCTCCGCCTGACTGACCGCTTCGCGCACATCGGCGGCGGCCGTATCCAGATCCACATTGGAGTTGAATTCAATATGAATGCGGAAACTGTTTTCCTCACTGGAAGATTCGATCTGCCGAATCCCGGACACCCGCGCCACCGCGCCTTCCACTATGCTGGTGACTTCGGAATCCAGGGTTTCCGGCGAGGCGCCGGGCAAGGTGCCGCGCACAGAAACGATGGGCACATCCACATCCGGTAACTCGCGCACTTCCACGGCACTGAAGGCGGCGATACCAGCAATGGCAATCAGCAGGTTCAGCACCAGCACCAGTACCGGGCGTCGGATGGCCAGAGAAGCGAGATCGTTTTTCACGTTGCTCGCCGGACGGTTTAATTCCTGCGGGGTCGTATTCTGTTCGCCCATGGTATTAAAGCCCCGCGATATTGGTCACGCGCAGCCCTTCGCGCATGCGCTGGGTACCTTCGGTCACTACCTGAATGCCTTCGGGCAGGTCCGACTCCACCAGAATGGCACCGGGCACCCGCTGCACGATCGTGGCGGGAATCCGCGTGACTTTTCCGCCGTCCACACCCCACACGAAGGCACCATCATTGCCCCATTGCAGTGCCACTTCCGGTATCTGCGGATAGCGTCCGGCTTCCAGATCCAGGGAAACACGGAAGCTCATCCCCGGGCGCAACAGGTCGCGCTCGTTCTCCACCAGGGCACGGGCGGCAAAGGTCCGGGTCTCGGGATTGACCCGGCTATCGATCTCCACCAGTTGGCCGGTGTGAGGCGCACTGCCGCTGGACCAGGTGGCAACCACAATTTCCTGCCCCTGTTCGATCTGCCCAAGAAACAGCTCCGGCACCTGAAAGGTCACCAGCAATTTGCTGCGGTCGTCGATGGTGGTAATGGCCGTTGCTGTGTCCACCCGAGATCCCGGGTCGATATTGCTGATACCCAGGTAACCGTCAAACGGAGCCTCGATACTGCGATAGTCCAGGGCCACCTTTGCCCGGTCGAGATTGAGACGGGCGCGCTCCACCGCACTTTTTGCATCGTCTATAACACTCTCGGTCACGGTGCCCGAGCCACGGGTGCGTTGATAGCGGCTGTACAGACGCTTGGCATCTTCCAGTTCCACGCGGGCAATTTGTACCGCGAGACGCTGGTCGCGATCGTCCAGGCGCACAATGGTCTGCCCCGCCTGTACCCTGTCTCCAGCCGCAAAGGTCACCTCCACAACCTCACCGCTGACTTCCGGGTGTACGGTGACACTTTTCAGCGCTCTGGAGGTTCCAACCGCTTCAATGCGCACTTTGCGTGGCTGCCATTCCACTACCTCGGTCACTACCGGTTGAGCGGCCGGTGCCCGCTCGCCGTCAGCGGGCGTCTCCACATCTCGACTGCAACCCGAGAGAGTCAGGCAGATCGCAACCCCAGCAGTTAAGCCCCGGAAAGTTGAGAAGAAATGAGCGGACAAGGGTGAGCTTGGCATTGAGAAATCACCAGATTGGAAATCAGCTTTGGCAGCAGGTTAATAGCGGCGATTTATCCCGCCGATTAAAAATATTTATTCGATTGGCACTCGGGTACCGGCTGCCAAGACTACCTGCTCTCTATGACCGTTTCCATTTCTCCGACGGTTTTCAACCCGACCTATATGACCAATTTCCTCACTCGTGTCTCAAAGCATCAATCGGATCCAGCCGTGCCGCCCGACGGGCGGGCATATAGCCGAACAACACACCGATTGCGGCAGAGAAAATAAAAGAAATCAGGTTGATCGCCACGTCAAACCGGTAGGGAAGCCCCATCAAAAGTGATAGTCCGACCGATGCGAGGGTGGCAAGAATAATCCCCATCAATCCACCCAACGCAGCCAGCACTACCGCTTCAATCAAAAACTGGAGAAGCACTTCGCGCTCCAGCGCACCAATGGCAAGGCGAATGCCGATTTCCCGGGTGCGCTCGGTCACTGACACCAGCATGATATTCATGATCCCGATCCCCCCCACCAGCAGGCTCACAGAGGCAACCGCAGCCAGCAGCCCCGTGAGCACCTGAGTAGTACCGGAGAGCGCGTCGGCAATCTGGCGGGTATCCAGGACATTGAAATCGTCCTCTTCATTTTCTGACAGCCGGCGGCGTTCGCGCATCAACTGGGTAACTTCCGCCCTCACCTGATCAATCTGTTCCGCACTGACAACGGATACAAGAATGGTGTCGATATTGCGCCGACTGCCCGCCAGGCGCCGCTGTACGGCACCGAGGGGCATGATTACCTTATCGTCCTGATCCCCCATGGGCGCTTGCCCTTTCGATTTCAGCACGCCGATAATGTCACAGGAAAAATTCTTCACCCGCAGAATATCGCCCACAGGTGTAGCAGACTCACCGAATAATTCATCGCGAATGGTAGACCCGATTACACACACGGTAGACCCCATCTGCGCCTCTTCCTCACTGAAAAAGCGCCCGGCCTCCAATTCCCAGTTGGCGGCGGTGAAGTATTCCGTATTGCTGCCAACGACTTCCGTGGACCAGTTGTTGGAATAGGCCACTACAGTGGTACTCACTTCCAGCTCCGGCGCCACCGCGGCCACATTGGGAATGTAGGAGCGAATGGCATCAACATCGTCCAGCTTGAACGGTGGCGGACCAGAAGAACCTGCACTACCGGGAGGGCCGCGGCGGAATCGACTCTGGCGAACCATCAGCAAATTACTGCCGAGTTTTTCTACCTGTTCGCGCACGGATTCAGTAGCGCCATTGCCGAGAGTCACCATGGTGATGACGGCTGAAACACCGATCACGATACCGAGTACGGTAAGGAAAGAGCGCAGGATGTTGCGGCGCACTTCGCGCACCGCCAGCAGCAGACTACTCCATAACATTGGCGTACTCCCCCGTATCTCGCACACGTGATTCTTGCGTTTCGTCCCGGGCAACACGGCCATCGACAAAATGCACCATACGCTGCGCATAAGCTGCCATTTCTTCTTCGTGGGTTACCATTAATACGGTGATACCACTGTCGCGGTTCAGAGACACCAGCAGCTCCATAATTTCGTGGCTACGGGATGTATCCAGGTTGCCGGTTGGTTCGTCCGCAAGCAAGAGAGAGGGATTGGTAACGATGGCCCGGGCAATGGCCACACGCTGTTGTTGACCACCGGACAACTCCCCCGGGGTGTGATGCTCCCACCCCGCAAGCCCAACCTGAGCCAGCGCACGCTTGGCGGCAGCGGCGCGTACTTCGGCCGGTTCCCCGCGATACAGCAACGGCAATTCGACATTTTCTTGGGCGGAGGTGCGGGCCAACAGGTTGAACCCCTGAAAAACAAAGCCGAGAAAATGCCGACGCAACAGAGCGCGCTCATTGCGGGACAGCGATTCCACCTGTACATCGCGAAAGCGATAACCACCAGTGGTGGGAACATCCAGGCAGCCGATAATATTCATCACGGTGGATTTACCGGAACCACTGGGCCCCATTACCGCAACGAAATCGCCCTCTTCCACTTTGAGATCGACACCGCGCAGTGCCTGAAATGCGGCACTGCCCTGACCATAACTTTTAGTAACTCTGGAAAATTCCAGCAGTGCACTCATCCGCGCGCTCCTGTCATTCCGGTAATGACCTCAGCACCCTCTTCCAGACGGCCGCCGATGATTTCTGTATAACGTCCATCGCTGATGCCGGTACGCACACGCACAGGTTTCAATTCGCCGCTTTCCATCACCCACACACGTTGTGGCCCGCGGTTGGAAATATCCGAAGAAGTGCGCTTCTGATTACGGTCACGTGAGCCGCGAAATCCGCGAGGAGGACCGGAAATCAGCTGGGAGAACAAGCCGCCGGGTTGATTATTCCCACTGCGATGCCGCTCACCTCCTCCCCCATTGCGCGCCTCCATACCTTCACGGCGCGGACGCTCACCATTTTCTCCGCGACGCTCACCGGGACCTGCACCACTGCGTTCTCCGCGAGGAGGCATATCCGGCATTAACTCCACTGGCGGGGTGAAACGCAGCGCTGCGTTAGGTACAAGCAGAACATCCTGACGAGATTCCGTGGTAATCGTGGCTGTTGCGGTCATCCCCGGGCGCAGGGTCTGATCCGGGTTTTCCACGGACAGCAGCGTGGAATAGGACACCACGTTATCGACAATGCTGGAGCCAAGACTCACACGGGTGACCGTGGCGGGATACTCCCGGCCAGGCCAGGCATCAACGGAAAAGGTCGCGCTCAACCCCTTGGACATCTCGCCAATATCCGCCTCGTCCACGCTGACCTCCAGCTCCATTTTCGACAGGTCTTCGGCAAGGGTGAACAACACCGGAGCAGAAAGTGACGCGGCCACGGTCTGGCCGGGCTCCACCACGCGCGAGAGCACCACGCCATCCACCGGTGAAACGATGATCGCCTTGGCAAGATTGGTTTCTGCCGACGCCAGATCCGCAGACGCCGATTCAACGTTGGCTTCGGCTACGGCAACGTCGGCCCGGGCACGCCTGTCCGCTGCCTCTGCAGCCTCCAGTTCAGAGCGCGATGGCAAACGACCGTCAGTGGCCTCTCGCAAATCCAGTAAACGCTTTAGGTTTTGTGCGGCTTCAATCTGCGAGGCCTCGGCCTGCTGCAGGCTTGCCTTGGAAGACGCCAGTGCCGCGGAACTTTTGCGTACCTGATCCTGCCACTGCACAGTAATCAGGCGGGCCAGCTCCTGACCTTTCTTTACCTGATCGTTGTAATCCACGGAAACCGTTTCCACGGTGCCGGATACTTCGGTACCGATGTCCACCTGATTGACCGGCTGCAGGTTGCCGGTCGCGGTTACCGAGACCTCGAGATTACCACGAGCGATGGTTGCGGTGCTGAACTGTGGCGTGCCGCCCGCGCTAAAGAAACTGCTCCATCCCCAGTAGGCCACTAGGGCAGCACCGATGACACCCAGTCCGATTTTATTGCGACGGGTAACATTCGCGCTTTTCCATCTCGATTTCAGCCCAGTAAAGAAACCGTGTTTATTGCCAGACTGCGCCAGCATTTCCTGAACCGTCTGGTGGCGATCACTCATCGATTGATTCTCCATGCTTTTATTCTCGAATTACCAGCTGCCGGCAAGCGCGCGGTACAGATTGATTGCGGCCAGGGAAGTGGCTACCCGGGCATGCAGCAGCGCTTCCTCCGCGCTTAACACCTGACGCTGGCTGTCGAGCACCGTCTGAAAGTCCACCGCACCAGCCTGGTAACGAGTAAAGGCCAAATCCAGCGTATCCCGGGCCATCACCAGGTTCTCTGTCATTTGGGGAATTCGCTGTTCGCTGCTGGCCATATCTACCTGGGCGTCCGCCACTTCACCGAGCGCCGTAAGTAGTGTTTTCCGATATTGATTTACCGCCTGCTCATGCTGCGCGTCGCGAAGGTTTACCTGCTCTTTCAGACGACCGCCATTAAACAGAGGTACGCTAATGGAGCCGAGCAGCGAACGGGCCAGATTTGCGGAATCAAACAGATCCGCGGCATCCAGGCTGCTAAAGTTCAACGCGCCACCGAGTCGGAAGCTAGGATAACGATCTGCCTCTGCGGCATCCCGGCGGAAGGCGGCCGCGGCCACCGCGTGCTCCGCCGCGCGCAGATCCGGGCGGCGACGCACCAGCTCGGCGTTAATTGACGGATTCCCGTGTAGGTGCGCCATATAGGGTACGCCGGTAACTGTGCGCAATTGCGCGATCAATGCCTCCGGCTCCTCACCAACGAGTAGCGCGAGGCTATGCATGGATTGGCTGACCACTTTTTCCTGTTCCGGTAACTGCGCCAGCAATTGCCCGACGCTTAACCTGGCCTGAGTGAATTCCAATTCGCTGTCGAGCCCGACTCTGAAGCGGGCTTCTATCAACTCTGCAGTTTCCCGCTGCGCAGCGAGATTGCGGACGAGAATATCTGCCTGCGCCTGAGCCTGCCGTAGAGTGATGTAATTGGTGGCCACCTCGACGGCCAGGGAAATCTGCATATCCTGCAGACTGGCGGTGGTCGCTGCCAGATCAGCTTCGGAGGCGCGGAGGTTGTCGCGATTGCCGCCGAATATATCCAGATCCCACCCGGCATCCACACCTGCACCGTAGCTGCTCCGACCGTCATTCTGAGAGGCGGAAGAACTCCCATCCAGTTCGGGTTTCAGGGTGGCGCCGGTGATTACCGCCTGGGACTGAGAGGCCCGGACCACAGCCTGGGCGCTGTGTAGATCGGGATTGGTGGCAATGGCACGGTCGATCAGGTCGACCATCAGCGGATCGTCGAACTGCTGCCACCAATCGGCTGTTACAGCAGATATCTGCTCCACCGCTTCATTACTCGTCAGCGCCTGAGCACCAGAGGGCTCAGCCTCGGTTGGCACCGGAGCGGCATAGAGTGGGGCTGCAACTGCCATTGCGAATAGCAGTGTTAACGGTGTCTGTGGACGGTAGAAAAGTTGGCACACGGTGAATAACAGGTTCTTGGAAAAGAGATCCACATGATGGCCGAGTTATCCGTAAAGAAGGGTTAATCCGATGTAAATTACGTTAAAAATACCGGGAGTAAACCTATCGATTTACCAAAAAAAAGGCCGGCGGTTATCTATAACCGCCGGCCTTTTTTGCCGATTTCCGCTGCCACTGGGACAGGTATCGCAATTGGTCGAGTAATACACCAAATGGTGCTTCACCCGGCCCGATCAGAAGGACACGTTCACGCCCACCCAGAAGCTGCGGGCTTTATCTTTCACGTTGTAATCGTCGGTAAATACCACTTCACTGACGACACCGCGCCCGGTTGCATAGGTGTAGACACCATCACCGTCGAGATCGGTGTAGGAGGTCTGGTAAGACGTGAAGTCCTCATCCAGCAGGTTGTTGATGCGGCCGTTTACAGAAACGCTTTCGTTGATCTGCAGCTGCGCACCCAGGTTCAGCACCTCGTAGTTTTCGAAGTACAGGGGTTTATCGAGCACATTGTCCCAACCGCGATAGCGATCGGAACGCAATTCCGCCTGCAGGTAGACATTCAGGTCGCCGGTGGCCTGCCAATCCAGGGTCACATTTGCCATGTGTTCCGCAGTGTTGGTGAGGGGCTGCCCTTCTTCCGGGCCACTCAGCTGTTCGCTGTCGGTCCAGGTGTAGTTGCCGCGCAGCGACCAGTCCGCCGCCAGAGACGCCTCACCCGCCAGTTCCAGGCCATGAATTTCCACTTCGTCCACATTGATTTTCTGGCTGTAAGAATCGTAGCCCAGAGAATCATACTCCCCCAGATTCACACAGGGACGGATACCACCGGTACGTTCACAGCTGAAGATGGTGTCGCCGCTGGCAATCTTGTCCTCAAAGTCGGTCTGAAACAGGGTTGCATTAAAGTTGTGCGCACCGGAGGGCGCCGTCCAGTACACCGCAATCTCACTGTTGACACTGGTTTCCGGTTTGAGATCCGGGTTACCCGCGAATGGCGAGGTGCCCTGGCCGCCAAAACCGGTAATACCATCATAAAGGTCAGTGGTTTGCGGGGTTTTGTATCCCGTGCTCACGCCGCCTTTCACAGTCCAGCTGTCGGTCAGCGAATACACACTGTAAAGGCGCGGTGATACCTGGCTGCCGAAGGTGTCGTGATTGTCGTAACGCACACCGGCGGTGATGGTCATATCGCCCACTGGCGTCCAGTTGTCCTCGACAAACAGCGAGTACATATTCTGTTCCTGGATACCACCGGCGGCATTGTCTTCCATACCGAAAACGTCGTCTTCCAGCTCTCCGTCAATCACCTGGCCGCCGATTACCAGCATGTGTTCACCCAGCATATTACTGAGCGGGATGTCCATGCGTGCATCCAGAGTGTACTGGCTACTGGCCAGCGTGCGCTGCGGGCGCGGCAGGAAGGTGGCTTCCGCCAGTGCCTTGCGCGCTTCTTCATCCATACCGGCGTATTCACCAGTGCCGTCGTACATTTCCTGAAGCTCGAGTCGCTCGGCCACGGTGAACGGCAGGGTGCGCCCTTCGTTGTTGGTATCAACGAAGCTCAGAGAAACACTGCTGGTGGCAAAGCCCCAATCGCCTTCGTGGATCAGCGACCACCAGTCGCGGGTAAATACTTGGTCGGCCGCATAGCCGGTACGCGGCTGAACCTGGCCGCGACTGTCCCGCCATACAGACTCGATATTGTCTTTGGTACCCAGTGGATAGCTGATTCCTCCGGTATTGATATCGAAAGTCGGCGTATTGTCGTAGGACTGCTCGGAGGTGTCGAAATTAAAACGCACAAACTGGTTGTCGCTGGCGGTCCAGGACAGGCTGACACCGTACTGCTCGCTGATGCTGTCCACGGTGCGGCCACCGCTGCCGAATCCCATGGAACGCACGTGTACTTCGCCATTGGGGTCAACCGCGGGCTGGAATTCCGGATTCGAGGCCATCTGCTCGTACACGCTGCCGTGCAGGCCCAGTGTGAGCACACCGGGAACAATCGGGCCAATAACGTTGAAGTCGGTGGTGATGTCATCACCGAAGTCGTCATTGGTCTGCAGGCTGCGACCGTAGGTCATGCCTCCGCCCCACTCGTCCGTGTGCCGTTTGGTAATGACATTGATGACACCACCCAGCGCATCCGCACCATATAGCGTGGAAGCCGGGCCGCGGATCACTTCGATACGCTCGATGGTGTCCTGAGGTGGAATATGATTGAACTGGTTGCCGCCGAAGTTGTTCGGGTAAATATCGCCATGATTGTTCTGGCGAATGCCATCGATCAGCACCAGGGTGTATTCACCGGTGAGGCCACGCATGCTGATGGAGCCCTGACCGGTCTTGTCGCGGGTACTGCCAATATCCACACCTTCCTGATATTTCACCGCATCCAGCAGATTGGTGAACTGGCGTGTTTTCAGGTCATCGGCACTGATTACCGAGATACTCGCCGGCGCATCGGTTATTTTCTGCTCAAAACCTGTGGCGGTAACCACCACACTTTCCATACTGGCGTCGGACGCAGATTCCGCCGCAGGCGTTTCCTGTGCCTGCGCGACCGTTGCCACCTGACTTGCCACCACGGCGGCGGCAAGCAAATTCCATGTAAAGCCCTGGCTCTTGATGCCCTGCATCCTGTTGTACCCCTTTTCTAATCATCCTTTATGTCGCAAACCGGTCTGCCTAAGGCCACCCGTTTTGGACCACCCTGTACCGCATGCTAGGCATGCCGAAAAATCGATTCGCAATGATAATGATTATCAGGTGTCCGTCAATAACTATCTATGGAAGTTCCCTGTTTCGAGGAATTTTTTTCCACCCCCTGCATCCATCCCGCGCTGCCACCCCGTCCATCTGGCAACCCATTTCAAAACTCCGCAACAAAACTGCGAAAAAAACAATGAACAAGAAACCATTGAAAGTGATGGCACCGGTACTCGTATTGGCGGCGGCATTTGGCGTCGTGCAATGGATGTCTGCGGCAAAACCGCAACCGGAGAAAAAAGAGGAAGAACAGCGCCTGGTATCGCTGGTTACGTCGCAGGCCCGCGCCCAGCCGGTGCAACTGCAAGTCACCACCCAGGGGGAGGTGCGCGCTCACACCGCGATTCATCTCACCCCACAGATTTCCGGGCGTATCACCGCGATTTCCAACCGCTTTGCCGAGGGCGCCGGTTTTGAGGCCGGTGAAACCCTGATTCAGCTCGACGATGCAGACTTCCAACTGGATGTCGCCCGGGCCAAAGCCCGGGTTGCCCAGGCCGAAGTACTGCTGTTACAGGCGAACGCCGCCGCGGATATCAAACGCCAGCAGTGGCTCGGCCTGAACCCCAACAAAGAGCCGACCCCGCTTCAGGTCAACAAACCGCAGGTGCTGGAGGCGGAAGCCAACCTGCGTGCGGCCAAGGCCGAACTGGCCGATGCGGAACTGAACCTAGCACGCACGCAGATTCGCCTGCCCTACCGCGGCCGCGTGGTTAGCCGTGAAGTGGGCGTCGGTCAATACGTGACCGCCGGCACCTCTCTGGGGCGTATCTTTGCTACGGACCGCGTCGAAGTGCGCCTGCCACTCACCGACAGCCAGCTGCTGGAGCTCGACCTGCCACTCGGATTTGTCGCCAGCAAGCAGTCACCGGGCCCCGCAGTAACCCTATCGGCCCTGGTGGGAAATCATGAACAGCAGTGGCAGGGGCGCATCGTGCGCACCCAGGCCAGTATCGACCCGCAAACCCGCCTGATTTATGCCGTGGCAGAAGTGCAGGATCCCTATGGCAAAGGTGCCAGTGACGGTGTACCTCTGGCGGTGGGACTGTTCGTCACTGCCAGAGCGGAATCCGCTGCCCAGCGGAACGCGATCGTTGTGCCCCGCGAAGCGCTGCGCAGTGCCGACAAGGTGTACGTCGTAGACGACGAGGACCGTCTGGATATTCGCACCGTTGAAGTACTTTCTACTGCCGACAACCGGGTTGTACTCGCCAGCGGAGTTACCGATGGCGAGCGCGTGGTGACCTCCACCATCGCCAACCCCGTGCATGGTATGCACGTACAACCCATCACCCATCTGGCCCGCCGCTAAGGACAAGCCCCATGAACAGTTTGATTGCCTGGTGGGCCCGCAATCGGGTTGCCGCCAACCTCGCCATGATCGGCATTCTTGTGGCCGGCGTGATCGGCTTCCTGAGTATGGAACGGGAAATGGACCCGCAGGTGCGCTTCCCGGGTCTGGAAATTCGCGTTGCCTGGCCGGGTGCGGCGCCGCAGGAAGTGGAAGAACAGATCGTCGCGCGGATCGAAGAAGCGGTCAGTGACCTGGACAATATTGACTGGGTGCGCTCCACCTCTTCCGAGGGGTTCGGTGAGGTGTATATTCTCGCGGAAACCACCGTGGATTTTTCCCGTTTCATGAACGATGTAAAAATCCGTGTCGATGGAATTTCGTCTTTCCCTCGCGATATCGAGCCACCGCAGGTACACCAGTGGGTTAACCGCAACGAGTTTATTCGCGTGGCGGTGCACGGCGATCTGGGTGAGCGCGAGCTGAAGCGCCTCGCCGAACAGCTGCGCCGCGAAGTCGCCACCCTGCCCGCGATCTCTGTGGTGGAACTATTCGGTACACGTATGGAAGAAGTATCCATCGAGGTAAGTGAACAGGCGCTGCGCCGCTACGGGATGACCTTTCAGGAACTGGCGGATGCCATTCGCGCAAACTCGATCAACCAGTCCGCAGGTACCGTGCGTACCGAAGTAGGCAACTACCAGCTGAAAGTGCGCAACCAGGCGGACAGTGAGCAGGAGTTTGCCAATATCATCGTGCGCCAGACCGCCGACGGCGGCACCATCCGCGTGGGCGATGTGGCGAAAGTGGTCGACGGCTTTGAAGACAACGAAATCCTCGCCACCCTCAATGGTGAGCCGGCCGTGTTACTGCAGGTCATGAGCACCGAGACCATGGATATCGTCACCGCCTCGGACTCGATTCGCAAATGGATTGCCGAGCGCCGCGAGACCCTGCCCGCCGGTGCGGAACTCACTCTGTGGACCGACAATGCAGAGGACTTCAAGGGACGTATGGAGACCATCAGCAGCTCTGCCTTTATGGGATTGCTGCTGGTACTGCTGGTACTCATTTTCAGCCTGCGCCCCAAAGTCGCCTTCTGGGTATCGGTAGGCATTGGTACCGCCTACGCGGGTGCCTTTGTGCTACTGCCCACCGTGGGTGTATCCCTGAATATGCTGTCGACCTTCGCCTTCCTGCTGGTACTCGGCATTGTGGTGGACGACGCGATTGTGGTGGGCGAAAGCATTCACAGCGAGTCTCACAATCCCGAACACCAGAAGTCTGGTGGCAGCCTGAGCGCGGCGGTACTGGGCACACAACTGGTGGCCAAGCCGGTTATCTTTGCCGTACTGACCACCATCCTCGCCTTCCTGCCGTGGATTTTTATCAGCGGATCCACCAGTGAGTTTACCCGGCATATCACCTGGGTAGTGATTCTGGCTCTGCTGTTCTCCCTGATTGAATCCCTGTTTATTCTGCCGGCGCATCTGAACAACCTGAAGCCGCAGACAAACCCCGGGCGCTTTGGGCGTATTCAGCAACGTATCGCCAACGGTATCGTGTACTTTGCACAAAATCATTATCGCCGTGCCGGCCAGTGGGCGGTCGAGCGACGCTACCTCACCGTCAGTATTTTTGTCGCCGTGATGATGATCGGTTTCGGCGCCTTTGGCAGTGGCTGGGTGAAAAAGAGCTTTATGCCGGATATTGAATCCGATCAGATTATTGTCAACGTGGTCATGCCAGAGGGCGCGCCTTACAGCCGGGCACTGGAAGTTTTGGCGCAGCTTCAGGATGCAGAAAAGCACCTTGAAAAAGAAGTGAACCAGCGAACAAATGGCGAAGGCGCTCTGATCGAGAACTGGTACACCCGCTCCCGCCGCGACAGCGTAATAGCCATCGTGCAACTGGCACCGCCGGAAACCCGCGAAATGTCGGCGAAAGATGCTGCGCTGCGCCTGCGGGAATTGCTCGGCGACGTGCCGGACGCGAAGGAGGTATCGGTTCAGTACACGTCCAATAACAATGGTCCCGGCTTCGAGCTTTCCATCCGCCACCCGGATCTGGACATCTTGCGCGAAGCCACATCCGACCTGGAGTCTCAGCTGCGCACATACGAAAGCCTCTACGATGTACGCAACAATCTGGAGGGCGCGTCGGAAGAAATCCGCATCGACCTGAAACCCGGCGCCACCAAACTTGGCCTGACCCTGGCGGAAGTAAACCGCCAGGTCCGGCAGGCGTATTTTGGAGAAGAAGTACAACGCCTGCCCCGGGGCGGCCAGGATGTAAAAGTCATGGTGCGCTACCCGCTGGAATCGCGCCGCTCCATCGACAGCCTGAAGGATTTTCGCGTGCGCACCAGTGATGGCCGCGAGGTTCCGCTACTCGCCATTGCCGACCTGGAATATGCTCCCGGTATCAAGCGCATTCAGCGCTGGAACGGCAACCGCGCAGCACGGGTAATGGCAGATCTGAAAGACGATGTGCGCGGAGACATCATGAAAGACCTGGAAGAAAACTTTTTCCCGGAGTGGGAACAGCGCTACCCGGGTATCGTGCGCGGCGCCGTGGGTCAGGCAGAAGGCGAGAAGCGCTTTATTGCCGAAGTACTCGGGTTGTACACCATGGCCTTCTTCGCCATGTACAGCCTGCTGGCGGTGGCGTTCCGCAGCTACTTCCAGCCGATCCTGATCCTGATCGCCATTCCGTTTGCCTTCGTCGGCGCGATACTCGGCCACGGTGTGATGGGCATGACCATGGCGATTTTCAGCTACTTCGGTATCGCCGCCGCAGCCGGTGTGGTGGTCAATGACAACCTGGTATTGATGGACCACTGCAACCGCCTGCGGGAAAAAGGCATGGCACCGCTCAAGGCCGTTGTCGAAGCCGGCGTTGCGCGCTTCCGCCCTATTCTGCTGACCACAGTAACCACCATTGTGGGCCTACTGCCGATGATGCTGGAACGAAGCATTCAGGCCGCCTTTCTGCAGCCGATTGTGGTGGCGCTGGCGTTTGGGGTGTTTGTCGCCTTCTTTGTGACGCTGCTGCTGGTGCCGGCGTTGTATGGCGTGGGAGTGGATATCAGCCGCTTTGCGGCGCGTGGCAAGCAGAAGCTGATTGGCGGGCTGGGGGGCGGTTCGCAAGCCGCGCATTCGGAGAATTCACTGCCTCAATAATGAACGCGACCCGACCAAGTCTGAAAAGGCCCGCGGATTTTTATCCTCGGGCCTTTTCCATTTGTCGGGTTCAGAAATTTTCCGAGGAGTTCTTGAACACTTCACCATCTTTCATGACAAACTGCACGCGCTCCAATACGGAAATATCCTCCAGCGGATTCCCGGGCACCGCAACGAGGTCCGCCAATTTGCCTTCCCTTATACTGCCAAGTTCATTCTGCTTACCCAGCAGCTGTGCCGCATTGATCGTGGAGGCCTGCAAAGCTTGCAGTGGCGTCATACCGAATGTCACCATGCGGGAAAACTGTCGCGCGTTCTGGCCATGGGGATAAACGGCGGCATCGGAACCAAACACCATTTTTACTCCGGCATCTACCGCCGCGCGGAAGCTCTCCCGTTGCCGGCCACCAACGCGACGCTCCTTTTCCAGGCTTTCCGGCAGGATACCGGCCTTTTCGCCTTCGGACAGAATGTACTCAGTGACATAAATATCCATCGACAGGACGGTGCCTTGCTTCTTCGCCAGGCGGATGGCTTCTTTATCCAGGAAGCTGGCGTGCTCCACCGAATCGACACCCGCACGAATCGCCGCGTTGATTCCGGCAGTGCCATGGGCATGGGCCGCCACAGTAGTACCCCGGTTGTGCGCTTCGGTCACCGCCGCCTGCATTTCCTCCAGGGCCAGCTGCTGCGCCCCCGGTTCCGTCCCCTTAGACATTACCCCACCGGTGGCGCAAAGCTTGATCAGGTCTGCGCCGTATTTGAAATTTTCCCGTACCTTGGCACGCACCGCCCAGGGGCCATCCGCCACACCGCCGCCTTTGGCTTTGTATGCGATGGGCAGCAGATTGTTATCGCAGTGACCGCCGGTGATACCGATTGCGGGGCCGGACACGAATAGACGCGGGCCGGGAATATCGCCAGCATTGATCGCATCTCGCAAAGCCACGTCGGCGAAACCCGGGGCGCCCAGGTTGCGCATTGTGGTGAAGCCGGACTCCAGAGAAATGCGCGCGTTCTTGGCGCCAGTGAGCGCAGAGCGCATAGCGGAGACCGCGAGGCGACGGTAACCGTGGGTGTGCGCATCGCCGGTGAGGTGGACGTGCATGTCCATCAGGCCCGGGATCAGGGTAGCGCCCGGCAGGCGGATGGCATCTTCAGGGACTTCGCCATTGGCGGTAACAGAGGCAATGCGATTGCCATCGACGGAGATCACCGGGGCCTCTATCACCTCGCCGGTTTCCACGTCGATCATGCGATCGGCGGTGATGTGGGTCATGCCAAGAGCAGGGGTGGAAAACAGGCTTAGACAAATAACTGAACAACGAAAATAGTGAAAGAGTGCCATGGTTCCCCTGGAGTCTGGTTATAGATATTTTCGGTGATGTTCTACTGGCTTTCGCAAACAGTGTCACCTTCGCAGAGAAGAGCAAGCAAGTTTCGGGCCTGCGGCCGCGATGAATAACGCTGACGAATGTTGCTCAGGCGGGTATGACTGTGTTTACGGGATGGACGGGATGGGGATCAAGGCTGGCAGGAGTTAATCGAACCGGAGGGAGGGATTCGCTTCGCTGCCTCGCTGGTCTCCGGCGCTACGCGCGGACTCTCAAGCAGCGCTCGGGGCGTTGCACCGCCATATACAAAAAAAGCCCTATGCTTTCGCATGGGGCTTTTTTTGTATATGGCGGTGAGGGAGGGATTCGAACCCTCGATGCCTTTCGACATACACACTTTCCAGGCGTGCTCCTTCGGCCACTCGGACACCTCACCAAATTGTCTTGCTAATCAGTAACATAGCGCCCCGATCAGCGAGCGCGCACTTTACAGAATGGCGGCGGCCGGTGCAAGTGTATTTGGGAAAAAATGCCGCCGAGCCATTCGCTTTGCTACCTTACTCACCGCTCCAGTCAGCGAAGAAGTCCTCTATGGCGAGGTCCGGGGCGGGGCGTGGGGGCTTGGCAGGGGTACCCATGTAGATGAAACCGCTGATCTCTTCGTTGTCTGCCAACCCCAGGGCGTTGGCCACCTGCTGGTTTTCCGCAAGTGCGCCGGTGCGCCAGTAAGCGCCCACATTTTGAGCAAATGCCGCAGTGATCATCGCCTGTACCGCTCCCGCGGTGGACATGCGCTGTTCGTTGAAAGGCACTTTGGGGTGATCCTGGAGGCGCGTAATGGCGACGATGACCAGTGGGGCACGAAGTGGCATGGCGCGGATACGGTCTTTCTGGGCCTCGCTCAGGTCTTCCTGATCCGCACTGGCCGCCAGGTAGATATCCCCCAGCCGGTGCCGTGCACTGCCCTCCACCACCAGAAACCGCCAGGGACGGAGGTTGCCGTGATCGGCAGCACGCAGGGCCGAGCGGAAGATATTTTCTCGCTGGGCGCCCTCGGGGGCGGGCTCCGTCAATACCCCAATCGAAACCCGGTTGTGCAGTGCATCCAACGCGTCCATATATGCCTCCTGTTATTTGCCTTCATCTGAACAGGCCGTTGCCCGGGCCTGCCTCAGCAGACCGGCGATTCTATCTTACTGGCCAATAAAAACTATCTTGCACGACCGTCCAGACTACGGCCGGATGGTCAATTAGCGTCGCTTTCACCTTCGGATAAGGGTAAACTTTGCGCCTGTCAGTGACCCATGCCACGCATTTGCAACAGCAACAACGATCAACAAGATGCTGTCGACTAAAAACTAGTCAATGCGCACTGGCAGCCGACACCGATGCGGACGAGAAGAAAACAACAAGCGCCCATTTAACACCTGCAGCGTGGTTACAACCGACCCGATTGTTGCAGCAAAGCTTTGATAAGACCCAGCGTTCATGCAGAACCAGCCTGAAGAAACCAACAGCGCAATATCCGATTCCCGGTACCCGCTGTATTTTCGCGCTCTGATCTGTTTTGCGGCCTCCGGCACGCTACTGAACAGTATCTCCTGGTCATCCTTATTCACGCAGAGTGCCCTTCTCCCACTGGGCATGGCGATCATACTGCTCGCCTATATTCCCATCGCCTACCAAATCAGCCGCCGCGCGATTCCCGAGAACCAGGCCGAGGTACACCGCTGGTTATCGTTTACCGACGCACTGCTGGTCGGCATGGCCATGGCGCTTTCCAATTTCAGCCTGTTGCCGAGTCTGCTGTTCCTGACCATGGTGCAGTTCAACGCACTGACACTAGGGGGTGGGCGCAGCTGGTTCGAGCACAATACCGCCATGTTACTCGGCGTGGGGGTTGGCTACCTGATACACCGCCCGGCGCTGGTGGTAAACGCAGACCTGAATATCAGCGCCGCCAGCCTGATCGGCGTATTCACCTACTTCTGCTGTCATGCCTTTTACATGTTCAAGCAGATCTCCACCCTAAAGCGCGATAACGAGCAGCTGCAGAAAGAGCAGCGCATCGCCAACCTCGCCAGCTACAAGCTTTCCCGCTACCTCCCCAAGCGCCTGTGGCGCGCGGTAACCACCGGCAAGGAAAAAGAGATTGTCACCGAGCGCAAGCTGCTCACAGTGTTCTTTTCTGACATCAAGGATTTCAGTCAGCTGACCGAGGAGATGGAAGCGGAAACCCTCACCCGCCTGCTGAACAGCTATTTGACCGAGATGTCGCGCATCGTCGCCCATTACGGCGGCACCATCGATAAGTTCATCGGCGATGCGGTAATGGTGGTGTTCGGAGACGACCAGAGCAAAGGGCCAAAATCCGACGCCCTGCGCTGTGTGGCCATGGCGCTGGCCATGCGCAAGCGGGTGCGGGAGATGATGCAGGAGTGGTACGACCAGGGCATCTCCCACCCCCTGCAGATTCGCATGGGTATCAATACCGGCTACTGCACCGTGGGTGTTTTCGGTACCGCCGATCACCAAACCTACACGGTCATGGGCACACACGTAAACCTGGCAGCGCGCCTTGAAAGCGCCGCCGAGCCAGGGGAGATTCTGATCAGCCATGAGACCTGGGCAATGATCAAGCAGACCGTGATGTGCCGGGATAAAGGCCACATTACGGTGAAAGGCTTCAGCACCCCGGTGAAGGTGTATTCGGTATCCGACCTGCGCAAAAACCTCGGTGGCCAGCAGAGCTACCTAGAGGAGCATGCTCCGGGCTTTGCCATGCACCTGGACCTCGAGAAGATTCGCAACTACGACAAAGAAAAAGTGCTGAAGGCGCTACAGAAGGCGCAGTCGCAGCTGAAAAGCAAAACCATCATTTAAGGGGGCAGTGCGCCCCTTATTGCCGTGCAAAACGGCCGGGAAAACGGCGGGTACCATGATGTGAGCTGTGGCAATACGACCATCCATCTCGGTTGCTGGGCACAGCATGTACGACGAAAATTTAGCGAAACACAAAAGGCCAGTGGCGATAAAGACAAGAACGGCAAAAGTAAATTGAAATCGCCAAGCAAAGCCCACTCAGCCGCAAGAACTAACTATTCAGTGAGAACCCACCCCCGAACAGGGATAAAGGCAGTGCCGCACTATACGGCCTGATAGAAACGGCAGAGCTACATGGCCTTACGCCTTCCGTTCATCTGGTTGCTACGCACAAATGCCTACCGCGAGCTGAAACGGTCAAAGCCATTGTGGCTACTCACGCTTGGAATACCTGGACGCAGGCGCCATGTTGAGGGTGGAGAAGACTGATCGCACACCAAACTTCGTCAATTTTTCAGGTCGCAATTGATACGCTTCCTGCAGTACTCGTGAACCCCCTCGTTGCTCGCGAAAGGCTGCGATCTAGCGGGCTGACCAGCACCAGCCAGCTACTATACAACAGATGGCTGAGGCCGCTTCAACAACCTCCCCCACAGTAAACCTGTTGCCAAAATAGCCAGCCTGAAAGAGATAGAACGCAAAGTCTGTCTAGCTAGTTTGAAATACAACTCTCTTACGCTGGCTTCCCCCTACTGACACCCCTACTTCTCGCGAAGTATCCGGCTTAACCACCAGTTTCTCCACTTTTTTTGAGTCGAGTAAAAAATTCAAGATGCCTTTCGACACACGAGTTAGCCTGCAGGAATTGGCGACCATAATTGAGATCGTAACCACCGCTTAATATGGAGCCAACCTTTCGTTCAAACATTTTTTTAGCGCTCTTTGGGGGAGACAAACTCAATTCCCCCAGCCCGCGGGCGGTACGCTCAGCGTTGATGCTTTCGACATTCTCATGCGCCATAGCAGAAATCGTTTTAAGGTCCTCATTAGATAACCGTACAGCATCGCCAAATAACTTCAAACGGTTCTGGTAGCTCCTCACTGTTGTACCGAACACGGTATAATCGCCCCGAATCGCTGCATACTCTCCCCAAGCTAGCTCTTCTATCAAAAGTTGTTTTGCGGCTTCAGGTTTCCCCGCCTTAATCAACCTAGAAAGCTCAGGATTTGGAGCCGCTGCATACTGAGCGATCGTAGTCGTCGCACCGTAAACTAGTGCTTCATGAGCTAAAGATTTCTTTTCTTCTTGGGTAACTTCCGGGCGTTCTAAAAGTTGATATATCGCATAGAAGTCGCCCTGGCCGGCCAAAGAGCGTAAAGTCGATAAATTATAATCTTGATAATTCATAGAGTTTGGCCTATTTTGCGTACCAATGGCGTCGTAGCCTAGGCCTCGTCTCCACTCATCCAATTCCGCACTAACATCTGCCTGTGACTGTTCGGAAAGCTCACTCAAACTGCACCAATCTTCCTCATCACTTTTTGTCCCGAGATCCTGTCCGTAAACATCGGCGGGGGGACCGGTTAAACCATTATTTTCCGTTGGCACGAAGTTGACCGCTTCAGAAGCTGCATTCAACAGGCTGCTCTCACGATCACGAACTGCTGAATAACCAGCATTCACATTCTGCTGATCACCAGTAAGATCAGGCTCTTTCCCCGCCCCCCAACCCCACTGGCCACCATCGATCGCTCCACTCATCCTCCATCCACAATATAAAACCAGTACGAAACCAATTACGCACGCAATCGACCACCATTTTGCCTCAGTAAAACTTTTCATCCATTAAAAACCCTAGAAGAACTGACTAAAATCGACGGAAATAAATAAACCTCAATTATCACTCTAGTAGGTCGTGCACCATCCCTTCTATATATTCGCCTGCACATGATTTAGGACCAGGCCACGGTTAGACTGATTGTCGCCAAACAAGGTCAGCCTCAAAAGGAACTGACCTTGACCTGCGACAATGAGAATACCGCAATTACCGTTGTCGCTGAAATCCTGTCAGAGCAAGGATTTGATGGCCTGGCGTCGGCCCTCAAAGTGCTGCTCAACGAACTGATGCTGATAGAGCGAGAGCAGTACTTGGGTGCCGCTGCCTATGAGCGCTCAGAGGGGTGTAGAGGCCTACGGTGGTGTCTGCCGTGGCGATGGAAATCGCTGAAGCGTGGCAGACCAGTAAGAAGTATTTAACGATGTGAAAACCGGCGATCAGCTAACCGGAAATTCACAGAAGAAAAGTTGCTTTATCAGATCCAGCAAAGAAACTCGATTTCCGGAATCGGCGCGATAGCGCTAGAACCGCGCACCTATAGAGTGCAAAATTTATCCAACGAGGATGATCAATAAAGTGGAACGAGGAGTAATTGCTTGTTTCAAAGGAATATCAGCTCTCAGGATAGCCGCACCCTCGCTCGGCTCAATCACTTGATATGCTAAATTGAATCAGGCGACTACTGTCGGGCAAAACGCCCGGGAAACTCAATTCTGCCAGAGGATGTTCTCAAGGGATTGATATCCAACCCACCGCGGCGGGTGTAACGGGCGCAGACGGTCAGGTGCTGGAAATCGGCCAGCGCCTGCAGGTCACAGTAGATACGCTCTACACAATGCTCGTGGAAGTCCTGGTGCTCGCGAAAGGAGATGATGTAGGCCAGCAGCGCCTGCTGATCCAACGCCGGCCCGGCATATTCAATGGTCACCGTGGCCCAGTCCGGCTGACCGGTGACCGGGCAGTTACTGCGCAACAGGTGACTGTAAAGCGTTTCCTCTACCGTCTCGCCACCGGCCGCCAGTTTTAGCAACCCCGCATCCGGCTGGTACTGCCGGGCTTCGATCTCCTGATGATCCACACAGACTCCCCGGGGTTTCTGCACCGCCAGTTCCACGCTTTCGACGTCATACAGGGTCACGCACACATCATTGCCTGCGGCGGCACTCAGGTCCTGCTCCAGCACCCTGCACACCGCATCTGCAGACGCAAATTCGCTCTGATTCAGCGAGTTCAGGTACAGCTTGAATGACTTGGACTCGATCATGAACGGGCTGGACGCGGCGAAGCGGAAGCGGGCTACGGCGACCTGTGGCACCCCCTTGGGGCTCAACCAGGACAGCTCGAAGCCCCACCACTCGTCCGCACCGCTGAAAGGAAGCGATTCACCATCCAGCCCCAGCTGCGCGCGGGATACGGCACGGGGAATGGGGTGCAACAGGGTCGGGTTGTATTTTGCTTCGTAGGTGGTTTCCTGCCCCAGGGGGAGGTTTTGCCAGTCTTCTCGGTTCATCTATTTGATCCAACGATTCATTTGCCTGCAGGCGAACACCTTAATCTTCCGTCAGTGACGCAGACGCTTGCCGTGACGCATCAAATGCAAGGCCCACGCCGACAGCGCCACAATAAACGCCAGCACTCCGGCAAACGCCCAGCCCACATTAATATCGGATACACCCAACACCCCGTAGCGGAAGGCATTCACCATATAGAGGATGGGGTTTAGCTTCGACAGCCCCTGCCAGAATGGTGACAGCAGCTCAATGGAGTAAAAGACCCCACCCAGGTAGGTCAGCGGGGTCAGCACAAACGTCGGGATAATCGAAATATCGTCGAAGCTGTTGGCGAAGATCGCATTGATGAAACCGGCCAGGGCAAACAACACCGACGTCAGGAATACAATCAACACAGTGATACCGATGTGCTGCACCTCGAGTGCGGTAAACACCAGCGCGATCAAGGTTACGACGAGCCCGACGATCAAACCGCGCGCAACGCCGCCGAGCACGTAGCCCGCCATAATTACCCAGTTAGGTGTGGGTGAAACCAGCAGCTCTTCCACACTGCGCTGAAACTTGGCGCTGTAAAAAGAGGACACCACATTGCCGTAGGAGTTGGTGATCACTGCCATCATGATCAGACCGGGCACCACGAACTCCATATAGGAGTAGCCGCCCATCTCCCCAATGCGCTTACCGATCAGCGAGCCGAAGATCACAAAATACAGAGACATGGTGATGACCGGCGGTACCAGGGTCTGGGGCCAGATACGGGTAAAACGACGCACTTCACGACGGAAAATAGTAGAGAAGGCGGTCCAGATTAATTGCGGGCTCATTATTCGGCCTCCTTGTCCGCCGACGACTGGTTTTCAGCCAGCAGGGAGACAAACAGCTCCTCCAGCCGATTGGCACGATTGCGCATACTGGTTACCGCAATATCCTGTGCGCTCAATTGCGCAAACAGATCACTCAGAGACTGCCCCTTCTCGATGGTCACCTCAAGGCTGTGCTCATCCAGCAGGCGCCCGTCAAAACCCCCAAAATCCGGCGCCTTTTCCAGAGTCTCACGCGTATCGACAATAAACACTTCCCGACTCAGGGTTTTCAGCAAGGACTTGATAGAGGTGTTCTCGACAATATCGCCCTTGTCGATAATGGCGATATTGCGGCACAGGCTTTCCGCCTCCTCCAGGTAATGGGTGGTAAGGATGATCGTGGTGCCCTGGGCGTTGATTTCCTGCAGGAATTCCCACATGGAGCGGCGCAGCTCAATATCCACCCCCGCGGTGGGCTCATCCAGAATAAGCAGCTTGGGTTCGTGCAACAGTGCGCGCGCAATCATCAGACGGCGCTTCATGCCGCCGGAGAGCATCCGCGCCTGGGTACTGCGCTTGTCCCACAGCCCCAGCTTGCGCAGGTATTTTTCCGTGCGCTCCTCGGCCAGCTTGCGCGGCATGCCGTAAAAGCCGCCCTGGGTGCAGACGATATCGAACACTTTTTCAAACTGGCTGAAATTGAATTCCTGCGGCACCACACCGAGCATCTGCTTGGCCGCCGGGAAATTGTCGTCGATGTCGATACCGAATATGGAAACATTGCCGCCGGTCTTGCGCACCAGGGAGCAGAGGATGCCGATAGTGGTGGACTTGCCCGCGCCATTGGGGCCAAGCAGGGCAAAGAAATCCCCCGGCTGCACATCAAAGCTGATGCCCTTGAGGGCTTCAAAGCCGTTGTCGTAGGTTTTCTGCAAATCGCGAATAGAAAGTGCGGCAGTCATAAAATGTACTGAATCTGTAAAAGGTAGGCGCTATTCAACGCCTGCAGCGAAAACATTTCAACCACGGAACGGAAAGTGTGGAATTTTGAGAGCGCAGGTAAGAGCCCGGCTCTCCAGAAAACAGGCAAAAAAAAGCCGCTCAAAGAGCGGCTTTAGATTGGAGCGGGAAACCGGGTTCGAACCGGCGACCTCAACCTTGGCAAGGTTGCGCTCTACCAACTGAGCTATTCCCGCAATCCTGTGGTAAAGCTGCCTTGGCAGCTTCACAGCATTGGCATCCCCAAGGGGAGTCGAACCCCTGTTACCGCCGTGAAAGGGCGGTGTCCTAGGCCTCTAGACGATGGGGACATAGAACATTCTCAATCTCTTGGAGATTGAGTTTGGTAAACTGGAAATCATCTTGCGATCAATTTCCTTTTTACCTGCTCACTCGCAATGGCCAGTGAACAAAAATTGGAGCGGGAAACCGGGTTCGAACCGGCGACCTCAACCTTGGCAAGGTTGCGCTCTACCAACTGAGCTATTCCCGCGTGGCATCCCCAAGGGGAGTCGAACCCCTGTTACCGCCGTGAAAGGGCGGTGTCCTAGGCCTCTAGACGATGGGGACCCAGAAGCTTCTTTCGGTGCCGCTGTTTCGGTGAAGAAAGATCAGCAGTGCCTCAGAAGTGGTGCGCATTCTATGGACGGGCCGGGGGGCTGTCAACACCCGATTGAAAACTTTTTAACAAATTTTTCCTTTCCATACAGGCACTTACATAACCTGTGCACAAAACCCGCAGAAATGACCCAGCGGATGGACCAACTATTACTGCGCCACCTCCCCCCGTTCGCTCACCCGCTGCTTCAGCTTCTGCAGAAACGTGCGTATCGACTCGGCGTTACTGCCCAGATCGCGGCTGCCGGTGCGGGAGGCAGAACGCATATCCACCCGGGTGGACGTCGGTTCCGGCGCGGTCGCTGCATCGGCGCCTGTGCTGTTTGCTCGGTCGGCGCTTTTGCGCTCCGGTGTTTCTTCCTGATTGCCCTGCGCGTCCACAGGCCGGATGCGCACCACCACATCCTGGGTAATACCGAGTATCGGCGTACGCACCACGGCCTCCAGCTGCCCTTTCCCGGCCTGCACCGCGATAATACGCCAGCCGAGATCCCGGGCCACCAGCTCCGCCTGGGAAATGACTTCAGAGGGTGTTGCGGTCAGGATCAGCGGTTTGATATCCCCGTAGAGAGGCGACTTTTCCTGAACCACCGCCGCCGCACTGCCCGGATAGTCCGGGCTGTGGTCTCCCTCCTTGCGCAACGACAGCAGCAGATCGAACTGCGGTGGGTCTTTGAGGTCTGTGGAGATATCGTAGAGTGCCGGCGCACTGAGATTCTGCTGGCCCACGAAAAACAGTGGCAGGGCGACGGGAATCACCCCCATCAACATGGCCCAGAGGGCAGCGGTTCGCGCCTCACTGTGGCGCCGGACCATCCCCCACAGAAAAACCAGCATCGACAGCAGTGCCAATGCGACCATGGCCAGCCCCAGGCCGGTGAAGACACGAAATGAAGAGTCCAGATGCAGCAGCCCCACACGCACGGCGACGACCGTAAGTGCTATTAGGGTCAGAAATAGCCACTGGAATCGGTACAGCCAGCGGCTCCAGTGCCGCGGACGACCGGATCTCAGCATGTTCGTTCTCCCCTGTTGCGCCCGGCACTACTCAGCTTTCTCGTCCGGGTCCAATTTTACCGACAGTGAATTAACACAATAGCGCAAGCCGGTCTCGGTCGGGCCGTCGGGGAACACGTGCCCCAGGTGACAACCACAGTTGGCGCACACGATTTCGGTACGGTGCATGCCGAGACTGTTATCGACCCGCTCTGCCACGGCCCCCTGCTCGGCCTCGGCATCGAAGCTGGGCCAACCGCAACCGGCGTCAAACTTGGACTCGGCATTGAACAGCCGCTTGCCGCAGCAACGGCACAGGTATTTGCCGTCTTCAAAGGTATCCCAGTATTCACCAGTAAATGGACGTTCGGTCCCGCCTTCCCGGCAAACGTGAAATTCTTCCGGAGTAAGGCGTTCGCGCCAGTAGTTATCGTCTTTTTCTTTTGCCATACTGTGACTCCTTTTTTGCCTGATAAGTCAGTATCCAGCGGCATTACCCTGCCCGGCACAACGCTTTGCGGCAGCACCCCTATCCCGGTGCCAACCCTTCGTCCGGCCGGTTACCCGCCAAGATGTAGCACAGCCTACTAGGTCCGAGCGTTTGGTAGAAACGGTTTTGCCTGCACGAAGGTCCGCCGGTAGTTCCGGTACAGGCGCTGTCGGCATGACGGATTTAAACCCTTAGCAACAAGCTCACTAAAGAACGCAGCAATGAAGGATATTCACAAGTCGGAAAAACTCCACGGGGTCTGTTACGAAATTCGCGGACCGGTGATGGAGCAGGCAACGCGCCTGGAAGAAGAAGGCCACCGGATCATGAAGCTGAATATCGGCAACCCGGCCCCCTTCGGCTTCAATGCACCGGATGAAATCCTTCAGGACGTAATCTACAACCTGTCCCAGGCCCAGGGATACGTGGAGTCCAAAGGCCTGTTTGCCGCACGCAAGGCCATCATGCACGAATGCCAGGTACTCGGTGTACCCGATGTGGATATCGATGATATCTATCTGGGCAACGGCGTTTCCGAGCTCATTTCCATGTCGACCCAGGCACTGCTGAACAATGGCGACGAAATGCTGTTGCCGATGCCCAACTATCCGCTGTGGATGGCGGCCACCAACCTGACCGGTGCCAAGGCGGTGCTGTACCGCTGCGACGAACAGGCGGACTGGCTGCCGGATATCGAAGACATCAAATCCAAGATCACCCCGCGTACCCGAGGAATCGTGGTGATCAATCCCAATAACCCCACCGGCGCGGTCTACCCCCGCGAGCTGCTGCAGCAGATCGTGGAAGTGGCACGTCAACACAACCTGGTTATTTTTGCCGACGAGATTTACAGCAAAATCCTTTACGACGACGCCGAGTTTATCCCCATGGGGTCATTGGCCGAAGATGTGCTGTGCCTCAGCTTCAACGGCCTGTCCAAGTCCTACCGCCTGGCCGGGTTCCGCTCTGGCTGGATGGTCGTCAGCGGTGCCAAGCACCTCGCCAGAGGGTTTATCGAGGGTATGGATATATTGTCGTCCATGCGCCTGTGCGGCAATGTCCCGGCGATGTTCGCCGTGCAGACCGCACTGGGTGGTTACCAGAGTATCAAGGATCTGGTATTGCCCGGCGGCCGCCTGCGCGAACAGCGCGACCTCGCCTGGGGCATGCTCAACGACATTCCCGGCGTAAGCTGCGTCAAGCCCCAGGGTGCCATTTACATGTTCCCCAGGATCGACCTGGACCGCCACAAGATCGAAAACGACGAACGCTTTGTGCTCGACTTCCTGCGTCAGGAAAAAATTCTGCTGGTTCAGGGCAGCGCCTTCCACTGGGATGCACCGGACCACCTGCGGATCGTATTCCTGCCCCGGGCGGACGATCTGTCTCACGCGGTGAGCCGACTGGGTCATTTCCTCGAGCGCTACACCCGCTAACAGGCTGCACACCGGAATCATGCTCGACGATCTGCACATCCACGACTTTTATCGCGATGCGGGAAGAATCCTGCTGGCACTGTTCCAGCAGTTTCCCGCACCGGCCACCATCTATGTAGAGGATATTGCCGGGCCCGACACGCCGGACGAGTTCGGCCTGCACTCCCCCCGCCACCTGGCCTGTCTTGGCGCCATGACCTGGCTGAAAGAGTGTGGCTATATCAACTTCAGCCAGCTGGTACGCCAGGAAGCGATTGAAGACGCCACCCTCTCCCACCGCAGCTTTCTGCTGCTGGTGAGCCGGGGAGACGATGGGACAAGCAATGCGGAAAAACTGGATCAGGTAGTGCGAAGTGGGTCTTCGCCGCAGCTTGAAGAACTGATGGTGGGGTTGATGGCCCAACTGAACCGCTAGCCACCCAGCCAATTTACCCGCGTTTAAATTTTACGTGCAGCATTTTCAGCGCAGCATCGGGGTCGCTATCAGGGAAATCGGGGCTTTGCGGCAATCGCTCGACCACCAAATACCCCGGATGCGCCGCCTCGATCAATTCCCTGAAGTACTGCTCACTGTGCGCGGGCGAATTCAGCACCAGCAGTAAGTCGGCGTCATCTGCAAGACATCCGGGCAGCAGTTCCAGCTGCCGCGCATAGTTTTCTCCCGCATCGAAACTGCCCCGCTGGCGAGTGGGCGGGTCCACCACAACCAGCTGAAAAGGCCCACGGCGGTCGTAGCGTTTGAAATCCCGCAATGCGTCCATGGCCAGAAAGCGAATCCCCTTGCTCGCCAGCTGGTTGACCTGATGATTGGCCTGCCCCCGCTTCAACACGCCCTTGTTCAGATCCACATTCAACACTTCCAGCTCGCCTGCCGCACGAGCGACAACGGAGAAGGCGCAGGTAAATGAAAACAGGTTCAGCAGTTTCAGCTGGTCGACGTCGCCGGCCTTTTCCCGCACCTGCTGTTCCAGCCACTGGCGACCGGGCTCAATATCCAGGAAAAAGCCCACGTTCTGACGGTCAAAAGTCAGTGGAAACTTCAGCGTCCCACGACGAGCCACCGGGGCTTCCAGCGGCTCGCCACACTGCCATTCAATTGGCGCCCCGCGCTGGTATCGACGCTGAACCGCCACGCCGGTATAACCCGCCGGTTGCCCCAGAGCCCACAACTGCTCCGCCAGCAGATCCTCACCGTCATATGCCTCAAACAGCGTTACCAGAAGCGCCGGGTGATAGCTGTCCACACAGACGCACTCCAGCCCCGGATAACAGCGTCCGCGGCCGTGAAACAGCCGGCGGCTGTCCGGGGAATCGCCCGGCGTCTGTTCATTCAGTTTGCTGCGCACTTCCTGCAGCAGGGGGTCCCAGTTCAAGCTATCAATCACTCACAGTTGTATTTTCAGGGGCTTCGCCACTGCCATCGCCAGACAGAGGGTAGAGAATCTCATCGCGGTAGCCAGTCACTACGCGCACAAAGCCGCTCCAGGCTTCGTCCAATTGCGGGTCGCCACTGTCGATCAGCAGCGGTCGGCCGCCCAACTCGGTAATTTTGGTTTTGGTGGCAATCACCATCAGGTTGTCGCGCCCCACCGCTTTCAGTACAGCGGGGTTCAACTGCTGGTTGCCGCGGCCAATCAGGTGCCCCTGTCCACCGATGGCGGTGAGAACGATTTTTACCGGACGCTGCGGGTTGTCCCGGCGGTGTTCCGCAATGGCTCGGTTAATCTGCGGCGCATTGACATCCGCAGCCAGTAGCGCGCCATTCTGCCAGAGGTCCACCCCCAGCAGGGTGCCATCGCCACCGAGTTCACTCAGTACTGCGAGCGTGGTGGAGCCGGGACCAAACACATAAAGCGTATCGGGGTCGAGCTCGTCGATTTCTTCTACGATTTGTGCAGCGATATCGGCAACGGCCAGCTCTTCCACTTCGCGCCCGGCGTTTTTTACCGCCTGTAGAAAGTAGCCCTCTTCCGGAACCAGTAGCTCACCGTAATAACGGGTGCTTACTCTGCCGTCACGGAAAGACTGTTCGTCAATATCCCGCACCTCGTGCTGATGCAGATCCACCAGTTCGCCGGCCATCAAACGCCGCAATACTTCGCCGCCGGCGCGAGGTGAGATGGCGAAACAGGCGGAGTGCATTTTGACCCCGGCGGGAATACCCAGTACAGGGAAGGCATCACCGAGGGCATTGACCATATTGCGCGCGGTGCCATCGCCACCGGCGAATACAATCAGGTCGGCGCCGGCTTCACGAATGGCGTTTGCCGCGCGCTCGGTGTCCTCCGGCGTCGAGCGAGCACCTGCCGCCTCGCCCACCACTTCGACATTGAACCCCAGAGAGACCGCGAGCTGCTCCCCCATATCCCCGGCAAACGTCACTATCTGCAGCACATTGCAGAATGGCTGGAGAGCGGACAGCGCAAGAGCGGCGCGCTTGTGGGACTGGGGTTCGATACCGGCGGCGAGCGCGCGCTCCACCGTTTCGGCACCGTCACTCCCCTTGAGCCCGGCGGGACCGCCGACACCGGCCCAAGGGTTGATAATAAGTCCGAGTTTCTTGAGTTTCACTTGAGCCCCAGGATTGCCAGTTGTTGTCGGGTGGCGTCGTCGAGGTTGGGCGCTTGCGCCAGCTGGTAATGGGAGAATTCCAGGCGCTTCGGGTACTGCTTGCGCAGACGATCAAAGGCGACCTTCATGGGTACCCCATCATTTTCTGCCTCACTGGCCGCAGCGCGCAGGCGGGCATCGTCTTCCCGCGGGTTGTACATGGCAAGCAGCAAATCACGGATGGCTGCAAAACCCGACAGCTCCGTGGACAGGGGGGCCTGCGGCGCTTGCGAAGCATCCGCAGGCTCTGCCGCGGGTAATTCCAGCGCTCGCTCCAGCGCCTCGCGTACCATGCGCGTACCGGTCAGCTTGCCGTCGTGGCTGTAACCGGCGATATGGGGGCTTCCCAGATCCACTGCCTGCAATAAATTCAGGTCGATATCCGGCTCGTTCTCCCACACGTCCAGGACCGTGGTAAAACGCGGCTCCCGCTTGCGCAGTGCCAGCAAAGCCCGGTTGTCGATAACGGCACCACGACCTGCACTGATCAGTACAGCGCCGGGGCAGATTCGCTCCAGCGCGGTGGCGTCGAGCATATGCAGGCTGGGGTGCGGGCCGACTTTTACCAGCGGCGCATGCTGACAGATCACATCCTGCGCCAGAACCGCCTCCAGGCTTGCGCTGTCCGGGTTGTCGGTTTTCCAGGGGTCGTAAATCTTGCAATCGATGCCCAGCGCCCGCAGTTTGCGCTGCAGCGAGCCACCCACGTTGCCGCAACCGACAATACCGAAGCTGCGGCCCCGCCAATCGATATCCAGTGCCGCCAGAGTGCAGAACACGTACTCAACCACGGAGTTGGCGTTGCAACCGGGCGCCGCGCTCCAGGCAATGCCCTGGGACTCCAGCCAGTCCGTGTCCAGGTGGTCGGTGCCAATGGTACAACTGCCCACGAATCGCACCGGTGTGCGCGCAACCAGCGCTTCGTTCACCTCAGTGACAGAGCGCACCAGTAAAACATCCGCATTCATCAGCTGCTCCCGGGTGAGGGTACGGCCGGGAACCCGGGTGATATTGCCCAGGTCGCCGAACCACTGATCCAGACCGGGAATATTCTCGTCGGCAACAATATTCAGAGATGGTGCTACTTGAGAAGTCGTCATCTGCTGCACGCAATTCCTATTACTGATGATGATTATCGATCGCCGCGGCACCGTTCACGGTGCATTCGGGCAGCAGCGTACGGGTGATTTTGTTGGTCAGCCCGGCTATACCAAACTCCTCCGCCAGGGCGACGGCGAGATCCGGAGCAACCTGCCCGCCGGTTAACTCCGACGCGGTTATTTTCAGAGGGACATCGTACGCCAGCTGTGCCAACGCCAGTGACGTGGTGATCTGCTCGCGATATGCCTGAATCTTCTCTGCCACCCGGGACGCGCCGCGCAGTTTGAGGGTCACTATTTTTTCTGGATTGGCCAGCATATGCCCAACCGAGTCAAAGGCACCCAGCAAGGTCGCTGCGGTCTTGGCCCCGATACCGGGCACCCCGGGAATATCGTCAATCGTGTCACCGACCAATGCGAGATAATCGGCAATCTGCGACGGGCGCACGCCGAACTTGTCCTGTATTTCCTGCTGGCCGATAAAATGATCCGCAGCAACGTCCCACAGGCTGGCCGCTCCGCGGTCCAGCAACTGGCCGAGATCCTTGTCGCGGGTAACAATCACGGGGGCCGTCCCCTGCTCGGCACAGATCCGGGTCAGAGTGGCCAGAATATCATCGGCTTCAAAGCGCTCACTGGCGAAACTGGCGATACCCAGCGCCTCGGCCATCTCGCGACAGGCGGCGAGCTGAAAGGCCAGCGCTTCATCGGGCAACGCCCGACTGCACTTGTAGTCCGGGTAGATATCGTTGCGAAAGCAGCTGCCCAATGACTCATCAAACGCGCAGGCGATGCCACCCGGCCGGCGGGCCAGCAGGTCGAGCAGAAAGTTGGTGAATCCGTACACCGCTTCGGTGGAATAACCCGAGCGGCTTTCCCAGTTGGGCGGCAGGGCAAAGTAGTAGCGGAAGATATAGACCGAGGCATCGACCAGGAAAATCGGCTTCACCGGAGATCCTCCAGGCGATAGCACTCCGCCCGCATCGGATCCGGTTGCCGGAACTCGGCCGCCAGAGCCTGGGCCAATTGCCGCGCGCGCAAATTTACCCCTTGGTGACAATTGCGTTGCACCTGTTGCCAGATGGCGCGCTTGAAGGATTCGCTGGGACCGAGGCCGGCATCCAGGTTGTCGGCGCTGACCCGAAAGTCCAGGCCGCAGGCTCTGGCAAACATCCACTCAAGCGCCTGGGGCTGCACCTCTACCCGCTCGAACTCGGCCTGTTGCGCTGCACTGCGACCATCCGGCGCGTACCAGTAGCCATAATCGGGCAGTTGGCGGCGTTCTTCGCCGGCTACACACCAGTGCGCGGCCTCGTGCAGAGCACTGGCGGGGTAATCGTAAGAAAATTCGACCCGGTGGCGCTCACCCGGTGTGCTGGCCGGGCGATAGTAGGGTTCCGCGTGCCCGCCGACCAGGCAGGTATTCAAGGTCTCCGGCGCCGCAAAACAGTCATTAAAGACTGTGACTATCCGTTCAGTCACTGACGATTCCCGCATCGGGATCTCTTGGTCCACAGCGTGGTCAGAATGGTACGGAAGTTGCTGTTTCAAGACTGTATCTGGCAAAGCGCATGACCGCTGTCGGGATGAATATTGGGCCGAGCGCCCGCTTGGCGCGGACTATATCAGCGCCTGCGGGGGGATCAAGACCGGCCGCGTTGAGGACCGCCGGCGACTCCGCGGTGGAGCCGGATACGGAGTCCGCGACCACCCCCTGCGAATTCAACCAAAAAGGAGGCATTTAGAGGCAAAGAACCCCAATCCGCTGGTTGTATTTCTGCGGATCAGAATATACCTTTGAATATAGGGATACCGGAAACCTGCTGCTGCTCAATGCCATCCCTCGCGAGCGCGCTGGGTAGTCGTTTTCGGTTGCGGTACCGGCTTCCCAGGGAGGCAAAACAGTTGCTCCCGGAGTCTGGATTCGGCGATGGCCGGCAGGTCTTCGCACAGTATCCCTACGCCGGTTGCTTCTAAGCTTTAGGGAGCTGAAATTCTATCGAGCGGGTGCCATCCGGTGCACGCGCAATAGATTTCAGGGCCCTCAAAATAAGTAGTACAAGACCTTCCGCCCTACTACCGGCCCTGCAAGGAGGTGCTCTATGACCGACCACAGTACGAACAACGTGGTTGACCTCTTCACCGGCAAGCCTATCGAAACTTCAGAGAATCTGCGGTTTATCCGTCTGTCTCCGGAGCTGGATGGCTTGGAAATGCTCTACTCCAACAATTCCAGTGGAAATGATCTCTACAGCCTGAAAATTCTTTGCTGGGGCCTGCGTGCCAATGGCGAGATTGTCGGGTTGGTTCCCTGGTTGAACTCCATCGTGGCCTGCCCGGATATTCAAGACCCCCTGGATGGACGGTTTGAAGGCTATTACGACTCTGGCATCGAGGAAATTTTCCACGAGCCTCCCATCCATAAAATCGTCGAGCTGGAGACTGCGGCGGAATACTTCGAGTACGAAAGCAATCAGGCAGATGAAGTGGTTCAGGAGATCCCGGATACCATTGGCACCCATGCGGTGTTCATGGATGTGGACAAGGAGAACCTGACCCTTACAGAAGTCGTGAGCTGGCGTCTGTTTGCCAGCGGAGAGATCCACGGCATGCTGATTGATCACAACAGTGTGGAGACGACACCGGTTCTCCCGGGGGACAATTGTCTGTACCCGGCTCAGGAGTCGGAGTGTTTCCGTTACTTCTTCCAACACCACATCGCCAACAAGATCAAATCCGAGGACCCAGAGGCCCTGGCAGCGATCGCGGCGCTTGTCACTTCGCCCTAACTTACTTCCCTCACAAACACGTAAAACAAGGGCGACCAGTGGTCGCCCTTGTTACATTTGAAGACTGTCGTGGCGGCCGATCACTGGGTACGTCTTTTCGAAACCGCTATGAATACTTCCCTGTACGCTGCGTCGGCGACGTCCCTGTCGCCGACGCTTTCGAAAAGACGTACCCAGCGCTCGACCTTCGCATCTGACTTTTTCGTTTCAATCAGCCTTCTTGATCCAATAAACAAACTCATCATTCTCTTCCGCGTGCTTCACCAGCTCATAGCCAAGAAACTGGCAGAACTTGGGCACATCCCGTTGGGTGGAGGGATCAGTGGCGAACATCTGCAACACTTCGCCGGCGGCGACCTTGCGCACGGCGGTGTGGAGCATCATGACGGGTTCCGGGCATAGCAGGCCGCGGGCATCGAGGGTGTGGTGTGACTTCATAGGCCTATTGTCGGGGATTTGCACGGGCGCGTCATCTGGTATGGTAAGACTCGCTGGTTTCGTCTTGGCTGTCTCGGTGCGCGGGTTTTGGTGAGCAGCTTCGGATATTAGCAGCGACCACGGGCACCCAAGGCTAAACTGCGTACAGCGAGGCCACCAATCCAGAGCGAGCAGGATTCAAACGCGAGATGATTTACGTATTGATTGAGCGAGAAATCGCCGAAGACCTGGAAACCACCTACGAAGACGCGGCCCGTAAGCTGCTGACCAACGCCTACCAGACCACGGGATTTGTGGACGGGCACACCTACACCGAGCTGGATAACCCGCTGCGCCGCTTTACCTTCTCCCGCTGGAAGTCGGTGCTGCACTGGCAGCAGTGGTACGACAGCGAGGAGCGGCGAGACCAGATGGCGCAACTTTCCCCGATGCTGGCCCAGGAGGAGCGTATTACGATCCTTGAGGATGCAGCCAGCGGTGCACCTGGGCAGCAGCCGTCTGCCAGTGTTGTTGCTGGGTAAAGCCACTGACTTTGCGTGGTTTGAAGTCGTGGTCTCCGTCTTCCAGCCAGTACAACTGAATACCTGATCCCAACGGGTATTCGGCCACTTCTTCCCGGCTCCCGAGCTTGTCCCGGGTACCCTGGATAATCAGGGTCGGGCAGGTCATGGGGGCCAGGTGTCCGGTGCGCAACTTTTCCGGTTTGCCCGGTGGGTGGAAGGGGTAACCCAGGCAAACGGCACCGGCCACCCTTCCCCCATCCGCGTTCTCCTGTACCAGCAAACTCGCCACGCGCCCACCCATGGATTTGCCACCGATATACAGGGGAACCCCGGGGAACTCCGTTTCAGCCCGGTCAATCTGCGCCTGAAACGAAGTCAGAAGTACGTCCATTTTGTTTGGGGGGCGCCGCTTGCCGGTTTGCCGGCGCTCGGCCATGTAAGGAAACTCGAAGCGAATCACCCCCAGCCCCTGCTCCACCAGCAACTCAGCCATCGCCCGCATAAAGTCGCTGTCCATGGGCGCGCCGGCGCCGTGGGCGAACAGGAACCAGGCGATGGGGGCACTTTCGGGCCGGTCAATCAGCCAGTTGGTAGGGGGCGCCATCAGTCCCCCCCCTCTTTGGGGATGTCTTCCGCGAGTACCAGGTTGATGGACTCTTCCCCTGGTTCAAACCAGATCACTACGGTTTTGTCGTCCAGCTGGCGGCGCAGGCTGGCGACCTTGTGGGCGAGGCTCACTTCCCGCTCGCCGTAATCGGTCCCATCGCGGGTGGCGTATTCTTCCAGCAGATTCTGCAGGGTGTCCGGATCCAGTTGTTTGTAGGGGATGATCATGGTTTACGGTTCATAAAATACATGGAGATTGTCGGACGGCTCGACAACAAAAAAATGCCCCGAGCGTTCGGGCTCGAGGCATTTTATCGCAACGCCTGAATCGGGAACCAATCAGGCTACCGAAACAGGAGCTTTTTCTATGACTTGGGTTTGCGGAACCGCAGGGTCATGCGATCGCTTTCGCCGATGGCCTGGTACTTTTCCTTGTCTTCCTCACCCAGTGCCAGAGACGGCGGCAAGGTCCAGACGCCTTTCGGGTGAACCGCGGTGTCTTTGGGGTTGGCGTTCACTTCGCTGGCTTCTTCGAGTACGAAACCGGCTTTGGTGGCCAGCTCAACCACATAGTCCTGAGTCATATAGCCACTGGTTTTCATGGCATCGCGGTCGGTGCCCGGCTTGGCCCGGTGCTCCACCACGCCCAGAACACCGCCGGGCTTCAGCGCCTTGTAGAAAGATTTGAACGCGGCGGCTTCGTTGTCGCCGCGCATCCAGTTGTGCACGTTGCGGAAGGTGAGCACCGCGTCGGCGCTGCCGGCAGGGGCGATTTCGCTCTCTTTACCCGGTGCAAACTCGGTCAGTACGATATGGCCATGGGTGTCTTTCTCGTCTGAGAGCCACTTTTCAAAGCTCTCTCGAGAGCGCTTGAAATAACCCACGTCGGAGTCCTTGGGGAAGTGCGCGGCGTACAGTTTGCCGTCTTCCGCCATTAAGGGGGACAGGATTTCTGTGTACCAGCCGCCGCCCGGCCAGACTTCCACCACGGTCATGTCGGGCTTGATCTGGAAGAATTCGAGGGTTTCTGCGGGGTGGCGGTACTGATCGCGCTGGGTGTACTTTTCGGTGCGCTTTTCATTGGCGACGGCGTCTTTGATGGCGTCGGCCTGTGCGGCGCCCGCCATGCCGGTCACAGTAAGGGCGCAGGCCATGCCGGCGAGCCAGTGGGTCAGTTTCATCAAGAATCTCCCAAGTGATTCAGGTGGTTGGAATTATTTTCTGCACTCTGGGATTCAACACGCTGGTTAACGCCATGTAAAGGGTATTGAGTGGCATTCTCGGCTAGTTGAGGCCTATTCACGTTTTTTGCCCACTGGGGCTCTCACTGGCTACAATTCACCAAATTGTAATTAGCGCCAGGAAGGATGTCCCTATGCAACAGCACCTCGTGATTTCGATCATCAGCGATGATAAGCCCGGTGTGGTGGAGATGCTCTCCTCTGCGGTGGCGGAGAACGGTGGCAACTGGGAAGACAGCCGCATGGCACATTTTGCAGGTAAGTTTGCGGGAATCCTGCGGGTGAGTGTGACGGCGGAGGACAGTGCCCGTTTGCGGGAGGCGCTGCAGAATCTGGCGGGCGATGATTTCAAGCTGCAGATTGAGGATGCGTTGGCGGTGGCGGCGGACGGGCGCCAGACGTTGCAGCTGAAGCTGGTGGGCAGTGACCGGCCGGGGATTGTGAAGGAGATTTCCCGGGCGCTGGCGGCGCGCAAGATCAATATGGAGACGCTGGATACCCGTTATGGCAGCACGCCATGGAGTGGTGAACCGCTGTTCTCTGCGGAGTGTACGATCAGTGTGGCGGAGGATGTGAGCATCGATGGCCTGCACGACGAGCTCGATGAGATCGCCGATGAGCTGGGCGTCGAGATAGACTGCGAAGAGACGTCGTCCGCGTTATAATCCGCGCCTTATTGTTGGGCGAAACAGGCCAATTCAGACCTCCAGCCCCAGGGTTTTTAAGCTGCTCCGTGGCGGTGCCGGTATCGGGTACTGCCTTGCGAGACACGCCGTGAACCCATCCCTGGGGGCTCTGCACCGCCATCCATGGCGGTGAAGGTCTCGCAAGGCAGTACCCGATCCCGACACCTTCACGTTAACTTCCTGTAGTTCAGCCGCAGCTACTACTACCCCTTTGCATACATGTTCAAAATCGTCCTCTACCAACCAGAAATTGCCCCAAACACCGGCAATATCATCCGTCTATGCGCCAATACCGGAGCCGAGCTGCACCTGATCGAGCCCCTGGGGTTTGCGATGGATGACAAGCGCCTGCGCCGCGCGGGGCTGGATTATGCGGAGTACAGCCGCGTGGTGCGCCACCGGGACTGGGAGGCGTTTGTGGCGGCGGAGCAGCCGAAGCGGGTGCTGGCGCTTTCGACCAAGGGCAGTAAACCGCATTCGGAGGTGGCCTTTGCGGCGGAGGATGCGATTGTGTTTGGGCCGGAGACGCGGGGCTTGCCGGCGGAGTTTCTGGCGATGACGGGGAAGGAAAATACGCTGCGTATTCCCATGTGTGCCAACAGCCGCAGTATCAATCTGTCCAATGCGGCAGCCATCGTTATTTATGAGGCCTGGCGTCAGCTGGGCTATGTGAACGCTCAGTAGATTATGCAAACAACAGACAGTTCCCTCGATACGTCCCTGGCCCCGATCGGGCTGTTTTACGGTTCCAGCACTTGTTACACGGAGATGGCGGCGGAGAAGATTCGCGATCGTATCGGTGAGGAGTGGATCGATCTGCACAATGTGGCGACGGACGATGTGGCACAAATGCAGGATTACGATTTTCTGATTCTCGGTATTCCGACCTGGGACTATGGCGAGTTGCAGGAGGATTGGGAGAATTGCTGGGATCAACTGGCGACGCTGGATCTGAGCGGCAAGAAGGTGGCCTGTTACGGGCTTGGGGATCAGGAAGGTTATCCGCAGTGGTATCAGGATGCATTGGGCTACCTGCACGCGCAGGTGGTCGCGGTGGGGGCCAAGGCGGTGGGTTACTGGTCCGCTGAGGGCTATGAATTTGAGGAGTCCAAGGGACTGACGCCGGACGGCAGTCAGTTTGTGGGACTGGCGCTGGATGAAGAGAATGAGTTTGATCTCAGCGATGAACGACTGGATCAGTGGTGCGCCCAGGTGATGCGTGAATTCGGTCTTGCGGCTTAATCTTTATGAGCGACCAGGAACGGCCTGACAAGCTGCCCGATGAAAAACCCGAAGATCCCAGCTCGGTTCGCCACGCGCAGCTGGAGTGGCGCGACAACGGCCAGCCGGTTTCCAGCGCCTTTGACGATATCTACTTTTCCACCGCCTCGGGGCTCGAAGAAACCCGCCACGTTTTTCTCGCACAGAATCATCTACCGGAGCGCTGGAACGGGCTTGCGGAGAATGCGGTCTTTACCCTCGGCGAAACCGGCTTCGGCACCGGACTGAATTTTCTCGCGGCCTGGCAACTCTGGAAAAGCACCGCGCCCGCGTCCGCGCATCTGCATTTTGTCAGTGTCGAGAAATACCCCTTGCATCCCAAGGATCTGGCGCGGGCGCTGGCAATGTGGCCGGAGCTGGAGGCGTTCAGTGCACAGTTGATCGCCAACTACCCGGGGTATCTCGCCCACGGGGTACACCGGATCAATTTTCCCGGCAATGTGCATCTGACCCTGGTGATTGGTGAGGCCAGTGCCGGTTTTGAATCCCTGGCTCTGGAAGATCCACAGCGAGACCGGCAAATCGATGCCTGGTTTCTCGATGGGTTTGCGCCCTCAAAAAATCCCGAGATGTGGAGCAAGGCGCTGTTCCGCGCCATCGCAACCTTGAGCGCACCGGCAGCCACCTTCGCCACTTTCACCTGTGCAGGCATTGTGAAACGCGGGCTGAAGTCCGTGGGCTTCGCCCTGGAAAAGGTACCTGGGTTCGGGCGCAAGCGGGAAATGCTGCGGGGGCGGTTCGCCCCAGAACAAGAAGAGAAAGAAAAACAGGAAGGCGCAGAGGCACAACGCTATTCGAGCACACCCTGGCACCTGCCGCCTGCGCCTGTGCAAAAGCCGAATGCCATCGCCATCATTGGTGCCGGAATCGCCGGTGCCGCGGCCGCCCAGGCTCTGGCTGCGCGGGGCTTCCTGGTGACCGTGTTCGAGGAAGGGGCACTTGCGGGCAGTGGCGCGTCGGGAAACGACCAGGGTATCCTCTACGGGAAGCTCTCTCCCAAACCCGGCCCCAACGGGGATTTCAATCTGCAGGCCCTGCAGTTTGCCCAGCGCTTTTACCCGAACCGCTGCCCACAGGCGGCGCACCTCAACGGTCTGTTGCAACTGGCACAATCGGACAAAGAGCGGCAGTTGCAGCAGCAGATTTGCCAACACCTGAAACTGGACGCCCACAGCCCGCTGGCACAACCGGTGACGGCAGAAGAGGCCACCGAACTCGCCGGCGTAACATTAGGCTTCCCCGGCCTGTATTTCCCCAAGGCCGGCTGGCTGCAACCCCGGCAGGTCTGCAACAGCCTTTTACAGCACGACAACATTCACTTGCAGTTCGCTACCCGGGTACGGGAGGCGCAGTACCAGAATGATCAGTGGCAGCTGCACGTCCAGGGCCAGGAAAAGCCGCGGTGCTTTGATGCGCTGATCCTGTGTACCGCCAATTTCAATCGCCAGTTCCCGCAAACGGCTCCCCTGCCCCTGCAGCCCATTCGCGGTCAGGTCTCTTTTGCCAAGGCGACCCGCGCCACAGAGAAACTGAACATTGCCCTGTGTGGCGAGGGCTATATCGCTCCGGCATCAAGTGCGCTGGAAACGCAAGAAGCGCCACATCACAGCTTCGGTGCCACCTTCAAACTCAAGCAGACGGAAACGGATATTCGCGAAGAGGAGCACCGGGAGAACCTGCAAACCCTCGGCACCCTGCTCCCGGAATTTGAGAAAGAATTTGCCGGGCAGCCCCTGGAGGGCCGCGCGGCGCTGCGCGCCGCGACACTGGACTACCTGCCCATGGCGGGCCCCGTAGCACAGTGGGACGCGCTGGAAAGCACTTACAGTGCGCTGAGAAAAAACCGTAAGCAGCGGATTCCCCGACGCACGCGCTACCAGCACAATCTCTACGTGCTCGCCGGCCTGGGTTCGCGGGGGTTTACCTATGCGCCGCTGGCCGCGGAGGTACTGGCGGCCTGGATCAACAATGAAGTGATGCCGGTATCGGAGGATCTGGTGAAAGCACTGCACCCAATGCGCTTCGCCATTCGCGCATTGGGCAAAAACAAGCCGATCTAGCCTAGACTTTCTCTTCCAGCGCCGGTGCCGCCAGCAGCTGGCCACTTCCCGAGCCGCAGGCAACAATGGATTTCATCGCCGCCTCGACCGTCACATGGGGCAGGATTTCCACACACTCCGGTGGCAGGTGGTACACAAACCCGGAGGTGGGCACCGGTGCGGTTGGGACATAGACCGTGAAGTGGCCGTCCGCATGGGTAGAGGTCACGATCGCCGTTACCGACAGCGGGTTGCCGGCGCCGTGAATCCGCGCTCTGGCCACCGGCCCCGACAGCACTCCCTCGGTTCCCCCGCCACCAATAAACTGCAGCACCAATTCCTTGATGGTGTTGTAACCCGGTGCCAGTTTACCCAGCCAGTGGTCCAGGTGCCGGTGTATCCAGCGGCCCACGCTGGTTTTTACCAACAGACCGATCACAAAGCAGAGCCCGAGAATCACGGCGATCACGATCAGCCGGGCAAAATTATCCTTGAACTCCGTATGCGCCTGCATCCACTCTGTGGCGGGCGCCACCAGTTCACTGATCTGGCCGAACAGCCACTGGAACAGCAGAATAAAGATGGCTATGGGTAAGACGACCGCCAGGCCACCTAACAGGGTTAACGTAATAAATGTTTTAATTCTGGTCATCTTGGCTTCTAGTAAGAACTGCACGCATTGTTATGGAACGCCGATACTCCGCCGGCGTCTACCGGGAACCCCGAATCAGACCATGAAAACCGCCCTCTTCGCTCTGCTCTCGCTCACACTGTGCGCTTCCGTGGCCGCCGCCCCGCAGGCGGTGCCCTACCGGGTACTGGAGAGCAAGCCCCGCCCTGCCGACCACTTTACCCAGGGACTCTATTTCGACGGCGAACGCTGGCTGGAAAGCAGCGGCCTGTACGGCCGGTCCTGGCTGGCGGAGTATACCGACCCGGGGGGTAACCCGGTAAGACGCAAATGGCTGGCGAGCAACCGCTTTGCCGAGGGGCTCGCGGTGTTTGGTGATTACCTGTATCTGCTCACCTATCGCGCAGGAGAGCTGCAGATCTACGATCGCCGCAACTTCCAGCTGGTCCATCTGCTGCATTACTCCGGTGAAGGCTGGGGACTGACCAGCGATGGAGAATCTCTGATCATGAGCAATGGCAGCGATACGCTCACTTTCCGTACCCCCGATGGCTTCAAGGTGACCCGCAGCCTGAAGGTCTCCGGTGGCGGACAGCAGTGGTCGCGGTTGAATGAACTGGAATATGCGAATGGATTGATCTGGGCGAATATCTGGCAGGATACCCGGATCATCGCCATTGACCCGCACTCAGGCAAAGTGCAGGGATGGGTGGACCTGAAGACGCTGCAGGAGAAGAGTCTGCTCGGCCGGCGGCACGTGGATGCGGTGGCCAATGGTATCGCCTGGGACAAAGCCCGCAATGGACTCTGGGTAACGGGAAAGCTATGGCCCAGGCTTTACCTGATCCGCCCCCGGGGACTCGGGTTTGAGGGAGAAAACCAGGGAACGGAAAAAGCAGAAAGCGCGCGCTAGCAGCGATCAGTTCCGGTAGTAATCAATGACGGTCAGAAATCCACCGGGGCGAACGGTTTCCAGCGCCGGACCGCGCACCTGTAAGCGATAGCCGCGCTGCCGGCGTTCCAGGGTTACGCCATCTGCGCCGCGATCGCCATCGAACAGCATCGCATGATCCCCGTTGGATGCCCGCCACTGAATCCCCTCGACATTCCGCATGCCCGGCAGTTCGATGGTCAGCGCCTGCAGATCGCTGGGCAGTTCGCGCATTTCCATCCGGGCGATACCCGACGATGTGGCAAGAGAGTAGTTGAGCTGGTGTGCTGGGGCCGGCTTCCAGCCCAGGTGGGTATCCGCCACGGCGGACTGAGCGAGATGGCGCGGATTGATGGGCTCTGGAGTCTGGCTTGCACAGCCAGCGAGTCCGAGCATAAAAATCACCGCCCAGATGCGATATTTGATATTAGACGTCGATGTCATTGCGCGCATAGCATTTTCCCTGTCTATGTCAGCGGTGCACGGATTATAGTACAACTTCTCATTTACGGAAGGATTGGCGCGCCAAACCCAAGGCAAGCGGCGCCAATTTTTCCCGGGACCGGCAGCCCTACCCGTTCGCCTTGGTGTGGATTCAGGCGGTATACTCCCGCCATGAATGACACCCAGCCCACCACCGACGCCTCTCCCCGTTACATCCTGGAACACACCTTTGGCTACACCGAATTTCGCGGTGACCAGCAAGCCATCATTGAAACCCTGGTGAATGGGCAGGACGCCCTGGTACTGATGCCAACCGGCGGGGGCAAGTCTCTGTGCTACCAGATTCCCGCTCTGGCCCGCCCGGGCTGCGGGGTGGTGATTTCTCCATTGATCGCCCTGATGCAGGATCAGGTAGAAGCCCTGACCGCGGTGGGCGTGGCCGCGGCTTTTCTGAATTCCTCGCTGGATTATCAGCAGGGGCAGGCATTGGAAGCGCAATTACTGCGCGGTGAACTGGACCTGCTCTATCTGGCACCAGAGCGCCTGCTACAGCCCAGGACCCTGGAGCTGCTCAGCCAGGCGCACATCTCTTTATTCGCCATTGATGAGGCACACTGTGTCAGCCAGTGGGGACACGATTTCCGCGCCGACTACCTGCAACTGTCCTGTCTGCATGAGCGCTTTCCCACGGTGCCACGAGTGGCTCTGACCGCTACCGCCGACCAGCGGACACAAGGAGAAATTGCTCGCCGCCTGGACCTGGAAAGCGCACGTCACTTCGTCAGCAGTTTTGACCGCCCGAACATTCAGTATCGGATTGCAGCCAAAAACAATCCGAAGCGCCAACTGCTGCAATTTCTCAACGAAGAACATCAGGGGAATGCCGGGGTTATTTACTGCCTGTCGCGCAACAAAGTGGAGACCACGGCGAGCTGGCTGCAGCAGCAGGGGTTTAACGCCCTCCCTTACCACGCGGGCCTCTCCGCCGAGGTACGGGCGGAGCACCAGCGCCGTTTCTTGCGGGAAGAAGGGGTGATTGTGGTGGCCACCATCGCTTTTGGTATGGGTATCGACAAGCCGGATGTACGCTTTGTCGCCCACCTGGATCTTCCCAAGAGTATCGAAGCCTACTATCAGGAAACCGGGCGCGCCGGGCGCGATGGGGAACCGGCCACCGCGCTTTTGCTCTACGGGCTGGAAGACGTGGTGAAACTCAGCCAGATGGCGAATACCTCCGAGGGCAGCGAAGAGCACAAGCGCCAGGAGCGCCAGCGTCTCGACGCCATGTTGGGACTGTGCGAAATCACCAGTTGCCGGCGCCGCGCTCTGCTGCGCTATTTTAACGAGGAGCTGGCACAGGATTGCGGCAATTGTGATACCTGCCTGACACCACCGGTCACCTGGGATGCCAGTGACGCATCACGCAAACTGATGTCATGTATCTATCGCACCGGCCAGAGGTTCGGTGCTGCCCATGTGATCGATGTACTGCGCGGTGCCGACACGGAGAAAATTCGCCAGTTCAATCACAATCAGGTTTCCACCTACGGTATCGGCAGCGATCTCAGTGCCAACGAATGGCGCGCGGTGGTCCGGCAATTGGTGGTGCGAGGCTACCTGCAGGTGAATGCTGAAGCCTTCAACGCCCTGCAACTCACCGAACAGTGCCGCCCGGTGTTGCGCGGCGAGGAACCGGTACAGTTGCGCACGCTACCGAAAGCCGCAAAGGCAACCGGAAAATCCGAAAGTGGCCGCTCCCGCGCCGCAGTGGAAATTTCCGAGCAAGACCGGCCTCTGTGGGATGCCCTGCGTGGCCTGCGCAAGTCCCTGGCCGAAGAACTCGGCGTGCCCCCTTACGTCGTGTTCCACGATGCGACGCTGCGGGAAATGCTCAGTGCCCGCCCGCGCAACGAACAGGAAATGCTGGCAGTATCCGGCATTGGCGACAGTAAGTTGGCGCGGTTCGGCGAACCGTTTCTGAAGCTACTCGCGGAATTTGAAACGGTCACCGAGGCTGACACGAATTAACCTGTCCATCGACGGGTACATCGGCAATGATTTGCGCTTATGAACAGCAAATCACGGTGCCGAGATCGAATGAAAAAAATAATTCTGAGCCTGCTCGCAGTCATCGCCGCATTCGTACTGGCGCTCGCGCTTCTTGCCCCCCGGCTGTTGGGATTTTCCATCACCGAACTGGGCAATGCGGTGCGCGTTTCCACCGGTATGGGCGCCAAGCTCGCCTGCTCTGGCCGCTACCTGTCCGGGTTTGATCACACGCGCAACCTCAATGATCTGGCGTCCTACTCGCCGGCCAACCGACTGCTGGACCTGGTTTACGATGATCAGGCCAAGCGGGTCACCGCCACCCTCATGGGCATGGGGGAAACCAGCGCAACCTTTCGCCCGGGCCTCGGCTGTACACTGGATATCGGGGATTCCAGCGCCCTGGATCAGGTAACGGTGAAGCCGCTTGCGGCGTCTTCCGCCCCCTGGCCGAGTGGCAGTGGCGCTCCCGATATCGATCCGACACTGCAAAAAACCCTCAATGCCATGCTGAGCCAGGACAGCGCATCCGGTCTCAATACCCGTGCACTGCTGGTGGTTCAGGATGGAAAGCTGGTTGCCGAATCATACAGCGACGGGATTACCCCCCAGACGCCGCTGCTCGGCTGGTCTATGGGTAAGAGTGTGACGGCGATGCTGGTCGCCCGGTTGCAGGCCGTGCAGCCAGACAACGACACCTCCTCTCCACTCTTTCCCCAGTGGAGTGACGAGCGCAGCCAGATCAGCCTGGAGAACCTCCTGCAGATGTCGTCCGGACTGGCATTCGACGAAACCTACGCCCCCGGCAGTGACGCCACCGAAATGTTGTTCGGTGCTCACAGTGCATCAGATATCGCACTGCAAAGCCCACTGGCGCACCCGCCCGGCAGCTACTTTTCCTATTCGTCCGGTACCACCAATCTTCTGGCCCGCTGGGTATATGAGCAGCTGGGTGCCGCCCCACAGGCGAGTGTCGACTTTTTCCAGCAGCAACTCCTGGCACCGCTGGCCATGGCCAATACCACCTTCGAGGTGGATGGCAGTGGCGTGTTTGTGGGCAGTTCCTACCTTTACGCGCCCGCTCGCGACTGGGCGCGGCTCGGCCAGCTGATGCTGAATGGCGGAGAATGGGAGGGTACAGCGCTATTGCCCGAGGGTTGGGTCACCAGCGCCAGCACACCCAATGCCAGCACCAACGAACCGCGGTACGGTTATCAGTTCTGGCTGAACGGTGGCGGAGAATCCCTGCGCTACCCGGAGCTGCCCGCAGACAGCTATTTTATGCTGGGCAACCGCGCGCAGGCGGTAATGATTTCACCCTCAACCAATACGGTTGTCGTGCGCCTCGGCTGGACCAAGGGCGACTACCCCACCGGCCCGAATTTCGCCCGACTGCTGCCTTAATCTGACCGGTTTAGCCTCGTTCAGTGCGGCACCTGTGATTCAATCACCTGTGCCGCCTTGGCATAAATGCCGAGTCTTTCTGCCAGCTGCGATAAATAGCCCCGCCCCTGCGGATTGTCCGACTCTCCAGACTCACCAGAATACTGACCGGGCTTCGGGCCTGCACCCGACATCAAACCAGAAAACAAACTAAGGTCCACCAGATTGCACCACCCACCGGGCGCCCCCCGATTTATCACTGCAAGTGAGAGCCAATGCCGTTACAATCGGCCCCCGATTTCAGCCCCACTTCCGGCGCCTCGATTGGCGCGAGAGTGGATGGCCGTTCATTAAAACCAGGGAACCCCATGATTCTTGCTTCGCTTGCCATTATTGCCGGATTTCTTTTGCTGATGTGGAGTGCCGATCGCTTTGTCGATGGTGCGGCCGCGACCGCCAAGCACGCGGGGATGCCACCACTGCTGATCGGCATGGTGATTGTGGGCTTTGGCACATCGGCGCCAGAAATGGTCGTATCCGCCATGGCCGCCCTGGACGGTAGCCCGGGGCTGGCACTGGGTAACGCCTACGGCTCCAATATTGCCAATACCGGCTTGATTCTCGGTGCCACTGCACTGTTCATTCCGCTCACCGTCAACAGCAAAATTATTCATAAAGAACTGCCGTTGCTGTTGATCATCACCTGTATTACCGCGGCCTTTTTCTGGAACGGCACTCTCAGCAGGGCCGAAGGGGCGATTTTGCTGGCCGGCTTTTTCGGTGTCATCGGCTGGTCTATTTACTCCGCCATTCAGGGCAAGGGCGACCTGATTGAAAGCGGTATGCAGGACAACCTGGAAGAGCACGATATGCCACTGGGCAAGGCGCTGTTCTGGGTGATTGCGGGACTGATTCTACTGGTGGTCAGTTCACGGATGCTGGTATGGGGAGCGGTGACCATTGCGCACCAACTTGGCGTCAGCGATCTGATCATCGGGCTGACAATTGTCGCGCTGGGTACCTCTCTACCCGAGCTGGCGGCGACACTGGTGGCAGCCAAGAAAGGTCAACACGATATTGCCATCGGCAATGTGGTGGGCTCCAACATGTTCAACTTGCTGGCAGTGGTCGGCATCGCTGGTACCATCGCCCCCATGCCCGACGTGCCCCACGAACTCATCACCCGTGACTGGCCAATGGTGATGGGGCTGACACTCGCGCTGTTTGTTTTTGGCTACGGGTTCGGCAAACGCCAGGGACGTATCAACCGTTTCGAAGGGGGGGCGCTGCTGGCGGCCTATGTGGCCTACACTGCGTACCTGGTGTACGAAATTACCAGCACCGCAACGGCGGCCTGACGTTCCGGATCAAATCGCGCGGGGATTCACGGGCGCAATATCCCTGTCTCCCTAGCGCCGCTCAAGACGCCGCACCCGAGCCCGCAGCTGCTCAATCTCTTCCAGCAGCTCCAGTGCCAGTGCGGCGCCCGCGTGATTTACTCCAAGATCCCGCTCCAATCGATATACGCGGCGCACCCGACGCACGCAGATTCCACTGAAACGCAAACCTGTCCCTTCCCCCTGCGCATCGATAACACCGTGTTCGACCATAGCCAGCACCTGCTCTGCCGTCAGGTCGCAGGCCATACAAAGTTCTCGCAGGGTAAGGATGCTGTTCTCGTCGAGGATCTCGGCAAGAACCTCTTCCGACGGACTCCCGGATGGCATGCTCAGGCACCTCCATGGCTGTTAGGCTTGCGTGGATCAAACTGAAAGCTGTCGCGAAACTGACGGTACGCTGCTCGCTCCTCTTCACTGTGAGCCGGCGGAGTGACAATATCCAGAACCACATACAGGTCCCCCGGCTCTTTCGCCGGTAGTCCCTTTCCCTTCAGACGCAACTTACCCCCATTCTTACTGTTGGGCGGCAGGGTAAGATTCAACGCGCCCTCCGGCGTGGTCACCGGAACTTTGCCCCCAAGGGCGGCCTCCCAGGGCGCCACTGGAAGCTCCAGATATACGGTTTTCCCCTCCACGCTATAGCGGGCGTGCGGGTTGAACACGATTTCCAGATACAGATCCCCCGGTTTTCCGTCACCCAGGCCCGGCTGCCCCTGACCCGCCAGGCGTATCTGCTGGCCTTCGGTCACCCCCTTGGGGATCGTCACATTCAGTGTGCGTTCTTTTACTACGGGGCGCCCGTCTGCCCCCAGCGCTGAGTGCTTGAGGGTAATCTGTCGCTTGCGTCCCCGATAGCTGTCTTCGATATCAATAGCGATACGTGCGTGGGTGTTGTCCCCCTGAGCGTGGAACGACTGGCCCGCCTGACCAAAACCTCCACGGTGAAATCCACCCTGACGGAACTCGCCTCCTCCGAACAGGCTCTCAAAAAAATCACTGAAGGCCTCGGGGTCTGCTTCGGTATATCCGCCACCGCGAAATTCAAACCCCTGATCCCAATCTGGCGGTGGATTAAAGTCCTCACCGCTATTCCAGCGCTTGCCGAGCTGATCGTAGGCGGCGCGCTTTTCCGGATCTTTCAGTACTTCGTAGGCTTCGCTCACTTCTTTAAAGCGATCCTCCGCATCATCCTCTTTACTCACATCCGGATGATACTTGCGTGCCAGCTTGCGGTAGGACTTCTTGATCTCATCTTGTGAGGCGCTGCGTTCGACGCCAAGAATCTGGTAGTAGTCACGGTACTCCATGGATGATGGCCACTTCTCGATCGTTACCGGAAAAAGAAAAAGGCACCCGAGGGTGCCCTTTTCCGTTCATCCCTGAACGCTACTCGTTAAATCACGCCAGGTGATTAGAAGGAGTAACCAACACCCAGGTTGAATACCCAGGGGCTGTAATCCACGTCGTCGGATACGCTCAGGCGCGGATTACGCGGCAGAGTAGTATCGGTGTAATAGGTCGTCAGATCGGTGTCGGCATCCATGTACAGTACCGCGGCGTTAACCAGGAAGGCGCTGTCGCGGCCAAAGCGGAAATCCACACCCAGTTGACCGGCGACACCCCAGGAGTGACCCAGACCGTAGTCCACATCACGGATACCCAGATCCGGATCCCAGTTGTTGATATCGTCGCGGAAACGTCCACGCAAATGCTCATCACTGAAGTCGGTGTAGTTCACACCGATACCGATGTATGGCTGACCCAGGCAATCGCGGCTCAGCGGGTACCAGTTCAGGAATGCATTCGCATAGCTGGCATCGAAGCTACCTACACGGTAACGGTCAGTGTCATAAGTGATATTGCCGTAGCGAATATCTTCAACGTCCAGATCGTGCTGGGTGGAACCGATGTACATCAGCTCGACGCCCCAATGCTCTACTGGCAGCCATGCACCGGAAATATTCCAGGTGGTATCAGCGTCTACATCAAACTTTGCCGTGCTGTATCGATCGCTCAGACGGAACTGATCGCTATCGTCGTTAGGATCTACCCAGCTGGCGCCAACACGTACAACAAAATCTCCATCACTCAACCAATCGGCAGAAGCCTGCTGGGCATTGACCAGAGCGGCTACAGCGATCGCAAGCGGTGTCAGAACGCGTGTCATTTTCATTGAGAACTCCATCGTATTCGGCAAATTAAACAGCAATTGACCCAATCACTTGTCAGTCTAGACACGCTTGTGAGCGGCTGTAGAAAAAACAACCAAAAAAAATCTTCAGCTGTGGAACTTTTGGCCGATTCTGTCGCCGCGTCCTTCGATAAACAAAAGTGAAACGCCAGACGTAAAATGAAACGGAGCAGAGGATGGGGCTATCGGCGGGGAAATAAGCGCCAAAAAAGTTATCTCAGGCGCCACACAGGAAAGAAAAGAAGCAAGTCGCGCCAATCGTTTGCGGAAAACGATGGGCACACCGGAAAAATAGGAAATTTTCCGTCAGTTATTCAGGCGACATTCAGGTCCGACATCCCTGAAAATCGCAAGCGTAAAGAAGTGTTGAGTAAACAAAAATTGGCGGGAAAACGCTTATTCTTTCCCGCCGCCAAGGCACTGAGGACTATCCGGCGCCTGTCCGCGCCATTCTTCACCGGTAAACAAATGCAGCGCCAGTGCATGAATGGGTCCAGCCATTTCCTCCGCAAGCACACCGTACACTTTCTGGTGCCGCTGTACTTTTCGCAGGCCATTCAGCACCTCGCTGACCAGCACTACCCGAAAGTGCATTTCAGAGCCTTCCGGTACATTGTGCATATGGCTTTCGCACTGTACTTCGATATGGGATGGGTCAAAAGCTGCTGTCAGCTTTTCCTGAATCTGCTGCGCAAGGGACATTTCCGCTTATCTACCTCTCTCAAATCCTGAATCAGGCCTGGTTTATTTCTGCTTGACGCTTACGCGCCGCAACAATCGTATCGTAGGCGACGGTCACGCTCTTCATCTGGTCTTCCGCATGACGCATGAACTCTTCCGGTAGACCCTTCGAGGCAATTTTGTCCGGATGGAATTCCGCGGCCTTGCGCCGGTAGGCCAGTTTCAGTTCGCGATCACTCACGTCCGGGCTGCACTCCAGCACGTCGTAATGTGCCTTGAGACTGTCGCCGCTGGCCGCAGGGCCTCGGCCATGGCCAAACTCATTGAACATGGCGGTGAAAATGGAGGCGTGCAGACCGAGCTCTTCGGGAATTTTGCGCAGAATCTGTTCTTCCGCCGGATGCAGTTCCCCATCGGCAAAAGCCACCGCAAACAGCAGGCGGTAGACCATCTCACGCATGGCCTGGTTGCGAATCAGCTGACTATACTGGCGCGCGTAATCGTATATTGAGTACTGATCCGTTTTGGCATTCTGGAAAATCTTGATCGCCTGCTGGCGATCTTCGGCATTCAGGCGCAGGTTGTTGTTGATAAAGTCGTCGATCAACTGCACTTCGGCTTTGGACACCTGCCCATCCGCCTTGGCCATTTTCGCCAGCATCGAGAACAGGGCGACGATAAATACCGCCTGGGCGCCATCGCGGTTCAGCGTAATACCCGCTTCACTGAGCTTTTTCAGGCCGGAGCCAAAGGAGCCCCCAACCCAGGCCCCCAGGGCCGCACCTATAGGACCGCCAAACATCATGCCGATTCCGGCACCGATACCCGCTCCTAACCAGGACATAACTTCTCCTTCCGGACACCTGCACTGGCGCCACTAACGGTAAAAAACGGTCGCCATCTTACCACGAGGTGCTGCGCGCCCCTATTCTGCGCGACCAGGGTTCGACTTCACGGTCACGCTCTCTGTCGACGCAATAAAAAACCCCGCCGAAGCGGGGTTTCACGAATCGCGTCCGGTGAGGCGATCAGCCGGTCATGGCGCGCACCATGGTAATCATGACCCCGGCAGCCACCGCGGAGCCGATCACCCCGGCCACGTTCGGGCCCATGGCGTGCATCAACAGGAAGTTGTGCGGGTTGGCTTCCAGGCCCAGCTTGTTGGATACCCGCGCGGCCATTGGCACGGCGGATACACCGGCAGAGCCGATCAGCGGGTTGACCTTGTTCTTGCTCATGGTGTTCATCAATTTTGCCATCAATACCCCGGCGGCAGTACCGATGGCAAAGGCCACAATACCCAGCGCCAGAATGCCGAGGGTTTTGGGGTCAAGGAACTTGTCTGCGGCCAATTTGGAGCCCACCGAGAGACCAAGGAAGATGGTGGTGATATTGATCAGTGCATTCTGCGCGGTATCGGAAAGTCGGGATACCACACCGCATTCACGCATCAGGTTACCGAAACAGAACATACCCAGCAGCGGTGCCGCGTCCGGTAGGAACAGCGCCACCAGTATCAGCAAAACCAGCGGGAAGATAATCTTCTCGCGCTTGCTCACATGGCGCAGCTGCACCATTTCAATACGGCGCTCCTGCTCGGTGGTGAGCGCGCGCATGATGGGCGGCTGAATCAGGGGTACCAGGGCCATATAGGAATAGGCGGCTACGGCAATCGCACCCAGTAGATCCGGTGCCAGCAGGCTGGACACATAGATCGCGGTGGGACCGTCTGCACCACCGATGATACCGATGGCCGCCGCGTCGGCGATGGAGAAATCCATTATCCCTGCCGCAGACATGGCGACCGCGCCCAGAACCGTTGCGAAAATACCGAATTGCGCGGCGGCACCGAGGAACAGGGTGCGCGGGTTGGCCAGCAGTGGACCGAAGTCCGTCATGGCACCAACGCCCATAAAAATCACCAGTGGAGCGACACCGGAAGCAATGGCCACGTTATAAAAGTTGTACAACATGCCATTGGAAAAGCCCGCATCCGCAGCCACCTGGGACGCCCGCTCTGCGGCCGCTGCCGGCGCACTTTCCAGGGCCGCCTTCAATCCGTCGATGGATTCAGAAGCAGACAGGCCGAGAGCCTGGGACAGTTGCGCCAGCACGCCGGCGTCACCGGAGGCAATGGCCGCTTCCACTGCTGGCAGCGCCAGATTGGCGCCTGGGATATTCGCCAGAATACCGCCAAAGCCAATGGGCACCAGCAGCAGCGGCTCAAAGTTTTTGCGAATCGCCAGAAACAGCAGACCGAGGCAGACCACGATCATGGAGAACTGGCCGATCGTCATCTGGTTGGCGCCAGACGAAAGCCAGAGGTTGGTTAAATTTTCCACGGTACCCCCCGTTACGCGATGGTCAGCAGGTCGTCGCCCACCGCCACGGAGTCGCCTTCTTTAATGGTCACACCAGTGACGCTGCCCGCCCGGGGCGCACTGACCGCGGTTTCCATTTTCATGGCTTCAAGAACCACAATGGTCTGGCCTTCGGCGACCTGGTCACCGGGCTTCACCAGCACTTTAAAGATGTTCCCTGCCAGAGGGGCTTTTACCGGCTCGCCGCCGCCCGTTGCCGCAGGTGCTGCTGCGGCGCCAGCAGGCGACTCGCCACCCACTTTCACCATGCCGGTAACGTCGCCGCCATCGGCCACGGTAACGGTGTAGCTTTCGCCCTCTACAGAAACGGTGTACACACACTCGCCCTGATCGTTTTTCACTTCACTGGATTCGTTGCCAGTAGGCACCGGTTCGAAGGCTGAAGCATCGCCGCGGTTTTTCAGGAACTTCAGGCCGATCTGCGGGAAAAGTGCGTAGGTGAGTACATCGTCAATTTCGCCTTCCCCGGAAGTCAGCGCAATACGTTCTTCGGCAGATTTCTGCTTCAGCTCCGCGGACAGTTTGTCGAGTTCCGGAGCAATCAGATCCGCCGGGCGACAGGTTACCGGCTCACCGCCTTCCAGAACCTTGTCCTGCAGCTCCTTATTGACGTCTGCTGGCGTTGCGCCGTACTCGCCCTTCAATACTGCGGCGGTTTCCTTGGAGATGGATTTGTAACGCTCGCCCGTCAGTACATTCAGTACAGACTGGGTACCCACGATTTGCGAAGTGGGTGTGACCAGTGGGATGTAACCCAGGTCTTTGCGAACCCGTGGAATCTCCTCCAGTACTTCGTCCAAACGATCACCAGCGCCCTGCTCGCGCAGCTGGTTTTCCATATTGGTCAACATGCCACCGGGTACCTGCGCCACCAGAATGCGGGAATCCACACCGCGCAGGGAACCTTCGAATTTCGCGTACTTTTTCCGTACCTCGCGGAAATACGCGGCAATTTCTTCCAGCAGATTGATGTCCAGACCGGTATCGCGATCGGTGCCCTCCAGAATCGCCACCACCGCCTCGGTGGGGCTGTGACCATAGGTCATGGACATGGAGGAAATCGCGGTGTCGATATTGTCGATACCTGCTTCGACACACTTCAGAGCCGTTGCCGTAGACAGGCCAGTGGTGGCGTGGCACTGCATATGGATGGGGATATCCACCGCGGCTTTCAGCTTGGAGACCAGCTCGTAGCCTTCGTAGGGGCGCAGCAGGCCGGCCATATCTTTAATGGCAATGGAGTCCGCCCCCATGTCTTCAATCTGACGCCCCAGATCCACCCACATGTCCATGTTGTGCACCGGGCTGACGGTATAAGAGATTGTGCCCTGTGCGTGCTTGCCCTGTTTCTTAACCGCCGCCAGTGCGGTTTTGAGGTTGCGCATATCGTTCATGGCATCGAACACACGGAAAACATCCACACCGTTGGTGGCTGCGCGCTCGACAAACTTTTCCACCACATCATCTGCGTAGTGTCGGTAGCCCAGGATGTTCTGGCCGCGGAACAGCATCTGTTGCGGCGTGTTGGGCATGGCTTTTTTCAACTCGCGAATGCGCTCCCAGGGATCTTCCCCCAGGTAGCGAATGCAGGCATCAAAGGTAGCCCCACCCCAGGATTCGAGAGACCAGAAGCCAACCTTATCCAGTTTTTCTGCGATGGGCAGCATGTCGTCCAACCGCATCCGGGTGGCAAACAGGGATTGGTGGGCGTCGCGCAGAACTACGTCGGTAATTCCGAGCGGGGTTTTATTAACAAAAGAGTTAACCTCAGTCATGGGTGATCTCTCTTCGAAATTGATCTTGGCAAATGAAAAATGATGGCGCTTTCTATCCGCTGCTCCGCGCCGACGGGGTCAGGCACGGAAAACCGGCAAATAATCTGAAAAACTATTTACGGCGGTTGCGGTGCTGCTCGATGGCAGCTTCGATAATTTTGCGCAGGCGCTGGTTACCAGCGTCGGATTGTGTTGTGGGCGCGAGAGAAGGCGCAGCGGCAGGCTCTGGCTCAGGGAAGTAACGGGTCATGACGCGGGACATGACGGTGGTACAAATCACCAGCAGCAGCAGAAATGTAAATACGATTCCCATGCCGAACAGCGTGATGTCCAGACCTTGCTGCAGAAGTGCGTCTTGCACGATAACCCCCTCGCTTCGTTGCTTTTATTACTCTGATTATTGCTCTGGCAGTTTCCCCGGGCTCAGAACCTGCGCCCGTGGCGATACCAGACTTATAGGCAGGCCGATGCAACCTGCATTGGAGCGGGCGATATTATCAGTAAAAGAACCTTTCAAAATCAAACACTTATTAGTTACAGAAGCAACCAAGAAGCACCCAAAAACCTTCCTTTTCGACCATTTTGCCTGCCAGATTCGACCAGTTAGCCTTGTCCGCAGAATCTCGCCTGCCCTCTCCCGCCCGCCGGCCGTGCCTTTGCGCCCCACCCCCAGGACACTGCACATTATCTAACCAGGCACGGACTTTTCTCGTACAATGCGCGCGCCCCTGTCGCTCACTGCTGTACACACGGACCTATTTTGTCATCCATGAACACCGAATCCACTCAAGCCACGCCCCCACTGATCTATCAGGCCCCCATGGAAGGTGTGATTGATCACCATGTGCGCGCGCTGCTGTCGAAAATCGGGGGAGTGGATATCTGTGTCACCGAATTTGTCCGTGTCACCCACACCAAATTGCCACGGCGGGTTTTCACCCGCCTCTGTCCAGAGCTGGAACGAGGGGCTGTAACGCCCTCGGGAACGCCGGTTAAGTTACAGCTGTTGGGGGGCAATCCAAGTGCCATGGCCTTTAACGCGATTCGCGCAGTCGAAGCGGGCGCCACCGCCATCGACCTGAACTTCGGCTGCCCGGCCAAGCATGTGAACAACAGCGATGGCGGAGCATGCCTGCTGAAAACCCCTTCCCGGGTAGAAGCCGTTGTCTCCGCTGTGCGGCAGGCGGTGCCGCCGGAGATCCCGGTATCGGCAAAAATTCGGCTGGGATTTGAAGACCGCAGTGCCTATATGGACAACGCTCGTGCGGCAGAAGCCGGCGGCGCCTCGGAGCTGGCGGTGCACGCCCGCTCCAAGGTGGATGGCTACCGGCCACCCGCCTACTGGGAGTACATCGGGGAAATTCGTCAGGCGCTGGGTATTCGCGTGATCGCCAATGGAGATCTGTGGACCCTCGCAGACTTCCAGCGCTGCCGGGAGGTCACCGGTTGTGACGCGTATATGTTCGGCCGAAGCCTGCTGGCACGCCCGGATATCGGCCTGCAGATTCGTGCACTCTGCGCCGGAGAGCAAGTAAAGCCCCTCGCCTGGCCCCAGGTGGCCAGCATCCTCTATGAGTACTACACCACCACCAAGGATATATACCCCGCCAAGTACCTGGGCAACCGGGTCAAGCAGTGGCTCGCCTACCTCAAGCTGAGCTTTCCGCAGGCCCAGGTGTTCTTCGAGCAAATCAAGCGCCACCGGGACCCGGAGATTCTGGAGCGGGCCTTTGCGCTTCACCGCAATGCCCCCGAGGCGGAACCCGCCATTTAACCGGCTGAAGAAAAATTGAAAAAACTGCTTGCATTGGGTCAGAAGGCGCGGCAGAATGCGCGCCCTATCGAGCTGAAGCAACGGTTTCGGCCAACAGCAAAAGCTCGGTAACTTGCGGATTTTAAAAGAATTTTTAAAAAATCTTTTAAAAAAAACGTTGACGAAGCCAAGGCAAGTCACTATAGTTCGCAACCACAACGACGCGCTCGTAGCTCAGCTGGATAGAGTACCTGGCTACGAACCAGGCGGTCGGAGGTTCGAATCCTCCCGAGCGCGCCATACAAGAAGCCCCGAACTCGTAAGAGCTCGGGGCTTTTTCTTTTCCGCCTACCCCTCCCTGCACAACTTTTCCAAACTTGACGCACCCGTCAGCTATCCTTAGTCAGGAACCGGAAAATAAAACCTTTTCCGCCAGACGTAATCTGATAATGAAATGCCCCTGCGTGGCGGCATCACACAACAAGTATTACTGGGGGTTGTATGACCACAGAACTTATCGAACTCGTCGATGCACGAGTCTCCCCTACCGGACAGTTCGATATTCTTTCCAAATATGAGATCCACAAGCTCACCGACACCAGCCGCGGCCCGCAAAACACCATTTTCCGCAACTGTGCCCTGGCCGTTCTGAACTGCGGCAATTACATGGACGACGGCAAAGAACTGCTGGAAAAGTTTTCCGACTTCGATATTTCCGTCATCCCCACCGAGCGCTCGGTCAAACTCAAGGTGACTAACGCGCCGGCTACCGCATTCGTGGATGGACGGATGATTCAAGGGATCGCCGAACACCTGTTTGCCGTACTGCGTGACATCATTTATGTGCGCAGTGAGATCACCGGTGATCCGCGCTATGACCTGGTTTCCGCCCAGGGCGTCACCGATGCGGTATTCCACATATTGCGAAATGCAGGCACCTTCGACCGTACCCGCGCACCGCGACTGGTGGTGTGCTGGGGCGGCCACTCCATTTCCCGGGAAGAATACGACTACACCAAAAAGGTGGGCTATGAGCTGGCCCTGCGCAGCCTGGATATCTGTACCGGCTGTGGCCCCGGCGCCATGAAAGGCCCCATGAAAGGCGCCACCATCGGCCACGCCAAACAGCGGGACGCACACGGTCAATATCTGGGAGTCACCGAGCCGGGAATCATTGCCGCAGAGGCTCCCAACCCCATCGTAAACCAGCTGGTGATCATGCCGGATATTGAGAAGCGCCTGGAAGCGTTCGTGCGCACCGGCCATGGCATCGTGGTATTTCCCGGGGGGGCCGGCACCGCGGAAGAGATTTTGTATCTGCTCGGCATACTCCTGCACCAGGACAACAGAGAACAGCCACTCCCGGTCATCTTTACCGGACCCGCCAGCGCCGCGGCGTACTTTGAGCAGATTGATCAGTTTATTGGTGAAACCCTGGGCGAGGAAGCGCAGTCCCGCTATCAGATCATCATTGACGATCCACAGGAAGTGGGCCGACAGATGGCCGCGGGAATTCTGAAAGTACGCCAGTACCGCAAAGATACCGGGGATGCGTACTACTACAACTGGAAGCTGAAAGTATCCACTGAGTTCCAGCGGCCGTTTATTCCGACGCACGAAAATATGCGGGAGCTGGCGCTGCACAACCACCAGGAACCGTATCTACTGGCGGCAAATTTACGCCGCGCCTTTTCGGGCATCGTGTCCGGGAATGTAAAGGACGAAGGGATTCGCAATGTAGAGAAAAACGGCCCCTACGAATTGCGCGGTGACCCAGCCTTGATGCGCAGTATGGATACATTGCTGAATTCCTTTGTCACCCAGCAGCGGATGAAACTGCCCGGAAAAGCGTACCGGCCCTGCTATACCATCAGCACGGACTGATTTCCGCCCGCCACCGTTCCACCATCACTTCCGCCACCGGCTACGGTGGCGGTCCTCACCCCCGCCCATCCGCCACCTCACTATGGTCGGACTCCTCCGCCGGTGCAATCAGGCTGACGATCTGCCAGTCCTCTTTTATCTCGAACTCGTGGCCGATCGTGCAGATATAAATTTTCCCCTGCGGGTCGACGGCATACAGACGGGTCGCACGGCCGCCGTAGGTTGCCTCATAGTCTTCCAGCGTAAACGCCTCGGTGAGTCGGGTTGTGCGTATGGTCGCGCCGCGGGCGGCCAGACTGGCCAGGCGACTGTAGGTCGCATTTTCCGAGAATAGCGTCAACTTCCGGGCGTAGTCTTCCGATACCTGATGGCTGGCACGCCCCGGCTGAGCCCCCGGATTCAGCCCAAATACCGCACCATCTCCCAACAGGTGTTCGAAGTGATAGGTCACCAATGGGTTGAGCTGTTTGTAGGGTGACAGCACCAGTACCTTCCCCACCGTAGATAGGTCCATGGTCAGGCTGGCATGCTCGGAAATCGGATTGCCATAATAGGTGGGAATATTATCCATACGGGCTTCGCTGATGGCATCCCAGTTGGTATCGGCAATCCGGACCGGCACCTCCTTTTGCATCAGGTCTTTTGCCAGCATACGGGAGAATTTTCCAGCCCCAAAAATCAGGAACCCATTGGGGTATGGCGCACGCACCCCGATTAGTTTCGCCATGGGTTTTGCCGTCAGACTCTGGACAACCACCGTCGTGATAATAAGCAGAAATACCATCGGCACCAGCAGCTCGGATTTCGGCAGGCCGAAGGATTCCATTTTCAGGGCGAACAGCGCAGAAACCGCAGCGGCAACGATACCCCGCGGGGCAATCCAGCTGAGCATCGTCAGCTCCCGCCAGTTGAGCCCCGAGCCCGGCGCCGACAGAAAAACGGACAGGGGGCGCGCGACATACATGATGGCCGCCAACACAATGACTGCACCCCACCCCAACTGCGCAAGAGTGAACAGCTCCACCCTTGCCGCCAGCAGGATAAATAGCGCCGAGATAAGCAGTACGCTGAGGGTTTCCTTGAACTCAAGGATGTCGTCTACCTCGAGACCTTTCATATTGGCCATCCAGATCCCCATCACCGTCACCGTCAGCAATCCCGACTCGTGCGCCAGTAAGTCCGAAATGGCATAGGCGCCGAGCATCAGGGTCAGCACTGCGGTGTTGCGGAGATAGTGGGGCACCCAGTTTTTTCGCAGCATGGTGCCGAGAAAGTGGCCCATCAGGGAACCCAGACCGAATCCGATCACCACCACTTTCAACAGTAAAATCAGTGAATGCTCAAACGGGTTTTGCGCAGCGACGATGTATTCGTAGACGAGGACCGCAAGGAGCGCGCCGATGGGGTCGATGACGATACCTTCCCAGCGCAGGATATTGGAGATGCGAGTATTCGGGCGCACGGTACGTAACATGGGCACAATCACGGTCGGCCCGGTGACCGTCACAATCGCCCCAAACAACGCTGCCAGCTGCACCGGCATACCGAGGACATAGTGTGCAGCCGGGGTGGCGATCAGCCAGGTCACCAGAGCGCCCAGGGTACACAGGTTGCGTACCATGGTGCCGTGTCCGGCAAGATCGGAGAGTTTCAGGGTAAGCGCGCCCTCAAACAGAATGATCGCCACTGCCAGTGATACCAGCGGGAACAGAAGATCCCCGAACAGCGCATCCGGGTCCAGCACCCCGGTCATGGGCCCCAATGCCAGCCCAGCCAGAAGCAGCGGCAGAATCGCCGGCAGCTTGAGCATATACGCCAGGTACTGACAGGCCATCGAAACGATACCCACCAGCACCAGCATGGCCATGGGGTTTGCAAGGATCTGTTCCATAGAAGTGCGTCAGCCAAAATCCGATTACTGAAGGTTACCCTATCATATCGAACCGGCTACCCATCACCGCGATTTTTTGCGCGGCAAAACCTTCCAGCACAATTTTGCCCACTGAACGGTTACTCTCGATCTGCTTATGTGCGCGAATCAGGTTCTCCGCATTGATGGCTCCGTAGTGTTCACCCAGGGTTGACTGGACAACGCCGCGGTCAATCAATTGCGACAGTGCGGTCAACAAGTCATGTTGCTTCTGCATATCTCCGGTGCCAAACATGGAGCGGGTGTACATAAACTCCCAGTGCAGGGAGATGGATTTGGTTTTCAGTTCCAGAATATCCAACCCTTCTTTGGGGTCGTCGATCAGTGCCAGCTTGCCCTGTGGTGCGAGCACCTCAACCAGCTGGTGGAAGTGCTCGCCGGTGTGGGTCAGGCTGATCACATGGGTCACCTGTTCGATCCCCAGGGCCTGCAACTGCGGCAACATAGGCTGATGATGGTTGATGACGTGATCCGCACCCAGCTCTTTTACCCAATTTTCACTCTTCGCTCGCGACGCGGTACCGATTACCGTAGCGCCGGTCAGTTTTTTGGCGAGCTGAACCAGAATCGACCCGACACCACCGGCCGCACCCACCACCAGTATCCGCGCGGCCTCACCGGTCTCCGTAAAACCGTCGGTATATGACGTTACTCCGGTCGGCAGCTGCGCTGCGAACCCCAGCCGGTCAAACAGTAACTCCCAGGCGGTAATGGCCGTCAGAGGCATGGCGGCGGCTTCGACGTCCGACAGCGACATCGGCTTTTTCCCAACAATGCGCTCATCCACCAGCTGATACTCCGCGTTGGAACCGGGCCGCGTCAGGTCGCCGGCGTACCAGACGGAATCTCCCACTTCAAACAGTGAGACACCGTCACCCACCGCGACCACCTCACCGACGGCATCCCAGCCCAGCACCTTGTATTCTCCGTGGTCGGGCGCGACCGAGGCACGAATTTTGGTATCCACCGGGTTTACCGAAATGGCGCGAACCTTCACCAGAAGGTCCCGGCCCGAGGCTTGTGGCACTGGCAGATCCACATCAACCAGTGCATCCGGAGCATTGATATCGAGAGGTCGGGTATAGGCAATCGCTTTCATGGTTCTAATCCTGGGTTAGCCCCCGAGGAGCGGGGCGGCGTTTACGTTGACTCGGGTATTGTCGCCAATGTATTCCATGCTATAAACAGAGCAACAAAACAAACATTTTCAAAATATTTTTGACAATGAATACGGAAGATTTGCAGCTGTTCGTGCATACCGCGGAAATCGGCAGTATCACCGGCGCGGCCCGATACATGGAGATGACCGCCGCCTCCGCGAGCGCAGCACTCAAGCGATTGGAAAAGCAACTGCAGACACAGCTGTTCATCCGCTCTACCCGCCGGTTGCGGATCACTGACGAGGGAGAGCGGTTTCTGGTGTACTGCCGGCAGGCGCTGGCGGTACTGGAGGAAGGGCGCGCATCTATCGATAACCGCGGTGGAACAATTGCGGGGGAACTGCGCTTGTCCGCACCTTCAGATCTCGGACGGAATATCCTGCTGGGTTGGCTGGATGAAATGATGGATCAGCACCCGGGACTCAATATCAGTCTGACCCTGGGGGACTCGCTATCCGACTTTTATCTGGATCGGGTGGACTTGGCGATCCGCTACGGTAACCTCGCCGATTCCTCGCGCATCGCCTTCAAGCTGGCGACCACCGAGCGGGTACTCTGCGCCTCCCCCGACTATATTGCGCGAAACGGCGCACCGGAAAGTCCACAAGCGTTACTACAGCACAACTGCCTGCTATTTCAGCTAAGTGGACGCATTAACGATATCTGGGAATTTTCCCCCCCAGAGGGCCCGGACAAAAAAACGGAAAAAATTCGGGTCACCAGTAATCGCACCACCAATGACGCCGATGTCGTCCGCCGCTGGACGGTAGAGGGAAAAGGCATTTCGTTTAAAGCCAGGCTCGATATGTCGAACGAACTGCGCAGCGGCCGTCTGATCCGTGTGCTACCGCAGCTTCAGTCCCCTCCAATCGATCTCAACCTGGTGTGCCCCTCTCGCAGACAGGTCACCCCTGCGGTACTGCTGTTGCGCGACTTTTTGCGGGAAAAACTCGCGCAACAGCTGGCCTAGTGCCCCCCTCCAGTGAGGCGCCCTCAGGCGCTGCTCAGCGCCCCTCGGACTCAAAACCCGTTTTCCTGGGCAATGGCATACATACCAAGTGCGGCAAATGTATCGCCGGAATAGTGCTGGTATGGAAGCCTGAAATAGTCCATCGCCGTGCCATAGGGCACAGCCAGAGAATCGCCACAGATCAGATGAATCCGCTCTCCCCGGCTCAGGTTCCCAACCATGGTCCCAACTTCACTGCCGATCAGAAGGCCGGAGAGATAAGAAGCACTGGCACTGGCTGGTTGCAAGCCCAGCACGGATCGACTGCGGGCGTTAAACAGCTGATGGATCAGTCCGGGCGCCTCACCACTGGCGGCCAGCCCGGCGACAAACGCCGTGGAGGAAAACTGCTGTTGCTCCTGTACCAACACACTGCGCTCGGTCAGTAGCGCGTACAATTCGCCGGTAAAGGCGGTACTGAAACTGCAAATCTCACCGCCTTCCACCTGTACCCACTTGCTGTGGGTACCAGGCAGGCACAGAGTGCTTTGTGCCTGCTCCTGCTCACTCGCCTGACTCAGCCAGCCAATTACCTGCGTCTCTTCACCGCGCATCACGTCCGCACTACCGCCGCCGGTGACGTACTTTACGCCGGGCACACACCAGGCGGTGAGATCGGTGTCCGGGATCCTTACCAGATCCCGGCCGAGGGACCTGCCTGACGCAGGGCAAGCCACGTAAGGCTCATACCAACCGATACTGGATCCCACCATGCCGCACAGCAACAGGGGCAGGCCGTCGCCGTCCATTCCCACTACCTGAGACTTCAGATAGGCTTCCATCTCGGGCTTTGGGACGTTTTTTACCCCGCGATCCGTACTGACCTGGGCGACTATTTCACCGGAGTCACCCACACGCATTAGCCGGAAACTGCTTGTCCCCCAGTCACACACCAGCACGTCACTCATTAGGGTACCCCCAGCTATCCATTTGATTTATCTATCGGTTGACTGTTGACGATTGACGGATAATCCACAGGAAGCGGCGCTACCCCATGGGATTCCGGCCCCGTCAGCCATTCAGGCTTGGGATTTAACCAGCTTTATTGTCCATTGTTAACAATTTGATGGCGATTTTTTTACCCCACTGAGGTACTATCTATCTAACGGGAACCTGCTGTAGATTTGTTACAAGTTCCAGCGGTAACCACTACTGTCCCGGTGCCGCCGGCTGCAGCTGCCTGGGAGTGCAATACCAGTTGTGATTTGCGCGAAGGGCGGTATACAGGGTAGGCAGCTGTGTCCGAGAACGTAAATCACGGCAGGAGGAATCACTTCCCCTGCCTCAAGATAAATGGTGAGCAGAATCCATCATGCCTGAAGCCACAAAAATCATTCCAGTCCGCCAGCAAATCGCGGACCAGTTGCGCTCCGATATCATTTCCGGAGAGTTAGCCCCAACCACCAAGTTGAACGAGCAGCAGCTTGCCAACCGCTTTGGCGTATCGCGCGGGCCGGTGCGCGATGTGTTGCTACAGCTCACCAAAGAAGGCCTGCTGGTAGCCAAGAACAACTGCGGGGTATCGGTAAACAGCGTGCTGGATCCCTCCATGCAGGAGTTGATGATCGATATCCGCCGCCGCATCGAGGTGTTCGCCATCTCCCAGCTGAAAGGCAAGCTGACCGAGATGGACTTCGCCGAACTGGAAGATATTCTGGTGCGCCTACAGGACGCCTTTGACGCGCAGGAATTCAATGAGGTGACCAAGGCAGATATCGATTTCCACCGCTACCTGGTGCAGGCCGCCGGTGGCGATGAGCTGACCAACCTGTGGTATCCCATCGTGTTGCGTATGCGCATGAACTACAAGCGAATCTCCAAGCCTAAAGACTGCGTGGACGAGCACCGCGCGATCCTGGAAGCGCTCAAGGCCAATAAAATCAATGTAGCGACCACCGCACTGCGCGCCAACATCAAATAATACCGAATCCGCACACGGAGCCCGGCCAGGTGCCGTAATGCTGTTCACTTAAGCATTGCAGCCTAAGGTGGGGCCCCGGAAAATCCGGTTTCCAGATCAGGAAACCGGATTTTTTTGTGTCTCTTCAGCAGTCTCTCTTCGATATTGATGCCCTCCAGTCCTTCTGTGACCTGAGTACCTTCACCCAGAACATTCCCGTTGAATGGGTGGATTCCGCTCTGCAGTTATCCTCGCAAGCCACTATTCGCCGCCGTCGACTTCCCGCCGATCAGGTACTCTGGCTCGTGCTGGGCATGGCCCTGTTCAGGAATGAACCGGTCTCAGAAGTTGCCGCAGGCTCAATATCTGTGCTCAGGGGCTCGCGAACGATAGCCTGTTGGCCCCAAGCGGGGTATCAAAGGCGCGACAGCGTCTTGGTGCTAACCCCGTTCAGTGGCTATTTCAACGTACCGGGGTGCACTGGGGACATGAGCGTTACCCCGAAGATGAATGGCGAGGATTGCAAGTTCTCGCTGTCGATGGCGCGCTGTTGCGCACCCAAGATACTCCTGAGCTGCGAGATCATTTTGGCTCCGGTAACACGAGCACAAACCGGCAAACTCCGTACCCTCTTATGCGCCTGGTTGCTCTAATGAACGTACGTTCACATGTACTTCTGAATGCAGAGCTAAGCCCTTACCGACGCAGCGAAATACGCCTGGCCGATGAGTTTATGAATCAGGTGCCGGAAGCCTCCGTAACCCTGTTTGATAAGGGTTTTTGGAGTGCAGACCTTTTGCTGCGGTGGGCGGATCAGAACACGCAACGCCACTGGCTGATCCCCGAGCGCAAAGGCCTGGTCAGTGAGACAGTGGAGGTCTACAACAAAAATGATCGACTACTGCGAATGAAGGTCTCCCCCCAGGCTCGGAAGCGCAATCCGGCCCTTCCCGAGTACTGGGAAGTTCGAGCAGTGAGCTACAAGCATAATGGCAAAAACAAAACGGTATTTACCTCGCTACCGGCAGATACTTACGGCACTAAAGCCGTCGCGAAGCTCTACCAAGAGCGCTGGGAAATCGAAATCGGCTTCCGTGACATCAAAAGTTCCATGCAGCACAACGCCGTCACCCTACGTAGCAAGACCGTGGAACTGGTTTACCAGGAAGTGTGGGGGCTACTGTTGGCGTACAACGTGATACGTCGAGAGGCAAGCCAGGCAGCGGTCGCTCACGGGGGAAACCCAGCCAGGATACGCTTTAAGTTCGCATGCCAGTATATTGCTGCGCAGCTGATTGTCATGGCCGCGGCTCAGCCATTATCAAGGACTGGAGCGCGCTTATCGGAGCTTAGGGCGGGGATTGGGAACCTGTTTTTAGAGGACCGTCCTCGGCCTTCTAGGCCGAGGACGGTAAAGATCCGCAAAACCCGCTATCCAGTGAATCGTCGTGCTGCTCCGCTTAAGTGAACAGCATTACGGCCAGGTGCCGGGCTTTTTTATGCCTGGTACTTTTACCCGATTAGCGAAAAAAAAGCGGGGACATAAGTCCCCGCACAAGTGTTCATCCTGATGAGATGAAAGGAAGAGTCCGAAGGTGGCTCAAACCTCCGCGAGATAAACCGTTTTCTTGTCCACGTATTGCTCGAGGCCATAGCGGCCATCTTCACCGCCTATACCTGAAAGTTTCCACCCGTTGTGGAAGCCCTGGTGCTGCTCGCCGATCCCGCGATTTACATACACCTCACCCACTTCCATCTCTGCAATCGACTGGTGGATATAGCGCAGGTTTTCAGTAAACAGGTAGGCGGAGAGGCCGTACTCACTGTCGTTGGTATAGGCGATGGCCTGATCGATACTGGAAATCTTCACGATCGGCAGAATCGGGCCGAAGGTTTCCTCGTGCACCAAGATGTTGTCCTGCTGAACATTGGCGAGCACAGTCGGCTCATACCAGTTGCCCCCTTCGAAGCCAGCAACTTCCGCGGGCTTGCCGCCAGTTAGCAGCTCCGCCCCCTGGGCGATGCTTTGCTGTACCAGCTCGTGGATATGCTCGATTTCACGGGCATTCACTTTAGGCCCCATCTGCGAGGATTCATCCAGCGGGTTGCCCACTTTCAGTGCCTTCACCTTAGGAAGGAACTTGGCCATAAATGCATCGTACACCTTCTCGTGTACGTACAGGCGCTCCGCACAGGTACACACCTGGCCGCAATTGGCATAACGGGTCCAAAGTGCGGCTTCCGCAGCCTTATCCAGATCCGCATCTTCCATCACAATAAATGGCGCCTTACCACCCAGTTCCAGCATGACCGGAATCATGTGCTTGCCACTGGCCTGATGAATAATCTGGCCGGCGCGAGTGCTGCCGGTCATGGTGATCATTGCGGTCAGCGGGCTTTCGCACAGGGCCTGGCCAACGATGGAGCCTTCGCCGTTGACAATATTCAGCACGCCCGCGGGAATACCCACTTCGTTGGCAATGCGCCCCAACTCCATGGTGGTAAGCGGTGTTTCCTGGGTTGGCTTGATGACAATGCTATTGCCGGTAACCAGCGCCGGGCCGATCTTGCGTCCAGCCAGAGCCAGCGGGAAGTTCCACGCAGTAATCGCCACCACAACGCCGCGAGGCACCTTGTGGATGTAAATTTTTTCGTCGGTGTTATCCGAGGGCAGGATATCCCCTTCCAGCGTCAGCGCGTTGTCACAGGCGTACTCAATAAACGTTGCGGTCGCGTTGACTTCATCGCGGGCCACACCAATCAGCTTGCCCTGCTCCTTTACCAGCAGCTCCGCCAGGCCTTCGGTCTCCGCACGAATCGCCGCGGCAAACTTGCGCAACAGCGCCGCGCGATCGCGGGCGGTGCGCTTTGCCCAGGCCTTCTGTGCCTGCTTGGCATTGGCTAGCGCCGCTTCTGCATCTTCCGCACAGCCCTTGGGAATATTTCCCAGTACCTCACCGGTGCTCGGGTTCAGCACTTCAATAACGCCGTCCGCCTTGGAGGCAATGTATTCGCCATTAACGAAGTTCACGTTGTTTTTAATTGCAATTGCCATGGGTTATCTCCCCATCCAGCCACCGTCCACCAGTAGGACGCTGCCGTTCATGTAGTTGGAAGCTTCAGAAGCCAGGAATACCACCGGGCCTTTGAAATCTTCTGGTTCACCCCAACGCCCCTGAGGGATACGCGCAAGAATACTCGCCGCCCGCTCGCTGTCCTCGCGCAGTGCCTGGGTGTTATCGGTCGCGATATAACCCGGTGCAATCGCGTTCACGTTCACACCTTTAGACGCCCACTCGTTGGACAGCGCCATGGTGATCTGGCCAATTGCCCCTTTACTGGCCGCGTAACCCGGTACGGTGATACCGCCCTGGAAAGTCAACAGAGAGGCAGTGAAAATGATTTTTCCGGAACCCTGCGCGACCATTTCCTTACCGATTTCACGGCTCAGGATAAACTGGGCATTCAGGTTGACTTCGATCACCTTGTCCCAGAGGTCGTCCCCGTGTTCTGCCGCTGGCGCACGCAAGATAGTACCGGCGTTATTCACCAGAATATCGATCTGCGCGTGCTCGCTTTTTACCTTGTCGATAAAACCGTACAGAGAACTGCGGTCGGAAAAATCGCACTGGTAAGGGAAAAATTGCTGACCTGCCGCGGATACTTCACGGCCTACGTCAGATTCATTCAGATCCAGATTGGCCGAGACACCGATGACGTCGGCACCCGCTTCCGCCAGGGCCACCGCCATGGCTTTGCCAATACCGCGGTTACAACCGGTAACCAGGGCTTTCTTTCCGGCGAGGCTGAATTGTTGCAACATCGTTTTACTCTCTAGATTCTTTAATTGGCGAATCGCGGCTCAGTCTTCCGCGCCGCAGGCGACCAGTGCTTTCATGCCGGATGGATTGCCATCCATAGAAGCGAAGGCACTACCGATATCGTTCAGAAGGGCCACCTTGCTGATGAAAGGCACCAGATCGATTTTCCCAGTAGCAACCATATCGATGGCCTGCTCGAAATCCTGCGCTTCGTACACGCGCGCACCCACCAGCTCCAGCTCGCGCCAGAAGAACTTAAACAGGTCCAGTTGTGGCTTCTGAGAATGGATCGCCACCATACAGATGCGGCCACGCACCGCCGCGATCTCGGTCATCGCATCCACCGCCGGCTGTACACCAGACACTTCAAACACTACATCGGCACCCTTACCCTGGGTCCAGTCTTCCACCGCCGCTTTCAGGTCTTGCTCGATCGGGTTCACCGCCAGCGCACCGGTTTTTTCCGCAAAAGCGCGGCGCTCCGGGCTGGGTTCGGAAATCATCACCTCGGCACCAATACCGAGGGCAACCTGGGCCACCAGCTGACCGATTGGGCCACCACCGAGAATCACGGCTTTCTCCCCAGCCTTAAGTCGCGCGCGGGAGATATCGTGACAGGCCACTGCCAGGGGTTCGATCAATGCGCCCTGCTTCAGAGATACATTTTCCGGCAGCTTGTGCAGAGTGCGGGCTTTCACATTCCAGTAGCTCTGGAAAGCGCCGACGGAGTCGATGCCCATAAATTTCAGGTTGTGACAGATATGGCTGTGGCCACTATCACAGGCCGGGCAATCGCCGCAGTAATCCAACGGACGCACCACAACGCGTTCGCCCACTGTGTAGTCTTTTACGTTTTCGCCTACCGCATCCACAACACCGGACATTTCGTGGCCGACAACCTGCGGTGGCTTTACACGTTGATCCATCACACCGTGATAGATATGCATGTCGGTACCACAGATACCGACATAACCGACCTTCAGGCGCACCTCATCCGCCGCTGGCGCTTCACAGCGACCTTCCACAACGTCAAATGATTTGTTGCCGACATACTGAGCAGCTTGAGCTTGCATGAACATCACCTATTAAGAGTGCTTGACCAGATGGGGTCGCAGCAGAGTTTCATCAAAAGTCACCCCGGTACCCGGCTCGTTGGAAGCCACGGCGCGGCCGTTTTCCAGCACGATCGGGCGGGTGGTGTATTCGTCGATAGGGAAAGAGTGCACTTCCAGGTAGCCCGCATGGGGCTGGCTCGCCATCAGGGAGACATGCAGTTCGTGCATGCCGTGGCTGCACACCGGCAGGTTGTGCGCATAGGCCAGCTCCGCCACTTTCAGCCAGCCAGTAATACCGCCGATATTGGATGCATCCGGCTGTAGGAAGCCGAGCTTGGCCTGTGCGATGGCGTAGGTGAACTCATGCACCGTGTGCAGGTTTTCGCCCATGGCCAGTGGGATATTGATGGCATCGGCAATACGGCCGTAACCCAGGTAATCGTCGGGAATGGTGGGCTCTTCGAACCAAGTAATATCGCAGTGATCAATAGCGCGGCCGAAGCGCACCGCCTGTTCGATGGTCATGGAGTAATTGGCGTCCACCATAAAGGTGACATCGCCACCAATCAGCTTGCGCACCGCTTCCACGCGCGCCACGTCTTCCCGGTAGTCTTCCTTACCCACTTTGATCTTCACGGCATTGAAGCCACGGGCCAGGTAATTGGAAATATTGTCCAGCAGTTTGGACTCGGAGAAATTCAGGTCGATACCACCGGCATAACACTTGCTGGAATTACCGGCGCCCCCAGCGACCTTCCACAACGGAAGGCCGAGACGCTTGCACCGGAGATCCCACAGGGCGATATCCACCGCAGATAGCGCAAAGCTCAGCAGCCCGCCGCGGCCCACATAATGCAGGTGGGATTGAATTCCCTCCCAGATGGCAATGATATCTGACGCATCGCGGCCTTCCAGCAGCGGCTGAATATCGTCCTGCAGCAGGGAGTAGATGGCGCGACCACCGCGACCACCGGTGTAGGTGTAGCCAACGCCTTCCAGACCATCCTGGCAGCGCACGCGGAACACCAGCACCTCAAAGTGGGTGTGATCGCCGTGGCGCGCATCGGAGAGCACTTCCGCCAGAGGAATCTGGTAGTACTCAACCTTGGTGGCGGCGATGGTGCTCGAAGACAGCAGCTCTGTGGCCTGCTCTTGTACTTCCATCAACATGGAGAAACCCCAAAATCCGTGATTTTTTATTTGGGCCTATTAACACTGAATTCGATGGCCGCGTTGCCCCCCAAAACGAGCCAGGCAAGGCACGAGGAGCGTGGTTTAGCCCGCTAAACGAGCGACGAGCAACGCTGCATGGCTCGTTTTGGGGCGCAACCCGGAGGGCCGGGACCGTTTTCCCGCAATGCTGCGTTGCAGTTTGCTTATGTGGAATAACCACACGGCGCTCACTGCGCCTTGCCTTGCGAAAAAACGGCCTCCGGCGCGGCCATCGAATTCAGTGTTAATAGGCCCTTTTTCAATACTTCCAATGATTAGACTTCAATCAATGGAACCATTGTATATTGTTAACAATTAACATCAATCATTTTTTTGCCCATATCGGCGCGGGTACAGCTCCCGGTTCAAAGCCTGAGCCGCAGCTACCAGCGGTCCATAGGGCTCACCCGCTACGGTGACAAAGCCGACGTTGTAGTTTTCCCCATCCCAGGCGCGGCCGGAGGCCGGTGAATCGATGTACTGGAACCACTGGGCTCCCACAAACCAAGGGTTGTCGACAATGGTGTGCATATAGTCGCGGAACATTTCGCCGCGCTCTTGCTGGCTCTCTGCGGATACCAGGCCCGCGTGGAAGCTGCCGGAGTCCGTCGCACCCATATGGAATTCACCGATGATGGAGGGCTTGTCGATTTCCGCGAGGAATTCCCAGTTATCTGCCGCCAGCCCCTCGGTGTAGAGGTTGTAGCTCACCACATCCACATGGGCAGCAGCCCCGCGCACCACCTCTGGTGTCATTCCCCAATCCGCAAAGCGGGCGCCGAGAAAAAGGTGGTCAGGCATAACATCGGCCAGCTCGCGCTGCACCACGGAGAAGAATCGGGCAGAAAGGGATTCCAGCAGCAGAGAGAAGTCCTCCCGCAACTGCCCCTCAATTTTGGGTTCACCGCCAGCTCCTTGAGAGAGCGAAAAGCCTGCGGCAAACGCTTCCCAGGAAGGAATAGACCGGGAAGGAATAGAGGAGAACCAGGCGCGAGACAGCCCCTCCACACTGGAGTATTTGTTTTTCAGGATTTCGACAAACGCGGCCTTGGCGGGGCTCTCTGCGGCGTCACGCGTCAGAGTATGAATAATCAGGCCGTAGTGACCGGCGTCGGTTTTGGTGTTGCCCCAGCTCAGTTCGTTTTCAATGTACACGCCCATACACCAGGGATCGCCCCGCACTTCGGCAGCGACCTGTGTCACGGTGCGTTTTACGGAATTGACAAACTCCGGATCGAACGGATCATGCAGTGGCCCCCAGTAATCGTTGCCACTGCTGACGCGCTTGTGCTCGCCGCGAATCCAACCATTGGCCACATAAGCAACCTTACGGTTGTCGTATAGCGATGGATCGGCCCAGTTACCCAGGGTAGTAAATCCCCAGTTCAACTGGCGGTCAACGGTTACCTCACGCCAGCGCTGCAGATAATCCGGTCCATATTTCCGCTGCAGATTTGCCCGATAAAAACTGTATCCCTGCCCTTTCTCTACCGGCCCCATATGCACCACGGGACGATAAAAATAGTGGGCAGCGAGCGGATCGTCTTTTTCCGGCAACCACTGAAACAGGTCCCGGCGCAGCTCTGATGCTATTGTCTCTCCCCGCCCTGTGTCCGGATCCGCAAAATCCACACCGGTCATGGTGACGGTGTTGTCCATACGCATATTGTCGACGCCAGTGGCGAAAAACAGGTAACCCTCCGGGTCAATCAGCGCCCACTGCCCATCGATTTTTTGGGTCCGAAAATAGCCGGTGGATTCATAGCGCGGCCCCTCCGCCCAGCCACCAAAACGGGAACGATCCGGAAAGTTCGAAGACCCAGAAAATGCTTCTGCCTCACGCTGCGCACTTGCACGTAGCTCGTCATCGCTAAGAATCTTTTCCGGGTAGTCCTGAGGTGCATACTGCCCGTACCGATCGAAGATTTTCTGCAGCTTTTGCGGCTGGAAATCGCCGTTGGATGTCAGCGCGATATCCTCAAACACCAGGGCCCGGTCACTGAGGATACTCTTCATATTGAGCTCGATGCGGCGAATATTCGCCAGATCCAGCGACTTGCTGCCCCACATCCAGGTCATTGCCGTCGCCGCGTTGTCGTAGAGTGCCGGCGCATCCCGCATACCGGTATCTAGGGCAAGTGCCGGGCCATTCAGATCGAAATAATAAGTACCGGTCCCGCCTGCGGGCACATTGAACGAGCGCGTACCATAAGTCTCGTCATCGTAGACCGACACAAACAACTGCGCCGAGTGGTCCCCGGGATTGGTTACTTTCAGGGACAGACCGATATTCTCCCCGGCACCACTCCAGTCCCAGCCAGAATCCGGGGCAAGGTCCAGTCGCGGCTCATAGGTGTTTTTGTAGAAAACCGCGTGCAACGGGGAGATTCCGGTGTCCACCGGCAGTCGGGAAAGCGACACTCCGTGCCCTTCCACACCTGCGGGAATCCCACGGCCACCAGTCAATAAAGCCGGCGGGTATTCGTGCTCGTTGCCCGGACCCGCAGCTACTGCGCCTTCATCGCCTGGCTGACCGCAGGCAGACAGCAGCACAGGAGCCACGGAAAGCCACAGTATTCCGAAACGAAGTTGCTTCAACACACATTGAACTGAGGACAAAGAGATCGACATTGAGCTAACCGGGACCAAAAGATCGTTATTCTATTTTATTAACAATATTTTGTTAACAATCTACAGTCATCCAAGCTCAATGTAAACGTTTCTATGTCCCTTAAGGGACTTAAACCCTTGTTTTACCGATAAAAAAAGCGCGATGCCCTCTCGGACGCCGCGCTTGTCTCCGTCGCCCTGTTTTTGGCGCAGGTACGCTTGAACTACCTATCTATTCGAGCAGGCGTCGATGCCGGGTAGGGCTTTCCAGGACCTTCCGCGAGAGGGACCCGTGGAAAAGCCCCCATGGATGGGTTCACGGCGCGTCCTGGGAAGCCCTACCCGGCAGCGTCGCCGCCACCGAACTTTCTACAGCGCTCGAAAAATCACTCGACAGGCTTCACATCGCCAAAGCGGCGCTCGTACAGATCCTCATGGACTTCCTTGGCCGCCTTGACCAGCTCCACGTAGGGAACATCCGCTACCGACACAAACCCATTCGCGTAGTTCTCGCCGTCATAGGCGCGGCCAGTAATTGGGGAGTCCATGTACTGGAACATATGCACACCCACAAACCAGGGGTTGTCGATAAACGAGTGCATATAGTTCTTGAACATACGGCCGCGGTCTTTCTGGTCCGCAGAGATTACGATCCCCGGGTGGAAGTGGCCCTGATCGTCCGAGCCGAAGCTGAACTCACCAATCAGGCTCGGCTTGTCGATCTCTGCCAGGAACTCCCACTTGGATGGCACCAGCCCCTCCTCGTAGAGGTTATAGCTGATGATATCCACGTTCTTGCCCGCCGCCTTCACAATCTCCGGAGGCATACCCCAGCTTGGCAGACGGGAGCCGAGATACAGGTGATTCGGCATCACCGACTTCATCGCCTTGCGAATAGTGCCGAAGTACTGATTGCCGTATTCAAACAGCAGAGTCGCGTAATCTTCGCGCTGCGCATCGGTCGTGAGGCTCGAGTCCATGTCCTTCTCAAAGGCTTCCCAGGACTTCACCTCTTTGTTCCAGGCCTTATTCAAGGCTTCTATGGTGCCGTACTTCTCTCGCAATACCTTGGTGAAGGCACCCTTGGCTGGAGTGTCTGCTGCATCCCGTGTCAGCGTATTGATCACGATACCGTAGTGAAGTTCGTCGCTTTCCAGTCGACCAAAACTCTGCTCGTTGTCAAAAAACACCCCCATACACCAGGGACTGTTTTCAACCTGCTCGCTGACCGACTTTGCCGCCACTACCGAGCGCTGATAGAAACGAGGGTCGTAGGGATCAGGTACCGGATGCCAGAAATCGAAACCGCTACTGAGAGTACCGAACTCACCAATAATGTCCGCGAAAGCGACATACGGAATCCGCTCCTGCTCATAAAAGGGTTCCGCGGCCCAGTTGCCCAACGAAGTGAACCCCCAGTCCAGCATGCGGTCGACAGTGACCTTCTGCCAGGTATCCAGATAGGATTCCGGATATGTCTCGCCATAGCGACGCTCCAGGTTGGCACTGTAGAAACTGAACGTCTCACCGTGCTTGAGCGGCCCCGATTGTGTCTCACGCCGGTAGCCGTAGTGATTCCCCAGTTCATCATCATAACCGGGCAGCCAGTTAAACATTTTCGCGCGGGTTTCCGAGATCAGCTCGCGGGTCGCCCAGGCTTTCTCGTCGACACGGTTCAAAGGCTGATCGTCTTCCGCAATCACCTCATCCGCGCTGCGCTTCGGAATCAATTCCTGGTCGTAGTCGTAGCCGGTAATGGTGGAAGAATTGGACAAACGGATGATGTCGATACCAGTGGAGAAATACAGGTATCCTTCCGGGTCGACGATAGCCCACTTACCGTTGACTTTTTCGGTACGGAAATAGCCAGTGGCTTCCAGTTGCGGTCCATTTTTCCAACCGCTGAATTTTGAGCGGTCGGCGTTGGGTTTGCCGGACAAGCTGGCCAGCTCTTCCTCGACGACTTTTTTCAGTTCTTCATCGGAGTGGATCTTGCCTTCGTAATCCACCTTGGCGTTCTGGCCGTATTTGTCCAGCAGTCCGGTAAGGAAGTTTTCGTCCATCGCCGGATTGGCCCGCAGGCGCAGGTTGTCAATGGTGTATTGGCGATCGCTCAGGCTGCCATCAGTACCGAAGGAAATCTGGGTAATACCCGAAAGGTCCAACAGTTTTTTGCCCCAGAAGGAGTGCAGCATAATGTCGTCGGACTGCCAGGTGGGCGGATTGGAACGCAGGCCGGAAGCGAAATTGAATTCGTTCTGTGCCGCCGCCTTGGGGTCTTCCTGATCGTGTCCGTGCAGCTTGGCATAGTAAGTACGCGCGGTACCATCCGCCGGCACGACCAGGCCGCGGGTATAGAAATCGCCGTTCTTATCCGCCATGGTGACATCAATCTGCACCGACTCGGCACCGTGGTTGGCCACATCGAATGCCAGGTTAAAGTCCGAGAACTCGCTCCAGTCCCAGGCCTCCGCGGGCTGGATTACAAGGCCGGCATTATTGTTGTCGGCCAGTTTCAACTTCACTTGTAGCGCTTTACCACCAGCACCGTCATCTACCAGGTTGGCGGTGCCATTGTTTACCTGTACAGAAGCAGGAATACCGCCCTGATCGAAGCCTTCCAGCAAAAGGTCCTGAGCCAGCAGATTGGAATCGGACGCGGCTGTCACATTGGCCGCAGTCTCGCCACCTTTCTGCTCGCCAGAACAGGCCGCCAGAGCACCCAGAGTGGCCGCAGTGATCGCGAGGCTCAGTGCTGAGCGCATTAGGGATTTGGGAAATCGCTTTGTGTCCATCGTAGTACTCGTTTTAATTATTGGTTGCCTGACGCATAGTCTTGAAAGAATTTCTTACCAGTTGGTGTAGCTGCCGTCTGGCTTGTACAGCCGCGGGGCTTCCCAGAATTTGAACGACTGCTCGGCAATCATTTCCTCATTCACATCGATGCCGATGCCCGGCGCATCGCCCACCGGATACACCCGATTCACTTCTTTCGGGCGGTTGATGAAATACTTGTCGTGATCGGATTTGTTGCTGTCGTAAGGCGCAATCTCACACCAGGAAAGATTTGGCACCGCCGCGCACATCTGAATGGTGGCAGCGGTACACACCGGGCCCAGTGGGTCGTGGGGCATAATGTCGATGTAGTGGCTTTCCGCCATGGCCGCTACTTTCATCGCCTCGGTCAGTCCACCCACGTTGCACACGTCGATGCGGGCAAAGTTGGTGAGATCGCTTTCGATATAGGGCATAAAATCCCACTTACTGGCGAACTCTTCACCGATGGCAAAGGGCACATTCACCAGTTTGCGCAGGCCCTGATACGCGGTAACCGACTGATCGCGGATTGGCTCTTCGAGAAAATCGAGCACGCCCTCCCCCAGCTTCTGGCAGAAACTCGCGGTTTCGGCAACGGAGAGGCGGTGGTGATAGTCGATACCCAGTACCAGCTCTTCCCCCAGCTCCTGACGGATTTCCTTCAGGCTGCCGGCTGCGGCGGCAATGGATTTGCGCACATCAAACGTGGTGGGCTCGGTGGGCAAACCGTGTTCGCCTGTGGTTGCACGAATCACTTCCCAGCCCTGCTCCCGCAGTGCACGGAAGTCATCCAGCAGCGCCTGTCCCATGGGTTTGGTGGAGGTAACGAACAGCGGAATTTCGTTGCGCTGCTTGCCGCCAAGCAATTGATAGGTCGGCACGTTCAGCGCCTTGCCGGCAATATCCCACAGGGCGATGTCGATAGCAGAAATAGCTGCGGTAAGCACCCGGCCACCTTCGAAATACTGGCTGCGGTACATCTCTTGCCACAGGGCGCCAATGTTGCGTGCATCACGGCCAATCAGAAACTCGCGGAAATGTTTTACCGCACCGGCCACCGCCAGCTCGCGACTGGATAAACCGGACTCGCCCCAGCCATAGATTCCCTCATCGGTTTCCACCTTCACCAGACACAGATTGCGGTGACCAACCCAGGCCGGGTAAACCTTGATATCGCTAATCTTCATGCTCGCACTCCGCTCATTTCAGATCGTCGGTGGGACAGAGGCTGGCACTGAGGCCGTGGTCTGCGGTGATATTGGAGCCGGTCATGGCGCCGGAGCAGGGCGACAACAGGAAGGCGGCGATGTGGCCGACTTCCTCAACGGTGTTGTATTTGTTGTCCGCGTGCATCTGGTTAAAAGACGCCGCCAGAGCCGGGTTGTCATCGGCGACCTTCGCCACCGCTTCGGTCTTGGTCAGGCCCGGGCACAGGCTATTTACGCGAATTCCTTTTTTGCCAAGGCTCCAGGCCATGGCGCGGGTCATGGCGACAATCGCGCCCTTGGTGGCGGCATACATCTCGTAGCCCGCCACGCTGGCGCCGGCGTGGTTGGAGGCAATATTGACAATGGTCGCCCCCGCCTGCATGCGGCGCGCCGCCGCCTGGCACAACAGAAATACCGAGCGCTGATTCACTTCCCAAAGGCAATTCAGCTTGTCCAGATCGAACTCGAGAAAGTCCCCCTCGATGGTGACGCCGGCGTTATTCACCAGGCCATCGATGCGCCCGAACTTTTCGAAGACCTCGTCGATAAACGGCGCAATGGCGGAAGCGTCCCCCACATTCAGCGGAAAATAGGCGCTCTCAAAACCACGATCGCGCAGGGTTTCCACCCGGTTACTCGCATCATTGATATCCGCCAGTACCACCTTGGCTCCCGCCTCGGCACACACCTGTGCAATACCCCAACCGATGCCTGCAGCGGCACCGGTGACGATAACAACCTTCTGATCCAGCAAGGCTTTAGACATGAAGACTTCTCACTTTCTTGAACGGTCCACCAATGCGCGCTCAGGCGCGCACCATGGTCGCTTCGATTTCTTCGATGGATTTGTTTTTGGTTTCCGGCAGCAGACGGAACAGCAGTGCAAGGCTTACGCTGATACAGGCGGCGTAGAACAAGAAGATTTCCGTCGCACCCATATTGTTCAGCTGCCAGGGGAAAAACTGCTGCACGAAGTAACTGACGGTACTCACAATCAGTGCAAAGAATGGAATCGCCACACCGCGAACATGGGTGGGGAAAATTTCCGAGAAGAGCACCCACATCACCGGCCCAATGGACAGGTTAAACGCGGCGATAAAACACATGATGCCCATCAATACCAACTTGGCGTTGATCTGGATGGCGTTCTGGATCAGCGCGCCCTCGTTGGCCCGCGCCGTCGCTTCGCCGAGCGCCTGATACATGGCCTGCTTGAAGGCCACATCGCTCTCAAAGGCAGTGCCGACCAAGGCCTGCAAGCCAGACACATCAATATTCGCATTCGCCAGCGCCTGTAGCGAAGCCGCAGTCAATTCATAGCTGGCCTGACTGAACGCCCAGCTGCACAGAAATAGGCTGACACCACCCCAGGCGAGGCCGAACAGCACCAGTGGGCGGCGCCCAAGACGATCAATCAGCAGCAGCGCCAGCACGGTAAACATCACGCTCACTACGCCGACGATCACTGCCTGCATAAAGGCGGCATTGGTGCCGATACCCACCTGCTCAAACACCGTGGGCGCGTAGAACATGATGGCGTTGATACCGGTAATCGGCTGGGCGATGGCGATCACCAGGCCAACCCAGAAGGCGGTGCGCAGACGCGGTTTGAAAATCTCCGCCACCTGCTGGCGGAAGCTGCCGGTGGGTGCGGCCGCAGCGCTCTCCTGGATTTCCTGAATCTGCGGTTCGATATGGCCTGCGGGGATCAACTTACCCATCACGGCGCGGGCATCGTCCAGGCGCCCTTTCAGCACCAGCCAGCGCGGGCTCTCGGGAATGGCCAGCAACATCAACAGCCAGATCAGCGCCGGAATCACTTCCACTCCGAGCATCCAGCGCCAGGTGTACTGATCGATCCCAAGCGCGCCCACCCAGGCGGCGTCCGCGTTGGACGCCTGCAGAATCAGGTAGTTGGCAAAGTACGCCGCCGACAGCCCCACTACGGTAGTGATCTGGTTCATGGAGACCAGCTTGCCGCGCATATTGGCCGGGGCGATCTCGCCGATATACATGGAGGCGAGAGACAGGGAGGTAAACGCAAGGCCACCGAGGAAGCGCGCCGCCACCAACATCTCAAAATTGGGGGCGAGCACCGAGCCAACGGCAGAAAGAAGATAAAGAGCGGCGATAATCAGCAGCGCCGATTTACGGCCCCAAGCGTCACAAATCCGCCCGGTGACCATCAACGCAAAAATCACCCCGAAACCGGGCGCACTGACCACGGTCCCCACCTGCAAGTCGGACAGGGTAAATTCGGCAGTAATAAAACGCACGGTGCCGGAGATCAGCGCCGCATCCAGTCCAAAGATGAAACCGCCAAATGCCACGATCGCGGCAAATTTGAAGGCGGTCAATTGGAATCCTCTCATCGGATAACCCTCTTTATTGTTATGGGTACTCCGACCGCTGATACCTGCCACCCTCTTCAGGGGTACCTTCAGGTATCTTCTGGTTGCACGGTCGGCCACCACCTGATGTTGGCCCATCATACAACCCCAATCCATTTTTGTTAACAATTAACTATATACAAATATTCCTGAGTCCCTTTATACTGCATCCATCCTGTCCCGTCATCGGGAATAAACAGAAAACAGCACAGGAAGACCAGATGCTGAGCCAACAGTTTCATCAGGCCCTGGAGGCCTGCCCGCTGATCGCCATTATTCGTGGCGTGACACCGGACGAGATCGATATGGTCGCCAATACCCTGCTGGAAGCGGGTGTACGCGCTATCGAGATCCCACTGAACTCACCGGTAGAGCCCCTAAAGAGCATCGAGCGGCTGGCCCAGATCATGGACGATTTCGGCGAAACCACCATCTGTGGCGCCGGCACTGTACTCACACCGGAACAGGCGCGAAGTGTACAAAATGCAGGCGGAAAGATCATTGTTTCGCCAAACTGCGACCCGGAAATCATTCGGGCCACTATCGACCGGGATCTGATCTCTGTTCCTGGCTGCCTCACCCCGACCGAAGCCTTCAGCGCGCTCAAGGCCGGTGCCCGGGTGTTGAAAATGTTCCCGGTGGCGGACTTCCCGGCCCGGTACCTGGAATCCCTGGGTGCGGTGGTCCCGAAAGATATCCTCACCCTGGCAGTGGGCGGCATCACCGATACCAATATGGAAGCGTACTGGAAAGCCGGTGCCCGCGGATTCGGCCTCGGCTCCAATATTTACGCCGCCGGCGACAATGCCAGCCAGATCGCGGACAAGGCGCGCATCATGGTGGACGCGGCCAACCGCGCCAAAGCACTAGGGAACCTCTGATCAAGTCCGTGATGCCTCAGGCTTTCGGAGCGGTTCACAATCAAGGCGTGGCTTCGCAGGAATGTCTAGACCTTTCAAGAAGTCACAACGCAGAGTGTGGATCGCTCTGAAAGCCCCGCAGGGCGCGACCTGAAGACAGCATCTGCTGCGTTGCAGCTCTTGTAAAGGGCCAGCCATTCACTGCAAGCTGCGCCTAACAGCTACTGCCTTCAGGTCACGCTGAGGCATTACGGACTTGATCAGAGGTTCCCCAGGCGCCTGAACGATTTCTCTCTTACACCGGGGACTGTCTAAGTGATGGAATCCGGTGCACCTTGTCAGTTGCGATTGACTCTTCGTGACCTTTGCTTGTACCGCAATGCAAGCATTTCTCTCGCTTCAACGCCCCTTTTCAGGGGCGTTTTTTTATTTCTTATAGTTGTCTCACCGCCCCGATCAGAGGCCAAGCGACGCATTGATCCGCGCGGCAGATTCCCGCACTGCCCGCACCAGCTCTTCCCGCTCCAGCTTTTTACCCACTACCGATGTCAGGCTGGATACCGCCAGTGCGGCAATGGTCGCCCCATCCGGCTGCCCTACCAGAGCTGCGCAATCAGTGACGCCATCGGTCAATTCACTGGCCCGCAGTTCAAACCCCTGATCGCGCACCGACAGCAAAGACTGTTCGAGCTCGGCCACACCTTCCTGGACAGTGGTTTTAGCCAGAAGGCCGGCGCGGCGCCCAGCCTCACAGTTCGCCACCAACACCCGCCCGGAAACGGTCTGCAGCAACGGGAAAAGCGTACCCTCATTGAACGACAGGGAAACCGGCCCGGGGCTCTGCACCTGCAGCACCACCATCAGCTGCCCCTGGTGGATCACACTCAGGTGACAGGACTGGCCCAGACGCGCCGCCAGCGCCTCCATCTCCGGCTGCGCCGCAAAGCGCAATTGCGATACTGGCGACAGGGTACGGGTCAGCTCCAGCAGCTTGAGAGACACCCGGTATTTACCGGACACCTCATCCCGCAGCAGATAACCCCGGGACTCCAGGCCAACCAGCACCCGGAAGATCTCACTATTGGTACGCCCGATCCCCTGGGCAATATCCGACTGGGACAGCGGCAGCGATTCCGCGGCGAGAAACTCCAGTATTTCCAGCGCCTTATCCAGCGCGGGCACCGCGTATTTATTCGCGCCATTGCCATTCTTCTGGCTGCCGGCCTTTTCGCTCACTTTCTCGGGCACCGCTTCCCCCTGACCCATCCAATTTATCGGTTTGGTATGTCTGCGCATTTAAGCACAGGTTGACACCACCAAAAAACGATTTTTATACTTGAACAACAATTTCAAATATAAAAACACAATCCTGATGAGCCGCCAACCTGCGGGTGCCCCCAATCCCGGACCAGCGCCCGCGCCTCGCACAGCGAGACACTCCAGAGACACTATGGAGAAAATCGAGAGAAAACTATGAGCAGCTCCGACAACGACCAAGAGAAGCAAGGCGCCCCAATGCAGCAGGCGGCGGAACCCATCGTCCTGCGCGGCATGACCTGGAACCATACCCGTGGCTTTACCCCCATGGTGGCCGCGGCCCAGCGCTTTGAAGAACTGAACCCAAATGTCACCATCCAGTGGGACAAGCGTTCGCTGCAGGCCTTTGCCGACCACCCCATCGATGACCTCGCCAGCCGCTACGACCTGCTGGTGATCGACCACCCCTGGACTGGTTTTGCCGCACGGGAAAAGGTCATCCTGCCCCTGGACGAGCACCTGTCCTCCGCCTTCCTGAAGGACCAGGCAGATAACGCCGTGGGGCACTCCCACACTTCCTATCACTACGATGGCCAGCAGTGGGCTTTGGCACTGGACGCGGCCACCCCGGTAGCGTCTTTGCGCCCGGACCTGCTGCAAGAAAATGGGCTGGAAGAACCCCGAACCTGGGAAGACCTGATGGCACTGGCGGAAAAAGGCCTGGTGGCGGTGCCCAGTATTCCCCAGGACACCCTGATGAACTTCTACATGTTGTGCTCCGCCATGGGTGAAGATCCCTGTGTGGGCGAAGAAGAAGTGGTGAGCAAAGCGGTGGGTATCGAAGCCCTGGGCATGCTGAAGGCGCTATCCGACAATCTGGATCGCCGCTGCTTCGACTGGAACCCGATCAAGGTGTACGAGGCCATGACCCGCAGCGACGACTTCGCCTACTGCCCCTTCGCTTACGGCTATGCCAATTACGCGCAACCCGGCTATGCGCGCAAGTTGCTGGAATTCCGCGATACCGTGACTGCAGGCCCCAAAGGTGAACACCTGAAAACCACCCTGGGCGGGACCGGCCTCGCCATTTCAGCACATTCCAAGCACGCGGAAGTAGCCGCACAATTCGTAGAGTTTGCCGGCAACCCGGAGCTGCAGGCCTCCTTCTACATCCAGTACGGCGGACAGCCAGGGCACCGCAAAGCCTGGACCAGTGAGTCAGCCAATCATCTGACCAACAACTACTTCACCAACACCCTGCCCACGCTCGACCGGGCCTTCCTACGCCCACGCTATCATGGGCATATGTTCTTCCAGGACAATTCCGGTGCGCCCATTCGCAACTACCTGATGCACGGTGGCGATGCGGAAACCCTGCTGCAACAACTCAATCAGCTGTACGTAAAGTCACACCAGGGATAATTCATGCTGCAACCTCTCAAGGGCATAACCGTTCTCGAATTCAGCCAGTACCTGGCAGGCCCCTACGCGGGCCTGCGACTGGCAGACCTGGGTGCGCGGGTCATCAAAGTCGAACGCCCCGGCAGCGGCGATGCCTGCCGCAGCCTCGCCACCAAAGATTTATGGGTGGACGGGGACAGCCTGTTGTTCCACACCATCAACCGCAACAAAGAATCCTTTTGTGCAAACCTGAAAAGCGCCGAAGACCTCGAACAGGTGCGCAAGTTGATTCAGCAGGCGGATGTGATGACGCACAACTTCCGCCCCGGCGTGATGGAAAAAATCGGACTGGATTTTGACAGCGTCAGAGCCATCAATCCCACCATCGTTTACGGCCAGGTAAGCGGCTATGGCGACACCGGCCCCTGGGCACACAAACCGGGACAGGACCTGCTGGCACAGGCGGTTTCCGGTGTGGGCTGGCTGAGCGGCAATGCGGATCAGGGCCCGGTGCCCCTGGGGCTTGCCATCGCCGACATGCTCTGTGGCACCCACCTGGCCCAGGGCATTCTGGCGGCACTGGTGCGCCGCCAGAAAAAGAACATCGGCGCAAAAGTGGAAGTCAGCCTGCTGGAATCCATGGTGGATTTTCAGTTTGAAGGACTCACCACCTATCTCAACAACGGCCGACAGATGCCAAGCCGCAGCGAAGTGGCCAACGCCCACGCGTTTCTCGGTGCGCCCTACGGTATTTACGAAACCCGCGATCAGTGGATTGCCATTTCCATGGGCTCCCTGGAAACACTCTCAAACGCATTGGAATGCCCGGCATTAAATGTGGCGGACGAGCAGGCGTTCGCCCAGCGCGACGCGCTGAAAAAAATGCTCGCGGAACGCCTGAAAAGTAATACCACCGATTATTGGCTGGCGCGTATGGAAGCGCACAAACTGTGGGCCTCGGAAGTACTGGATTACGATCAGCTACTGCAACACCCGGCCTTCAAAGCGGTGGCCATGCCGCTACAGGTACAGCGTCAAAATAGTGCGGGCGAGAACGTTACCGTCACCACCACCCGCTGTCCGATTCGCATTAACGGACAACCTTTTGTCAGCCCCAAGGCAGCACCGGCACTGGGTGCCGATACCGCGCGTATTCTGGAGGCCCTTGCATGAATATTTCCGACAGACCGCTAGACGTTCCGGTAGACGGCCCATTGAAAGGAACACTGGTGCTGGATTTCTCCCAGTTCCTGTCCGGCCCCTCCGCCGCACTGCGCCTTGCGGACCTGGGTGCACGGGTGATCAAGATCGAGCGTCCCGAAGGCGGCGACGACTGCCGCAACCTGTACCTGTCCGATTGCGTACTGGACGGGGAATCCACCCTGTTCCACGCCATCAACCGCGACAAGGAAAGCTACTGCGCAGACCTCAAAAACCCCGCACACCGCGAAGACATCCACGCATTGATCCGCCGCGCGGATATCCTGATCGCCAACTTCCGCCCCGGTGTTATGGCGCGGCTGGGGCTGGACTACGCCGCGGTAAAAGCAATCAATCCGAACATCGTGTACGGCGAAATCACCGGCTACGGTACCGCTGGCCCGTGGAAAGACCGCCCCGGTCAGGACCTATTGCTGCAGGCGCTTTCCGGCCTGACCTGGCTATCCGGCAGCAAAGACGATGGCCCCGTGGCCATGGGAGTTCCGGTCGCGGATATTTTTACCGGCGCACAGCTGGTGCAGGGTGTCCTCGCCGCACTCTTCGCCCGTGAATTTTCCGGTGAAGGCGCCCATGTGGAAATCAGTATGCTGGAAGCCATGCTGGATTTTCAGTTTGAACCGCTCACCATCCTGCTCCACGACCAGCAACAGAAGATCGAGCGCGCCGCAGTCAATGGCGCACACACGCTGGTCGCCGGCGCCTACGGTTTTTATCGCACCGCGGACGGTTACATCGCGCTGTCGATGGGCCGAGTACAAGACCTCGCGCAACTGCTGGACTGCCCCGCCCTACTTCCCTACGCAGCCCCAGGGGTCGCGTTCAAGGAACGGGATGCGATCAAGCAGATACTCGCCGACCACCTGCCCTCCCAGACCACCAGCCACTGGCTGTCATTACTGGAACCGGCAGATATCTGGTGTGCGGAAGTCCTGGACTGGGATCAACTACTGCAGCACGACGGCTTTACCGCCCTCGACATGCTGCAGTCGCTACCACTGGCCAGTGGCACGCCCCTGACCACCAGCCGCTGCCCGATCCGGCTTGATGGCGAACTGTTATGGGGTAATCAACCCGCGCCGAACCTGGGGCAACACCAGGCGGCCATCGACCTCGCGTTGAAAAACAAACAACAAAAATGAGAGAAAGGAAATAGTCATGAGTGCAAATCCAACGCCCTCTCGTGTATTGCATACAGTGTCACCCAGTGGCATTGCCCGCATTACCCTGCAGCGGGCACCGGCAAACGCCTACACGGAAGAGTTTTTGCGAGAGATTGGCGATGCCATTCGCACCCTGGAGCAGGACGATTCTGTGCGCGTGGTAATACTGGAAAGCGGACTGGAACGGTTCTTTTGCGCGGGTGCCGACATCAAAGTATTTGAAAGCAACTCGGTGCAGCAGAACCTCGCCCTGGTTGCCCAGGCCCGCGCCAATGCCAATGCCATCGAAAACAGCAGCAAGATCTATATTGCCCAGGTGACCGGCCACTGCCTCGGCGGCGGCCTGGAAATTGCCATGGCTTGCGACTTCATTTTCGCCGCCGAAGGCAATTACCGCTTTGGCCTGCCGGAGATCAAACTGGGGCTGATTCCCGGCAATGGCGGCACCCAGCGCCTGGTGCGGCGTATCGGCCGCCGCGCCGCCATGGAAATTCTTCTCACCGGCGACACCTTTGGTCTGGCACAGGCCCAGGAGTTCGGCCTGGTGGATGGCATCTACGACGGTGAAGCGCTGGCCGAAAGCACCACAGAATTTGCCGAAGAACTGGCGCGCGGCCCCGGCCGTGCCCTCGCCGCCACCAAACGCGCCCTGCGCGAAGGCAGTTCACTGCCGCTGGATCGCGCCCTGGCCCTGGAAGCGGAACTGGCCGACTCCCTGTATGAAACCGCCGATGCCGAAGAAGGACTGCGCGCATTTGTGGAAAAACGGGAACCGTCTTTCAATCAGTAAAAGCGTGTAATCAATAATCGTGGCAACGATCAAGCAGTAATCGAATAAATAGAAAAAGCCACTCACCATGGAGAAGATGATGAGCAACACCGCACAACACTACCAGTGCTTTATCGACGGGCAATGGGTAGACAGCGCAGAGAAAGTCGCCGTAGAAAACCCGGCAACCGGTGAAGTATTTGCCAGCGTACCGGACTGTACCCTTGAGCAGGCCGATGCCGCCCTGGCCTCTTCGCAACAGGCACTGCAGAGCTGGAAAATGCTACCCGCCATCGAGCGCGGCCGCCATCTGTTGCGCCTGATCGACACACTCAAACCCAAGCGCGACCTGTTCGCCCGCCTGCTGGTACTGGAACAGGGTAAAACCCTTGCGGAAGCCTACGGCGAGTTCGACGATACCCTGAACTACCTCTCCTATTCCGCCGAAGCCGCGCGCCGTATCGAAGGCAATATTTTTCCCGCGGACGCCGCCGGCGAACAGCTGTGGATCCAGAAAGTCCCGTACGGCGTTACCGTCGGCCTGTGTGCCTTCAACTATCCACTGGCACTGATCGGCCGCAAGGTTGGCCCGGCGCTGGTTACCGGCAACACCATGATCGTCAAACCCCATGAGGCCACCCCGGTCACCGCCATGGAATTTGCCAAGGTGGTGGAAGAAGCGGGCATCCCCAAAGGCGTGATCAATATCATCAGCGGTAGCGGTATTACCGTGGGCGAACACCTGGTGAAAAGTCCCATCACCCAGCTGGTTACCCTTACCGGCAGCATCCGCGCCGGCCAGGCCATCTGCCGTGCAGTAGCGGAAAATGTCACCGCGGTCTCTCTGGAGCTGGGCGGCAAGGCCTCTTTTATCGTGCTGGACGATGCGGACATCGACAAGGCCGTGGATGCGGTAGTGATTTCCCGCTACGCCAACTGTGGCCAGGTATGTATCTGCGCCGAACTGGTGCTGGTGCACGAAAAGGTCGCGGATGCATTCACCCGCAAGGTACTGGAAAAAGTCAAAGCCCTCACCGTGGGCAACCCCATGGACAACCCCAGCATGGGCCCGGCGGTTACCGCGCAAGGGCTGGACCGGGTGGATTCCATCGTGCAGGAAACCATAAACGCCGGCGCCACCCTCGCCTGCGGCGGCGCGCGCCCGCAAGGTGCCGAGTTTGAAAACGGCAACTGGTATCAGCCCACGGTACTGACAGACGTCACCGCCGACATGGCCGCCGCCCGCGAAGAGATTTTCGGCCCGGTACTGCCCATCGTCAAAATTTCTTCGTTCGATGAGGCGGTGGAAATTACAAACTGCCGCAACGACGGCCTGAGCTGCTACCTGTGGAGCAACGACTACCGGGTAATCATGGACGGCATCAGCCGCCTGGAAGTAGGCACCGTATTCGTAAACAAACAGATCGTCGGCTATATCCAGGGCTACCATTCTGGCCACAAGCGCAGCGGTATTGGTGGTGAGGACGGCATCTACGGCATCGAAGGCTATCTACAAAAACGCGTAGTGTATTTAAATTGTAACTAGACAATAAACACTACGGGGGCATAAGCCCCCGTTTTATTACGCAGCAAAACAATAAAGAGAGAAAACGCCATGTCCAAACATCTCATCATGTTCGAACACCAGGGCGCCAGCGGCATCGAAACCACCGACGCCCCGGAATTCACCAGCCACGAAAATATGCCCGGCTGGAAAGCCCGCGCGGTGGAAGATGCCGGTATTTTCATGTTTCAGTTTGAGATCGAGCCGGGCGCGGTGGAATACCCTATCCACACCTCGGATGAAGCCTGGCTCGCCTTCGTGGCCAGCGGCCACGGCACCTTGTATGCCGGCGACGCGGAAGAAAACCGCACCGAGGGTGTGCGGTATCAGGCAGGGGACTTTATTACCTTCAAGCCGAATACACCCCACGGGTGGCTAAACGGCAACGAAAAATCCCTGATATTGATCGTAAAACCCGCCTGATCACTGCTAATGCATTGCGAGCAGGGACACCTTGGTGGTGCCGGCCGGCTCAAGGGTTTGCGTTACTGTTTCCCCGTTGGTCCAGGTAGCGGTCAATTGCCCAGGTTCTGAACAGCCTGCCAAGCCAAAGTAGACATATCGGTTGTAACCACGCTCGTAGCCGGCGTTGCTAATACCAACCCGGCGGGTTTGCGTTTGGCCACATGCGCTTAACTGCAGGATGCCATCGAGCTGGGTGAACTCAGGTGCCTCACCTGCGCCCAGATCGATGACGAGAGATTCTCCAGCCTTTCCGGTCTGATTTTTGAACAGGTGCCACTGGCCGTGTTCATTGGCATACAACAGGTCCTGTTTTCCGTCCCGATCAAAATCCAGGGCAACACCACCGAGGCCCCAGGCGCCCAAGTCGTGAGAGACCACTTGATGGTTGCGCACTACCTCGAAGGTTTTGTTACCCTTGTTCCGATAGATGCTGGATTCTGTGGGGGTTACCAGGTTGCCACGCTGTACGAAGAACAGGTCCTGGTAGCCGTCGTTATCAAAATCCGCGACTACCACACCAGTGCTGTTAGACGGAGCATCCAGGCCAGCCTGCGCAGTAACATCCACGAATTTGCCATCGCGATTTTCCAGGAGGATGTTGCTCAATGCATCCTTGTGTTTATCGCTTTGCGGGCTCGGGTTCTCTGCCAACCCCTTTACCACACCCGCGGTAGGAGACCAGATTTGGCCTCCGATTCGCCAGTTACTATTGCCAATATAGCCGGCGTGTAACCCCTGCTTTTCCTGATGATCGGGCCAGCCCAGGGAGTCACTGTTAATCAGATCAAGGGTTTTGCCGCTGTGGGTTTCACCGGGGAACTTGTATTGATAGGCGGATTCGCCGATGTAGATCTGCCGGTGCGGCCAGGGGCTCTGGTAATTGACCAGCTTGAGTACGTCACCCGCCACCAGGTCGAATTCGAAACTATCGCGGCGCACGTAGAATCCCCAGGTCCCGGCTTCTTCATCGTAAAAGGTTTCACCGCTTTCAAACGCGTTTGCCCGGCTCAGCACAATATCGAAATCGCCGTCGTTGTCGAAATCAATTTCTACTGCACTGGTGACATCCCGATATTTGGCCGGTAGCCACTGCTTCGTCACTTCCTCAAAGTCAAAACCGCCCTGGCCGCGGTGCAATGAGATGGGGCCATGGCCATACAATAAAAGATCCTGCTGACCATCGCCGTCGATATCGGTAATCAGGGTTCGCTGCCCATCGCCATGCACCCTGGCATTCAAGCGGCCGGCTAACTCAAGGGTGCCATTTTGTGTATTGCGATACAGGTAATTCTCACTCTCTCCACGCTTCTCTTTGGAGGGAAACGCGAAGTTCAATAAATCCACGGCGCCATCGTGATCGAGATCTGCAAACTGTACGGTACGACCGCGCATATGTATCAGCGGCTCGGGAAAATCTTCCAGGCGTTCGAAATTGCGCTCGCCATCCACCCGGTAAATGACGGAATTGCGTGCGTTCGAGCCGGAGCCGCCACCGCGGGAAAGCACGACCTCCAGGGCGCCGTCCAGGTCGAAGTCGGCTACGGACACCCCGTGAGAATCCCCCATCAACAGATCAAAAGGTTTACCGAACTCCCCTTCATTGTTCCACAAAACCCGCACACCAAAACCATGATCGTTTAAGATCACGTCTGGCCACCCGTCCTGGTCCAGATCTGCCACCGCTGGCGCCCCCCATTTACGGAGGTTCTTCTGCTGACCGAAATACCCCGTATTAACGGGAGAAAAGCGTATACCTTCTCTTTGCAGCTTCGCATCTTCAGCGTTTCGGTCGCAACCCAGCAGGGAACCAATACATACAGCGACCAGCGCTGTTGCCAGAGTTGTCCTGGCTATCATCACACGTGCTCCTTGACAAAAATCACACAAAAAGGGCCACCGAGTCATATCTGGGTGGCCCTTGGCGTTTAATTCCGGTCTGTATAAGAACCCGCAGGCTCAGTCTATTGAAAAGGTTTTATCAAAGCGTGGCATTCCGTGTTGACGCCACAATGCCCCTTCATCATGAAGGTGGAACCAACCCGGCTGTGCGTTATCCCACGACCATACCTCCATCTCACGCACCATATCGCGCAGCATCAACGGGTGCTTTTCAGCAAGGTCACGCGTTTCTTCTTTGTCCTGTTCAATATTGAACAGCTTCCAGGGAGAGTCTTCGCCTACCTTGACCGCCTTCCATTCATTGCGACGCACTGCGGCGTCACTATAGCTGCCGCGGTGGCGCAGTGCGAAGATCAGTTCATCCTTGTGGGGCGCCTCACCGGTTTTCAGGAAGGGGAAAATATTCTTTCCATCGAGCTTATTGTCAGGCTCCAGTGACGCACCGGCGAGGCCAGCAAAGGTCGGGAACAGGTCCAGCGCTTTTATCGGATGCTCAAAGCGCGATCCCGCCTTAATCTGTCGCGGCCAATGCATCACCATCGGCGTGCGGAAACCGCCTTCAAATACACTGCCCTTCCCTTCTCTCAGCGGATTGTTGTTGGCACCATATCTTTTATCACCGCCGTTATCGCTAAAGAAGACAATCAGGGTGTTGTCCAGCTGCCCGGTGCTCTTGAGTGTTTCCACCAGATCGCCAACGCCGCGATCCATGGCGTACACCATGCCGGCGTAGGTCCTGCGATCTTTGTTCTTGATACCGGGAAACTTCGCCATATCTTCCTGTTTGGCTTGCAGTGGCGAATGGGGCGCGTTGTAGGCCATGTACAGAAAAAACGGCTTTCCGGTGTCTGCGGCTTTACGCACAAAATTGACGCCCTCACGGGACAGAGCATCGGTGATGTATTCGTTCTCTTCTATTTCCTTTCCGTTGTGTTCGAGCGGTCTGATGTAGGGATCGATATTGGTGAGCCCCTGTGCTTTCTGCTTGGCATATAGCTTATTGAACAGCTCGGGAAAGTAGTTGTGACCACCACCCAGAAAGCCGTAAAACTCGTCGAAGCCGCGTCGATTTGGATGGAACTCCGGCGCCTCTCCCAGGTGCCATTTGCCCACGGCTCCAGTAAAGTAGCCATTATCTTGCAACACTTTACTGATAAACTTTTCTTCCGTGGGCACCCCCACAAAAGAACCACGTACCGGCAGATTGAACTGGGAGCCGATCTTGTGAGGGTAACGGCCGGTCATCAACGCCGCTCGGCTGGGCCCGCAAAATGGGTGGGCGGTATAGGCCTCACTGAAGGTCATCCCTTCATTGGCAAGCTTGTCCAGATTTGGAGTGACAATATCTTTCGAACCGTTGAAGCCAACATCTGCGTAACCCAGATCATCGGCAAGAATAACCACGATGTTGGGTTTTTCGATGTTCTCCGCGGCTGCCGCAGATGCCCCACTCGCCACCAGAGTCAACAACGCTACCGCCAGTATTCTCAACACATCCATACTTCTCTCGCCTCTGTTTCCTGAATTCTATTTGAGGAGTTCTTTCATCTGTAAATCAAACCGGGACAACAGCGGGTCGTCAGTTCTCTTCAACTCTGCACGCATCAGGCGCGCCATGGCCAACAGCTGTTCGCGATACTCCGGCTTATCGAACAGGTTGTTCACTTCAATCGGGTCTCTGCGCAGGTCGTACAGCTCGTCCCTGGCATCGCCTGGGTTCCATACAAATTTCATTTCTGGTGTACGTAATGCGCGGATACCAAACCAGCCGCCGTTGTACCATTCGTATGCGTACAGGGCGGTATCTTTTCGCCCCTTATCTGCGACATCGCCCTCTAGCATGAGCGCGCGCAGAGAGCGGCCATCCTGGACACCGTCTTCCGGCAATTGCATTACTTCGGCGAGGGTGGGGGTAATATCCAGCATGGATACCTGGCGGGTAACGGATTTTGGTTGCGTATTCGGGTCGCGAATCATCAGTGGCATACGCATCAGTTCGTCATAGGCGTATGGACCTTTGTCGTACAGGCCGTGCTCGCCCAACATGCTGCCCTGATCGCCGACAAACACGATATGCAGGTTTTCGTAGAGACCGGTTTCCTTCGCTGTCTCCAGTATTTCACCGACCGCGCGGTCGATCATGGCCATGGCACCGTAGTAGTAAGCACGCATTTTCAGCCACTCTTCATCACTCAGATGGCTGACATCGTGCCAGGGCCAAAAGGGATCATCCTGCGACATCGGCTTGTTGACACGCTTGCTCAAATGGTTGAGCGGCAGTTCCAGCGCATTCGGATCAAACATGCTGGCATAGGGCTCCGGCACCCGGTAAGGCGGATGGGGCTGATCGAAGCTGATTACCCCGAAAAAGGGCCGCTTTTCTTCCGCTGCTTTGCGCAGCAGGTCCTGGCCCGCTTTTACTTTTTTATAAGTGCCGGTGTCTTCGTAGGTTCCAGGCAGAGTCTGGAAGTACTCGACCTTCTCACCATTGAAATAGTCCGCTTTTTCGCCTTCCGGTGCATTGGCTGCGGCCTTGTATCTGGCAATATTTTTCTGGATACCATAAGGCGTCAGCTGGCGCATACTGCGTGACCAATCGGCCTCTTTGATCTCTGCGGTATAGTCCGCGCCGCGCAGGCGAACCCCCTGGGGGCCCAGATGCCACTTACCCACGTATCCAACGAAATAGCCCGCTTCCTTGGCGCGGGCGATCAGCCCACCTTCAGACAGGTCAAGTTCGGAGAGGCGGGAGTGATACAGGCCGACATTATCGTCCAGCCCGGTTCTGTGCCCCCAACGGCCGGTAAACATGGCGGCACGTGAGGGAGAGCACAGTCCTGTGGTGGTCATGGCGTTATCGAAACGCACACTTTCTTCCGCAAGGGCATCGATATTCGGCGTGGAAACGGGGCCGTTGCGGTAGGAAAAGGTGTCGAACCGCATGTCGTCGAACATCAGAATCAGTACGTTTTCACGATCACCAGCTGCCGATCCCGCTTCCGCGGGGGTAGCGACTGCGGGGGCTGCGCTCGCGACCACGCAGGCGAACACCCCTGCAAGCAATTTATTCATTGATTCCACCTGAACATTATTTTTATTAACAGCGGGAGGTCTAAAGGTCTTTGCAGATAAGGCCTTAAAGTCACGCTTGAATCTTCAAGGTAGAAATAATATAAACATATGACGTTTATATGCAAGTAATTCATGCCTTGCGACGGCCGGCCCACAGCGTCACTTCGACGGATTCGGGCAGGCAATCACCGCGCACCGTGTTAGGGTACAGTGGCGCGGCTGACACGGCGGTCCTCAGCAGGGGACGCCATACACCGCTGATTTCAGAATAAAAACCGCGGAATACTCACCATGCAAGACCTCCAGGAGGCACCTGCAAACCACCTGAGCACACTGCTGGATCTCTGGTTCAGCAACCGAGACAGCCGTGGCTGGGTTCTGGGCACTGTGTATCGGACTCGCGGGCCCAGTTACCGCAAAGCGGGCTCCATGATGCTATGCGACGACCTCGGCCGGCACTACGGGCTACTTAGCGGCGGCTGTCTGGAATCTGACATTCAAAGGCATGCGCTGAAGGCGCTGAGCACCGGAAAAGCGGCCACCATCCGCTACGATGGCAGCGATGAGGACGATGTGGCCTTCCAGCTGGGCATCGGCTGCGGGGGAGAAGTCGAAATACTGCTGCAGCCTATTACCGCGGAGAGCAACTACCTGCAGCTGGGGGAACTGAGAAACCAGCTCAAGCAAAGACAGGCGGTGGTTTTCCGCCAGCTGATCCCCGCAAATGGTGAAACCTGTGCCGATCTGCGACCACTCCACAACGAGGCTGAGAAGTCAGGCTTTCCGTCGCAACGACCGGTTCTGGCGGAAAGCAACGGAAACCTTTGGCTGAACACCCCCCTGTTCCCCGCTCCGCACGTACTGATCGTGGGCGGAGGCATTGATGCCCGGCCAATGGCACAGCAGTTCAACGCCCAGGGCTGGCAGGTCAGTCTGTGCGATCCGCGCCCGGCCAATGCGCGACCCGCCTATTTTCCCAATTGCATAAGCTACCGCTGCCATCCCGACGCGCTGCCGGAAAAGCTGGATCTCACCAGCATCGACGCAGCCGTGGCGATGAGCCACAACCTAAACCTGGATGCCGCAGCAATACGCCTGCTGCACCAGTCCCCACTGCGCTACCTGGGGCTACTTGGTCCGATCAGCCGCCGGGATCGCGTGCTGGCGCAAAGTGGACTCTCTTATGAAGAACAGCAACAGCTGATTCGGGGCGTATTGCGTGCCCCCATTGGCCTGGATCTGGGGGGAGAATTACCGGAAAGTATTGCCTTGGCGACCTGCGCGGAAATTCACAGCGTACTGCACCGCAAATCCGCGGTAGCACTTACCGCCCCTTCTTCACAGGCTCGTCTGCACATGAACTCAAATCCGGCGCTGCAGGAATGATCATGAGCAATACACGCCACGGGTTGACCACTGTCATTCTCGCTGCCGGAGCGGCACAGAGGTTTGGCAGCTGCAAACACCTGTTATTACAGGAAGGAAAGTCGTTGCTACAGCACCGTGTGGATGCGGTGCGCCAGGCTGGACTCAGTAACCCCTTCATTATCACCGGCGCCTGGCACAATGCTATGCAACAGGCAGTCCCCAACCTGAACCTTCATTACCATCGCAACTGGAAAAAGGGCCTGGGCTCCAGTATCGGCTTCGCCATGGACTGCATACCGGATACCGCCCAGGGGGTATTACTGCTGCTTGGGGATCAGGTCGCGATCACCGGCGAGCATATTGCCCAACTGCTTCGAAACTGGGAAGAGTCAGGAAACGTGGTCTGCGCGCACTACCAGGGCGCGCCGGGTGTTCCCGCCATTTTTCCGCACAGCCAGTTCCCGGCTCTGCGCAAACTGGAGGGAGACAAGGGTGCCAAGGCCTTACTCAAGGCTCAGACAGGCGCCCTACAGGAGACACCCATGCCCAGCGCCGCCATTGATATCGATACGCCAGATGACTGGCTGCGCTGGCAAAACACCAGTAATAAATTTACCGGGCCCCTGACGGAACCCCTGAATAGTGGAGACACATTATGGAATTAACCATCAACGGCACAGTCCACCAGGTGGATGTAGACGAGGATATGCCACTGCTCTGGGCACTGCGCGACGAACTGCGGTTGACCGGCACCAAATTCGGTTGTGGCGCGGGCCTGTGCGGTGCTTGCACCATTCATATCAACGGCAACCCGGCGCGCGCCTGCCTGACACCGGTATCCGTCGCCAAAGGTGCGACCATCACAACGATCGAAGGGCTCGGTGGCGAAGCTGGGGAGCACCCACTGCAACAGGCGTGGATCAAACACAATGTGCCTCAGTGCGGTTATTGCCAGAGCGGCCAGCTGATGTCGGCAGCTGCTCTGCTCGCCAACAATCCGAACCCGACAGATCAGGAAATCGACAGCGCCATGAGCGGCAACCTGTGCCGCTGCGGCACCTACCCAAGAATCAAGGCTGCCATCAAAGACACGGTAAAAACCACCGAAGCGAGCGCCGCGCTGGCGTACCCAGCAAAAGGAAGCAAGACAAAAGGGAGCAGCAGACATGCGTAAGCAGGACACCAACATTACCGTGGTCAGCCGCCGCAAGTTCCTGCAACTGGCGGGTATCGGCAGCGGCGGCCTGATTCTGGGCAGTGGGTTTACCGGCACGCAACCAGTATGGGCCGATGCAAACAGTAGCAGCGATAGCGAGCACACACTCAACCTGTTTGTCAGTGTTGCCCCGGACAATACCGTATCCATCGTCTGCCACCGCTCTGAAATGGGCCAGGGTATCCGTACCGGCCTGCCACAGATCGTGGCGGACGAAATGGAAGCGGACTGGGAAAAGGTAAACGTAGTCCAGGGGCTTGCGGATAAACGCTACGGCAGCCAGAACACCGACGGCTCGCGCAGTATTCGCAACTTCTACCACACCATGCGCACCATGGGCGCCAGCGCCCGCCACATGCTGGAGGCCGCCGCCGCACAGCTGTGGACTGTCCCCGTCGCCAGCTGCCAGGCACTACAGCACCGGGTCCACCATAAGGACAGCGGGCGATCCATCAGCTTTGGTGAGCTAGCGGAACTGGCCGCCTCGCAACCGGTGCCGGAAGCCAGCGCGCTGAAACTGAAAAGCAGCGATGACTTCAACTATATCGGTAAACCAGTGGCCACCTACGACACACCGAATATGGTCATGGGCAAGGGCCAGTACGGACAAGACGTACAGCTCGACAATATGCTGATTGCCAGTATCGAACGGGCCCCGGTTCTCGGCAGCAGTGTCGCCAGCGTGAAACAGGATAAAGCCCGCGCAGTGAAGGGGGTGGTCGCGATTGAAACCATGGATGGTGGCCAACTCCCTCCCCTTTTTCACCCGCTCGCCGGAGTCGCGGTGCTGGCCACCAATACCTGGGCAGCTCTGCAAGGCCGCAAGGCCCTGGAAATCAGCTGGAGCGACAGTACGCACGAAACGCACAACAGCGCAGAATATATCGACACTCTAAAGCAGCGGGTCACCCAACCGGGCAAAACCGTGACGACTTACGGCGATACGGACACTGAGCTGGCGAAGTCCGAACGACGCCACAGTGCGGTCTACTCTGTCCCCTATCTAACCCACGCGGCCATGGAACCCCCCAGTGCCACCGCCGTGGTTGACGAGAACAGCTGCGAGATCTGGGCCTGCACGCAAACGCCGCAATCCGCACAGCAGAATGTCGCCAAAGCCCTCGGGCTCAAACCGGAGCAGGTGAAGGTAAACGTCACTTTTCTCGGCGGCGGCTTCGGACGTAAATCCAAACCGGATTTTGCCGTGGAAGCCGCGGTACTCGCCCGCAAAATGCAGCGCCCGGTCAAGGTCGTGTGGAGCCGCGAAGACGATATCCGGCACAGCTACTACCACGCCGCAAGCGCCGCTTACTTTGAAGCGGGCCTCAACAGCGACGGGCTGGTTTCCGCGTGGCGCCAGCGCACCGCCTTCCCGTCCATCAGTGGCACCTTTTCTGCAGGTGTCGACCGCCCCTCTGCCGGTGAACTGAGCCTCGGTTTTGCCGACCTGGCCTACGACATCCCCAACAGAACCTGTGAAACAGCCGTTGCCGAATACCATACACGCATCGGTTGGATGCGCTCGGTGGCCAATATCCAGAACGCCTTTGGTATCTGCAGCTTCGCGGATGAATTGGCGCACCTGAGCGGGCAGGCACCGGATGCTTTTTTGCTGGAGCTGATCGGCAAAGACCGGCATGTCAATCCCAACCAGGGAGACTTCAAATACGGCAACTACGGCGCGAAGTTGAAAGACAGCCCGGTTGACACTGCTCGCCTGAAACGGGTGGTAAAAGAGACCGCAGCCAAGGCGGACTTTTCGCTCAACAATGGCAAGGGTGAAGGCTGGGGCATTGCGGTGCACCGCAGTTTCCTCTCCTACGTCGGCATTGCCACGCGGGTAGAGGTACAGGGCGATAAACTCAGGGTTGCGGAAATGCACTGCGTTGCCGACGTGGGCCTCGCGGTGAACCCGGATCGCGTCAATGCACAGATGGAAGGCGCGATGATCTTTGGCTTGAGCCTGGCACTGATGGGGGAAGTCACCATGGAAAACGGTGCCGTGAAAAACAGTAACTTCCACGATTACCCATTATTGCGTATGCAGCAGTGTCCGGAGTTACATGTACACCTGCTCACCTCCGATCAACCGCCCGCGGGGGTCGGTGAACCAGGAGTACCGCCAGTGGCTCCTAGCATCACCAATGCGATCTATGCCGCCTGCGGCGAGCGCATCCGCGATCTGCCGGTCAACAAGCATATGTCGCTCGCATAAAAAAACGCCTGTCTGCCGAGCGGCGCCTCGTAGGGCCGCTCGGCAGACAGGCGTTTTCATCATATCCGCTCAGCAATTACTCTTTGCCAGCCTCTATTTCCTTGCGCAAACGCTCAGCCGCATCTCCCAGCAGATCCCCCGCCATTTTCTCCGCCTTCTCTGCCTTGCCGGCAGCAATTGCCTGGTAGAGGCTGCGGTGAAATGGAATCGACTTGAGGTTACTCTCCTGAGTCTGGTTGGTGATCTTGATGCTCACCAGCAGCGCTGAATAAATCACACCCTCGATTGCGGTCAGAATCTCGTTATTGGCAGCGTGAAGAATCGCCTTATGGAACAGGGCATCTGCCACCACAAAGTTTTCCGAGGAACCAACCGCAGCTTCCATACGATCACAGGCCTCCTTGATCGCCTCGATATCTTCTTTACTGCCGCGCTCTGCCGCCCAGCGTGCCGCCTTGGGCTCAAATGCCAGGCGAATTTCCAGAAGCTGCATAAGAAATTCACGGCTGGGGGGCGCTGACAAGTGCCATGCCAGCACATCGTCGTCCAGCAGATTCCAGTCGTTGCGCGGGCGCACTCGAGTGCCGATTCCCCGCCGTACATCCAGCATCCCCTTGCTGACAAGAATCTTAACCGCATCACGGATCACCACCCGGCTGACCTTGAAGCGCTCGGCCAGGGTGTTTTCTTCGTCCAACAGGGTATCCGGGTCGATGGCACCGGCAACGATGCGGCGGCCCAACTCGCGAGCCACCTGAACGGAGAGGCTCGGCGACATGGACACCGAGCGTTTAAGATCGTAATAAAGAAGTTCACTCATGCGACGCATATAAACATAGCATGTAGAACTTGCCAACAGATTTGTCGGCAGGAGGCCAGGCAGGTCGTTTCAGGAAATCGAAAACCTGAGATTTTCAGTCAAACTGTTTAAAAAGCGATCAGACTTCACTCTCCTCCAGGCTTAACCGCCGGCTGGTATCCCGGAGCAGGTTATCAGTGAGCCGCTCGGCCTTGTCGCCATCACCAGCGGCAATGGCTTCGTACACTTCCCGGTGGAATGGCACCGAGGCACCATTCTCCCGCGGATCTTTGTTGGTTACGCGGATACTCACCAGCAGAGCCGAGTAAATCACCCCTTCCATCGCCGTCAAAATGCTGTTGCGTGCGGCCTTGATGATAGCGCGGTGAAACATCGAGTCTGCAATCACAAAGTCTTCTGCAGAACCGCGCTCTTCCGCCATCCGGTTACAGGCCGCTTCAATTTCTGCGAGATCTTCTGGCGTTGCCCGCTCCGCGGCCCAGCGGGACGCTTTGGGCTCAAACGCCAGACGAATTTCCATTAACTGTTTGAGGAACGCGGGATTGGGGGGCGCGGAAAGGTGCCAGGCCAGTACATCGTCATCCAATAGAATCCATTGGTTGCGCGGCCGCACTTTGGTACCGATCCCACGGCGAACGTCCAGCAGGCCCTTCCCTACCAGAATCTTTACCGCACCGCGTACCACCACCCGGCTTACCTGATAGCGCTCCGCGAGAGCCGCCTCATCATCAATCAGGCTCCCCGGCTCGAAGGCACCGGAAACGATTCTCCGACCAAGCTCACGAGCCACCTGGACAGACAGACTCGGAGACATGGTGGGGGCGCGCTTCAGGTCGTAATAGATTAACTCACTCATGGAATCTATTTAAACATTATACCTTTAGACGGACAACAGAATATTCTTGATCCGCGCAATCTCTTTCACGAAAAGAGACTAATGGTCTCATTTCGTGAAGACTAACGTAATAACGTTCGAGAACACCTCTCTCTAACGTGCGGCCACCTGGAGTAACATCACGCCCTTCGGCGCCAGTTCGAATTGGGTGCCCATCTCGTTTTCGGTAAACAGGTCGGTTACGGCAATGGTATCGGCGCCGTCCAGGCTCAGGTCGAGCTTGGCGGTGTGCTTGCCGATATTCAGGATGCTGACGAGATAGGAGCCGTCATCCTGCTGCACCACACGCCAGGTGGTGCCTTTGTGCTCGGTGCCATTGTCTTCCACCAGGTTGATGGCCGGCAGGCTCGCTGCAGCCTCGTCGAGCGCGGCTTCACGCATTGCGGCAACGTCGTTCTTTTTATTCAGAACAATGAGTTTGCCCTTGCCCTGCTCCAGCGCTTTTTTGTGCGGTTTGCCGTACTCGTCCATGCTCAGGCTTTCCGCGCTGTCCACGATCACGGTACCACCTTGGTTCAGGTAGCCCTGCAGGGCGTCAAGCTCGGAGCTGGTGACATACTGGGTGCTATGCACCGCAATCACATCCCACTGACTGTGATCCTGTTTGTTGATGATATTTTCGGTGGCGAAGCCCACCGGGAAGCCGTCAAAGAACAGACTCTCGTAGGCTTTCCACTGTTCGCTCATATGCTTTGGCTTATTGATGGCCGAGGTTTCCGAATAAAACAGGCGGATGGGACGGCGCTGTTCGCGCAGCGCGATAATTTCTTCGGAAAAGCTGTTCAGGTCGTACATCACCTGGGTATAGGCGTTGGCAATATGCGGCTGCTGGTTGACCGAGCCGGCAAAGGAACCCGCCAGTGCCGGGTCGAAGAAGTTCATCTCGCCCTCAAGACGGTCTTCCGGAGAGCCGTCCGGGTCACGGGCCCAGAACCAGGCCATATTGGCATCCATCCCCTGCAGGGTCGCCAGCCAATAAACGCTATGCACGTAATCTACACTGGAATCCAGCTCCCGCCACCAGGACGCTGAGAGAAAGTGGCTTTCACTGTTTACGTGGATTTTCCCCGGCGAGACCGACTCCATAAAGTCGTAACTCATGCTCATCTCTTCCCAGAACCAGCTGTAATGCGCTTCCCAGGGCTCCGGCTGATTACGGTTCAGCGCGCGCGTCTCGCGGGTTTTAGCATCGTTGCCAATCATTGAGGTGAGATCGGTGAGCGCCTCCACATCAATACCGTGGGAGCGTGCGTTTTCCGTGAACATGTCAGGCATGATTTTGATACTGGTATCCGCCTCCGGATTGCCCTTACGCAGCTCCCCCTGAAGGAAGGTAAACCAGTTGATGGCACGGTCCATGTTGTAGCGGGACCAGTCGTACCACTTGGCCGTGCCGCGAATGGCGGGGTCAATGGGAATCTCGATCTGTACGCGATCAAAGCTCGCAAAGTCACTATCCCAGTTACCGTTCAGCGCCTTGATGTCACCCCGGTATTTTCCGTCGAGCCAGTTGCGAAAAGCATCCAGGGTGTAGGAACTGATCGCGTTCATTTCCTGAAAATTCTGACTCCAGTGGCCTTTTTCACTAAACCAGTGGGGTTCATTGGCGAGGATATAGCCCAGCTGGGTCACTTTTTTGCCACGGGTCAGCTCACCGGTATGGCTGGCGATCTTGCCCCAGACATCGCGCACCAGCGGGTTGTCGATGTCATAGCCGGTAAACAGGGAGCGACCGAGGCGTACCTCCGGCTCTTTCTTTTCCACCCACTCGGGGATACCCATGTTCCAGTAAATCAGGAAGCCGACATTGCTCGGGTCGATGTCGGTAACCTCTTTCATCAAGGTTTCATCAAAGGTGCCGTCTTCTTTCAGCAGGAAGGAGTTGATGGCGCGGTCGTGATCCACCGGGTAGAGGTTTTCACCACCGTGATAAATGGCACCGAGGTGATCGTTGTACACCGCGGTATCCGTCAGCGGGCGGCCGACGGATTTGGAGAAATAGTCGTATAGAAACGCGGGCTTGCCGTTGCTCAGCAGCATATTGTCGCTGACTTCGATATTTTCCCAGTCAATCTTGGGCACCGGGCGCCGCTTGATCGAACCGTCGATGACTTTACCCAGCTCTTCAATACTCGCATCGAGGATTTCGATGACTTTGCTGCGCTCGAAGTCCGGCAGCTCATCCGCCAACTGCTCTTTTCTATCTTCGTAGGGGGCGTAGGCACCGAACATATAGGCCACCGCATCGCGGTTCTGCTCGTCCCAGTTGGCAAACTTCAGGAACTCCCGGGCGAACCAGAGGGTGGTTTCTTCCCGGGTAACATCCAGGCCTTTGCTTTGTGCTTCTTTTACCTGCGCCTCGAGAGTGCCGATTTTGTCCAAAGCAGTGGCTTCCAGTGGGCTGACATTGGCCACACTCTCACTGGCTGGCTTTTCCAGTGCGGCGGCTTCCAGTTTCTGCTCGGAGCAGGCCCCCAGGCCCAGCGGCAAAAGCGCAGCAATGGCGGTGCACAACAATGTCTTTTTCATTTTTCTCTCGATCCAGGCGTGACTTTGGCTGTTATTGGTTTTCAGATCTCGCATTGATTACCCATCGGGTTCACACGGAGCCTCGAAATCAGGGTCATGCCACTTATTTAAACATCATACGTTTTGGCTCGCAATATTCTTCCGATCTGACGCAATAATCCACTAGAGAGAGCGTCCTTGCACGAAAAGTGTGCACCACATAACACAATATCATTAGTATGATGTTTGGCTAAATGCTACATTTTCATTACTCTCTCTGTCAGGGAGCCCTCCTCAAATGCGGTAAACCTCCGTTTCCGAGGTTTTTTTGAGCACTTACATAAAAATAATGCCCGGAGGCAACTAGCGATGAGACTTTACGTGCCGGCCGTATTGCTCGCACTCACAGCGAGCTATGGTCATGCAGCCCCAGAACGACCCAGTATCGACCGCACCATTCACATGGCAGAGGGCCATGTGCCTGGCGGTACCCATCGGCACTGGCTAAACCCTTACATCCCCCCCCTCACCACCAGCAAAGACAGCCGGGTCGGGCTAACCCACCGGCCCTATCGCGGGGTGTATTTCCGTCTGCTAAAACCGGAAAACATCAACGAGCCCTTTCTCGAGTCCCCTGCCGGTATGGAAATTATGAGTCGCCATGAGTACTCCTATGAAATGCAACCGGATGGAGATATTCCGATCCGAGGCACGTCCGGCCACATGACGCTGTGTGACCCTTCCGGGGATCTTTCAGATGACCCGTCCGCCGCGCCCCACCGGGATAACGCGAACCCCTATGCGTGTGGCGTAGACGGTTCAGACGATTGCTATGACCTGGTTGTTATCACCCAGTTGGAAAATCGCCACCTGGCCGGTACTGATGTGCACATCCGGGTTGAAAACCCCAAAACCGCCGATGCACACATTGCCGAAATCACCGCCGGCAATACCGTGGAAGGCAATGTGGCTTTTCCCGGAGGGTCGTTTTTTGAACCCAGCATTACCGGTGACGGCCACCTGCTCGTACACCGTACGGACAATGCGTCCTTTTCCTGGCGCCACCCGGACGGAGGTACCCGTTCCGCCCGATCGGATATTGTCTACTACGTAAACGACAACCCCGACAATTTTGAAGCCTGTGACGTACGCCAGTTCACCGACCGCTACCCGATTGGCCACGCCCCCTACGATGACACCATTAACACCCGTTATGGTTTCGCCATGCACCCCTTCGAGACCCTGGACAACCGGGGAGAGCGCCTGGTACTTCCCGATGGCTTCGGTTTTGGCACCTACCCCTGGATTGATAAGAGTGGTGCCAATATCACCTTTACTTCCATCGGCGGGCGCTTGTCCAATGCCGGGTTCCCTACCCGTTGCCCACCAGAAGTACAGGCAACCTATGGCGGTTGCTCCGGCGGTGCAGAAAATTCACCGCTCAACGGGCGCACACTTCTAGGGCTGTGGACACGCGGCAAAATGGTACTGCTGGACGGTATGATCAATCATATGGACAGCATGGAAGACGTGCGCGAAACCGCACATCGCGAAGTATTGCTGTATGAGCCCAATGGGGCGGATCAAGGATATAAACGTGTCGGCGATACCCGTAGCCGCAACATCGATGTTATGCCCAATGGCAATGTGCCAAATACCAGTTTTTTTGATTCGAACGAACACCGTTTCAATTACTTCGACAATATGCGCCCAATCAGTCCCGCGGATGTCACTTGGCTGATGAGTACAGGTCGTTCGACCGATGAGGTCGTGTTTGACGACTACGTCAATGCAAACGGCTTTATTGTTTCGCATATGGTGCAGCAGCTGAGGATCAACACGCGATACAACGTAAAAGCGGTCCTCGACGGACATATCCAGAATTCAGCGACGTCCCTGTATTGGAACAAACCGCTCAGTGCACGAATGACCGGAGATGGGCGCGCAGAAATTATCGCCAACGGCGGATTTACCGGTAAAGGTTATTGGCTGGACGGCGACAACATCGGGCTGGAGTACGAAATACCAGAGCAGCCGCAAAGCGTACTGGGAACTCCCTGGTACTACAGCATTTTTATAGATAGCCGTGACAATGCCGGAGAGCGCACTCTAATCGAATTTCCCGATGGCTCTCAGGTCCGTCTGCAAAATAGCGACCGCATTGCCTTTATCGATAGCAACGGCGCGCAGGTGCATACCCTGAACACGGTGGACGCCATACCGCTATCCGGCTGGGCACATCTCGGCTTTCAGCTGAGTGTTGGAAACCGCACGATCGAGACTTATATCAACGGGTACAAGGTGGATACCTTTACCAGTGGTCAACCGCTATTCGCGCTCGAGCCGGGTACCCTGACGATCGGCGCCGGCGCTCACGGAACCCCCTCCTTCCGTGGCTGGATTGATGACTTCAAAGTATTTTCTGAAACCGTCAATAAAGAAGTCGCCTGTAACCACGCAAAAGGTACCCTCGCCGCTGTCACAGGCAATGCTCCTGCGTACTGGCGCACGCGCGCCAATGGGTTCCCGGCTGACTCCCACAACGAAATCAGCACTGTCCTGCAGCAATTCGGGGAGAACACCTATTCGCAATACGCGTGCTATCACGACTACAGTGATGACTACGCCGCACACTTGCAGAATATTCCCGCCGGAATGGTCGGCGTTCGTGAAGCGATCAACTTCCCGGAAGGCCCACTGCAGGCAGATCGCCCTCGCCCGGAGTCCCGTGGAAACTCCTTCTGCTTGAGCTGTCACACCGCTGACGGACGCGGCGGACTTGACCTCGACGCGTTGGCGTTACACCCGGGCGTAATGGCACCGTACGACGAGCGCCGTCAGCCGATGCAGCCGGACCCGTATGTCTACGGGAACATTCCTGCAAGTTGGCTCGGCAATGGCCGGCCCAACACGCGCCTGGTGTCGACCCGGCAAAACGCCTTCAACGTGGATCACTACCTTCTGGCGTTCGCTGGAGGGACCCCGCCTGAACCTGAACCTGAACCTGAACCCGAGCCCGAGCCCGAACCCGAGCCTGAGCCCGACAACAGCATCTGCGGCCCGGGTCAACCCAACTGGGTCCCGGTGGAAAGTATCGCGCTCAATGTAGAAGGCACTGTTCACCTAAACGTTGGTGACACACTGGCTCTGGATACAACCGTTTCTCCGAGCTGTGCAAACCAGCAAAACGTAACCTATCAATCGTCCAGCTGGCAAATTGCCCGCCCCAGCACGTCCGGTTTAATCACTGCCCAGGGTGCTGGACAGGCCACGATTACGGTTGTCTCCAAGGCAGACTCATCCATCACGGACGCGATTACTCTCATAGTGTCCCAGTAACGTCATTTCACTGACATCCACGACGAAACGCTGGCCCGGCACCAATAGCGGTGAGATACCGGGCCAGCATCGTGCAAACAGAAAAAATAAAAAAACTTAAGGGTGTAAATCAATGCGTAAGAAATTAAGAGCCTCTCTCGCGCTCACCGTGGCGGTCGCTGCGGGCCAACAAGCCACCGCGCAGGAAATCCCCCCACCACTATCCGACCCAGACAACAACGCTGGCTGGGTCATAAATCCCAGTGTTTCCGATGAATTTAATGGCTCAAGCTTTGATAGAGACGTGTGGTTCAATCAGGGTGAAAACGGCCAATGGAATGGACAGTGGCGCGGACGGGCTCCGTCCGAATATGACCCGGATAACGTGCGGGTAGAAAACGGCTATCTGTATATGACATCCCGCTGGGATCCAGGCCATAACTTTTCAGACGGCAATGGCGGCGGCAACTCCCAGGGCAACTGGCAATACGGTGATGTGCCCATTACCACCGCGGCATTGCTTGGCAAAAACACCTTCCTGTACGGCTATATGGAGATGCGTTCCAAAGCTGCACCTGGCCCCATTTCCAGCTCCTACTGGACTACCGGTGTAGGCGGTGAGACCGATGCCTTCGAAAGCTTTGGCTGGAACCCGAACAACCCCTGGTCCGGCAAGCGCTTTCACACCAGCTTTCACGACTGGCGCAATGGCTCTTCCACCTACGGCCGCCGCATCTGGGAAAACGACCATATTTTTGATTTCGGTGTAGCCGACGATTTCCATGTGTACGGGTTTGAGTGGGATCCCAACTATGTCGCCATTTATATCGATGGCGCGCTGGTAAACTGCGTTACCCGTGAAGAAATGGGCAATGCATGGGTTGCCACCAACCCCCAGCGCCCGTGGATCGATATGGAAACCTTCGACTGGGAAATCAGCGCCTGGGACCTGCGACCTGAACACTTTAACGGTGCCGAAGGTATCGATTTTGTCGTTGACTACAGCCGCGTCTACCAGCGCACCAACGGACAATCTGGCGGCGCCTGCCCGAACCGGGAAAACCTGCTGACCAACCCCAGCTTCGAACATGACCTGCAAGGCTGGAGCGGACCCGCCACCATCACCACCAACGTAACATCAGATGGCAACAAGGCGGCATCACTGACCCGTGGTGGCACCATCGAACAGACGGTAGCGGTAAAACCAAATACGGCGTACATCGTCAGTGCCTGGGCCAATAGCGCCGACACCAATCAGACAGACCAATGGTTCAACGCCTACCTGGGCGTAAGAGACCACGGCAATGCCACCTCAAACGTGCGCTACTTCTTCAACCGCTGGCATGAAAAGAGCCTGCAGTTCACTACCGGCCCGAACACCACTGAGGTGACCATCTTCTTTACCAACAAGCCACAGGGTGGGCTAGTTTATGTTGACGAGCTCGCTTTACATGAGATCAAAACCACGAGGCACTGAGAGCAATTCTGAGTCAAACAACGAACAAGGGGAGCAAATTGCTCCCCTTTTTATTGGATTTCCAAACACATACTGCGGGATATCAACCCTTCGTCAGTAAATCCAGCGCCGCCAATGCATCGCGGTTATAGGCCACTCGAGCATCGGCTCCCAAATCCTTAGGGCGCACACCAATCTTGATACCCATAAAATCCAGACTGGACCAGTCTGCCACCTCAAGGCTTGCCTTCATCTGCTCAGCGGTCAACAGGGACCCCTCCGCGAAACTTCCGCCTTCGAAGATTTCTGCCGGTGGCATATGGGTATCTCGCCATACACCATAAGGGGTGTCCTGATCAGAAATACCGGAGAACATAAAGCCGCGCAATAGCCCGGCCTCGCGCGCCGCCTGCAGGTGCTGTAGAGGCCCCTGTACACTGCGGGTTTCCAGCGCGGAGCGTCCCCAGTTGACAGACAGGCCGATTTCGCAACCACAAGCGCGGTTGACCTCTGACACCGCCTGAATTTCTTCCTCGAGTGTCAGGAAGCCTTTCTCCGGTTGTGCGCCCTCGACAAAGGCGTCGCAGTGCTCGATCACCAACTCAGCTCCGTCCCAGTCCCAGGACTGGATCTCTTTCAGCGACTCGACCAACGAGGCCACGGAAGATGCACTTCCGGTACGGTTTGGGCTGGTATGCAACTGAATAAAATCCACCGCCTTGCGCCCGAGATGCGCATTCAGCTTATGTACCGCAGCACGCATTTGCTGATAGAAGGCGATACCTTCCGCACGCCCGTCCGGGTTGTCGGAAGCGATACCAAAGTGCGGGTTTTTCCCCAGGCGGCCCATGATGCCCGGCACACCGGTGAACACGAAATCCCAGGTGGGGTCGATGTTCTGCAAAAACCAGTCATCATCGTGCGGGTGCAACTGACCGGTAAACGGGTGTTCAATACCCCGGATACTGCTCAGCTGTTTGATGCCATCCAAGTACCGGGTCTGCACCTCTGGCTGCCAATCGTCGGTTACCGGTGCCGTTGCGTAGGCGGCAAGAATGGTTTTCATGGGAATCAATCTCCTGGAAGAATTTGCGGAAAATGATACACCGGGCATCATCGCTTGTCCTTCCTGCGCTCAGGCAGACAGGGCGCGATAGCCAGAGGCATAGGCCACGGCATTGTCCCGCACCTGTGCCACGGTCATACCCGCGCGATACAGCCCGGAACCCAGACCAAAACCGGAGAACCCTGCGGCCAGATATTCCGGCATATTTTCCGGTGAAACGCCACCCACCGCTAGCACCGGTAGATCCGGGAATACCGCCGAGGCCACTTTGAACCCTTGCGAGCCGAGTGCGGTTGCCGGGAATAGCTTGAGCGCGTCGGCGCCCGCATCCGCAGCAGCCAGGGCTTCGGTAGGCGTACAGAAACCAGGCATGGAAATCAGCCCCAGGCGCTTGGTCTCGCGAATCACGTCCACATCGGTATTTGGGGAAATAATCACCTTACCGCCGGCTTCTGCTACCGCTCGCACCTGCTCTACGGTCAATACGGTACCGGCGCCGACCAGTACATCGTCGCCCATCACTTCCGCCAGTGCCTGGATACTGGCACAGGGCTCTGGGGAATTCAGCGGGACTTCGATAATACGAAATCCGGCTTCGCGGATGGTCTCGGCAATTGCCACTACTTCGGTGGGCTGTACACCGCGTAGAATGGCCACCAGGGGCAGTGCTTCAAGATAAGGATTCAGTATGTTTGTGGTCATGTTTTTCTCCAAAAATTCTGATGTGTTATAACCAGCCGGCATTGCTGGCAATGGCCACCAGCCCGCGGCGCACGGCGCTGTTGCCGTCGATGCTTGCAGAAGGAATATCGCGCAGTTCGAGTGCGCGCTGGTACAGGGCGGTGAGGTTGCCACCACCCACCAGAGTCACATGGGTTGGGCGGCCAATTTCTGCAGTGACCGTGTGCATTTCCGCACCGATTAACAGGCCAGAAAGATAGCTGTGCACTTCGTCCGCGCTCAGCTGGAAGGTATCGGCAACGACACCCGCAACCACCGCGCTGCGCGCACTGAACAGGGTATGCAGCAGGTTCGGATGCTCCGCGGCCACACCGACACCGCGATCAAACGCGGCAGGGTGGAACGGGCTTGCGGCCTTGCCCGCACCATCAACAGGAATCAGTCGGCCGAGGATGCTGTGCTGGCACAGCACGTTGAACAGTTCGCCCGTCATGCAGGTGGCGAAATCCATAATCGCCGGCTCAGCCTCACCGCTTGTAGCAGAACACAGGCCTACCCTCGCCCACTTGGCATGGGTGCCCGGCAGGCACAACAGGCGTACACCTTCAATGGCTTCACCGTCCCCTACTTCACTGCCCTGCAGTAATTCAGCACCGAGAATCTGCACCTCTTCGCCGCGCATTACATCGGCAAAGCCACTGAAGGAACGGCCGCGCACGCCGGGCACAATGCCCATGGAAAGCCCCTGGCCGTTTGCCACCGGGCACAGCGTCTTACCCATTGCCGACAGTAGCAGCGGGCAGTCCACGTAACCGGCATCTATCCAGCCCTGGGCACTGCCGACCATGCCGGTCATCAGTACCGGCAGCTTGCCGCCTTCCAGCCAGGGGGTAATTTGTTCCAATAGAAAAGACTCAAACTCCTCCTGGCTGAGCGTCAACATACCCTTCGGGCTGGTGGTTTCCTGCAACAAGGCGCCACTGCGATCCATCAGAAATGCACGAAAGTTGGAACTGCCCCAGTCGACGCCGATCAATGCGGGCGAGGTGTTTACGTGTTCAGGCATGGATTAATCCATCAGATAGAAAAAAACCCCGGTCGACTACTGGAAAGATGCCAGATAGACCGCCGGGGCAAATAACGAAAGCATTGCAACAATTACGAATAATTGAGCGCAATCAAGACAAACTATCAGGCGTCGACTTCAAAGTGCTTGATAAAGTCGCGGTCTGGCTCGATACCAAGACCCGGGCCTTTTGGCAGCGCAACCGTACCGCCGCTCTCTGCGACCTGCTCCTGAATCCGCAGCGGTTCGGTGAGCAGTTCTTCGCGAAAGCGGTTTGGGGTCGTGTCGTACTCCAGCATCGGCTGTACCGGATGCGCCGCACCGGGCAGATCCGGCAGTGCGGCCAGCAGGTGCAGGTTGGTGCCCACGGCCACCGCCGAGCCCCACACATGGTTGATCACCGGAATAAAGTTCGCCGTGGCCAGTGCCAGGACTTTCTGGTACTCGGTAATGCCGCCCAGAGCACAGACTTCCGGCTGCAGAATATCCACGCAGCGATTCTGAATCAGTTCGCGGTGGCCCCAGCGGGTAAACTCACACTCACCACCAGAAATATTCAGATCCAGGGCTTCGCACAGATCCCGATAGCCGCGGTAGTCTTCCGGTGCTACCGGTTCTTCAAACCAGTCGACGCCCAGTTTTTCAAACTCGCGCCCCATGGGGATGGCTTCGCGGGTGGTGTAAGCATGGTTGGCGTCTACCATCAGGCCCACTTCGTCACCGATGGCGTTGCGCACAGCTTCCACCAACTCGACATCTTTTTTGTGTCCGAGGCCGGTTTTCATTTTCATTGCGCGGAAGCCCTTCTCGCGGATGGCGACGGCTTCCTCGGCAAAGCGTTCTTTCAGGTCCGGCACCCGCTGCAGCATCATGCCGTAACCGTACGCGGGAATACGTTCGCGGAACGCACCGCCCAGCAGTTGGTAAACCGGCTGGTTCAGGGCTTTACCCGCGATATCCCACAGGGCAATGTCCACACCGGACAGGGACTGAATGGGCATACCCTCCTGGCCGTGATCCCGCAATAGGTTGTAGACGGTGTGCCAGATCACTTCCCGATTGAGAGGGTTCATCCCCAGAATCATCGGCTGGATGACTTTTTCCACGATAGCTTTATTGGCAAAAGCCACGTTACCGCCACCGAAGCATTCACCCCAACCGGTAATGCCCACATCGGTCTGCACTTCCACCAGATGGGTGGTGCGCTTCAAGTAGTACTGCTGTGAATAGCCGAGCTCCTCCTCGAGATCGTACTGCAGTACATGACTGATGATTTTTGTTATTTTCATGGAGTTAACCCCTAACTCAATCCCGAAGTATTTCGGAAATTAGTTCAGAGAACCTCTGAATAATGTAGCGAGCGAGTGGATGGTGGTGACCGCCTGCGCACAGGACGCGGAGCGTACTTGAGTACGTGAGCATCCGAGCACAGCCGGGCGCCGCCAGGCGCTCGCGCAGTAATTATTCAGAGGTTTCTCAGTTTTATTTTTTAATGGCGCGCGACACCCGTTTCGGTGCCAGGTAGTCGTCCAGTGCCAGGTGTGAGCAGTCCACACCAATACCTGATTGCTTGACTCCACAATGCGGCAGGTCGATGGCATATTTGATGCCGTTAATCTGTACCTCGCCAAATTGCAGCTGCGCCGCGCAGCGCTCTGCTTTTTCGATATCGGCGGTGAAAATATAGGATGACAGACCGGCGTCGGTGTCATTGGCCTGCACCATCACTTCATCTTCATCGGTAAAAGTGAGCAGGCTGATCACCGGGCCAAATACTTCTTCGCTGTACAGGCGCATGCTGTTATTGACGCCGTCCAGTACCGTCGGCGCGTAGAAGGCACCCTTCTCCAGGCTATCATCCAGCCCTTCCGGCTTCTTGCCACCGTGCACCAGGGTCGCGCCCTTCCCTACTGCGTCCTGAACCAGCGCATCAATGCGCTGTACGGAACGCTGATCGATCACCGGACCCATATCAATATCGCCGTCGCGGTCGTAACCCACCTTTACTGCTGCGGCACGAGCCAGCACTTTTTCACGGAATGCGTCCGCCACACCGGCTTCCACGAACACCCGGTTAGGCGTTACACAGATCTGCCCGGAGTTGGCGTACTTCACACCGCAGATCACATCGGCGGCGAGATCCAGATCCGCATCGGCAAATACCAGTGCCGGCGCATTGCCACCAAGCTCCATGGAATAGCGCTTAATAGAGGTGGCACCGGTGCGCATGACGTGCAGCCCGGTCTGAGTGGATCCGATCAGAGTCAGCAGCGCAGGAATCGTAGAAGCAGAAATGGCATCGCCAATCTCGTGGTCCGTACCAGAAATAATATTGACCACACCGGCCGGCAGGCCGATCTCGGCGCAGAGCTCGCCCACCGCATAGGCGGAAAGCGGGGTTTTGGAAGACGGCTTGATCACAATCGGGCAGCCGGCAGCCAGGGCCGGGCCGAGCTTGTAGGCCAGGTTCAGCAGCGGGAAGTTCCAGGCCAGGAAGGCCGCCGCCACGCCAACGGGCTGACGGGACAGGGTGTGCACGTGGGTGCCTTCGCGGTCCACCAGGGACTCGGCATGCATGCGGGTAATTTCTTCCGCGTAAAACTCCAGGCTGTGTACCAGCATTTGGTAGTCGTCTTTGGTGGCCGCCCAGGGCTTGGCCATTTCCAGGTGAATACACTCGCGCAGGTGGGTTTCATTGGCCAGCACGGCATCGCGCAGCTTGTGCATCCAGCTGACGCGCTCGGCGACGCTGGTGGTCGACCAGCCGGGGAAAGCGGCCTGAGCGGCTTCCAGCGCCTTGTGGGCATCGGCTACGGTCGCCTCGGCAAACGTGCCAACCACTTCATTGGTTGCCGGATTGACCACGTCCAGGTAGCCGTCACCACACAGCTCGCCCCCGATGTACATACGTTTGGCCAGTGCCATATTCAGTCCCCTGTTGCCTGCCTTGCGGGTGGCCAAGCATAAGACGCCAGCAACCACCCACCTTAAGCTTATTGATTCATTCCAGTTGCAAACAATTTAAACACATGATGTTTACACTAACAATACGCTTATGACTTTTATCGGCCAACTATGCGAGATTGGTCAGACAGGTCGGCGACAGGGATAAGCGGTGAGGTAATGGGGAGCGGAAATCACTGAAGGAGCCGGCCAAAAAAAAGCCGGCACCCGTGAAGGTGCCGGCAAGACAACACTTTGAACGCAACTCGCATCATCAAAGTGAGGGAGAACGTGGTGAGATGAAAACCACATTCACCCTAGTCGTGGTAAAGCACCGAGCGCCCACCGTCGACAACAAGACTGTGCCCAGTCATGAAACTTGAATCGCTGCTGGCCAGGAACAACGCGGGACGTGCGATTTCCTGGACACTGGCATTGCGGCGCAGTGGGTGTACATCGCCAATGGCCTTGCGCGCCGCGGCTGGGTCTTCGGTCTGCTCCCAGGCCTTGAACGCGTTGGGGGTTTCCACCATGCCAGGGCACAACGCATTGACGCGCACATTGTCCGGCCCGAACTCCACCGCCAGATTGCGGGTAAGCCCGATCACCGCGTGCTTGGTAACCGCATAGGGAAAACTGTCCGGCACGATTTTAAAGGAGTGCACGGAGCCGACATTAATGATGCTGCCACCACCGGCGGCTTTCATCATCGGTAGTACCGCACGGCAGCAGTGCCACATGCCGTCCACGTTGACGGCAAAATTGCGTTGCCACTGCTCGCGAGAAACATCCAGCACGCTCTTCCCCATGGGAGTGAGGGCGGCGTTATTGACCAGAATATTCGGCGCGCCGAGCTGCTCGCAGGTAGCCTGCACCATGGCATTTACCGAATCTTCATCGGCGATATCGGTCTCGGTGAAAATGGCTTGCTGTCCTGCCGCTTTCAATTCTTCTACCAGCGCCAGGCCGCGCTCGACATCCACATCCGCCACACAGACTTTGGCACCCTCACTGGCAAACAACCGGGCGATTGCACTGCCGATGCCATCCGCGGCACCGGTGACGATAGCGACCTGATTCTGCAAACGATTCGTCATGATACTTCTCCCAACCGACTCCCGTGGGAATCAGGTCGCCAGCTCCGCTTTGCCGGCCGGGTCCGGACGCACCAGATCTTTTTCAATCTGCTCGATGGACTTGTTTTTGGTCTCCGGCAGGATCATCAGCATGACCAGCATGCCCACGAAGGCGATCACTCCGTAATTCAGGAAGGTATTCGCTGCACCCAGGTGCTCCAGCTGCCAGGGGAAGAACTGCTGAATCAGGTAGCTGGAAATACTCTGCACCAGTGCCGCGAACGGCAGGGCCACACTGCGTACCCGATTGGAGAAGACTTCCGAGAAAATCACCCACATCACCGGACCGATGGACATATTGAACGCAGCCAGGAAAGCGAAGATACCGAACAGAACAAAGCCCGCACTGATTTCAATCGTCGAGTTGATGATCGGGCCACTCACCAGCGGCACATCCTTTTTCGAATAGACTGCGGCGATGTCGTTTTTCAGTGCAACATCATTCTCGTAGGTCTTGCCGATATAGGGAGCCAGCGGCGCTGCGTCGATCTGCTGCGCTTCCAGGGCCACAATTGCATTGTCATCCAGGGTATAGCGGGCGGATTCAAATCCGTACCAGGTGGAAGCGTGGGCAACCACGATCAATGCGAGCCCGGCAAGGGTCAGCACGCGGCGGCCAAGCTTCTCCACGGTGGTGATGGCCACCAACGTGAATACAACGGCAACCAAACCCAGCACGATGGTCTGCATAAAGCTGTCTTCCACGCTCATGCCCACCTGCTCGAACACGGTCGGCGCATAGAACAGCACCGCATTCATTCCGGTCGCACCCTGCACCACTGCGTAGCAAACCGCAATCAGCACTACCAAACGCATAGGTTTTCTAAACAGGGTTTTGAGCTGGTCGAGGGTACTGTTTTTACGTTCTTCATCGATACTGCCGCGCACTTCACTCACCAGGGCTTCCACCTGGGACTGCGGCACAACATTCGCAAAGACTTCGCGCGCTTCCTGCTCGCGCCCCTGGGTCACCAGCCAGCGCGGCGATTCGGGAATCGTCAGCAGCAAGGAAATCCAGATGACATTGGGGATCAGTTCAAAGCCCAACATCAGCCGCCACACATTTTCATTGTGGATCCAGCTGATGTCCGCCATGGATTTGACCAGGAAATAGTTGACGATAAACGCCAGCAGGCTGCCCAGGGTAATCAGTAACTGATTGACCGAGACGAACTTGCCGCGCTTGTCCGCCGGTGCGACTTCGCCGATATACATGGCCGAAACCGTGATCGAGGCGAAGGCGACACCACCAATAAAACGGCCGAGGACCAACATGTTGTAGTCCACGGCGAAGGCCGAAACGAGAGTCGAGAGAGAGTAGGTTCCTGCAATGGCAAGCAGAACCTTCTTGCGGCCAAAACGCTCACACAAGGTACCGGTGAAAAACAGCGCAATAATCACACCAACAATGGCGCACCCCACCAGGGTGCCCACCTGCATACTGCTCAACTCAAACTGGGAGCTGACATAGCGTACGGCCCCGGAAATATTCGCAGCATCCAGACCAAACACAAAGCCGCCAAAGGCGGCAATCAGTGCATATTTGGTGACATTACTGGCGGCACTATTTTTATTCATTGTTGGTACCTTGTTGAATTCTTCATCGCTAATTGCCGACACTTTGCTGTGCCTTTGGCAACGTATAAGACCTATTTAAACATATGATGTTTGGACTGGCAACGTATTAGCCCGAGATCATCCGCTAACCCCTTACAGAGTGACGGCGGGCTCCGCCTGCCCTTTCACTGCATTGCGATAAACCAGGGTCACACCATTGGCCACCGGGGCATCGGGCGCATCCTCAAGTCCTACCGCTGCGGTAGTCACATAGAGATCGGTAAAGTCCCGCCCGCCGAAGGCCGGACAGGTGGTGCGGATGATCGGTGCCTTCAGGGCTCCCAGCTCGACACCGTCCGGGCTGTAGCACTGGGTACACTCTCCATCCCAGAGGGAGGTCCACATATTCCCCTGAGAATCTGCCACTGCACCGTCGGGAGTCAGCGCGCCATCGGTCAGGTCCAGGTGCACCTGGCGTGACGATTCCGGCCAGCCTGTTTGCGCATCCAGCGATACCTTGTAAACCGTGTTCGCCGCGGAATCCGCGTAATACGCCAGTCGACGCTCACGATCAAAACAGAGACCGTTGGGGACCGTGAGGCCTGTATCGAGCCTCCGCAGCTCACCGCGATACCAGCGGTAAAGATTACCCGCGCCCTCTTCACCGTTTTTCCCCATGGTGCCAATCCAGAATCCGCCCCAGGGATCAGCACGACCATCGTTACTGCGGTTCCCCGGAAGCTCCGGCTCCAGCGCACGCAGCAGAGTCTTCTCTCCAGATTCCACGTTGAACAGGTTGAGCCCGCTTTCGCAGGCCACCAGCAATTGCTCGGCATCAATCCAGCCAATCGCAGAGGGCATTTCCCCCAGGTCCCAGGCCAGCTCGGCACCGGCTTCGGTTTTCGCCATCAGCCGACAATTGAGCAGGTCCACCCAGTAAAGGGTCTGGCGCTCTGGATGCCACAAAGGCCCCTCACCCAACTGGCAGGGGCGCCCATCGAAAACTTCCGCGGTAACGTCCGTAAAAGGACTTTCAGACATAGTGCTCATCTTGCTTACCAGTTGGTCACGGAGCCATCGGCCCTGCGCAGGTGTGGCGCCTCTGCGGCGACGGGCGGCGACTGGCGGAAGGCCTCTTCATTGACCTCCACACCAAGCCCCGGGGTATCCGGCAATACGAATGCGGTGCCGTCGAGTTTGTGCTGCACCGGGAAGAGTGCCGGGTCGTGAAAACCGAAGGTGCAGAATGGCCCTTGATGGGTCTCCATCAGGGCAAAATTGGGCAGTGCTGCGGCAAAGTGATTGGAGGCGGCGGTGCACACCGGACCCAGCGGGTTGTGCGGCATCACATCGATATAGTGTGCCTCGGCCATGGCCGCGGCTTTCATCGCTTCGGTAAATCCACCGATATTGCACACGTCCACCCGCAGGTACTGGGTGAGGCCTTTTTCCACAAAGGGCATCGCCGCCCATTTGGAGCTGAACTCCTCGCCAATGGCAAATGGCACCCTGGTCAGGGTGCGCAGAGTGGCGTAAGCGTCCGGCGATTCATTGCGGATAGGTTCTTCAAGAAAATCCAGAGTGCCCGGGGCCATGCGCTGACAGAAAGACGCCGCCTCGGCCACGCTCAGGCGATGGTGGTAATCGATACCCAGGGTGATATCGGGACCGATGATTTTGCGCAACTCGGTGAGACAGCGAGCGGTGCGTGCAATGGAATCCCGCGGGTCAAAGAGATTCGGATCATCAAAACCCGCGGGAATCACCCGAATGGTGGTCCAGCCGAGTTCGATCAGTGCGGTGACTTCCTTGACCAGCTCGTCCAGGCGATCGGGGTCTGCCTCGGTATAACAGCAGGCAAAGCAGGGGATATTGTCCCGCTGCTTACCGCCCAGCAACTGATATACAGGCACCTGTAGCGCTTTGCCAGCGATATCGTGCAGCGCAATATCGATCGCGGACATGGCCGCGGTCAGCACCCTGCCCCCTTCAAAATACTGGCTGCGGTAGATTTCCTGCCAGATACTGCCAATCTGGCGCGGGTCACGGCCACGCAGGAATTCGGCGAAGTGCGCCACAGCCCCGATCACCGCCTGCTCCCGGTTTGAAAGCCCGGATTCCCCCCAGCCCACCAGGCCGCATTCAGTAACGACTTTGACCAGCAGTTGATTGCGGGTGCCTACGGCACCCAATAATGTTTCAACGGATTCAATTTTCAACAGAAACTACTCACATCAGGAAAAATTACTAACCAATTCAGCGCCCAGGGCAACAGCATCACCCGCCATACACGGTAAAATGAAAAACAGCCTCATCACCAACGGCACTCTCTCCGTCCTCGGCCAGCAGCAGGACTTTCCAGGTGAACCTGCCTGCCCCGACTTTGCCGAATAAATCATCAATTGGCAAAGAAAAGTCGCCAGACTCAGTTACCGGGTATTGGATATTGGAAATGACATCCCCGTCCCCATTCAGCAAATCAAGATTCAAAAGTTTTGGGGCGTTGACTCGATAGCTAACACCCAGCACTTCCTTACCAGTGCTGACGCGACGGGGCCAGCGAACCTCAGAAATCGCTTCCGTTGAAATATGCTCATTCCAGGCACTTTCAGTCAGAACAGACGTAACGGCGTTAAGCTCATTACCCACTCGATGATTCCAGTTTTGATCACGCGGCGTTACGTACACAACAACCCGATACTTTCCCGGTTCGACACCCTTCGTATCAAAATTCACGTGATACTTGCCGCTAGCCGTAACCCTTGCTGTTTTTTCCTTTAATTTCTTCCAGCTGCCAAAGTGCTGCAACACAAAATAGACATCCCGGGTCTTGGCCACTTTCAGATCGACATCCACCCGCAGTGGCTGATCGCCACCTATGACATCCGGAACATCGAGACTGTTAATAAAATCGTCTGCATTGGCTGAGGCACTACATGCAAATGCAGAGGCTAAAATCAGAAAGGAAAAAATAAAATTCTTCATTGAAAAATCACCTCATCCGATAATTCAAAAAAATAGCCACCGTACAATTCGTACGGCAGCCATTCAGAGGTTCCTCAGGTCAGGATACTACTCACTCGCCTGTTGTTTCTCCATGACAGCAATATCATCAAACAGAATCTGATCGCCGGTCTTCAAACCCGTTGCATAGATGTAAGGCATCACCGTGGTATTCGCCGTTCCATCAATCGCCCAGGTTGTTGGGATCGTATAGGTAGGAGAATCATCGCCTTCATCTTCTGTATGGTTACGATTCACCAGGTTAACAAGCTGCCAGGCGGTGGTCGGCGCCAGTTCCGCAGCAAAGTCAGACCCGGTTTTTTCAGCGTTGGGGAAACTGCCTGCGGTTTTGTTGGCGTTGGCGTTACGGCTGTCATGCCAAGGAGCGAGATTGAAGTGCACTTTTACGCCTTCGCGCGGCTGCTCAAGCTTGACCCACATGGAAACACCGAATTCAACACCGTGCCCCCGGGTACCAACACCATAGTAAGAGCCCCACATGTCGAAGGCGGCGTTACCATTGGTCCAGTTGGTCTTAACAACACCGGCAGTGTTGCCGTCTTCAGTCGCAGTCACACGCAGGGAGCTACCGAAAATGGGATCCCCCGTCGCCTGATCGAAAGTCCCCGATACATAGACATTGTATCCATTGCCTGGGAAACTGTGTTCAAACGTGTGATCCCAGTTGGAGGCATTATCGTCATAATTGGCTTTCAGGCAGGCCTTGTTGGGTACGACACTTGCAGACACCGATAGCTGCTCTATAGCCTCTTTCGGAGTAGTCGTTTCACCGGACTCATAGGCAACGGTAATCGCCTCCGCGCTCTGGGCGACATTACTGATCGGATTCTTATCGCCATCGCCAACCTGAATAATTGCCCACTCACCATTTTCGGAATCGGCATCCGGAACCAAATCAAGCAGAGTGAGAAGACTCTCTTCTTCAGTACTCCAGCTATACTGATAGACACCGTTCAATGTCTCGCCAAGTGACGGAACCGGCACCACGTGCAGGCCACCATGGGTACATGCAGGAATTTCCTTTACCAGTGCATCCCGTGGGCCATCGGCATTGGCGACATTAATCTGGAAGGTGGAATTCACAGTTACATCTACCGTCGCTGAGATATTAGTCTCTGGGTTCCAAACTGTAAGTTCCGTTGTACCTACTTCCACTCCCGTAACGTTCCCCTCATCGTCCACGGTAGCTACAGATTCGTCAGCAATTTCGTACCGCAATTCTTTATCACAAGCGACTTGAGGCGAAAAGCTAACCGAAGCGCTAGTGGATTCATCAACTCGAACAGATAGATTTTGCACATCAATCTCTTCAATCATCGATACCACGCCGTTAATCGTCAGATTAAGGGTTCTGGTAACCGGCTCACCACCATGCAGGATATTATAGGTAATGGTGTAAGTATGAGCCGGACGTGGCCACGGGTTAACACTCTCACCCGGGGTAAAATCAGAACATGAAACCAGTCTGTCATCGAACCCCCCAAGATCGACCAGCATCTGATTCCCTTCCAGCAAAAACGGCGTAACTTGTTTACCATTTTCTACTACAGTGGGAACTGGCAGACCATACATAGGCTGATCATTATTCTCGGCGCTAGGGTCCCAGATGATGGTGTCCTGGGCGAAACTGACCTGACTTACACCCACGCCGCTCTGTGTAGAAAGTGGATCGCCACCTACTGTCGCGCCCTGGGGTAAATCGATGATGATCACACCTTCATCCTCGTTTACCACAACATTCAGCGCATCATCACTGAATACGATCGGCTGATCGCCATCACCAACAAAGTCCTGACCTCTATCAGCTTTACAGCCCCCCATCAGAGCAATAACCGGAGCCATCATGGCTACACTTTTCAGAATTCTAGGTTTCATATTTTCTCTCCATTTCGACCACTCCCGCTATGTCTCATAGAGAAAGTGGCGAAATCAGTATTAGATTTATTATTTGAATGGATTAGAAGTTCATCCGCGCACCCAAGCGGAACACTCGACCAAAGTTCCACTCGTTCACGGTACGGCTTGTATTAACGCTATCAGTAACCGCATCACCCTCATCCCAATAGCTACCGTCTGCCAACAGCATATCCCGGGCGGTAACAAAAGTACGACGGCCTTCATCACCGAGGTTCGTGGCCTGGAAAGTAATGGTCACGTTATCGTTGACGAAGTAGCTAGAGCTGAAGTCCAGACGGTTGTAGCTCTCTTGCCAAATGGATGTGCCGATTTGCCCGTGATCCACAGCCTGAGTGCCGACATAGCTGTTTGCCAATCGCAGGCTCAGACGATCCCCTTCCCAGAATACAGTCAGGTTTCCAGAATGCCGCGGCGTATCTTCAAGAGATTTAGGCGCTATTACGCGACCGGTGGTAGCTAGAGCAACTTCGTCTTGCAGTGCATCCTGGAAGGTATAGTTCGCTTGAACTCCCAAGTTGGACCAGATGCCGGGCAGGAAGTCGTACATATGGGTGTAATTTAGCTCCAGACCGGTAATGGAAGCGCCGCCACCGTTCTGAACCTGTTGAATACGGGCTGCCCGGCACTCGATTTGCATATTTTGTGTTTGCCAACCCGCAATATGCCGGCGTGGCAAACAGGTTTCCCCTCCCGCAGCACTTTCTCCAGGAACACCGACCGGCTCAATCAAGAGGTCAGCATCTTCGAGATCGTAATCTCCGCGCGCATCCTTAATAAAATAAGGCGTTTCAACGGTTATTTCGGTGTCTTTCATATCCTTATGGAAAACAGTGGCAGACAGGTTGTTGCCCTCACCAAAATACCATTCCAGCGAAAAATCCAGGTTAATCGATTCAAGGTTCTGCAACTGGGTGTTACCCGCAGTGCCGGTTGCATACTCGTTCCAGTTGTTCTCGTTGACCTGCAGACTTGGGTTCAAGCTGTCAAATCGTGGACGGGTCATGGTCTTGGATGCAGCAAAACGTCCAATCAACTCATCGTTGATCTGATAACTCAAGTTCAGGCTTGGCAGCAGCACATCGAAGAGACCCTTGTCTGAAATTTCAGAGGCACGAATGTAGTTTTGCTGGGTATTCAGGCTAGTGTCGCTATTCGAACGGTAAATGTTCGTACTGCGGTCTAACCAACGCTCCATACCGCCATTATTGTTAAAATACCAATGGCTTTGGGTATTGGTTGTGAAAGAACCACTGCCATTGGGGTTATCGAATTCCCCTCCGTAGAATTCCGTCATTGCCTCATTGAAACCTTCGACACCACCTTTAATAGTGCCGTCGTCATTGTATTCAATGTTAACAATACGGTTGAAGTCCTTACCGTCCTCGTGAACCCACTCCCCCTTCTCGGTGTCGTATGGCAGGGTTTCCGGTTTGTTGACGTCATACGCGTAGTTCAGGCGCCAAGAGAAGCAGTTTTGGTCCACACCATCCTGACCGGAATTTTGTGGTTCATAGCGGTGGTCGTTGTCTTGCGGACCACCGGTCCAATCAGGCTCCTGACACACCGGGTTTTTATCGTTAAATAAGCCGCGCTGAGCCAGGTCGTACAGGTCAATAACGTGAGGGTTTGGATAATACTGCATACCCGCATAGCCTCGCGCTTCGGTTTTATCCTCGGCGTAACGAAGACCGACATTACCACGCAGACGGCCATCCATCGCCTCAAAGCTGGACTTGATATACGCCGCAAAAGTGTCGGTATCGATATTTCGGGTACCGCGATTGTCAATATCAACCCTGATGGAACCCGGCTTCCTTCCGAGCAAGGCTTCAAACGCCTTGTCGTGATCGATCATCGGCCACCCCTTGAACACAGGGTTGGAGCGATCAATTCCAAGCTTTTCACCAAAGTTTTTGTATAGGAAAGCTTCTGAAGCGCTCATATCAATCAAACGAACAGAGGAAAGTCCGTCGTAGGCGTAGTCGGTGCCGTCACCATCTTTGAAGGTGGAACCCAGACCGATGGTGGTGTTTTGTGTGTGAACGTCTTTTACACGGTTGGCATATTTCGCACCAAACTCAACGGTGGTAAGCCCAAAGCGATCGACATCCCAGTCAAAATCAACAAATACCGAGCTATTGGTATCCGTCTGGTAGTTATCCCGAATATTGGTATTACCCAGGTGATTCGCGTAGAGATCGGTCGGATTAAATCGCCCCGTTGCATTGACGACATTACCGGTCACAGGATTAAAGGTGGCATTGGTTGTGCCATTATAAAAAGTACATACACCCGTCGAACAGTCATACCCCGTAGGTTCACTCAAGTCGGGGTCATTGTTTTCAACCGCCCCAACGCCGATGGTTCCCCAGGTCTCCGTCCCCATATTCACGAAATCATCGGTGTTCTCATCGGTACTCGAGTAACCGGCGGTGATATTCATGGTCAGGGAGTCGGTGATCTGCTGATCCAGTTTCAGCGACGCAACCAGGGTTTCGGAAACAGTGTCGCCCTGAGAACGGTTCATCCAGCCACCTCGCGCCACACCGCGCATGGCCTCAAGCGTGCTGTTGTCGGTATTCACCACAGCCCAATCCGTCCGATCGATCGGCTGCATACCCTGCGAACCCATGTTATAGCGCATGGAATTGTAGTCAGTAGTGACCGTTTGCTTGGTATAGGATGTATCCAGGCGAATATCTGTAAAATCGGAAGGTCGGAACTGGATACCGAAGTTTCCGGTCTGACGCTTGCGCTCATTGCGACTCAGGGCAAGGTGGATGGAATCGCGGCGAAGTACTTCAACCGGATCGGCAAACGCCACTTCGGTTTCAGGATCAAAACCTTCGGGCAGGCTGCCATCTTCGTTGAGATATCGAATGGCCTTGCCGGTTTCCTTATCAATGGCCCGAAGACCGCTTTCTCCGCCGGCATCGGAAACCATTGCCATAGAGTCACCCCAGTCGTGGGTCATGCGATCTTCACGATAAATCTGATTATCTTCCGACACGGTGAATACCACGCCGAGCTTGTCATCGAAGAACTGATCGAGATAGCTCGCGTTATAACGGTAATCGTCTTCACCGGAAAACTCATTAAAGCGACTCTGTACCGAGCCATTCAATACGCGATCAGTACGACTCAGTGGAGCAACCGTCTCCAGAATAACCGTGCCACCCAGGGATCCCTCGTCCTGGTCAGCGGTAGCGGTTTTGATCACGCGAATGGCAGAAAGGATGTCAGAAGAAAAGGCGCTTAGGTCGACACTCTGGTCAGCCTCCGCGGTATCCGCGGTATCACCGGCACCCAGCGGACTCAGACCACTGGTCAATGCCACGCCGTTCATTTGAATCTGGTTTTGATAGGAAGAGGTACCACGGATTGAAATTCTCGCGCCTTCACCGCCCTCCTCGGTGACGCTGACACCGGTAATACGATTCAGAGCATCGGCAATATTCTGGTCTGTAGATTTACCGATATCTTCTGCGAAAATAGAGTCGGAAACCTCATCCGAGAGACGCTTCGCATCCACTGCACGCTCTACAGTTTGTCTGAACCCGGTAACCGCAACCTCTTCCAGGCTCTCACTTTGCTCCGCTGGCTCTTTAAGCTCTTTAGATTCCTCTTCCTGAGCAAAAACCGGCGCTGCGACCATAACCCCCACGATCGCAACCGAAAGCGCATGTGGCTTAAACCTATTCTTCATTTGATCTCTCCACCTTCACTATTGTTGTTTTATTGACTGCTAACGCTGACACCCCTGCATACCGCTCACAGGCTCTTCAACGCACCTGATTGACGCACCATGCCGACTTAGATTTGCAGTTCCGGAAAAACGAAGATTGATCACAACGCCACCCTCGCGTAGTGAATACGCATCCACTCAAGGGGCTGCAGACAGAGCCCATAAGGCCCCGACTATCTGAGAAAGAAATCTTATAGTTTTTCTAGTTGCTAACTGAGGCAGCAAGTATTGCCAGATTGGGGCCGGGCCTACTTATTGTTGAGCTACCCACCCGTTGAAGAGCGGCACCACAACCCCATACGACTTATTCAAACATATGATGTTTGTATAGGCAATACATCCCTGAAAACATTTTTCAATGCTCGAGACACTATCCAGGTCACACTTTTCACCTGCACTATTGGTAAAGCGCCGCCACGCTGACCATCGCTAACAGACGGCGGCAGTCACAGGCATCCGTAGAGCCGACAGACAGATCCGAAGGTATCTTGAGGCAGGCACCAGGTAGGTACTGCTGGTTAATTGAAATTTTGGGGCGGGATTTTTACAGAAGGAGGGGGAATACCAGGTAGATCTTTAGCAGTAGAACCACCGGGGTGAACGGTCGTGGATGGTCATTGCGGGTGCACCAGGCACCCGCAATGGGTCTAAAGAAGCGTCTGAGCCAGACTACGTCACAAACGCCCTCAGGCGTCGGGTTGCTTTGGCACCCGGTACTGATCCATGCGGTCAATATCGTATTTCTCGTATTTTCGCTTGAGCAGCCACAGCGGGCGCTCCAAGGTCAGCTCCCACTCGAACAGGTCTTTGAACATACTGCGCACGCGCTCGGGCTCAGCCGATGCCAGGTCGTTCTGCTCGCCAATATCATCCGCCAGGTTGTACAACTCTGCCGGACGGTCCGGGAAACGAATCAGCTTCCAGTCACCATCGCGAATCACCGCGCGGGACTCTTTTTTCCAGAACATTTTCTGATGCGGGCGTTCTTTTTTCTCACCTGTAAGGTAAGGCAGAAGGTTCACGCCATCCAACTGGGACTCGTATTCGCTACCGCCTGCAGCCTCATAAAAAGTCGGCAATAGATCGAGGGTAGAAACCGGATATTCGTAATCCACACCAGCAGGCAACCTCGCGGGCCAGCGTATAATAAAGGGGACGCGTAAGCCCCCTTCCAGGTGATTGGACTTGGTGCCCGCCAAGGGATAATTGCTGGAGCCATTCTTATCTGAAGGGCCGCCATTGTCATTGGTGAATACCACAATGGTATTTTCCGCCAGACCCAACTCTTCCAGCTTATCCATCACACGACCAGTGGCGCGATCCATGGCGAGTGTCATTGCCGCCAGTTCTCGGCGCTTGCCGGAGAGCTCCGGAAACTGCTGCATATCTTCTTCCAGCGCTTCCATCGGTGTGTGCACCGCGTTGAACGCCAGATAGATAAAGAAGGGGCTGTCCTGGTTCTGCTCGATAAACTGTGCTGCTTCATCGGCCAACACGTCGGTCAGGTAGCCATCGTGCTCTTCATAGCGACCAAAACCACGCTCCAGCTTCTTATCAAATGCGGCCACCACGTTATCCAGTGGGTTTTCCCCATCATATTTGAAGTAACTGCGGTCGCCACCGCGGAAACCGTAAAATTCGTCAAAGCCGCGCTTGGTCGGGTGGAATCGATCGGCATCTCCGAGGTGCCACTTTCCGTAGACCGCAGTCTTGTAGCCGCGATCTTTCAGGTAGTCCGCCATGGTTTTCTGATCCAGTGGCAGGCCCATTTCGGCACCCTTGATGCCGGAGTTCTCACTCATGAAGCCGGGAACGTTAATTTCTTCGTAACCGAAGCGCTGCTGATACTTGCCCGTCATCAGGCCCGCGCGGGAGGGACCACAGGTTGCATCGGAGACATAGCCCTGCGTGAATCGCACACCACCTTCGGCAATTTCGTCCAGGCGTGGTGTTTTCATCACCGGGCTTCCCTGGAAACCGAAGTCTTCATAGCCCGCATCATCGGCGAATAGCAGTACGATATTCGGGGGGCGCTCACTTTTTACAGGTGCCGCTTTCTTGGTATCCGCACAGGCTGCAGGCGCGAGCACTACGGCCATCAACAACATCAGGATTTTTTTCATTTCATCACCGCAAATACTATAAAAAAGCCCCTGAACACCGCCCGAGCAAATTTTGGGGTTACTCGGGCGGGTACCAGGGGCAGACTACATATCCAACGACCTGTGAGATCAGAACATATAAGTTACGCTGGCACCGAAGTAACGCGAGTAATCACGCGGATAGAACAATGCCTGATTGCCCCACTGATCGGCAAACTTAAAGGTGTTGTAGCTCTCGTCCATGACATTTTTCACGAACAGATTGCCACGCAGCTTGTCGTTGCCGACACCGATGTAGAGATCCAGCACATCGTAATCTGCGTTTGGATCAAATTCTTGTGCCATCATGTTTGCGGAGGGAGTGAAGTCACCTTCGTAGCGCCATACAGTGCGTACATTCGCGTCCCAACCGGTGCTGCCAATCTCGCGATTGTAGTTGAGCGTCACCAGCGCCTGTTCCTGTGCATTGTTCTCAACCGGCAAACCGGTTTGATCGAACACATTGCGACCACCGACAACGCTACAGCGATCCGCCAGGGTGCCACCGGGGCAGTTTACCGGAGTATCCGCAAAGTCCTCGTAGGTTGCTTCGTAGTTGGCATAGCTGGCGACCACTTTCAGATCGGAAGTCAGCTTGTACACCGCATCCGCTTCGAAACCGGTGGAACGTACTTCGTCCGCATTCACGTAGCCGGCAAAGTAGGTGTTAGACGCTTCGTCCACCAGGCGCTGAGCGCGAACCTGGTAGTCTTCCACGGCCATATCGAAGTAGGTCAGGTTGAATTGCAGTTTGTCGTCCAGCAGGCGTGAACGCACGCCTACCTCAAAGTTGGTGGACTGTTCCGGACGGGTCGGGAAGTACTCGGCATCCGCCGGGTTGGTGTTGCTGGTTACAAAGTATGAAGGACCTTTGTAGCCAGTGGAGTAATTCACATAGGCCCGAATGTTGTCGGTGAAGTCGTATCCCAGTACCGCTTTATAAATAAAGTCGGTATTGGAGTCGGAGAACTTCGCACCTTCCGGATCGTTACGGATCAGAGATGGGTCAGACTTGGACATTGCCAACACTTCGTCGAAGGTTTCCATTCCGGTGCCATCGGTGGGCGGGCGCAGCCACAGGGCGTCGAAAGAGGCGGAACCTTTCTCGTGCAGGGCACGGAAGCCCAGGGTCGCATCCAGGCGATCGGTAATCTGGTATTCCAGCTGACCGAACAGCGCGGTATTGGTGAAGTCTGCGGTGAAGTCACCAGCGGACAGGTTGCGATCGGCAACCAGCAGGGAGCGATCCTGCGTACCGGTTTCGTTGTAATGGTTGATGAAGGCCAATGCAGACGCATTGCTTACACAACCGGTCATCACCCCATCTTCAATCACACCACGGGAGCTGGCGCCACCGCCGCCCACACAGCCATCGGTAATTTCTGAACGCTGGCCGGCAGTATCATGGAAGAAGGCACCCAGTACCCAGTTGAAGGTTTCGTTGTCAAAATCGCTGATGCGCAATTCTTGCTGAATTACCTCAACGGACTCGTTACCACCGAAGTGTTCGCGGTGTACCGGGAACTTGAAGGTAAAGAAGCCAGAGCTGTTGTTCAGCTCGAAGTCGCGGTAGCTGGCCAGGTAGCTCAGAGACATACCGTTGGCGAGATCGTAGTTGACCTCCGCAGAAAGACCGGCGTTTTCAACGGACCCGTAGTTGGATTCCGGGTTGCGCGCAGTTACCGGCTCACCAAAAACATTGTAATCTGGCTCGGAATCAATTTCATTGTAAGCGGCGGCAGTCACAACGCCGTCATCTATACGCACCACCGGCTTTGGACCGTATTCGCGGCTAATCTCAGTTTTAACCATGGAACAGCAGTTGGTGTCGCGCTCGGAGTAATCCATACGTACCAGAGCGCTCAGGTCATTGCCATTGTCGTACAGGAACTGCGTGCGAATACCGGACTTTTCCTCCGCACCCACATCTTCGCCACCCGGGTATTCGTTGCGGATCCAGCCGTCCTGCTCGCCGTGCTGCACGTTGATGCGCGCAGCCCAATTATCGTTGATGGGCAAGTTGACCGCACTGCTGACCTGACGACCGTTATATTCGGTCAGTTCGGCTTTGGCGCTACCGTAAAACTCGCCGATTTGCGGACGCTTAGTCACGTAGTGAATAACGCCGGTAGAAGTATTCTGACCGAAAAGTGTACCCTGCGGGCCCCGCAGTGCCTCAACGCGCTCCACGTCAGCGATGGCCAGATTCATCATGGACTGGCGCGGCAGTACTTCGCCGTCAACCACGATCAGGTTGGACGATTGCAGACCAATGGAGCTGGTGAAAGTACCAATACCGCGGGTTTTCAGGGTGGTGGTGCGGATTTCGTTGTTATCGTCAACGCCGAAGCCCGGCAGGTATTTCACAATATCGAAACCAGTATCCGCTCCGAGTTCTTCAATCAGGTCTCCTGAAAGAACCTCCATGGATGCGGGAACATCCTGAACAGACTGCTCGCGTTTCTGAGCGGTAACAACCACTTCTTGCAGGGCGCTGGTCTCATCGAATTTTTTCTTGGTCTCCACCTCTTGTGCGATGGCGACATTGAAAAGCGTGGCTACGGAGCAGCAACCGAGCATCAGCAAGCTGTGCATGGACTTTGGGCTCTGATTCTTCACGTCTTCCCTCTCATTTTTATACTGGATTATTTTCATCGCGCTTCCGCCTTCACCGGAGCCTGCTGTGCCGCCAGCTTCCGGATCGGGCGAGTACCTATTAAGCGCACTACGCCCTACATATGGACGAATGAATGGTTAGACACCTCAATGCCGGGTTTTGACCCGCTACCGCCATTCATTAGATGCATTCAAACATATGATGTTTAGCAAAGCAATACGTACCATATTGGCAAGGCGGTACCCGTCCGCAACAAGGTACGAGACGCGGGAACTACCTCGCATTTCCGGCCACCTCCCTTGCCCCAGCGCCCGGATCCCTTGTTAAGCCTCAACATCATATGTTTACATTTGTTTTACCTTGAGAGTGCTGTAAGACTCAGGGTTGTGTGACACAACAATAAGTTGACTAGCGAAGAGAACCCTCTATGAAAACCACCCCAATACTGGCTGCGCTGCTGCTCGCCGGTACCACCGCCGTACAGGCGCAGAATGTCCGCCCTGTGGGCGCGGTCGAAGGCGAAATCCGTTGGCAGGAGCTCGGCAACCGCACCGACGACTTCAATGGCAACAGCCTCGACACCAGCAAATGGATCAACGATCCCAACGACCTGGTGATCGGCGCCTGGACCTTTGATAGCGACAACGCCTATGTGGCGGACGGAAAACTGAATATCGAGGTCACCCAAGAGACCCACACGCGGCCTTTCCGCGATGTGTGTCAGGGCGGCGCTACCGTCCAGCGCGAGCTCTACTACAAATCCGGTGCGGTAAAGTCCACCAATGACGGCGTGTACGGTTACTACGAAGCCAGCCTCAAAGGGGTCAAGGTATTCCCTGGGCTGAGCCCGGCGTTCTGGCTGTACAGTGACGGCCACCCCTACCCCGACCGCAACGTCCCGGGCAGCGTAGATTACAGTGAAATTGATATTGTCGAGCTGCAACAGGCGGACTGGTATGGCCCCGGCCCACATGACGCCGACCCGATCAACGTAATGGACCACAACCTGCACGCTCGCATCGTGGGTCAAAATGGCAACACCTACTGGCGCCGCCCCAAACCCTATCCGGAAGCACAGCTGCTCAAGTTTGAAGCCCCCTTTGACCCGTCCGAAGACTTCCACACCTACGCGGTAGAGAACCGCCGGGACGTTATCCGCTGGTACGTGGACGGAGAATTGATCGGCGAGAAGCCAAACCTATTCTGGCACCGCCCCATGCATGTCATTTTCTCCATGGGCCTGCGCCGCCAGTTCATTTACTTTAACAGCGCCTGCAACCGCGCAGATCCCAACCCCAACACGGTTACTTCCGAGGGTTTCCCGGAAGACGCCACCATGCAGGTGGACTACGTGAAAACCTGGGAGGTACTGCCGTCCATCTGGGTAGACGACAAAAGTAAATACCTTTCTACCAGTTACAGTAACGACGGCACCCTGGATGTGGTGGTGAACTACCACGGCGGCAGCAACCATCACGTGGTGGGCGGTCAGTACAACGGTATTACCGTCAATCTGGTGGAAAAAAATGCGGATGGTTTTGTAAAGATCGCCGCGAGCGCTAACGACGCATCGGTCACGACCGAAGAAAAACGCTACGGTGGTCAGACGACCCTCAGCCTGGACCTGAGCGGAGTAACGCCGGTTGAACACCTGCCAGACGGTCACTACTACGCACTGGCGCCAGTATTCCGCTCCTCCAACGGTAGCGACGTGTTCCAGCTGGGCGGCATCCAGCCAGTCAATATTGTGGGAGACGAGGTGCCAGTTGCGGTAACTGGCGTTTCCGTCGCGGCGGGCGATAGCGAACTCGAAGTGGGCGAGACCACTCAGCTTAGCGCCACCGTCTATCCGGTCAGTGCCGCCAATAAAGGGGTAAGCTGGCAGTCCAGCAACGCCGGCGTGGCGAGCGTTAATCAGCAGGGCCTGGCGCGGGCCAATGCTGCCGGTAACACGACCGTTACCGTCACCACCGACGATGGGGGTTTTCAGGCGACGGCCAACCTGTCCGTGAGTGCCGTTAGTGGCAGTTCGTCCGGTGGATCGTCCAGTAGTTCGTCCAGCAGTTCTTCAGGCGGCTCATCAAGCAGCTCCAGCGGCGGTGAAACCTGCGATGGGGGCTGGGTGGCGGTAACCGGAGTCAGCCTGAACCCAAATTCCGGTACTTTGCGTAGGGGTCAGTCTGTCACACTCAATCCGATGGTCGCACCAGCCTGCGCCTCCAACAAAAGCGTGGTGTTCTCCACCAGTGACCCTCTCGTCGCAACGGTAAATTCCTCCGGGGTCGTGGTCGGCAAGAAAGCCGGTTCAGCAACCATTACCGTCAAAACCAAAAACAAGGGGAAAACAGCCACTTATTCGATCACTGTCACCCAGTAAGTTGCAATCCCTTCAATCACCAATATTCTCATTGGTGACCGAAAATGGCAGCCAACCGGCTGCCATTTTTTTGCACTACCCCTCGAAAAGTGCAATTCTGATTTATTGTTTGATTCACCTGTGAAACCCATGGCAAACCCCACAGCAACCATTGAACACCTGAATGGCGAAAACTTTTCAGTATTTCGACTTAAAAACCGGTTTCTATCCCTGGACATCGCCCCAGACCTGGGTGGCAAAATTATCAGTCTGCGCTCCGGCCGGGCGCTGCAGACCGAATGGCTGTGGAAAAGTGAACGAGCTCCTCATCAGCCCGCGCAGCTGGACCACAGCTACACACGCCAGCACGATACCGGGGGCATCGACGAATGCTTCCCCAGCGTAGATGCCTGCGAACTGCCAGCGAACGCAGGCGACCGGGCCGGTCACCCCCTGCCCGACCATGGCGAACTCTACGGCCGCCCGTGGACACTTCAAGAGAGTGTCGTGAACAGCGATGGCACCGCAACACTGACACTCAGACAACTGTGCCAGACACTACCGGTAACTTTCGAGCGCCGCCTGCTGCTCGCCCCGGACAGCGGTACACTCCGGTTCGAATACCGTGTCGAAAACCTGAGTGACAGCCCGGTTCCATTCAGTTGGTGTATGCACCCAGCGCTTGCCATCACTCCTGGTATGCAGCTGCGCTTGCCAGATAGCCACCATTTGTACTGTTCCTACGCCAGCGACAATGCCCCACTGACCACTGGCGACCAGTTCCGCTGGCCACTAACCCCGAACGGTACCGATATGTCGATTATTCCAGACCCGGATACCAATAGCGGATACGCCACTAAGTTACTTTCCCATCAGAACCTATCCGACTGCACCAGCGGCAATTCGCCGGCCATAGCCGGGCTGGAAAACCCGGCAACCGGTGAGGCGCTGCATTTTGTATTGCCACCGTCGGAAGTGCCCCATATCGCCCTGTGGCTCAACTACCGGGGCTGGGCCGGCGATGGCGGCGCGCCCTATTTCAATCTGGTGCTGGAGCCGGCGATTGGCAACGGCGACAGCCTGCGGGAACTGCTGGACAGAGGGACGGCGCCGGCGGTTCCAGCCCGCGCATCCCGTAGCTGGTCATTTGAAGTTCATGCGACCACGCCAGGCCTTTGTTAACAATATACAAATAGCGGTAGACTACCCCCGATCTTTCAGCATTGGGGGTTTTCATGTCTTTCCACAACCATATCGGCGGCTGTCGCGGCTTATTCGCCACACTGCGCGTTCTGTCCGCGTTCATCGCGCTGATCCTGATTTCCGTCACGGCGCAGGCCGTACAAAAGCCCAATATTATTCTGATTCTCGCGGATGACGCGGGCTACGCGGATTTCAGTTTCCAGGGCAGTGAGGTATTCCAGACACCGAACATTGACCGCATCGCAAAAAACGGTACCCGTTTTTCGCAGGCGTATGTAAGTGCCGCGGTGTGTGGACCATCCCGAGCGGGTTTGGTCACCGGTAAATACCAGCAACGCTTTGGCTATGAGGAAAACAACGTACCGGGCTATATGAGTGCCAGCGGCACTACCGGAGACGATATGGGGCTGCCGCTGGACGAAAAAACCATCGCGGACTACCTCAAACCACTGGGCTACCACAGCGCCATCCTGGGCAAATGGCATTTGGGCAATGCCGATCGTTTCCACCCACTCAAGCGGGGATTCGACGAATTTTATGGCTTTCGCGGCGGTGCCCGGTCGTACTTCCCGTTCAATGAGAGCAACCCCAATTCCCGCCGGGAAGATTTCCTCGAGCGCGGTTTCGGCTCCTTTGCCGAGACACCCAAATACTTCACCGACGCGCTAACGGATGAAGCGGTCGCATTTGTGGAGCGCAATAAAAGCGAGCCCTTCTTCCTCTACCTATCCTACACCGCGGTACATGCGCCCATGGATGCGCTGCCAGAAGATCTGGCCGCCTTCCCCGAGCTTTCCGGCAACCGACAGAAAGTCGCCGCCATGACCCGGGCGCTGGACAGAGGGGTGGGGAAACTGCTCGACGTATTGGAACAACAGAAGCTGATCGACAATACTCTGATCGTATTCACAAACGACAACGGCGGCCCCACGGATCACAATGCTTCCAACAACTTCCCCTTGAGCGGTACCAAGGCCACGCATCTGGAGGGCGGTATCCGGGTTCCATTTGTGATGCAGTGGCCCGGCCGGATTCCGGCAAAGCAGACCTTTCCGGCCCCCATTAGCCTGCTGGACCTGTTACCGACATTTTATGCCGCCGCCGGGGGCCAGACTTCCACGCTGGAGGGTATCGATGGTGTAAACCTGCTGCCCTTCGTCAGTGGCGAGGCAAGCGGAAAACCGCACCAGTCGCTCTACTGGAGGAAGGAGAGCCGCGCGGCGATTCGCGATGGCGACTGGAAACTACTGCGCTTCCCGGACAGACCCGCCGAGCTCTACAACCTGGCGGAAGACGTCAGCGAAGCCCAGAATCTTGCGCAGCAGTATCCGGACAAAGTTGCCGCGCTATACAAGAAATTATTCCAGTGGGAGCTGCAGCTGGAGCGCCCCAGATGGCAGCTGAAGCGGGAGTTTGAAGGGCAGGCCATGGAACGGATTGATGCTTTTAGAAAGGCAAAATTGCCCGAGACTTCAAGCAACCACTGAGCGTACACGTTTTTCACGAAAAAAGGCGGCCCCCAAATTCGCAGAGACGCCTATTTTATTGAGCTCAGATTTAATTCTGATCCGACTGAGTTGAACACCGGACTACACAATCACCGCCGGTTCGGCCTGGCCTTTTACCGCGTTCCGATACACCAATGTCACACCGTTGGCGACCGCCGCACCGGGTTTGTCTTCCAGCCCGACCGCTGCCGTGGTGACATACATATCGGTAAAGTCATCCCCGCCGAAGGCGGGGCATGTGGTGCGAGTCACCGGTGCCTGTAAAGCGCCGGTTACAAGGCCTTCCGGGGTGAAGCACTGGGTACGCGCACCATCCCACAGGGAGGACCACATATTCCCCTGGCCGTCCATTACCGCCCCATCGGGGGTCAGTCCCTCTTTACTGAGGTCGAGAAAGACTTCACGCTCCCCAGCCAACCAACCATCGGCTTCGTTTAACGGCACCCGATAAATCACACCTCTGGCCGAATCTGCGTAATACCCGAGGTTGCGCGCGCTATCAAAGCAGATACCGTTCGGCACGGTCATACCGCTGTCCAGCTGGCGCAACTCGCCCTTGTACCAGCGGTACAGATTGCCCTGCTCCGGCTCCCCTTCCTTGCCCATGGTACCGATCCAGAACCCACCCCAGGGGTCGGCCCGTCCGTCATTGCTTCGATTCCCAGGTTGATCTGGTTCCAGAGCACACAGGAGGGTTTTCTCGCCGCTGTCCAGATTCAGCAGGTTCAGGCCACTTTCAAAGGCCACAATGACCCGGTCCTTATCCACCCAGCCAATCGCAGAGGGCATCTCATCAAATTCCCAGGCCTGTTCACCTTCCGCACCGTTGGCCAGTACCCGCTTGTTGAGCAAGTCCACCCAGTACAGGTTTTTGCGCTGTGGATGCCACAAGGGCCCCTCCCCCAGACTACAGATGCGCTGATCGAAAACCTCTGGCTGACCAGGCTCGGCAGAATTCTGCGAATGCTCACTCACTTCTTCTTCCTCGCGATTCATTTTATTAATCGAACTAGTGGTAACGCGACTATTCGTTAACAGTGCTCTGGCTGCAGCGCTTAATGGCAATGCGCCGAGTGCGCTGGAGAGTATGCCAAACACCAGCTTGCGACGGGACAATCCATTTATATTGTTCTTCAAGTTCTCTACCCATTTTTAATCGACACCAGCCTCCCCAATGATTTTCGCCTGTACTGCCTTATCCAGGCGGATTGTGGTTGGTGCTATTTCGCCTTCTTCTACAAGGCCACGGACAATCAACAGCGCCTTACCTTCACTGGTACGCAGCTTTGTACTTTTGTACCCCGTCATACGGGAGGTTCGGCCATTATCCGTACCCAGCAGCTCAAGTCCATCTGCGAGCTCGAACTCAATTCGCCTATCCTGGTGACGTACAGGTCTGCCCTGGTCATCCACAAGTTTTGCCGTCACATGTGCGGCACTGTAACCGTCTACCGGTAAGGTGTCTCGATCCAGTGAAAGCGCGACCGCGGCTGGCCCGCCAGTGGTTTCGACTTCCGCGGACACATCGCAGCCATTGACGCCATGGGCTCTAAGGCGACCGCTCACGAATGGCAGCGCCCACTTCAACAGGCGGTCCGGACTATCCGCAAGGGCCCGCGTCCCGAGGGGTTCGCCATTCAGTGACAAGGCTACTTCCGGACAATTGCTTAGCACCTCGACGATAACCGGCTCGCCGTCCTGGTAATTCCAATGACGATTTACGTCTTGCCAGCCCCACACCCGCTGCGCCCAGGCGCCCGGAGTCTTTTCCACTACACCGCCATCAGCATCACGACGGTACAGCGATTTTTCCTCGGTTTGCGAGGTAATCGCGATATAAGGTGCGCTGTTCCAGAGAGTGCGGTAGAGGTCATAGGCCGGCGTCTCGAAACCGGCTACATCCAGCATGCCGCTGCGCACCGCCTTGCGTGGCCAGGCGCCATTGGCCTCTCCCAGATAGTCCGTTCCCGTCCACAGAAAGGTACCGGGAATAAAGGGGCGCTCTTCCACCGCTTTCCACTCATGCCACTGCACCACGTTTTCAGTGCCCATAATCATTTTCTCGGGGTACCGCTGGTGACCGTAGTCGTAGATCACCCGGCGATAGCTATAGCCGACGATATCCAGCGCGTCGGTATAACCGGAAATATGGCTCACAGAAGGCAGAATCAGGTTCGCAGTAACCGGCCGGCTGGTATCCAATTCTTTGACCCAGCCAGACAGTTTGTTCGCGGTCTTGGCGAGTACATATTCACCCTCTTCGCTACCGTGGAAGCGGTCCTTGATTTCCTGTTCGGTAATAAACGGTGGGTTGTAAAAGTAATTACCCGACGCGTTCATGTCGAAATAACCGGTGGCGTCCTTGTAACGGGGATAGGTCCACTCGATCTCGTTACCGATGCTCCACATAATGATGGAGGGGTGGTTGCGGTCACGCTTTACGGCCAGTCTCAGGTCTGATTCGGCCTCTTGCTGGAAGTAATCCGCATAGCCACGGCTGATGTAATCGCTGTGCCGCTCCCACTGATTCAGGCGCTTGTCTTTCGGGTTGTCCCACTCATCAAAGATTTCCGCCTGTACCAGAAACCCCATCTCATCGCACAGATCGAGGAACTCTTCCGAGGCTGGGTTGTGGGCAGTGCGAATAGCGTTGGTGCCAGCGGTCTTCAATGTTGCCAGGCGGCGTCGCCACACATCCTTCGGTACCGCAACACCCACTGCGCCCGCATCGTGGTGCAGGTTTACGCCCTTGATGGGCGTATTGACACCGTTCAGGAAAAAACCTTCGTTTGCGTCAAAGCGCAGGGAACGGATACCGAAGCGGCTCTCCACCTGATCAATAATACGATCGCCTTGTATCACACGGGTTACCGCCGTATATAAATTCGGCGTTTGCGGGCTCCACAAACTGGGGGCAGCGACTTCAAGTTGGAGGTTAACAGTACCGTCGCTGTGGTCGGCCAGAGATTTTCGGGTTCTGCTGCGAGCGACCGCCTTGCCCATCTGGTCGAAGATCTCCGTCTCAACCAAAAAGGGCTGCGCCTCTGATTTATTGACGATATCTACCTGGACACTAACCTGCGCCATATCTGTACTGATTTCCGGAGTCTGGATAAATACCCCGGATACAGGAATATGCAGCGGGTCTACGGTCAGCAGCTTTACACTGCGGTAGATACCCGATCCGGTGTACCAGCGGCTATCGATATAACGGCTGCGATCCACCCGTACTGCGACAACATTGTCTTGCCCCGCCGGGGCCAGGTGTTCGGTGAGATCGAGGCTAAACGGCGTGTACCCATTGATGCGCCCGCCGATCTTCACACCATTGAGCCAGATTTCCGAGTGATTGTAGATTCCGTCAAAATTCAGATAGGTGACTTTTCCTTCGGCGTGTTCGGGCGTGGTAAAGGTTTTTCGGTACCAGCCGATGCCGCCGGGCAAATAGGCGGTGGCGCCGTTCAGTGCCGGGTCGAAGTCGTGCTCGATACTCCAGTCGTGCGGCAGGCGCAGGTCGCGCCACTGGCTGTCATCGTATTCGGGTTTACGGAAGTTCTCGTCATCCTGCAAACGGAATTTCCAGCCAAAATTAAAATCGACACTGCGAGGGGGCGCACCGCTTGCAGTGGCGCTTTTAGCTCTATCGCTGTCGCCGCTTATGAATACCCGTTGATTGACAGCAAGGCCGCGCAGTATCGCCTCTGTTCCATCCCGCCATCGCACATGAATATCCACCGGATCGCGGCTCCGCTCAAGGCCAAAATGCGCAACATCTAGCTGACCCTGAGAGTGGGTGGCACTGCCCGCACCGATTCGCTGATAGCGCCGGTGGGGGCTGGTTACGGAAACCTCGGCTCCCTTCGGGTCGGTACCCTTGGCCGAGTAGCCGACGCGTACTTGCAGGTAGTTATTCTCCGGGGATTCAGATTCATGAGGATTCAGCGCATTCTCAAACAGATGCCAGCGCCCCTGATCGTCGTCCCCACTGAGCAGATCCAGGTCACCATCCTGATCGAAATCAAACACCGCGCCCATGTCGCCGTGACCGGACTGGCCCAGAACGGTGCCGCCGTGACTGGATGCCTGCCGGAAAGAATTGCCATCCTGATTTAACAACAAAAGATCTTCTACCCGGCGGTGCAATTCGCCGAAGCGGTACACAAAAAAATCGGCGTAGCCGTTATTGTCGAGATCCCCGGTGGTCACGCCCCAGTTATTGTCGGCAGTTAGTGGGGGAAGACGGTCGCTGATGTCGGTAAAACCCCGGCCATCGTTGCGCAATAGGATATCGGCAACACCCAGCGCCTGGGGCGTCCAGTCAGGTGCTATCTGCTTGACGCCATGTACACTGGCGCGGATATCCCAGGCGAGATCACCGTTTAACAGCCACTCCAGACGCCACTGGTAAGGGCCATTGCCTGTCGCCCGGGAATCGGGTTGCTCCACCACGCCGAGATGCCAGCCATTTTCGCTCAATTCTGCGCGAAAGCCCTGCGCCTTCTCTGGTGACACGGTCACCAGGGATTTACCCGCTGGGGTAGCCAGAGTTTCCCCATTCGCGCCGAGATGCACCGGCAGAGTAATTTCCTGCCCCCGCTGCCAATGAAAAAATTCATTGAGCTGCAGAGATCCATCACTGTAGAAAGTGATCCCGTCGTGGCTGCGATTACCTTCATCGCGCAGATCCAGGCGTCCACTGGCAGAATCAAATGACACCGCGTTGTTGGCGATCTGGTAATAGGTTTTGCCGCGGGCCAGGTAATAGTCCAGGTCGCCATCGTTGTCGATATCGGCCTCGGCTACCGCCATCACGTATTCCCGGTCCGTACCCTCAGGCAACCACTGCTCGGTGACATCGCGGAACCCGAACTGGCCTTCGCCGGCCCACAGACTTAGTGGCGAGAAGGCGATCAGGTCATCAACATGATCGCCATTGAAATCCGTAACCAGAACCCGCTCGGCCTCCAGTTGCTCGAACGCCGGTGCGGGACGGTAGCGAAACTGATCCTCGCCCACATTTTCGAACAGGATATTGCGCGGGCCTTTTTCGCCGGGCAGCATGACCGCGTTGATCTGCAACAGGTCCAGATCCCCATCCAGGTCCATATCGACCCAGCGTAACGAGCGCCCGCGGGCGCCCATGTTTTCGATACCGCTACCGACGGTGATATCGTCGAACACACCCTCATTATTTTTCAGGATGCGCGGCGGCTGCGGGCTGGTGCCGTTGCCGCCGCCGAGTGCGACCGCTACATCCTGGTCGCCATCCCCGTCATAGTCACCGGCGGCAATACCGTGCACGTCCCAGCGCATAAGCGGTGAATCGTGCTCGCGGTAGCGTCCATCAGCCCCGCCCCAGAATAGTTGTGCAGGCACCTTGTCATGATTGCTCAGCAACAATTCATAACGGCCATCACCGTTCAGATCCGAAACAGCAGGGCCGCCGTATTTCCAGGTCGGTTCGGTATTCAGCCCCTGCTGCTCACTGACTTCCGTGAAATGCACATCCGCCCAAGCACAACTGGAACCAATGAACGCAAGGGCTACAAGAGGCAGGCGCAAAGCCGGAAATCGCTTCATGATCAATTGGCCTCGTTGCTGGAACCCGCCGTTTTCCCGAAGCGCCGCTGGTACAGGTTCTCGTTCACTTCCTTGACCGCTTCCACCAGCGGCTCATAAGGGATGTCGGTAACAGACACAAAGCCCACGTTATAGTTTTCCCCATCGTAGGCACGGCCGGTCAGAGGAGAGTCAATGTACTGGAACCAGTGCGCGCCAACAAAATACGGGTTGTCGATCACGCTGTTCATATACTCGGCGAATTTCTTGCCGCGATCGGCCTGGGAGCTGGCGTGGATCAGACCCGGGTTCAGCAGGCCGGAATCCAGTGCGCCATTGTGGAACTCACCAATAATGGAGGGGCGGTCGATTTCTTCCAGAAAATGCCAGAACTTATCGCTGACGCCTTCCTTGTAGTAGTTGTAACTCACCACATCCGCATATTTCGCCGCAGCGCTGCGCACCTCCGGCGTCATTCCCCAGTCGGCAAAACGTGCGCCCAGATACATATGATTGGGCATATAGTGCTTGACGGCTTCCCGCACGATCTTGAAGTACTGACCGGTGTAATGCTCCAGCATGCTGGAGAAGTCTTCGACCATGGCATCGTTGAAGTCGGTCAGCGCCACACCGTTTGCAAAGCTGTCCCAATCCGCCAGCTGAATATTCCAGGCACTATTCAGCTCGTCGATTTCGCCATACTTATCCTGCATCAGTTGCACAAACTGCGCCTTGGTCGGGCTTTCACCCGCTGCGCGGCCCAGGGTATTGATCACAACGCCGTACTGGGAAGCGGTGGAACCCTCCTGCCCCCAGCTCTTTTCGTTGTCCACAAATACACCCACGCACCAGGGGTTGTTTGCGACCTCTTTGGCAATCTGCTCGGCCGTAATATAGGCGCGCTCTTTGAACAGCGGATCAAACGGATCCGGCAGCGGGCTCCAGTAATCATTGCCGCTGCTCACGGTTTTGAAGTTGCCGATAATCCAGCCGTTGGCAAAATACGGAATTCGATTCATCTGATAGTAGGCAGGGTCAACCCAGTTACCGAAGGAAGTGAATCCCCAGCTCAGCATGCGATCAACCGTAGTCTCCCGCCACTTCGCCATCAACCGTTCTTCATCGGCAATATCGTATTTGCGCTGTAAATTGGCCCGGTAAAAACTAAACGTTTCACCGTGTTCAATAACGCCGGTGTGCACTTCGCGGCGATAGCCAAAGTTCTGTCCCAGGGGCTCATCGTACTCCGGCAACCAGGTAAACATCTCCGCACGCAGAGGCGAGCTGATATGGCGCGTCGGAATGGCCGCGTCGGGCACGCGGTTAAGACCAAGAGAATCCTCTGGCGTCAGGTCGCCGGGGGTGCGTTGGGGAACTCTGGCTTTGTCAAAGTCATATCCGGTAATGGTGGAGGTATTGGCCAGGCGCACGTTGGCAATGCCGGTGGAGAAAAACAGATGGCCCTCCGGATCTACCAGGGCCCATTTGCCATTCACTTTTTCTGTGCGGAAATAGCCGGTAGCTTCCAGCTTTGGCCCTTCTGCCCAGCCGCCGAAGCGGGAGCGGCCATCCATCGGTGTTTTACGCAGCTGTGATTGCTCTTCTGCGGAGATTGCACGCAATTCCTCAAGGGATTCCACCTTGTTGGCGAAATCCAGCTTATCGTTCTGGCCAAACTCATCCACCAGCCCCTTGAGGTAGTCTTTATCCAGAGATTTGGGCTGAATCAACCGTACGTTGTCGATCACCAGGGTCTTGTCTTCAAGTACGCCGGTAACCGTAAAGGCGATGCTCTCAATCGCACTGACATCCAACTGCTTATCACCCCAGCGGTAGATCATGTCCTGAAACTCGGAGTCCCAGCTGGGTGGATTGGAACGAATCCCGGTCTCCACCGTCAGATCCGGCCCTTTCAACTCCATAAAATAGGTGCCGCTGGAATTTTCTGGCACCGCGAAGCTGCGATTGTGCGCCTTACCGTTTTTATCCGTCGCGGTAACGTACAGGTGCACCGAAGAGGCCTTCGGATTGGCAATATCCAGGGCAAAGGCAAAATTCCCCAGCCCGCTCCAGTCCCACAGCTGCTCAGGGGCGAAGGTAAGATTCGCCGAGTACTGGGTTTTGGTGCGCAGCTGCACTTCCAGCGCCTTGCCAGTCTCCCCATCAATCACACGGGCATCCGCATTCTCAAGCTGTATTGCAGCTGGCACCTGGCCCTGTTCAAACGTCCACAGGGATTTAGCATCGCCACCTTTCTCGGACGCTTGTGTATTTTCCGTAGCCGACTCTGTAGCGTTGGAACGGGCATCATCGCCACAACCACTGATCAGGGTTGCAAGAAAAACAGCGGCTGAAAGTTGCTTTATCGGGAAGTTCATAAATCGACTCATCAATATTTTCAGGTAGAGGGGTCAAGCTGAAGGCTTGGCATCTTCGAGATCAGGGTTTTGATTTGGGCGCTGCATGGGAATTTCTTCAATCTTCCCAACCAGAAACACATAGGCGCACAGCCCCAGCAGTGCCAGGGCTCCGATCAGGGCCAGCGCGGGGCGGAAATCACCATCCTGCACCAGGAAGCCGATGGCTACGGGGATGGTTACGGCGGAGAGACCACCGATAAAGTTGAAGCAGCCTCCCACCAAACCGACCATTTGCTTCGGGGCGATCAGGGAAACAAATACCCAGTTGATAGAGGCGAGACCGTTGCCGAAGAAGGCAAGGGATAGGAAAAAGGTAACGGCGGCAATCGAGTCCACATAGTTAGCACCAATCACGGAGCCGGAAAGTAGCAGGCCTAGAATCACCGGTGTCTTGCGCGCAAACTCGTTCGAGAAGCCACGCCGCACCAGCCAGTCCGAGGTAAACCCGGAAAGCAACACCCCGCAAAAAGCCGCCAGAAACGGCACCGATGCCAGTAAACCGGTTTTAAGATCTCCCATTCCCCGGTATTCGGCGAGATAGGTCGGGAACCAGGTAAGAAAGAAGATCAAGGTGCTGCCGAGGCAAAACTGCCCGATATAAATACCCCAGAGCTTGCGGCTGGAGAATGCCAGACGGATATTGTCCCAGCTGACCGCCGCCGGTGTATCTCTGCTCTCCCTTACCGGTGACTTCTGCCCCTTCTCATCCCTGATCGTACCGCTATCCTCACTCCCGGGCTCACGATACAGCCAGTACCAGATCGCCGCCCACATAATGCCGATCACACCGGAGACAATAAACAGCCCGCGCCAACCAAACCACTCCTGAATCAGGGCCAGCACCGGCATCAGAAAGGCCAGACCAATAAACTGACCAGAGGTGTATACGGCAATCGCGCTAGCCCGCTCCTGCCGAGAAAACCATTGGGTAACGATCTTGTTATTGGCGGGATACGATGGCGCCTCGAAAAAGCCGATTGCCATACGGCATCCCACCATCGCCGCCAGTGAACTGACCAGCCCCTGCACGATGGTCGCCAACGACCAGGCTACCAGGATAAACGGATACAGAATCCGCACCTTCACCACATCCACGATCATCCCACCGGGAATCTGCATGATGGAATAAGTCCAGGCGAAAGCGGAAAAGATGATCCCCATCTGAACCGGGGTAAGGCTCAGGTCCTGAGAAGTCGCATTGGCCGCCACCGAAATATTGGTGCGGTCCATATAGTTGATCACCACACTGATAAAGATCAGCGCGAGAACTCCGAATTTATTGGCTGCTTTCATACCGCTGCTGCATCGTCGCTGTTATTGGTTGGTGCTATTGGCCGGCGTTGTGTCCGACCAATACGGCTCTGGATACCCGAAAATGCGAACGACTCCCCAATCCGCACCGCGTAGTCATTGACCGCTTTAAATTGTTAACAATTAACAGTAACCTAACTGCTCCGATATAACAATAACGCGCTCGTCCAGGAACGGATTGAGCGTATGGAGCAAAGTGATGAAAACCACTCAGTGCGCCCTGGCGGCGCTCATGTTTAGTACCCCTCTGATGGCCGCCGACTGGGACGGCATTCCGGTTCCGGCCGATGCAGGGCCCGGCAACACGTGGGAACTGCACCCACTCTCTGACGATTTCAACTACGCAGCACCGGCTTCCGGTAAGAGCACCACCTTCTTCGAGCGCTGGAGCGAAGGCTTTATCAACCCCTGGCTCGGCCCCGGCGAAACCGAATACCACGCCCCCAACTCCTCCGTGGAGGACGGCAACCTGGTGATCAAGGCCACCCGCAAGCCCGGCACCATCAAGGTCTACACCGGAGCGATTCATTCCAAGGAGAGCCTGACCTACCCGCTGTACATGGAAGCGCGCACCAAGATCACCAATCTCACCCTGGCCAACGCCTTCTGGCTGCTGAGCGCCGACTCCACCCAGGAAATCGACGTACTGGAGTCCTACGGCAGCGACCGCCCCAGCGAGACCTGGTTCGATGAGCGCCTCCACCTGAGCCATCACGTGTTTATCCGCGAACCCTTCCAGGACTACCAGCCCAAAGACGCCGGCAGCTGGTACCCCAACCCCAATGGCGGCACCTGGCGCGACCAATTTTTCCGTATTGGTGTTTACTGGATTGACCCCTGGACCCTGGAATACTACGTAAACGGCGAGCACGTACGCACCGTATCCGGCCAGGACATGATTGACCCCTACGGCTATACGGGGGGATCCGGCCTCAGCAAACCCATGCAGGTCATCTTTGATGCCGAACACCAACCCTGGCGCGATGCCCAGGGTACCGCGCCCCCCACCGATGAAGAGCTGGCAGACCCCAGCCGAAACAAATTCCTGGTGGACTGGGTGCGTTTCTATAAACCCGTGCCAGATACCGATGGAGGTGATTCCGGCAACGGGAGTATTGATATCGAGAAAGAGGCGGAGGATTTCGATAACGTTGGAGGCCATTTTTCAGATGGCCAATCGCAAGCCATAAGCACCTACACAACTGGGGCTACTACAGCGATCAATTACGTGAATCGCGAAGACTATGTAGACTACACCGTCACCGTGCCTGAAGATCGCATCTACAGTATTACGTATAACATCAGTAGTGGCATTACCGGTGGGCGTATTGACTTCCTTGTCAATGAAAGTGGAACCTGGAGTAACAAGACACAGACAGCGATACCTAATGCTGGCTGGGACAATTTCCAACCATTAAGCGGAGGTACGGTTTATCTCAAAGCCGGCGCTCATACTGTGAGACTTTATGGGGCAGGCACGCACGACTGGCAGTGGAATCTCGACAAGTTTACGCTGAGTAACTAACAGCCTGAAAAGCAAGAGGCCGGAGCGATAATTCGCTCCGGCCTTTTCGAGAAACATTCAGGAGAAAATGATCCGGTAAAGTTCCGCCCCAACAAACCGCGCCCGGTTACCCAGGCTCCGCTCAATCCGCAGTACCTCATTCCATTTCACCATCCGCTCACTGCGGGCAAAGGAACCCACTTTGAGCTGACCCGCATTGGTCGCGACAGCGAGATGAGCAATAAATGCGTCTTCGGTTTCTCCTGAGCGGGCGGAGACGACGGGGAGCCAGCCGGCTTTCTGCGTCATTTCGATGGCCGCCATGGTTTCGGAAACGGTGCCGATCTGGTTGAGTTTGATCAGAACTGAGTTGGCGAGCTGGTTGTCGATACCGTTCTGGATGCGTTCGATGTTGGTGGTAAACAGGTCGTCACCGATAACCTGTACGCGCTTGCCCACTTCCGCGGTGAATCGCTTCCAGCTGTCGAAATCGGTATCGGCGAAAGGGTCTTCGATTGAGATGATGGGGTACTTGTCGCACCACTGGATCATCAGGTCGCAGAATTCTGCCGGGGTAAAGGAAGTACCGTCTTTTTTCAGATGGTAGTGCTGGCCGTCGTAGA